>WYBE01000007.1 GCA_011526045.1 Nevskiales bacterium | reverse complement strand
GCAGGAGCCCGCAGCGAGCGTCCCGCAGAAGTCGACAGGCCCCGCGGCCCACCACCGCAGCGAACGTCCCGCGAAAGTCGACAGCCCTCGCCGGCCCGCCACCCACGCGACCATCCGGCAACGACAGCCCTCGCGGCCCACCACGACGCATCGCCCGGAAACCGGAGCCCCTGATCAGCGCGAATCGCGCAACGTCACCACGCGGTTGAAGCACGGATTCGCCGCGGAATGCTCCTCGCGGTCAGCCACGAAATACCCCAACCGCTCAAACTGGAACACCGCGCCCGGCGCTGCCCCGGCCAGGCACGGCTCCAGCAACGCACCGCGTTCCACAACCCGCGACGACCGGTTCACATACGCCGTGAAATCCCCGCCCGGCGGATCGACATCCGGCCGCGGCACCGTTAACAGCAGCTCATCGCAGCGCACCTCGGCCGGCACCGCCTCCGCCGCACTCACCCAGTGGATCGTCCCCTTCACCTTGCGCGACGCCCCCGGCATCCCGCTGCGCGTCTCCATGTCGCAGGTACACCGCAACTCCGCCACCTCGCCGGCCGCATCATGCACCACGTCGACGCAGCGGATGATCCAGCCATGGCGCAACCGCACCTCGCCACCCGGCCGCAGGCGGAAGAACTTCGGCGGCGGATTCTCGCTGAAATCATCACGCTCGATATACAGCTCTCGACCAAAGTGCAGGGTGCGCTCGCCGAGCGCCGGCTGGTCGGGGTGGTTCGGCGCAACCAGCGCCTCACTGTGCCCTTCCGGCCAGTTGGTCAGCACCACCTTCAGCGGCCGGAGCACCGCCATGGCCCGCGGCGCGTTGCGGTTCAGGTCCTCGCGCACGCAGTTCTCCAGCAGGCTCATCTCGATGAGGTGCTCTTTCTTCGTCACGCCGACGCGCCGGCAGAAATCACGCAACGCCGCAGGCGGATAACCACGCCGGCGCATGCCGGCGATGGTCGGCATGCGCGGATCGTCCCAGCCGGCGACAAAACCGCGCTCGATCAGTTCGGCCAGACGCCGCTTGCTGGTCAGGGTAAAGGCGAGATTGAGCCGCGAAAACTCGATCTGGCGGGGTCGCGACGGCAACTCCAGGTGATCGAGCAGCCACTCGTAGAGCGGCCGGTGATCCTCGAATTCCAGCGTGCACAGCGAATGGGTAATGCCCTCCAGCGCATCCGAGATGGTGTGCGCGAAATCGTACATCGGATAGATGCACCAGCGATCGCCGGTGCGCTGGTGGGACGCACGGCGGATGCGGTACAGCACCGGGTCGCGCAGGTTGATGTTCGGCGAGGCCATGTCGATCTTCGCCCGCAACACGTGCGCGCCGTCGGCAAACTCGCCGGCGCCCATGCGCGCGAAGAGGTCGAGGTTCTCGGCCACGCTGCGCCCGCGGTACGGGCTCTCCCGGCCCGGCTCGGTCAGCGTGCCGCGGTACTCGCGGATCTGCGTCGCATCGAGGCTGTCGACGTAGGCCTTGCCGGCGCCGATCAGTTCCAGCGCGCAAGCGTGGATGCGCGGGAAATAGTCCGAGGCATGGGTCGGCTCGCCATGCCACTCGAACCCCAGCCAGCGCACGACGTCGATGATCGCATCGACGTAGTGCTGGTCTTCCCTGGTCGGGTTGGTGTCGT
Organism: Nevskiales bacterium; assembly: GCA_011526045.1. Lineage (GTDB taxonomy): Bacteria > Pseudomonadota > Gammaproteobacteria > Steroidobacterales > QUBU01. Next base: position 2,210 of record WYBE01000007.1, on the reverse strand, counting down.
CGAGGCGCAGGTGGCAGCGCCCGCCGGTCTCGGCGGCGATGCCGAAGTTGAGGCAGATCGACTTGGCGTGGCCGATGTGCAGATAACCGTTGGGCTCGGGCGGAAAACGCGTGACGATGCAGGCATGGCGGCCCTGCGCCAGGTCGTCGGCGACGATCTGGCGGATGAAATCGGGTGGTGGCGCTTCAGGTTCGGACATCGAAAAACGGAACCGGCAAAGGGCGCCCGTCAGCGCACATTCACCGCATCGTCGCTGACGCCGGCGAAAAGATCGCGCTTGCTGAAGGCCGCGCCGAGGAACCGCCGCGCCGCTTTGCCGCGCGTCAGCCACTCGATGATCGCACCCTGACGCGTATTGGCCAGCGCCTGCTCGACCAGCCACGGCGTGACCGTCTCGACACGATCGCCGAGGATGTTCATCAGCTTCTTGGCCTTCTCCCACGCCGCGGCATCGCTGCCCTTCGACGAATAGATGAGCAGGTCGGTGATGACGATGCCCGGACTCAGCGCACCGATCAGCACCGGTGAGTCGCGGTACTCGCGCGCCACCGAAGCGGTGAAGTAGCGCAGGCCGCGCTTGGTGGCGCCGTAGGTCGTCAGGCCCGGCGACATCATGTCGTTGCTGCCGAAGCCCTCGAAGGTGTAGATCTTGCCGCCGCCCTGGGCCAGCATGCCGGCCAGCGCGACACGCGTGCCGTACATCGTGCCGGTGAGATTGGTCTCGACCGTGGTCGCGATCTGGTCGGGGGGAATGCTGGCGAAGGGTTGGCGGTCGGCGGCCACGCCGGCGTTGCTGATCCACATGTCGACGCGGCCGAAGCGCGCCACCGCCGCCTGCCACAGCGCCTCGTTGGCGGCGTAGCTGCGCACGTCGCAGGGATAGCCGAGCACCTCGCCGTGGGCCGACAGCGCAGCGGCGGCCTCGCCGACCGCCGCCTGGCTGCGGCCGGTGACGACCACGCGATGGCCACGCTTGAGAAACTCGACGGCCAGGCCGCGGCCGATGCCGCGCGTGCTGCCGGTGACGACGACGGTCTGTGCTGAACTCATGGACGGTGCTCTGCCGGATCGCTGCAAGTGGCGGAAGGATACCGCAACCGCAGCCCAAACCGCCCTTCGCCGGGGCTATCATCGGGCCCTTCTCCCCCGAGGCCCCCGCCATGGCACCCCTCATCACCCTGACCACCGACTTCGGCCACGAAGGCCCGTTCATCGGCGTGATGAAAGGCGTCATCCTCGGTCACCTGCCGGAAGCGCGCATCATCGACCTGACACACGAAATCCCGGTGCACTGGCCGGTCGAAGCCGGCTTCTGGCTGGCGCGGGCCTACCGCCACTTCCCGGCCGGCACCATCCATGTCGCCGTCGTCGACCCCGGTGTCGGCACCACGCGCGACATCATCGCCGCGCACCACGACGGCCACCTCTTCCTGGCACCGGACAACGGCCTCCTCGCGCCGGTCATCGGCGAACGCTGCCCGCGGTGTCACCGCCTGTCCGCCGAGTGGCTGGCCACCCAGGGCTGGCCGCGACCGAGCCACACCTTCCATGGCCGCGACGTCTTCGCCCCACTGGCCGCCGGCCTGGCCGCCGGGCGCATCCGGATCGACGACATCGGGCCACCCGCCGGCGACATCGTGCCCTCGCTGCAGGAACCCCCCGAGCCCGGCGCCCACGAAGTGCGCGGCACCATCATCGCCCTCGACCACTTCGGCAACCTCATCAGCAACATCGAGGGCGCGCTCATCGACAACTGGCGGCGCTGCGAAGTGCTCGTCGGCGGCCACCGCCTGACGCTGCGCCGAACCTACGGCGACGTTCCGCCGGGCGAACTGCTGGCACTCATCAACGCCTTCGGGGTCCTCGAAATCGCCCGCGCCGAAGGCAACGCCAGCGAAGCCCTCGGCCTCGGCCGCGGCGCCCCCCTCACCGCCGTCAACCCGCTCCGCTGACCCCACCCGACACCCCGGACACCCCGGACACCCCCGATGCCATCACACGCCGCGGGGCCTGCCGGCTTCCGCGGGCCTGTGAAGCCAGCCCGGCAGGATGCCGGGCGCCGCGCAACCGGAGCGAGCGAAGGGCAGGAGCCCGCAGCGAGCGTCCCGCAGAAGTCGACAGGCCCCGCGGCCCACCACCGCAGCGAACGTCCCGCGAAAGTCGACAGCCCTCGCCGGCCCGCCACCCACGCGACCATCCGGCAACGACAG
>WYBE01000076.1 GCA_011526045.1 Nevskiales bacterium | reverse complement strand
CCGGCTCCACACGTGCTCTCGCCGGACACCGGGCCACCCCCTGACCGCAAACCGCGGGCGGCGTGCCGCCGCTGATCCGGACTCACCCGGGCGGCTGGCGGTGAGGTCACGACAGGCGTGTCGGAAGTAGGCGTTGGAGCCGGACGGCCTGTAACGGGCGTGCGAGGGACATGAAAATTCTTCCGGCCGGGTTATCCGCGGCATGGACAGGAAAGAAACTACCGGTAAGGCGTGGGAGCCCGGGTGATCTCGGCGGAAATTCAGGAGTACATTCGTCGTATTGAAATTCGGCCGTTCGCCCAGGTACAGACGGAGTCATCCTCAATGTGGCCCGACCGCCGGCTTCTCGACTTGCTCGGCATGGAGCATCCGGTCATTCAGGCGCCGATGGCCGGCGCGCAGGGGTCGGCGCTTGCAGCTGCCGTCAGCGAGGCGGGAGGCCTGGGATCGCTGCCGTGCGGATTGTTTCCCGCGGACTACCTGCGCCAGGAAGTACAGGCCATTCGCCGGCGCACGACCCGACCCTTCAATCTGAACTTCTTCTGTTATGCGCCGCCCGAACCGGATGAAGCGCGCGCGGCGCGCTGGGTAGAGCGGTTGGCGCCCTATCGCCGCGAGCTGGGCATTGATGCGCCAGCACCCTCCGGCGGGCGCGGCAGCGGCCGTGGGCCGTTTGGGGACGAGTCGTGTGCACTCATCGAAGAGCTCAAGCCGCCTGTCGTGAGCTTTCATTTCGGGTTTCCGCCGGAAGCGATGGTCGCGCGGGTGAAGGCTGCCGGCGCGCGCGTCATCGCGTCCGCGACCACCGTCGAGGAAGCACGCTGGCTCGCCGGGCACGGAGCCGATGCCATCATCGCGCAAGGCGTGGAGGGAGGCGGGCATCGCGCCATGTTCCTGACCGACGAAGTGGCTTCGCAACCGGGAACGATGGCGCTGGTGCCCCAGGTCGTCGATGCGGTGCGCGTGCCGGTGATCGCCGCCGGCGGTATCGGGGACGCACGCGGGATCGCGGCCGCCTTGATGCTGGGGGCGGCGGGTGCCCAGATCGGCACGGCCTATCTGTTGACTCCCGAAGCCACCATTCCGCCGATCTATCGGACTGCGCTCAAGACGGCGCGCGAGGACCAGACAGCGATCACGAATGTCTTCACCGGCCGGCCGGCGCGCGGCATCGTCAATCGCGCCGTCCGTGAGATCGGGCCGATCAGCGCGGACGCACCGGCCTTTCCGGGTGCCATGGGTGCGATGCTGCCGCTGCGATTGAAGGCCGAGGCGCAGGGCTCGGGCGACTTCACCTCACTCTGGGCGGGGCAGGCGCTGCGCTTTGCGCGCGAGATGCCGGCCGGGGATCTGACACGCGAGCTGGTGGAATCGACGCTGGCGCTCATACGAATGTGGCGGGCCGCGTCGGCGCAAGGTGCCGGATCAATTGACTGACTGAGCATCGGGGCGGTGAGAGCCGGGTGCGCGGGCTCAACCAGATAATCAGACGCTCCGGTAACTCTGGTGTGCGACTACAAAGGCGCCGCGCGGCAGGTTTGGGACCAAGGAGCAATTCATGAACGTACGAACGGCCGGTCTGGCCCTGGCAGCAATCGCAGTTCTCGGTGCTTCCGGTATGCCTGCGCGCGCGCAGGGCGGCGACGAACGCACGGATGCCTCCCATGTGCCGACCGTTCTCGTGACGGGCTCCAACAAGGGCATTGGCCTGGAGCTCGTCAGGCAATATGCGGCGCGGGGCGCTCGCGTGATTGCCACCGCGCGCAATCCGGCCGAAGCGAAGGACCTCCAGGCGTTGGCTGCGGCCAATCCGCGGATCGTGGTCGAGCAGCTCGATATCACCGATCATCAGGGTGTGGATGCGCTCGCGGCCAAATATGCGAAAAGCCCCATCGATGTGCTCATCAACAATGCGGGGATAAGTGGCGGAATGCAGAATCAGATGTTCGGGAAGCTCGACTACGCGACTTTCGAGGAGGTATTGCGTGTCAACACGATCGCGCCACTCAAGATCGCGGAGGCGTTTCTGCCGAGCGTCCTGGCGAGTCGCGAGAAGCGCATCGTGGCCATATCAAGCAGTGAAGGCTCGATCGGCAAGGTTTCTTCGGCGCGTCTTTATTTCATGCGTGCGAGCAAGGCTGCACTGAATATGGAGATGCGAAATCTCGCCATCCAGCTCAGGCCGAAAGGCGTGGCCGTGGGGATTCTCAACCCGGGCATGGTGGACACGGACTTCATGAAGGGCGCGCCGAAAAGCATGCTGCGCCCGCCAGCCGATGCCGTGCGGGACCTGATCCGGGACATCGACAGCCTGACGCTCGAGAATTCGGGCGCGTTTCTGAGCTACGACGGCACGGTGCTCCCTTGGTAGGGGTTTCGCATGGAAGCGGTTGCCTGCGCCCAGCAGGGAGAGCCGGGCATGAACGGTGAACACGACATCGGCGGCCGGCACGGATTCGGCCGCATCGAGCACACCCCGGATGACCCCACGTTCCACGAGCGCTGGGAGGCGCGTGTGTTCGCCATTGCGCTCTCATCCGGCGGGAGCAGGGGCGGCGTGAACCTCGACGCGGCTCGTCACCGCGGCGAGCGACTCGATCCTGTCGCTTACTTCCGCAACGGCTACTACGGGCGCTGGCTGGCTGCGCTGGAGCTCGGGTTGCAGGAGAACGGTTTTCTGGCTCCCGGCGAACTCGATGCGTGGCTGATGGGGGGCGCAGGCCCCGCCCATAAAGCCGCCCCCGCGCGAGCGCCGGCGGCACGGCGCGGCGGTCCGATGCCGAATCTGTCCTTCACGCGCGAGGTGGATCATGCGCCTGCATTTGCCCTCGGCCAGGCCGTCCTTACGCGTAATCACCAGCCAGCCGGGCATACGCGGCTGCCGGCGTACGCACGCTCCCGTCGCGGGGTCATTCGCCGCATACATCCTGCGATGGTATTCCCTGACACGAATGCGCACGGGCTCGGCGAGAATCCTCAGTACGTGTATTCCGTCGAGTTCGACGGCGCAGAACTCTGGGGTGATGTCGCCGAGCAGGGCACGTGTCTGATGCTTGATCTTTTCGAGAGCTACCTCGAACCCGGACCGCCGGAGGAGCTGCCATGAGCGAGATTCACGAGCACGGGACGCCGGAGATCGCCCTGCGGGTCGAGGCACTGGAGTCCCTGCTGCAGGAAAAAGGCCTGCTCGATCCGGCTGCGGTCGATGCCGTGATCCGCTACTTCGAGCAGGACATCGGGCCTCTGAAGGGCGCGCGCCTGGTCGCGCGTGCCTGGCTGGACCCGGCTTTCAAGGCAAGACTGCTCAAGGACCCTGCCGGCGCTGGCGGCGTACTCGGTGTGACCGTGCTGGAGCACCTCGTGGTCGTGGAGAACACGCCTGAGACGCACAATGTCGTCGTGTGCTCACTCTGCTCGTGCTATCCGTGGTCGGTTCTCGGCCTGCCGCCGAGCTGGTACAAGTCGCCGGCCTATCGGGCGCGCGTCGTGCGCGAGCCGCGGGCGGTGCTGGCCGAGATCGGCCTCTCGCTTCCCGAAGACATGCGGGTGCGCGTGTGGGACAGCAGCTCGGAGGTGCGCTACATGGTCCTGCCGATGCGCCCGGCGGGCACGGAGCATCTCGGCGAGGACGCACTCGCGGCGCTGGTCACGCGCGACAGCATGATTGGCGTCGCCGTGCCCCGGCTCGCCTGACACCATGACGCCCGGCAATCCCGCGGATCTGCTGGATACCGAAGGCCGTGCGGCCCCGCCACGCGCCAACGGCGAACTGGTCTTCGCCGCCCCGTGGGAGAGCCGGTTGTTCGGGATGACCATGACGCTCCACGATGCGGGTGTCTTCAGGTGGGAGGAGTTTCGCCAGCTCCTGATCGATGAGATCGCTGCCTGGGATCGCGGCGGGCATTCGCCAGGCGAGTGGAGTTACTACGAGCGCTGGGGCAGTGCCTTCGAGCGGCTCCTCGCCGACAAGGGCCTGTGCGCGCCGGCCGACATCGAGGCGCGGCAGGAAGCGTTTGCCGCCAGGCACGAGGGACACGACCACGAGCACGATCATGAGCACTGACTTCGGCGTCGCCGCGAGCGTACGGGAGATGCGACGGTGATGTTCCAGCCGGGTGCTTATTCCGCCAAAGTGTGCCTGGGCGGCTGGTGCAGAGGTTGGGCCGGGTATGCTAACTATCTGTTTTTTCTGGTCGGGGTGACAGGATTCGAACCTGCGACCTCTTGCTCCCGAAGCAAGCGCTCTACCAAGCTGAGCTACACCCCGTCGGCAGTCGGCGATACGCGCGGATGACCCCGGCCCATCGCGGGCGGGCATTGTGAGCGAAGGTCGCGGCAGCGTCCAGTGGTGACACGCCGCGGTCGGCGGCGGTCAGGCGTGCGAAGCGGTCAGTACCGTCGTTCCACGGCGAAGTCGGCCAGCTGCAGCAGCGCTTCCTTGTGCACCGAGTCCGGGACGCGGCCGAGCGCTGCTGCCGCCTGCCGTGCGGATTCGCGCGCGCGGGTGAGCGTATAGGCGAGCGCGCCGGTGGTCTGGATGGCAGCAAGAATGGTGTCGATCTCATCGAGGCCGCCGTGCTCGATGGCGCGGCGGATCACCACCTGTTCTTTCGGAGTGCCGCGCTGCAAGGCGTAGATCAGCGGCAGCGTGGGCTTGCCTTCGGCGAGGTCGGCACCGATGTTCTTGCCGAGTTCGTCGCGGTCGGCGTGGTAGTCGAGCGCGTCGTCGACGAGCTGGAAGGCGAGACCGACGTGCTTGCCGTAGTCGAGCAGCGCGTCTTCGACCGCCCGTGTCTGGTCGGCGAGGATGGCGCCGATCTGCATGCCCGCCTCGAACAGCTTGGCGGTCTTGCGGTAGATGACTTCGAGGTAGCGCGCTTCCGTGGTTTCCGGGTCATTGCAGTTCATGAGCTGCAGCACCTCGCCCTCGGCGATGGTGTTGGTGGCATCTGCCATCACATCCATGATCCGCATCTGGCCGACTTCGACCATCATCTGGAAGGCCCGCGAATAGAGGAAGTCGCCGACGAGCACGCTCGCCTGGTTGCCGAAGACGCTGTTGGCGGTTTCCTGGCCGCGACGCAGGTCAGACTCGTCCACGACATCGTCGTGCAGCAACGTGGCGGTGTGGATGAACTCGATGATCGCGGCGGCCAGCACGTGCTGCTGGCCCGTGTAGCCGCAGGCTCGTGCGGCGAGCAGCACGAGCAGCGGGCGCAGGCGCTTGCCGCCGCTGCCGATGATGTAGTGCGCGATGCTGTTGACGAGCGCGACGTCGCTGGCGAGCTGCGCCTGTATCTCGCGATTGACGGCAGCCCAGTCCTCGCCCACCAGATCGCGAACCGTTTCGAGGTCGAAAGCGGGATGTTCGGGTTGGACGAGCTTCATGCGCGCGCCAATAATGCCCGCGATGTGCGCGGGAGTAAAACAGGTATTTATCCTGACCGGATCCGGGCCGCCGCCGCCGCCGGCGGGCCTGGTCTTCCCTCGTCGGGCCAGGCGCCGTGCCCCTGCCCGGATGGGAGTCCGGTGGGGCGGGGACGCCGGGGGTCGGGCCGGGCTGCCAAGTTGTTGAACCGGCAGGCACGACTCATTAGAATGCCCGCTCTTTTCCGGCCATCGTCCGGCCGGCCCTGCGGAGAGTTTCACGATGTACGCCGTATTCGTAACGGGTGGCAAGCAGTACCGCGCCAGCAAGGGCGAACAGCTCGATGTCGAAAAGCTGGCAGCCGCCGAAGGCGACGAAGTCGAGTTCACCGACGTACTGATGATCGGTGAGGGCCGCGATCTCAAGGTCGGCGCACCGAAAGTTGCCGGCGGCAAGGTGACGGCCCGTGTGGTCGCGCAGGGCCGCACCGACAAGGTGAGCGTCATCAAGTTCAAGCGCCGCACGACCTACAAGCGGATCGGCAGCCACCGGCAGTCGTTCACGCGGGTGGAGATCACCGGCATCACCGGTGGCCCGCCGGCCGGCAAGGAGTAATTGTCATGGCACACAAGAAAGCAGGCGGCAGTACCCGTAACGGGCGCGATTCCCAGGCGAAGCGACTCGGCGTGAAGTGCTTCGGCGGAGAGGCGGTCATTGCGGGGAACATCATCCTGCGTCAGCGCGGTACGCGCTATCACGCTGGCGTCAATGTCGGCATGGGCCGCGACCACACGCTGTTTGCCCGGGCGGACGGCACCGTGCGCTTTGACCGCAAGGGTCCGAAGAACCGCCTGTTCGTGAGCATCGTGCCGCAGGCCTGACGCAGCGGCGATCAGCCCTGACGAACCCCGCCACGGCGGGGTTCGTCGTTTCTGCCCCGGCGTGAAGCGATGAAATTCGTCGATGAAGCCACGGTTCGCGTGCAGGCCGGCAATGGCGGGCCAGGCTGCGTGAGCTTCCGTCGCGAGAAGAACATTCCGCGCGGCGGGCCGGACGGCGGCGACGGCGGCGATGGCGGGAGCATCTATCTGGTCGCCCGCGAGGGCATCAACACGCTGGCCGATTTCCGCGTCAATCGCCGCTACCGGTCGGAGCATGGCGAGGCGGGTTCCGGCGCCAACTGCAGTGGCCGCAGCGGGACCGATCTCGAGGTGCCGGTACCCTGCGGCACGCGGGTGATCGCGGCCGAGACCCAGGAGGTGCTCGGCGATCTCACTTCGCCGGGCGAACGGCTGCTGGTGGCGGCAGGCGGGCGCGGCGGCAAGGGCAATACCCGCTTCAAGAGCAGCGTGAACCGCGCGCCGCGGCGTGCCACGCCCGGTACCCCGGGAGAGGGCCGCGAGCTGTGCCTGGAGCTGGCATTGCTCGCCGACGTTGGCCTGCTCGGCAAGCCGAATGCCGGCAAGTCGACCCTGATCCGGGCGGTATCGGCTGCGCGACCGAAGGTCGCCGACTATCCATTCACGACGCTGTACCCGAATCTCGGCGTCGTGTACGTCGGCCCGCTGCGCAGCTTCGTGATGGCGGACATTCCCGGCCTCATCGAGGGTGCCGCAGAGGGTGCCGGTCTCGGCACGCGCTTCCTCAGGCATCTCGAGCGCACGCGCCTGCTCCTGCACATCGTGGACCTGGCGCCTGCGCCCGGAACCACGCGGCCGGCTGACGATGCGGTGGAAATCGCCCGGGAACTGGAGCGGTTCAATGCGGAGCTGGCGGGCCGCGAACGCTGGCTGGTGCTGAACAAGGTGGACCTGCTCGACCCACAGGACGCGATCGAACGTGAGCGCGAGGTGATGGCCTCGCTCGCCTGGAGCGGGCCTGTTTACCGCATCAGCGCGCTGCGCGCCGAGGGCACGGAGCGCCTCGTGGCGGACGTCATGACACGGCTGGAGGAACTGGCGCGGGAAGCGCCGATGGACGCGGCAGCGGTCAGCTCGTCCGGAGAGCCTTGACGGCCTTGTTGAGCCGGCTCTTGTGGCGGGCCGCCTTGTTGCGATGGACCAGCCCCTTGCTGACCATCGTATCGATGGCGGGCACCGCGGCCTTGTAGCTATCGGCCGCTTTCGCGGCGTCCCCGCTCTTCACGGCACTGATCGCCTTCTTGATGGCGGTGCGCATGCGGGTGCGGAGCGCAGCGTTGTGCTGGCGGTGCTTTTCGGCCTGCCGTGCCTTCTTTGCTGCTGATTTGATGTTCGCCAAGTCTCGAGACCTTGTTCGCAGGTACTCAGGGCGGCTGCCCGGAGAAGGGCGCGTATTCTTTGGGTTCAGGCGTCCCTTGTCAATAAGCTGCTAGACTTTCCGTCCCGATGCCAGGCCCAAACCCCCAGACTCCCACCGGCGTTTCGGGCCGTCACCTGCTGAAGTCCACGGGCACCGTCGGAGCGATGACCCTGCTCTCGCGCGTGCTCGGCCTCGTGCGCGACATGGTGTTCGCGCGGCTGTTCGGCGCCAGTTACCTGATGGACGCCTTCTTCGTCGCGTTCAAGATTCCCAACATCTTCCGGCGCTGGTCGGCGGAAGGCGCCTTCTCGCAGGCATTCGTGCCGGTTTTTGCTGACTACGACCAGAACCGCAGCCACGCGGAGGTCAAAGACCTGGTCGACCGGGTTACCGGAACGCTGACTGCGCTCCTGTTCGCGATTACGGCGCTCGGCGTCGTGGCGGCGCCGCTGCTGATCCTCGTGTTTGCGCCCGGTTTTGCGTCGGGGCGGGCGGACGCGGACCGCTTCGCGCTCGCCGTGGACATGCTGCGCCTGACGTTCCCCTACCTGTTCTTCATTTCGCTCGCCGCACTGGCTGGCGGCATCCTCAATACCTACCGCCGCTTCGCGGTGGCGGCGTTTTCGCCGGTGCTGCTGAACATCACCATGATCGTGTTCGCGGCCTTCGTGGCGCCGTACTACCACCGTCCCGGCATGGCACTGGCCGCCGGCGTGTTTGCCGCCGGCGTGGTGCAACTCGCGTTCATGCTGCCGTACGTGCAGCGTATCGGCCTCCTGCCGCGCCCGCGTTGGGGCCTTGCCCATGCCGGCGTTCGCCGCATCATGAGCCTGATGGCACCGGCGATCTTCGGGTCGTCGGTGGCGCAGATCAGCATCCTGTTCGACACGCTGATTGCCTCGTTCCTCGTCACGGGCAGCATCAGCTGGCTGTACTACTCCGACCGGCTGATGGAGTTTCCGCTCGGTGTATTCGGCATCGCGCTCGCCACCGTGATCCTGCCGAACCTCTCGCGCCAGCACGCCAGCGCTTCGCGCGAGCAATTCGCCGCCACACTCGAATGGGCGATCCGCTTCGTGATCCTGATTTCTGCGCCGGCGTCGGTGGGGCTGGTCATCCTGTCCGGCCCGGTGCTGGCAACGATCTTCTTCGGCGGTGAATTCAGCGCCGGGGATGTGCACATGGCCTCGTTGAGCCTGATGGCCTACGCGGCGGGGCTTGTGGCCCTGACCCTGGTCAAGGTGCTGGCGCCTGGCTTCTTCGCCCGGCAGGACACCCGCACCCCGGTACGTGTCGGATTGATCGCGCTCGGCACGAACATGCTTTTTAATGTCTTCGTGGTCGTTCCGTGGGTGTGGGCTGGGCTGCCGGCGCCGCATGCGATGCTCGCCGCCTCGACCTCGTTGTCCGGGTGCCTCAACGCCGCGCTGCTCTACACGGGGCTGCGTCGCGAAGGGGTCATCGGGCGGGAGGGCAGCGGCTGGTGGCGGTTCCTGCTGCGCGTGGCGGCGGCCTGCGGCACGATGGCGCTGCTGCTGATCGCGTTCTCGCCGCCTCTGGCGCAGTGGCTGGAGGTGGGGCTCGCGACCCGGTGCCTGTGGCTGGGCGCGGCGATCGGCGGGGCCGTCATCGCCTATTTCGCGACGCTGTACGCCGTGGGCCTGCGCGTGGCGGACTTCCGGATGAAAACCACGGGGTCACCCGTATAATCCGGTTTTTCGACGTGCGGCGCCGATGAGACTCATTCGACGGCCAGCCGGGGCAGGGCCGATACTGCCGGCCGGCTGCGTGGCAACGATCGGGGTATTCGACGGCGTGCACCGCGGCCATCAGCGCATTATCGAGCGCGTGATGCAGGAGGCGGCAGCGCGCGGGCTCGAATCGCTCGTGGTCACCTTCGAGCCGACGCCGCGGGAGTACTTCGACCGCGTGAGTCCTCCGGCACGGCTCACGCGATTTCGCGAGAAGTTCGGCTTGCTGGCCGGCCTCGGTCTGCACAGGCTGTTCTGCCCGCGCTTCGACGCAGGACTGGAGTCGCTCGGGCCGGCCGAGTTCGTGGAGAAATTCCTGGCGAAGCTGCTGCGGGTGCGCCACCTCGTGGTGGGCGACGACTTCCGCTTCGCGCGCGGGCGCGCCGGAACCGTCACCGACCTCGTCGCGCTCGGTGCCCGTGTCGGCTTCACGGTCGAGCAGGTGGGCAGCCTGACGGCCGACGACGCACGCGTGTCGAGCACGGCGGTGCGCGAGGCGCTGGCCGCCGGTGACATGGACTGGGCCCGCCGCCTGCTTGGGCGCGGCTATGCGATGACCGGCCGGGTGGTGCGCGGCAGACGCCTGGGGCGCCAGCTCGGGATGCCGACGGCCAACGTGAACCTCTGCCGGCGATTGAGCCCGGTGCACGGGATCTTCGCGGTGCGGGCGCGCATCGCAGGGGTGGCCGGCACTGCGCTGCCGGGAGTTGCGAGTGTCGGCACGCGGCCGACGATCGCCGGCGTCGAGCCGCTGCTCGAGGTGCATGTGTTCGATTTTGAAGGTGATCTGTACGGCCGCTACATCGAGGTGGAATTCGTCTCGCGGTTGCGCGACGAGGTGAAGTTCCCCGATCTGCAAAGCCTGAGCCGGCAGATGCATCTCGATGCCGAGATGGCGCGACGCATCCTGGCCGCCTGAGAGGAATGACATTCGCGTGAGCGAGAACGATTACAAGCACACCTTGAACCTGCCGGCGACGGACTTCCCGATGAAGGCGAGTCTCGCCCAGCGTGAGCCGGCCATGCTGGCCCGGTGGGAGGCCGATGACTACTACGGCCGCATCCGCCAGGCGTGCGCCGGGAGACCGCCGTTCGTGCTGATGGACGGCCCGCCCTACGCCAATGGGCAGATCCACATCGGGCACGCGGTCAACAAGGTGCTCAAGGACATGGTGGTCAAGTCGAAGACGCTCTCCGGCTTCGACGCGCCCTACATTCCGGGCTGGGACTGCCACGGCCTGCCGATCGAACTCGAGGTGGAGAAGAAGCACGGCAAGGTCGGGCAGAAGCTCGACCCGGCGCAGTTCCGCGAGGCCTGCCGCCGCTATGCCCGCGAGCAGGTGCAAAGTCAGGGACGCGATTTCCGCCGACTCGGCGTGCTCGGTGACTGGGGACGACCCTACCTCACGCTTGATGCGCGGTTCGAAGCCGAACAGGTGCGTGGCTTCGCACGCATCCTCGCCAACGGGCACGTGTACCGCGGCTACAAGCCGGTGCACTGGTGCCTCGACTGCGGCTCGGCGCTGGCCGAGGCCGAAGTCGAGTATGCGGACAAGGGGTCGGCCGCGATCGACGTACGTTTCGTGGTGGCGGACGCGGCCGATTTCTACGCGAAGCTGCGGCGCGCCGGCGTGGACGTGGCTGGCGACGGCACGCCGATTGCGGTGCCCATCTGGACCACCACGCCCTGGACGCTGCCGGCAAACCAGGCGGTCGCGCTGGCGCCGGAGCTGCCCTACGTTCTCGTCGAGGTGCGACTGGCGAAGGGCGTTGAACGCCTGGTTCTCGCCGAGGGGCTCGCCGAGGCGGCGCTCGCCCGCTTTGGCGCGGGCGACTGGCGCCGGCTGGCGACATTGCGTGGCGAGGCGCTGCGCGGCGTGATGTTGCAGCACCCATTCTACGAGCGGCAGGTGCCGGTGATCACCGGCGATTTCGTGACGCTCGAAGCGGGCACCGGCGCGGTTCACACGGCCCCGGGCCACGGCCAGGATGATTTTCGCGCCGGCGTGGAACACGGGTTGCCGCTCGACAATCCGGTGGACGGCAACGGCGTGTACGTGCCGGGTACCGGCCGTTTCGCGGGCATGCATATTTACAAGGCGAACGAGGCGATTGTCGCGCTGCTCTCGAACGAAGGCCGGCTGCTCGCATCGGGCAAAGTCACGCACAGCTACCCACATTGCTGGCGGCACAAGACGCCCCTGATCTTTCGTGCCACCCCGCAATGGTTCATCGGCCTCGATCAGAACGGCCTGCGTGAGGCAAGCCTGCGCGCGATCGCGGCGGTGAAGTGGATTCCGGCCTGGGGCGAACAGCGCATCCACGGCATGGTGGCCGGGCGTCCGGACTGGTGCATCTCGCGCCAGCGCGCCTGGGGCGTGCCGATCCCGCTGTTCGTCGCCAGGAACGGCGGTGAACTGCATCCGCGGACGGCGCAACTGCTGGAGGCGGTGGCGGCACGCATGGACCAGGCCGGCGTCGAGGCATGGTTCGAGCTCGATCCCGCGGCGCTGCTGGGTGCCGAGGCCGGGCAGTACGAAAAAGTCACCGACACGATGGACGTCTGGATGGACTCAGGGCTGGTGCACCATTGCCTCGATCGCAGCCGTGCGGAGATCGGTTATCCCGCCGGCCTGTACCTGGAGGGTTCCGACCAGCACCGCGGCTGGTTCCAGAGTTCGCTGCTCACCGCGGTGGCGATGCATGGCAGCGCTCCGTATCGCGAGGTCCTGACCCACGGCTTCACCGTGGACGAGAAGGGCCACAAGATGTCGAAGTCGCTCGGCAACGTGGTCGCGCCCCAGCAGGTCGTCTCCACGCTTGGGGCCGATGTGCTGCGGCTATGGGTCGCCGCCACCGATTACCGCGGCGAGATGAGCGTGTCCGAGGAAATCCTGCGGCGCATGTCGGACTCCTACCGGCGCATGCGCAATACCGCACGCTTCGTACTCGGCAACCTGCATGGCTTCGACCCGCGCGAGCACCAGGTGCTGGCGCAGGATATGGTGGATCTCGATCGCTGGGCGCTCGCGCGGGCGGGCGAGCTCCAGGGCGAGATCGTGGCCGCCTACGGCAGCTACGAGTTTCATCGCGTGTACCAGCTGCTGCACAATTTCTGCGTCGTGGATCTGGGTGGCTTTTATCTCGACGTCATCAAGGATCGCCTCTACACCACACCGGATGGGAGCCCCGCGCGACGCTCGGCGCAGACCGCGCTCTATCACATCGGCGAGGCGATGGTGCGCTGGCTTGCGCCGGTCCTGAGCTTTACCGCCGAAGAAATCTGGAATGCGTTGCCCGGCCCGCGCGACGTCACCGTGTTCACCTCGACCTGGCACGAGATCCCTCGCGTCGGCGGCGTGCGCGCCGACTGGACGCGGCTGCTGCAGGTGCGTGAATGCGTGGCCCGGGCACTCGAGTCGCTGCGTGCGGCCGGGCGAATCGGCTCGGGCCTCGACGCGGCCGTCACCGTCTACGCCGATGGCGCCACGGCCGCGGCGCTGGCGGCACTCGGCGAGGAGCTGCGGTTCGTGTTCATCACCTCGGCGGCGTCGGTTGCGCCTGCCACCGGGCGGCCGGATGCCGCGCTGGAAGGCCCGGCCGGGTCCGGTTTCTGGGTGGCGGCCGAACCGACGGAGGCGGCCAAGTGCGTGCGCTGCTGGCACCGTCGCGCCGATGTCGGCGCGGCACCGGCGCACCCCCAGTTGTGCGCCCGGTGTGCGACGAATGTCGAGGGCCCCGGCGAGCGCCGGGCCTGGGCCTGATGGCGACGGGCGCGGAGGGCAGCGGAGCGGTCACCGGGCCGAAGGATCGCCCGGCCTGGCGCGGCTGGCTGCTGTTATCCCTGGCGGTGGTCGTTCTCGACCAGTTCACCAAGCTGCAGATCACCGGGTCGCTGGATCTCTACCAGCGTATTGCCGTGCTGCCGTTTCTCGACATCGTGCGGCTGCACAACACGGGCGCGGCATTCAGCCTGCTCGCTGAAGCGTCCGGGTGGCAGAACTGGCTGTTCACGGGTGTAGCCGCACTGGTGAGCATCGGCATCCTGTGGTGGCTGACACGCCTGCCGCGCCGGGGCAAGCGCGTGCTGGCGCTCGGCCTCGCGTTACTCCTCGGCGGGGCCATCGGCAATCTCATCGACCGGGTGCTCTACGGCTACGTGGTCGATTTCATCCTGCTCTATTACGGGGAGTGGTCGTATCCAGCCTTCAACGTCGCGGATTCGGCGATCACCGTCGGCGTGGTGCTGGTGCTGTTCGACGGGCTGGTGCTGGAGAAACGCAGCACGGCCGCCTGACGCGCAATGCCCGCTCAGCGCCAGCAGCGCTCGGTCACCGCGGCTCCGGTGGCGCCGCCGTCGTCGGCAGCCGAGCGCACGCCGCGCTCATTGATGGAAAAGCTCCAGCAACCCTCGTCGTCGCCTTGGGCGCCAGCCGCATCCGCCGTCGCAGTCGCGGTATACCCGATCGTGGGGCCGCCGGGGTCGATCGCGATCGCGAGCGTGTAGTAGCCCCGCTCGGTGCCGGCGATGCCGAGACCGGCCGGCGGATCACCCGCCAGTTCAGCGTCGTCCGCGTACTGGCCGTTCTGCACGTAGAACTTCTCCTGCGCAGCGGAGATGCGCAGCAGCGCCGTGGTGGCGTCGGTGCGATTGGCGCGCCTCAGGTACTCGCGGTAACCGCCCACCGCCAGGGTCGTGACGATTCCGAGTATGGCGAGGGTGACCAGCAGTTCGATCAGCGTGAAACCGCGTGCCGCCGCCCCCGGCCGCATCACTGCTGGATTTCCTGGGTCCAGTAGGTCCGCGGGAAGGTGTTCGAGGCGCCGCCGGGGTCATTGGGGTCGGGCGCGAAGCACTCCAGTCCGATGCACTCGGTCGCTTTCGTGCCCGCGTTGTCGGTCAGGAGCAGCACGGTCTCCGGCGCAATGCCGGTCTGGCTGAGCAGGCGGAAGCGATCGTCGGTGCTGAGCGGGCCGGGTTCACTGCTGCCGTCGAGGTTGTTGACCGGCCAGCCGTTGCAGGCGTCGATCTGGTAGGCGCGGTTCACTCCGAGGCCACCGGAGCAGGCGCTCACGCGCTCGCTCGGCGCGAACGAGGTAAAGAAGATCGTGTTGCTGAAGGTGATGGCGCTGTTGAGGATCTTTTCGCCCTCGTCCTCGACCATGCGCAGCCGCCAGCCGGCCTGGTCGACCGGCACCGTTGCGGTCGGGTCATCGGTGATGTCGAGGAGATCGCCCGCGTCGACCTCGATGTCGGCGTAGTCCCCGGCGGCGACGGGCAGGTAGACGTTGGCGTCGCGTACGGAAAAGAACGCGTCGTCTACGTCGGTGTCGAGCGGGTGCCCGCGGTAGCCGGAGCCGATGTTCAGGGCGAGGAAGGTGCCACGCAGGCAATTGACCAGTACCACGTCGGGTGTCGCGTAGAAGCGCCGCACTTCGCTGGCGGGCGCGGAGCTTTCGTCGCCGGCGCCGAGTGCCGCCAGTACGCCGCCTGAGACCAGAGTGCCGCGTCCGTTCCCGTTGAGGATATCGAAGCGCCACAGCCGTCCGCCCATGTCGCCGACGTAGAAGCGGTCGGCGAGCCCGTCACCGCTCAGGTCGAGCACGCGCGGCGCGGCCGGGATCGATTGGCGCATGCGGTCGAACTCCAGGTCGTGGCCGGCGCCGGACTGCCCGGCGCTCCAGAGCAGCTCGCCGCTCTCGAGGCCGACCATGAAAATGGCGTTGCCCACGTTGTCCGTGCGCAGCCCCCGATTGTCCTGGCTGTCGGCATAGCCGCCGCTCAGCACGACCACCGGCCGGATCTGTCCGCCGATGTCCACCTGCGCAATCGGCGGTGCCGCCCAGGTCTGGCCGAGGGTCGCAAAACCGGGGCTGGTGCTGTCGATCTGCCAGAGCAGCACGGGGGCGTTGCGCGCGGTCACGTCGAGCGCAAAGACGGCATCGCCGCCGCGTCCCATGCCGAAGACGAGAATACTGCGCGTCAACCCGTTGATCCTGCCGCGGAACAGCCGGATCTCGCCGTCGAGCCCGTAGAGGCGGTTGGTCGCCGGCCCGTCGAGGTACAGCGTGTGCTGCCGCCCGAGCAGGCGTGACGGTACGTAGGTCCAAAGCTCCGCGCCGGAATCGGCGTCCACGGCGTGCAGGAAGCCATCGTTGGTGGCGACGAACACCACCGTGTCGGGATCTTCGGCCGTGGCGCCGTAATTGAGCGCGACGGGGCGTACGTGCAGTGGATCGCCCATCTGGCGGCGCGCTTCGGTCAGGTTGCCGTCGGCGTCGCTGTCGAGCACGTCGAGGCCGCGGATCCAGTTGATGAGATCGGTACGCTGGCTTGCAGGTACGCCCAGCATCGTTTCGGTGATGGCGGCATTACCGGCGACGACGAGGTTGCCCGCGTCGAGCAGGTCAGGGCCGGCGAGGTCGGTGTACACCCGGCGCACCGAAGGCGTCGGTATCCGGCTTGCCGCGCCACCTTCCGCGACCCGGTCGCCGTCGGGCGCGGTGGACCAGAAGCTGAAGGCATCACCCGCGAAAAAGCCGGTGGCCGGGTTGATGGCCGTAGCGCCGTCCTGGCCGCTGAGTGTGCCGCCGCGGAACTGGTATTTCTTCAGGTTGCCGGGCCAGTGCGCGGTGCCGGTCGGCTGGAAGACCGACACGTACACGTCGCGCTGGTCGGGAGTCTGACCGAAGGCGCTGACGGGAATCGTCGGCGCCGCGAACACGCCGGCGCTTTGCACGATGTTGGTCACCACGGCGGTGAGCGCCGCCGCCAGGCTGCCGGTGTCGTCGGCGACATAGTATTGGCCGCCGCCGCGCTGGGCCGTGGATTCGAGTAGCGGCACGTCCACCGCGAAGCCGATCACGTAGGTCGAGACGGTCTGGGTGCCGGCGAGGCCGCTGCTGGCGTCCGTGCGGTAGAGATACTCGGCGAGATCATCGAGGCAGGCCCCGTCGCCGGCCCCATCGCAGGTGCCGAGCAATGAGGCGAAGCCCGGCAGGTTGCGGATCTTGTTGTTCGCGCTGACATCCCGCGTCGGTTCGCCGTCGGTCAGCAACACCACGAAATTCTTCTGGCAGTCGACGTTGACCGGCGAGAGGTATTGCGGGCCGGCGGGATCGCCGCCGACGCGCGCGGCGGCCACACTGCGCACCGGCCCGACGTTGCCGTAATCCACGTTGCCGCGGCGGAAATACAGCGCCGCCTCGTACAGGGTCTCGCTGAGCGGCGTGAATGCCAGCGGGGTCATGCCGTTGACCACGGTCTTGAGATCCTCGCGCGCGCCGCTGATGCCCTCGACGGCGTGAATGACGGTGCCGCCTTCCTCTTCGTTGAACTGCATCAGCCCCACGTTGACGTTCTCGACGGAGTCGAGCACGTCGTTGATCACCCGCTGCACGACCTGCAGGCGGGTGCGCGTGACCAGCGGCGGATTGGCGCGCCAGTTGAGCCAGTTGCCGTCGAAGACCGTGTAAGCGCTGTTCCAGCCCGGCTCCTGGGACTCGTCCGGGCCCCAGGGTCCCGTCGGGCCATTGGCCGCGAAGTCGTTGGCGCCGGGGCCGTCGCCATCGACGCCGCGGTCGGACTCGCATTCGAGCAGCCGGTCGGGCTGCCCCTCGGTGAGTGGTTCCCAGAGTTCGCGGCTCGGGTCCGCATTCCAGCCGAGGAGGCGATCGCTGTATCGGCCGACGTTCGTGAGCGGGGTGGCCGCAGCGGCGCATCGGTTCGCGGTCTTGTTGACGAACGCAGTGCTGCCGCAGGGCGGGGGTTCGGTGCCCGTGGCGAAGTACAGCGCGTTGGCGTCGTAGCAACCCGTGTACGACGTCGCCGGATCCCACTCCGCCTGCGTCTGCAACTCGGCGTCCATGCTGCCGGAGTTGTCGATGATGAACAGGATATTGGCGCCGCCGGATTCATCGGGCGGCACCTGGGCGAGAAACACCTCGGTGTCATCGGCGCGGGTGGCCGTGGTCGTGCAGAGTGAAACCGCGGCGGCAGCAGCGACGACAGCAGGGCGGAGGGTGAAGTTCATCGACAGTTCCTTGCGCTCAACGGCCGGGGTGGAGGACCAGGCGGCGGGCGCTGCGTGTCTGCGGGTCGTAGAAGATGGCGACGGCCGCGGTCCGGTGCCCGGCCGCCTGTGCGGTGCTGCGGGTGAACTCCGCCAGGCTGACTTGCGTTGCGCCCGGCGGCAGCAGGTAGCGGGTGGTGGCATCCACGCGCAGCATCTGCGGCGTGCAGCTCGCGCAGGGACGTACGACCAGTTGCCCGGACTCGCTGACCGGCAAGGTCACGTCGACCGGCGCGACCTCGAACGCTTCCTCGACGCTGTGCAGGGCGGCCTGACTGGCAGCGGCGGCCAGCAGCAGGGTGATCGGGATGAGGGCATGGAGGCGCTGGTTCACGTGATCACTCTTCGACATTGCGGAAGAAACCCTGGACATGGACCGCCTCGGCGTTGCGCTGGTCGGTGCGACCGCGCGACTCGACGCGATAGTGCAGCTGGCGGAACCGGCCGATGCTGGTGCCCGGCATGTCGGTGGTGATGCCGTCGAGGCACAGGCGGGTCTGGAAGCGGCCGCGCAATTCGGCAATGTTGACCTCGGCGCTCCATGGCAGGTCGGCGTCCGTCCACGGCTGCGGCAACAGCGGGCAATCCGGCACCAGCGACAGGTCGATGGTGCCGCCTTCGGCCTCGCGCACCACCGACTGCGTGCCCGACTCGGCGAGCTGGAAGGCGTTCTCGCGGAACTGCGCGTTACCCGTCATGATGAGGTCGAGGGTGGCGGTGCGCATGACGGAGATGGCGAGCACGGTGAGCACCATGAGCAGCACGAGCCCCACCACCAGGGCCGCGCCGCGTTGCCGGTCGATGGATCGCGCGCCGGTCATCGCGTCCCCTGGGGTCCCGCCTGATTGCGCAGGTATATCGTCTTGGTGACTTCCAGCCGCTGGAACTGCGCCGGGTAGAGCGCGGTGCCCGGTTCGATCGAGTCCGCGTTCGCATCCGGTGGCAGGTACTGGCGGTTGTCGGCAAACGCCGGCCCGGGCGATTCCTCCGAACGCACCAGCAGCCAGAGGCGCACGGCCACGATGCGTTCGGTGTCGGCATCGGGATCGTCCGGATCCACGTAGCGCTCCACGCGGCCGTCGCCATTGGTGTCGAGACCGAACTGCACCTGCATGTTCTCGACACCGGTAATCATCTCCTGGTCTTCCACCAGGCCGCCGTTGACCAGCGTCTGCCGGCGTAGCGACGGGAGGTCGTCCGCGAAGCTCGATGCGTTGTCCACGTAATAGGCGTGCACCACCAGGTCGCGGGTCTCGGCCGCCGCGCCGAACCCGGTGGGCTCGTTGCCGTCGTCGAAGAGCTGCGCGCGCGCAAGGTTGCTGCGCAGCTGCACCTGGCCCGCCTGCGGCGGCACGATGAGCTCGCCGGCGTGCCGCACGACCAGCACGTCGCTGTCCGCCCGCGCGGTGCTGAACGCGCCACAGCCGAGGTCGTAGTTGTCGTCGCTCGCATCGACGGGATGGGCGAGGTCGAGCGCCCACGCCGAGACGTCGTTGCCGTCGCAGGTGACGGCGATGCCACCCGCCGGCACCGAGACGCGGCCCGGGTCGCGGTGCCGGCCCCAGAACCCGGCGAGCCGCAGGTCAGGTTCGAGCGTGTCGAGCGCGAAGCGGGCGTTCTCCTGCAGCCGGGTCACGACCTCGGTGGAGCGGTAATTGCTCTTGCTCTGGAGGTACACCTGGATGGCGCCCCAGGTGAGGAACAATCCGATCGTAAGCGCCACCATCAGTTCGATCAGCGTCATGCCGCTGCAGCGGCCGGGCGGGAGTCGGGCCATGCGCTCATTGTGTTCGATCGCGCTCATCACAGCCGCATCGCCAGCGTGTAGCTCACCGGCGCCTCCTGCCCGATCTCCGGCCAGGTCAACGTGATCACGAACTGTGTCATCGGGGCGAATTCCTGCACGGCCACGATGGCGGTCGCACCGGCTGGCAGCCGCCGCCCGAGGTCGCGCGTCCAGCGGAACCAGTCGTCCTGCGACATCTGTTCGGGGGTGCAGTCGCCACCGCCGTTGACGCAGCCGTTGTCCACTCCGGGGCCCGTCCCCGCATAGAGACCGTCCGGGTTGGCGCGGATGCGGTCCGCCATGTCGCTCGCCAGGGTGACGGCGGCGGAGCGATAGACCGAGGTGCGCCCGGCGCGCAGACCTTCGACGTACAGTCCGGCGATGCCGAGCAGCCCGACGGCCATGACCACGAGCGCTACGAGCACTTCGACCAGGGTGAAGCCGTGCATCCGGACCTGTGTCATGGGTTTTTCCATCAACCTGCTCCGCAGCCCGCGAGCGGATTGCGGTCGTCCTGCAGGGCCGCGACCGTGTCATGCAGGGCTGGCCGGCCGGCGGGCGACACCGTGATCCAGCGGCCGGCCGCCGTGCCGCCGCCCGTATCCTTGTTACCGCGCGCATCGCAGAGCTGGATGTTGCTCACCGGGTCCGGCAGCCCGGGGATCGCCTGCAGGATGCCGTCGGCGCGAAACGAGAGGTAAACAGGCCCTGCGCCGTCGGAGCGCGTGCGCGCCTGATCGCGGATGGACCCGTCCATTGGGCCGTGCCCCTGTACCACCAGTTCGCCGTCGTCCACGCCGCCATTGGTGTTCTCGTCCACGAAGACGATCCACCCACCGGGGAGATCGGCGGCGCCGTCGCAGACCGGCCGCGCGGCGTCCCAGTCGCCACTTGCGCACATCGTGACGCTGCGGCTGCGGGTGAGCGCTTCGCTGCGCGCCGCGTGCAGACTGGTCACCAGGTCGTTGGCGGCCGCGCTCATGCGATTGTTGGCGCGCATGCCGTTGAACGCCGGGACGCCGAGTCCCAGGGTAATTGCCAGCACCATCATCAGCACGAGAAGCTCGATGAGGGTGAAGCCTTCTTGGAGCTTCTTGCCCATCGGATGCCATCCTGCCGCGTGACGCGGCCGCAGGCAGCACGCTCCGATGAGCGGTTGGCTTCGCGGGATGGGCGGCAGGCATGCGCCGGCTCGACCGGCGCTAGGCCGGGCAGCTGAGCGGTTGCCCGGTGGCGCTGCGACGGGCGACCCGCGGGCGACCGCTGTAACTGATGATCACGGCGCGCGCTTCGGCGGCGCCGCGAGCGTCGCAGAACACCACGGTGCCGTTGGTGGCGCGACGGGGAAACGGCCGCAGCACGTAGGCGCGCCGATTGCTGCGGATGGTTTGCAGCGGCTGGCCGCCGCTCGCCTGCAGGATCCGCTCGTCGTCATCCACGGTCGGCGGGTCGTCATGGTCACGGTTGACGAAGGCGATCCAGCCGCTCGACCAGTTGCCCGGCGGCGCGCACTGCAGCGCGTCGATGCTGCGGCACACCACCACGTCGCGCACGTCCACCTGTGCGGCGTTCCGGGCAAGGTGTGCCGTATGCACCAGGCCATTCACCGCCGCCGTCATGCGCGCCTCCAGCAATGCGCTGCGAAACAACGGTGCGCCGGCGGCCGCCAGTATTGCCACGAGACTGATGGCGATCAGCAGTTCCAGCAGTGTCAGACCACGCGGGCATCGCATGGCATTGACAATAATGTCGAGGGTGGCGCGGGCGCACCCCGGGTATCGGGTCTGAACGACCGGATTTGCCGCGCCGTCCGTGCTGAGAATGATCCGGTCCGTTTACCCGGCTGGTGGCGGCCGACTAGAATGCCGGAGTCGGGATATTCTGGCGGAGCTGGTCGACTCGTGGACGTTCGTGAGCGCGTAATCGGGCGGCTGATCGAGCGCGGCGTGCGGCCCACCGCCCAGCGGGTCGATATTGCGCTCCAGGTGCTGGTCCGCCCCTGCCATTTCTCGGCGGAACAACTACTCGCGAACCTGCGCCGGACGGGCGCCGGCGTATCGAAGGCGACCGTCTACAACACGCTCAAGCTGTTTTCCGAGCGGGGGCTGCTGCGCGCGATCGCGGTCGACCCGCAGCGGCTCATGTACGACTCCACGACCCGCCCGCACCATCATTTCTACAACACCGAGTCCGGTGAGCTGACCGACATCAACCCGGCCGACGTGCGCCTGGCGAAGCTGCCGCTGCTGCCGCGGGCGACGGAGGCGGAGGGCGTGGAGATCCTGATCCGTGTGCGGCCCCGTCACGGCGGGTGACCGCCGCCGCCAAGCTGCTATACTCCCGCGCCGCATGCCGGCGTAGCTCAGTTGGTAGAGCAGTCGCTTCGTAAGCGAGAGGTCGGGGGTTCAAGTCCCTCCGCCGGCACCAAAATCCCTGCTGCCTCACCCCGGGGCGCGACATCGGGACGAACAGCACCTGCTACGTGGCCGGCGATCACCTCGGATCGGCGACGACGGTGAAGTTCGGGTTCTTCGGTGGCGGCACATTTGAGTTTTTCTGCGCCATCATTGGTCTGTCGGGCGTGGCGGCGGCCACACATCGAACCGACAACAGCAGAAGATCCTGGCCCCGCTAAGGTCGGACGGGGGTTCCGGCAAGGTTGAAAGTGCCCTCGTCACTGAAGCGGTGGGTGCCGAACATCCCGCCTTCGAGCTTGCCCTTCACCCGATAGGGGATTTCCTTCTGGTTCGCCAGGTTCGTTGCACCGAGGAGTTGCCGGGCGACGTCGAAGGCGGTAATCGTCACGGGGACGGTGAAGACCGTCTCGCCGTAGCGGGGTACTGTGCCGCCCTCGCTGCTGACACCGCTCGCGAGATCGCGGCCGTTCAACTCCAGGTCGAGAGCCGCTCCTGTGAATTCGACTGGCGTGTCGTTCGGGTTCTGGACCCGGATCTTGACGGCGAGCCGCATCTCCATGCTCTCGGTCGGCAGCGGCTCGATGCCGACCACACCGATCTTCAGCGGATCCTGCTCCGGGAGAGACGTGCAGGCAGCGGGGCCGAGCAGTGCCAGCAACAGGAACACCGCGAATCGCATGCGGTGAAGCATAGGTTGGGCGGCGGGAAAACGAAACCATCCCGCGGGGGCGTTGCGGCTGATCGCATCACGCCGGTTGGCGGGCCGTGGATTCGGACCACCGCCACCGCATCGTCCACCAGCGAGCCGCTGCATTCCCGCAGATCGGCGAAGAACCAAAAAAAATGGCTCTGGGCCATTCTCCAACGATGAAATAGTCCGAAAAAGGCCAGCAAGTCAGTGCGACATTACGGCACCGGCTCCAGGTCGAACATGTCCTCGATGACGATCGGCGTCGTGCGGTCGACGATCCGGACATCCCTGAAAGCCATGTGGTCCACGCCGGCGACGGGCGTCGGGAAGCCGCCGCCGGTAACGTATGCGGCGATCGACACGGCGTAGGTCCCCGGCAGCGGTGTTGCGTCCGACGAACTGAAGATCTTCGCCGGAACGGTATAGGTTTGTTGTGTGCCAGGCGTCGCCGCCCCCGGATCGATGTCGATATTCAGGAACCACATCGGGCTGGTGAACACCGGTGGTTGTGTGCCGGCCGGATAGAGCACGGCAGCGAGCCGCCATACGGGGCCGATCGTGCCCGGGTACGCCACCGTGAAGGTCAGCGTGGTGTCGGATTCCGCATCGACCCGGTCATTGCCGCCGCCGGGGGGCGGGTCGGCCGTCGGTGCCGCAATCGGCAGCGTGGCGAAGAAGTCCCAGATGGAATCGGCCTTGCTCCACCACTGGTGTCCGCCGTGGCCCGTGTCGTCGGTGAGGCACCATTGCACCGGATAGGGGGAAGTCCCGTCGGAGTAGTCGATGCAGGGGTCCGTGGTGCCGGGCCGGTAGGTGTCGAGGTCGAAGCCGTTGTACAGGACCCAGAAATCCCGCGTTGCCTGCACAATGTTCGGAAACACGACGGTGTCATTCCGGCTCTGGATCTGCATCACGGCAACAGCACCCGTGCACGAGGTCGAGGTCAACGAGCCGGAGGCCGGGGCGATGGCACGCAGGACATCTCCATGCCGGCACCCGAGTTCGTGGACGAAGCCGGCACCCGAGCTGTGGCCGGTGGCGAAGATCCGTCGCTGGTCGAACACCAGCCTGGACTGCAATTCCTCGAGGAGATCCTGGAAGAAGACAAAGTCGTAGCTGTAGTTCCACTGGTTGACGCCATCTTCGCCCGGCAGCGCGTTGGGTATGACCATGATCGCGTCGTTGCCGACCTTCTGGCGCAGGTCGCCGCCCTCGGTGGGGTAGACGCCACCGGGCATGAAGTGCCGGTAGCTGCCGCCCGTGCCATGGAACATGAAGAGCAACGGCTTCGGCTCGGCCGTCACCGAGTAGTCGGCGGGAATGTCGATGTGGTAGCTCCGTTTGACGCCCTGCGAGACGAACTCCTGCAGGCCGGAGGTTGGCGGTCTCCCGAGGCCTTTGCGCAGGCGATCGCCGATGTCGTCCGCCTGCGCGATCAGGCGGGTGGCGTCTGCCGGCGGAATCCTTCGGCCCGACAACGATCCCACCTCCCAGGCAAACCAGCGGAGATAGACCAGCGCCGGCAAATAGCGGCCGCGTTCGATGGACTGCCGGGCCAGTCGCAGCCTGCCGTCCAGGTACCGCGTCAGCTGTCGTGGGAGGTTGACCGCGGTGAGATCCTGGCGCAGGTTCCCGATCAGGTCCGGCACGGCATTGCCGGTAACCGGCCCCAGCGAGACGACGAAATGGACCGCGCTGCCGGCCGGAACACAGGCCAGGCAGGCGGAGGGGTTCTGGCTGACCACGGCGCCAGCCGGCACGCTCGGATGATTGGCCTTGGTCACCGTACCCACCGCAAGGCCGGCGCCCATGACGGCAGCCTCGGCTGCCGACTGGTCCAGCCCGCGGATTTCAGGGGCGTCCACCCGTGGCGCGATGGCCGCAACCTCGAACTCGAGCTGGATGCCTGCGCCGCCCGGGTTCGCCGTCCATGCGGGTGACTCCATGCGGAGTGTCGTGCCGTCGAAGGCGGTCACGGCTGCCGCGTAATCGGCCAGCTGCTGTTGCGGACCGACGATGACATCATCCCCGCCGACGCTGCGCGTGCCCGGGATGGTGGTGTAGTTCAGCGTCGTGTCGTTGGTGAAGTCATCGCCGTAGGTGGTGTTGGCACACAGGCTGGCACCCACCATCGCGCCGAAGGTTCCCTCGTTGCAGGCGTAAGACGTGGCGGCGATCGCCTGGTCGGCCACCGTGAACACCGCACCACGGAACTCGTGTGTATACAGCACCGTGACCGGGCCGAGCTTGAACACGACCGTGGTTGACGGCGACACCTGCGTAACCGTCCCGGCGGTGTCGTCGTACCCATAGTCGACGCCGTCCAGTGACGCGGCGGCCACCGTGCCGTTGGCGCTGCCGGCGGAGACCCGCACCAGCTTCAGGCCGTACTGCGCGGCGGACGCGTTGCCCGCCAGGATGAGGAGCAGGCCGAGCGCGACGAAGGAGGCGTAGCGTTCGACCAGCTTGTCGTAGCGGGTGGCGACACGGCGAAACGGCTGGAGGCGGCAGAAGAACCGCTCGATCCGCGTCCATTGCTCGTGACGCAGTAATGTCCGCATGCCGGCTCCAACCTCCTCAACCGGTTGGAAGCAAATACTATCAATGAATGTCAACAGGCCCTAACATCCCCGTCGGGACATTGTTGTTCTCGCCAGTCCGGACTCGAGTCTAGGCGGGTTCCCGCCGGAGTCTGCAGGAGTGTTGGGTGGCCCGGCCACCGGACGGACATCCGCATCAGACATCAGCCCGGTAACGGCCCACGGCGGCCTGTGCCGGGTGACTTTCGAAACCGAAGTACCGGCACCGGACAGCAAAAAGCCAAACCCGGCACCTGACACCCATTTCGGCACATTCGCAACGCCTATGGCGCGCGTGCTCATCGACGCTGGTCGGTAGAGTTCGGGTGGACTACGTCAATCCGTCCTTGACAGCCATTCGCCCAAAAGCGAATACTTCCCGTGCAGATCCGCCA
Organism: Nevskiales bacterium; assembly: GCA_011526045.1. Classification (GTDB taxonomy): domain Bacteria; phylum Pseudomonadota; class Gammaproteobacteria; order Steroidobacterales; genus QUBU01. Next base: position 34,554 of record WYBE01000076.1, on the reverse strand, counting down.
TTACCTCACTCGCAGGGGTTCCGACCCGTTCCAGGAGTGGCTGGACGGGCTCTCCGACCTCAAGGCGCGCGACGGGGTGCTGCGTCGGCTGAACAGGTTGCTGGCGGGGAATTCTGGCAACCATCACTACTGCCGTGGCGGCGTGTGGGAACTGTGTATCGACCTTGGACCCGGCTATCGGGTCTACTACGGAATGCCTGGCAGGGATGTCGTACTACTGCTCGGCGCTGGTCAGAAGCGTACGCAGAACAGGGATATCGCAGAGGCAATCCGACGATGGGCAGACTACAACAGAAGCGACGGGTAACCCGAAGCCGCAGACAACGCGCCCCACGATCGAAGGATCATGAAGCCGCAACCATCGACAGCTTCCGCCGCGATCCGGAGTTTGCGGCTTTTCATCTCAATTCCGTGCTGGCGGACGGAACCCAGGAAGAGATATTGCTGACACTGCGCCGCATGTCGTTCGCCTTCGGTGGAGTGAGTGAGCTGGCCCTCAAGGCCGGCCTGAACCCGACGACGCTGTATCGGACCCTGTCAGCCCGGGGCAATCCCGAGTTGCGCAGCATCAGGGCACTGCTCGGTGCCATGGGCCTGCGGCTGGCCGTGACTCCATTGGGGCAATAAGTCTACGGTGCCGGGTTTGGCTTATTGGCTTGTTGAGCAACCCCGCATCGCGCTGATGTTGCCCGCCTGAGATGGCCCGGTACGAGCACCTGCCGATCTACAAGCAGGCGCTCGGCGCGGCGGCTGGTCGGCAGCGGCGTGTAGTCCCGTCAGCCGGCGCGGCTCCGGTATGCGAGGCAGGGGGTAGAGTGGGCCCCTTTCGCCGCCACAGGGTGGGTGCGCCCACCGGTTGCGTTGGTCCCGGCAGCCGCCCCGCGTATCATGCGACTCAGCCCTTGATGCATGTTCAGCACGGAGGCCGGCGAATGATTCCCGAAGCGCCCAGGCACGCACGACCATGCGGCTGATCGTCGGGATTTCCGGGGCGAGCGGGGCGATCTACGGCATCCGGCTCCTGCAGGTGCTGAAAGAGCGCCCCGATATCGAGACCCACCTGATTGTCAGCAACGGCGGCAAGCTCACCATCTCGCTGGAGACCGGGTTGCAGGTCAAGCAGGTGGAGAAGCTCGCGAGCGTGGTGCACAGCGACCAGAATCTCGCTGCGACCATCGCCAGCGGGTCCTATCACACCGACGGCATGGTCATCGCGCCCTGTTCGATGAAGACCCTGTCGGGCATCGTCAACTCCTATGCCGACACCTTGATGATCCGCGCCGCCGACGTGGTGCTGAAGGAGCGCCGCCGACTGGTGCTGGTGCCCCGTGAGATGCCGTTGCACGAGGGGCACTGCCGGCTGATGCATGAGGTCTCGCGGATGGGTGCGGTCATCGCGCCGCCGATGCCGGCGTTCTACAACCATCCGCAGACCATCGACGACATCATCAATCACACGGTCGGCCGGCTGCTCGATCTGTTCGGCATCGACAGCGGCATCGTCAAGCGCTGGCGCGGCGCGGGGGCTGGCGCTCGCAGAAAGAACGTCCGGTGAGCGAGGCTGGGCGCGCCGACGTCGCGCGGATGCTCACGGCGCACCATGTCCTGACGTTGGCCACCAGCCGTGAGGGCGTGGCGTGGGCAGCCACGGTGTTTTACGCGAGCGACGACGCCTTCAACCTCTATTTCGTTTCCGACCGGCGCACGCGGCACGCGCAGGACATGCTGGCAAACCCGCGGGTGGCGCTGGCGGTCAACGCCGACCCGGACAACTGGCACGACGTGCGCGGCCTGCAGATGGCAGGCGAGGCGGCGCGCGTCGAAGGCGTGGAGCGCGCGACGGCCCTGGCGCTCTACCTCGGCAAGTTCGCGAGCGTGAAGGCGCTGTTCGAATCGCCGCGGTCCGCCGACGAGCAAACCATCGCGCAGCGGCTGAAGAACACGGACTTCTGGCGCGTCACGCCGAACTTCATCCGGCTCGTCGATAACGAGCGCGGCTTCGGCTTCCGCATCGAGCTGCAACTGTAGGAGCGGGGCGTACTTCGGGAGCAACGCCTCCCGTTGCTGCCACGGCTGATTTAAATCCGGCTCCGCGGTTCATGCGTTTACAATGACCACCTTTGCGGGCTGGTAACACGGAGCAAGCTATGCAGAGATCGTCCTGGTATGTCGGGGCCGCAGTCCTCGTGCTGTCGGGCTGTGCGCAGTTCACCACGAACCGCACCGAGCGTGCGGCGCTCGAGGCCGCGGCCTCGGAAGCGGGGGATGCCTACGTCGATTGCATCGTCGAGGCGGCGCAGCGCTATCACCAGAGCGGGGAGGCAGCGTCGGTGATCGCCGACGTGGCCCGGGATGCCTGCACGGCGGCGCGCAGCGCCTTCGAACAGGCCGATACCACGTACGTGAAATCGAAGTACATGCGCACGGTGCCAGTCGTGACACAGGATCTCGCCGCCCTGGAGGCGCGTGCCAGGACGCTGGTCGAAAAACAGGTCCTGGAACGCAAGGCAGGGGCGCCCGCCGCGTCCGTGGCGATACCTGCGGCCGCGCCGCTCGCGCCCGCCGCCACGGTCGCCAGGCCCGCGGCTGCGCCGCTCGCGACCGATGGCCAGGAGTATCTCGATTGCATGCGCGCGCAGGGCGAGCGCTACGCCGCTGTCAATGAACCGGCCGAGGTGGTGGCGGAGGTGGCGCACAGCCGCTGTGCCACGGCGCTCGCTGATCCGGCCTCGGCGGTGGCGCTCGAGCGCCAGGGGCGTGCGCTCGTCATGGGCATGGTCCTCGACCGCAAGCGCGGGCCGTAGATGGTCTGCCCGTGCCGCTGACGGCCGCCGTCAGTACGAGTCCCCGCTCGAATAGGGCGGCAGCTGCCCGAGGTGGATGCCGCTGTCGACGATCAGCGTCTCGCCGGTGATGAGGTCGGCGTCCGTGAGGAACCACACCAGGACTTTGGCAATGTCCTCGGCGGTCGCTACCTTCTTCAGCGGCAGCTGCTGGCTCTGGGCCTGCAGCAGGGCTTCGTACTGCGCCTCGCCGAGCCCGCCCTTCAACCAGCGCGTCTGGATCATGCCGGGCACCACTGCATTGATGCGGATCTCTGGCGCCAGCACGTGGGCGAGCGACTTCGTCATCAGGTTCAGCGCGGCTTTCGAGGCGGCGTAGGGGATGGAGGAGGCGATGCCGGTCACGCCGCCGATGGATGAGTCGTTGACGATCGCGCCTTTGCCCTGCTTCTTCATATAAGGAGTCACCGCCCGTACCATCTGGTAGGCGCCGACCACGTTGACTGCGTAGATGTCGAGGAAGTCCTGCTTGTTCACGCCCTCGAGCTTCGGGAAGGGATTGAACTTGGTGCGCGCGGCATTGTTGATCAGGTAATCGATCCGGCCCCACTGGTCCGCGGCGGCCTGCACCATGGCCCGGCAGGCATCGTCGTCGGCGACGTCGGCCTGGAAGACGATCGTCTCCACGCCTTTCTGCCGGCAGGCTGCGGCCGTTTCCTCCGCCTCTGCCTTGCTGCGCGTGTAGTTGATGACCACATTGCAGTTCTTGTCTGCGAGCAGGAGGGCGGCTGCGGCACCGACGCCGGTGGCCGAGCCAGTGACGATCGCTACTTTCCGGTCAGGCATGAGGCGTTACTCCGGGGCTGTGGTGCCGGGAGGCGAATGATACGGATCGTCACGGTCGTTGCCAGCGGGCGGTGCTGAGCAGGGGCAGGCAGCCGCGACGAGCCGCGATCACATGCAGCGATCGGACCATGGTGCGGTTGCCCGAACCGGCGTGCTGCGCGCGACTGGCAATGCGGCGGAATAGTGCTATGTTGTGGCGCCACGGGATGCGCTGGCCCTTTTCCGGCATTTCACTGGCTCGTGGAGACCTCGCCCATGGCATTTCAGGATATGCGCGCCTTCCTCGCCCGCCTCGAGGAGATCGGCCAGCTCCGGCGCGTGCAGGTTCCGTTCAACGTGGAGCGCGGCAGGAACGAGCTGCAGGCGCTGATGCGTTATCTTGCGGAACAGAACGGCCCGGCCCTGGTGCTGGACAAGCTCGAGGGCTACAACACGCCGGGCGTGCCGCTCATCTTCAACCCGTACGGCACGCGCGAGCGCACCGCGATGATCCTCGGCACGCGCGACCCGGTCGAGGCCAAGATCCGTCACTTCAAGGCGCTGCAGGATCCGTCGGGCTGGATCAAGCCGCGGCTGGTCGAGCGTGCCGCGGCACCGTGCAAGGAGGTGATCGTGCCGCGGGAGAAAGTCTCGGTCGACAAGCATATCCCGCATGTCTTCTTCGGCCGCGAAGGGGCGTCGTACATCACCGGCGGGGTCGGCGTGACGAAGGACCCGGAAACCGGCATCCGCAACGTCGGCGCCTACCGCGCGACGAGCTTCTGGAACTGCCAGCACCCCCACGGCGGCAGCTATACCGAGGAGCAGCAGAAAAAGCAGATCTCGGTGTTCGCCTTCTGGAATCCGCCCATGAGCCACATCGGGCTGCACCTCGCCAAGGCGCAGAAAATGGGCCGCCCGCTCGAGGTGGCCTTTGCCTGCCAGGTGGACCCGACCTTGCACCTCGCGGCGGCCACGGGCATCCCCTTCGGCATGGACGAATACGATTACGCGGGCGCACTGCGCGGTGCGCCGGTGGACCTGGTCAAGTGCGAGACGGTCGATCTCGAAGTGCCGGCCACCGCCGAATATGTCATCGAGGGCGTGTTCCGCCCGAATGTGCCGACCGACATCATCGGCTGGCACTCCAACTCGGTGGGCTACTACGACAAGCACCAGGTGTTCCCGATCTTCGACATCACCTGCATTACCCATCGCCGGGATCCGATGTGGTATGCCACGATCGAGATGATGCCGCCGTTCGACCACAACTACATGGCGCTGATGCCGGTGGAGGGGGAGTTGCTGGCAGACCTGCAGCGCAAGATCCCCGAAGTGAAAGACGCGGTCGTCACGCCGAACATGACTTACGTGATCCAGCTCGCAGTGGATGGCGCCGCCAAGCCGCACCCGGAGTTCGGCAAGTACGTCCTGCATGCGGCCTGGGGCGCCGCCGGGCGCTGGCCGCGCACCGCCAAGCTGGTGGTGGTGGTCGGCCCCGACGTGAACCCGTATGACCTCGGTGCGGTGGAGTGGGCGATCCAGACGCGTGTGCAGCCGGTGAGCGACATCATCATGAACAAGTCCGGTCAGGCGTTCGTGCTGGACCCGTCCGCGCCGAAAGGGCCGCAGGGGTTTCCGACCAGCTCCGAGCAGATGGGCATCGACGCCACCATCAAGATCCCGGAGCGCTTCAGCGACTATGCCGAGGTCAGCCAGGCCGACCCGGCGGCCGTGAAGCAGGTGGCGAAGAAACTCGCGGGCCTGCTGTAGGAGCGGCGGGCGCCGCGAGCACGCACAGCAGCGATGACTACTGCCTGCATCTTCGGCGTCGGCGCCATCGGCGGCTTTCTGGCCGCGCGGCTCGCGCGGGCCGGCGTGCGGGTAACCGGTATCTGTCGCGGCGCGCAGCTCGAGGCGATTCGCAGCCGTGGCCTTACGCTGGTCGAGCGCGGCCAGCGCGAGACGGTGCAGATTCGCGCGGTGGGCAGTCCGCAGGAGGCAGGCCAGCAGGACGTGCTGTTCCTGGCGGTGAAGTCGAACGACCTGCCCGTCGTTGCCCCGGCGCTGCGGCCACTGCTCGGCGCCGCGACGGCGGTCGTGACCGTCGGCAACGGTTTCCCGTGGTGGTATTTCTTCCGGGCGACCCCCGGCGGGATCAACCCAACGCTGTCCAGTGTCGATCCGCGCGGCGCGCTCTGGCGCATGATCGGGCCGGAGCATGCACTCGGCTGCGTGGTGTACCCGGTTGCGCGGGTGACGGCGCCGGCGCTCGTCGAGCATGTCTACGGCAACCGGTTTTCGCTCGGCGAGCCGGACGGTTCGGTGTCGGAGCGGGTCCGCGCCGTCAGCGCGCTGCTGCAGTCCGCCGGGCTCGAAGCGCCGGTGCGCCAGGACATCCGCACGGAGCTGTGGACCAAGCTCGCGATGAATGCCGCGTACCACCCCGTGAGTGTGCTCACGGCCGCAACGCTCGGACAGATGCTCGACGATCCCGGCACCGCGGGCATCCTGCAGGCGATCATGGGTGAGACGGCGGCTGTCGCGCAGTCGCTCGGCGTGAAGATCCCGCTGCAGCCGCGCCAGCTGATGGAGCTCACACGGCCGCTGGCTCTGCACAAGACGTCGATGTTGCAGGACTTCGACGCGGCGCGCCGCATCGAGATCGATCCGATCGCCGGCGCGGTGGCCGAACTCGCGCGCCTGCGCAACGTGCGCACACCTTCGCTCGACGCGGTGCTGGCGCTCGCGCGGCTACGCGGCCGCCTGGCGGGCTGCTACGGCTGACGCGGTCGTGGCAGCGACGCTCGCACAGAAGATCATCGCCAGGGCCTCGGGCCGGGCCGCGGTCGTGCCCGGCGAGATCGTGATCTGCCGGGTAGACCTTGCGCTGCTGCTTGATTCGGGCGGGCCGCGGCGCATCTGGCCGCGGCTGACCGAACTCGGCGCCGGGGTGTGGGACCCGGAGCGCATCGTCCTGGTCACGGACCACTTCGTGCCGGCGGTAGATGCCGAATCGGCGGCGATCCTCCGGCTCACCCGCGAGTTTGCCCGCGAGTTCGGCATCCGCCGGTTCTTCGATATGCGCGGTATCGGCCACGTGCTGCTGATGGAGGAGGGGCTGATCGAGCCCGGCATGTTCGTGTGCGGCGGCGACTCGCACTCGAGTAACGGCGGCGCCTACGGTGCCTGCGTCATGGGCTTTGGCGCCATCGAGATGACCGGCGTCGTGGTCACCGGCGAGATCTGGATCCCGGTGCCGGAAACCGTGCGGGTGAACTGGTCGGGCCGCTTTGCCCGCGGCGTGACGGCCAAGGACGTGATGCTCGCGCTGTGCCGCGATCTCGGCATGGACAACGCGTTCCGCGTGATCGAGTACGGCGGGGACACGGTGCAGGCGATGTCCATCGGCGAGCGCGCGGTGTTGTGCAACATGGCCGCCGAACTCGGCGCCGAGACCGGGCTGGTGGAGGCCGATGCCACCACGCTCGCGGCGCTGCGCGCCGCGGGACGTGAGCTGGCGGGCGATGCCCTCAACTGGCGCAGCGACCCGCAGGCGGCCTACTGCGCGGTGCGCGACTACGACGCCGCGGCGCTTGCGCCGCAGGTGGCGCTGCCACACTCCCCGGCGAATGCCTGGCCCGTGACGGAGTTGCCCGTCATCGCCATCGACCAGGGCTACATCGGTTCGTGCATGGGCGCCAAGATCGAAGATCTGCACCAGGTGGCCGAGGTCCTGCGCGGCCGTCGGGTGGCGCCGGGCGTGCGCCTGCTCGTGGCGCCGTCATCCCAGCGCATCTGGGCGCAGGCGGCGGCCGACGGCACGCTCTCGACCCTCACCGCAGCGGGCGCGACCTTGCTGCCGACGGGCTGCGGTGCCTGCGCCGCGCTCGGCGCGGGCGTGCTCGCGGAGGACGAGGTGTGCATCTCCTCCACCAACCGCAACTTCCGCGGCCGCATGGGCGCGGATTCAGCGCGGGTCTACCTGGGTTCGCCCTATACGGTAGCCGCCTCCGCGGTGGCCGGCCGCATCGCCGATCCGCGCGAGTTTCTCGGATGAACCCCATCAGCGGTCGCGCCTGGGTCTTCGGCGACGATGTCGATACCGACGTCATGGCGCCCGGCCGATACTTCAAGGCGTCACTGGCGGAGATGGCGCAGCACTGCCTGGAGGCGATCGAACCGCGCTTCGCACGCGAGGTCCGTGCCGGCGACATCGTGGTGGGCGGGCAGCGGTTCGGCGTCGGCTCGGCGCGCGAGCAGGCGGCGATGGTGCTGACCCACCTCGGCGTCGGGGCCGTGCTGGCGGTATCCTTCGGGCGCATCTTCTACCGCAACGCGCTGAATTTTGGCTTGCCGGCGCTGGTCGTTCCCGCTGCCGCCGACTTCGTTACGGGCGACGAGGTCGAGGTCGAGCCGTTCACCGGCCGGATCCGCAATCGCACACGCGGTCTCGAGTACACGGTGGCCGCCATCCCGGAGCACCTGATGGACATGGTCGCCGCCGGCGGCCTGATGCCCTACCTGAAGCGGCGGCTCACGATGCCGCCGCGGGAGCCACGCTGATGTCACATGCACGCCGCCTGCGGGAACTGCTTGCGGGCCCAGCCTTCATTGCCCCTGGCTGTTACGACGCCTTGACCGCGCTGCTGGTGGAGCGGGCGGGTTTCGGCTGCGCCTACGTCAGCGGCGCGAGCATCGCCTTCACCCGCATCGGCCGGCCGGATATCGGGCTGACCACGCTCAGCGAGGTGGCGGGCGTGGTCGCGGCAATCCGCGAGCGGATCGAACTGCCGTTGATCGTGGACGGCGACAATGGCTTCGGCAATGCGCTCAACGTGCAGCGCACGGTGCGCCTGCTGGAGAGCATGGGGGCCTCCGCAATCCAGCTCGAAGACCAGACCATGCCGAAGCGCTGCGGGCACCTCGACGGCAAGACGCTGGTCACGCGCGAGGAAATGCTCGGCAAGATCCGCGCTGCACAGGATGCGCGTCGCGATGCCGATACCGCCATCGTGGCGCGCACCGATGCCGTGGCCGTGGATGGTTTCGAGGCGGGGCTCGAGCGGGCACATGCCTATGTGCAGGCCGGGGCCGACGTGCTGTTCGTCGAGGCGCTGCGCTCGGTGGAACAGTTCGAGCGCGTCGGTCGCGAGCTGGGCGGCCGGGTGCCACTGCTCGCCAACATGGTGGAAGGCGGTCGCAGCCCGCTCCTCTCGATTGACGAACTCAGCCGCCTGGGTTTCCGGCTGGCGATCTTCCCCGGCGCGATGGTGCGCGTGGTCGGCCACGCCGCGACCGACTATCTCGCGACGCTCGGCCGCGACGGCACGACGCGCAACATGCTCGATCGCATGCTCGATTTTCCCGCCCTCAACGATCTGATCGGCACGGAGGCGATGCTGCGCGAGGGGGACCGGTACCGCTGAGCGGCTCTTTCCGCGTGATGCGGGCGGCGGTTGCGGCCATTGCGGCGCACCGTCCGGCAGCGGACAATCGCGCGTGTGAATGCGGGAGGCCTGCTTCCGGAGAGTGAAGCGCTGCGGCGCGCGATGTTCTGGCTTGCTGAGCAGCCGCAGCGCACGGCCGGTTCGATCGAGGCAGCCTCGCACCGATTCGACCTGTCGCCGCTGGAGTCCGCCGTGCTCTATCGCTGGTTTGGGTTGCAAATAGAACATGCTGATAAACAATAAGTTATAGGATATACATCAAGTGCAATCTACTGCCAGAGCGGACGCCTTGCCGGGGCTGCTGACTCCATCCCAGGTGCAGACGTTCAGGCGCGACGGGTACCTGGTCGTCCGCCAGATGTTTGCGCCCGCTGCCGTCGGGCAGATCCGGCGCTGGACCGACGAGGTGCAGCGCTGGCCGGAAACGGCAGGGCGCCACATGATGTATTTCGAGACCGACGCCACCGGCGCGCGCATCCTCAACCGCATGGAGAACGTGCTGCCGTACCACGCCGGCCTGCAGGCGCTCGCCGGCGGCACGGAACTGGCCGGATCCTGCGCGCAGTTGCTCGGCGAACCGGTGGTGCTGTTCAAGGACAAGATCAACTTCAAACTTCCGGGCGGTGGCGGCTTCGAGGCGCACCAGGACGTGCAGGCCGGCTGGGCGCGCTACGCGCGCCTGCACATCACGGCGCTGGTGGCCGTCGATCGCGCGACGGTGGCCAACGGCTGCCTCGAGATGGCGGCCGATTATCACGGCTCCCATCAGCTCATCGGCCAGGAGTGGGAGCCGCTGACGGCTGCGCAGCTCGCCGGGGTCCACTGGACCCACATCGAAGCGGAGCCCGGGGACGTGGTGTTCTTCGATTCCTTCATCCCGCACCGCTCCGCGCCGAATCGCACCGCCGAGGCGCGACGGGTGCTGTATTACACCTATAACCGTGCCTGCGAGGGCGACCACCTGTCGCAGTACTATGCCGACAAGCGCGCGAGCTATCCGCCGGACATCGAGCGCGAAGCGGGCCGGGAATATCGCTACCGCGTATGAGCGCAAACGACGGAACGGAAGGCGAGCCGGCTCCCGCGACTGCTGCAGGCCACGCGCCGCCGGGTCGCGCAGAGCGGCCGGTATCGCTGGTGCAGGTCTCCGTCGTCCCCGCGCGGCCGCGCAGGACGACGCGCTTTCGCCAACTGCTCGCCAGTCCGCAGCTGGAGTTCCTGCTGGAAGCGCACAACGGCGTGAGCGCGCGCATCGCCGAGGAGGCGGGCTTCCAGGGGCTGTGGGCCGGCGGCCTGTGCATGTCGGCGCAATACGGCGTGCGCGACAGCAACGAGGCCTCCTGGACGCAGGTCCTGGAGATGCTGGAGTTCATGGTGGACGCGACCACCGTCCCGATCCTGCTCGACGGGGATACCGGCTACGGCAACTTCAACAATGTGCGACGCCTCGTGCGCAAGCTCGAGCAGCGCGGCATTGCCGCTGTCTGCATCGAGGACAAGCTGTACCCAAAGACCAACAGCTTCATCGACGGGGAGAAGCAGCAGTTGGCCGAGATCGACGAGTTCTGCAGCCGGATCAAGGCCGGCAAGGATGCGCAACGCGACGACGACTTCTCGATCATCACCCGGGTCGAGGCATTCATCGCCGGCTGGGGGCTCGGTGAGGCGCTGCGCCGGGCCGAGGCCTACCATGCCGCCGGCGCCGACGGAATCCTGATCCACAGCGCACTCGCCTCGCCGAAAGAAGTGCTGGCCTTCAAGCGCGAGTGGGCCGACCGCAGCCCGGTGGTGATCGTGCCGACCAAGTACTACGCGACGCCGACGGAAGTCCTGCGCGAGGCCGGATTCTCCATCGCGATCTGGGCCAATCACCTGTTGCGTGCCGCGATCCCGGCCATGCAGCAGTGTGCGGCGACACTGGCGCGCGAGCAGAACCTGCGCTCGATCGAAGACCGCATCGCGCCGGTGAAGGAGATATTCCGGTTGCAGGGCGCCTCGGAGCTGCAGCAAGCCGAGGAGCGTTACCTGCCGCGCCAGGGCAAGGATGCGCGCGTGATCGTACTGGCCGCGTCGCGCGGCTCCGCACTCGGAGAGCTCACTGCCGACCGGCCGAAGGCGATGGTCGAGATCCGCGGCCAGCCGTTGCTGGCGCACATCGTCGCCGCCTACAACGCCGCGGGGATCAAGCGCATCACGGTGGTGCGCGGCTACCTGCCGCAGGCGATCGACCTGCCGGGTCTCGGCTACGTGGACAATGCCGAGTACGCGGCGAGCGGCGAGCTGCGCTCGCTCGCGCTCGCGCTGGCCGCCGATCCCGATGACGGCAGCGATCTCTTCGTTTCCTACGGCGACGTGATTTTCCGCCGCTACATCATCGACCATCTGGCCGAGCCGGTGGACGACTTCGTGATCGTCGTCGATACCGACTGGCGCGAGTCGGTGAACCGCGGTCGCGCCGCCGACTATGTCGCCTGCAGCGAACCGCATTCCCGCCAGGCCTTCTACCGCGAGATCTACCTGCGCCGCTGCGCGGAGGACCTTGCCGAAGGGGATTGCCACGGCGAGTGGATGGGCTTTCTCAAGGTGAGCGCCCGCGCGCTGCCGCGCCTGCGCGCTGTGGTTGCCGCGATGGCGCAGGATCCCGCTCATCGCAGCGCCAAGCTGCATCACCTGCTCACCGAGCTGGTCGAGCGCGGCGAGCGCATCCGTGTCGTCTATACGACCGGCCACTGGCTCGACGTGGACAGTCTCGCCGACGTGCTGCAGGCGGGGCGCTTTACGTGATCGAAGCCGGGCAGTTCATCGAGGCGGCGCGTGAGCGCGGCTTCGGCCTCTACACGGGCGTGCCGTGCTCCTACCTCACGCCTTTCATCAACTACGTGGCGAGCCGCGCCGCGGCGGCGGCACCGGTATCCTTCGCCGGCCTGGCGCAGCCGACTGAGCGACGACTGCGTTACATCGGCGCCGCCAACGAGGGCGACGCGGTGGCGATCGCCGCCGGCGCGGCGCTCGGCGGCCTGCCGAGCATCGCGATGTTCCAGAATTCCGGACTCGGCAACGCAGTCAACCCGCTGACGTCGCTCACCTGGACCTTCCGCATACCCGTGCTGCTCATCGTGACCTGGCGCGGTGAGCCGGGCGGTGCGGCCGACGAGCCGCAGCATGAGCTGATGGGCGCGATCACGCCGCGGATGCTCGAGCTGATGGGCATGCCCTGGGCGGAATTCCCCACGACGCCGGACGCGATCGGACCGACCCTCGATCGCGCCTGCGCCTACATGAACGCCGAGCAGCGGCCGTTTGCGCTGGTCATGCGCAAGGGCAGCGTGGCCGACTCGCACATCCCGGCGCCGGCACCGCGCGAACCGCGCCGGCGCGCCAGCTCGCCCATGGAGGCCAGGGCCAACGCGACCCGCCGGCAGATGCTCGGCGCGATCCAGATGGTGCTGCACAACGAAGACGTCGCCATCGCTGCCACCGGTTATACCGGGCGGGAGCTGTACGCTCTGGGGGATCGTCCCTGCCAGCTGTACATGGTCGGGTCGATGGGCTGCGCCGCGAGCCTCGGGCTCGGCCTCGCGGTGGCTCGGCCGGAAAAGCGCGTCGTGGTGATCGACGGTGACGGTGCGCTCCTGATGCGTCTCGGCGTGCTCGCGACGATCGGCAATGAGCGGCCCGTGAATCTCGTCCACATCCTGCTCGACAACGGCATGCACGAGTCCACCGGCGGCCAGGCGACGGTCGCGCCCAACGTGGATTTTCGCGCGCTCGTCGCAGCGAGCGGCTACCCGCGGGTGCTGGCGGCCAGTGATCCGGACGAACTGCGGGAGTTCGTCGACTGGCGTATTCCGGGGCTGCGATTCATCTATGTTCCGATTCGTGCGGGCGTCACGCCAGATCTGCCGCGCCCGACGCTTACGCCCGCTGAAGTGGCCGCCCGGTTGCGCGGCTATCTCGGGCCGCGCCACGAGATGTAGGCGCTGCGACGTAACCGGTGGCATACGCAGCCTTGCCGCACCAGCCGGTTCCGCCGGGAGTGGTGCATCCGTGACCTCGCTGGCAGACTGGCGCCCATGATGGTTGGCATAGCGCACGAGCTCCGTTCGTGATCCGCCGGGAGGGCGGCGTGCGTGCGGCAGCGGCCATCAGGTCGCTGGTTTTCGCTGCCTGTCTTGCCGCCGCGGGTACGGCTTCCGGCACCGATGTCGCCCGCATCCCGATCATCGACGCGCCGCCGGGTACCCCGGCCCTGGGCGGCGGCCTGCGGATCGGCACCAGCCCCTATGCGGGCGACGAGGTCTTTGTCGATCTCGTGCCGCTGTACCTGTACGAGGGTCGTTTCCTGTACGCGCACGGCACCGAGTTCGGAGCGCACCTGTTCCGTAACGACACCTTCTCTGTCGGTGCGCTGGCGCGCTATCGCTTCACGCATCTGGATCCCGACGAGAGCGAGCAGTTGGCGGGCCTGGAGGAGCGCGATCAGACCGTCGATGGCGGTGTCGCGATCCAGTGGCGTGGCGCCTGGGGCGAGATCGAGGGCGATTGGGTGACGGACCTGCGCGATCGCCACGAGGGCGAGGAGTTCAACCTGACCTATCGTTACCGCTGGGAGGTGGGTAGCTGGATGCTGTCGCCATTTGTCGGGCTCACGTTCCAGAATGATGACCTGACGGGTTACTACTACGGAGTCAGCGAGGCAGAAGCCACCGACACGCGCCCGGCTTACGACCCCGGCAACGCGCGCAACTTCAGCTTCGGGCTCAACCTGTGGTACCAGCTGACCGACCACATCTTCCTGTTCGGCAACACGGGATTCGAGACCCTGGGCAGTTCCATTCAGGACAGCCCCATCGTGGAAGAAGATGTGCTGACCACGGCCTTCGTGGGGGCCGGCTACCTGTTCGGCAACACGCACAAGCCGAAGCGCCGGCCGGCGGGACGCGAAGGCGAATGGTCCTGGCGCATCAACGCGGGCTACGCGGCCCGCGAGAACATCTTTCCCTACCTCATGGCCGGGCAATGGAATCGCAGCGACAAGGCCGACACCGACATCGCGGGCCTGACGCTCGGCAAACTCCTGATGGGCGGGCCACGGGTGGATTTCTACGGCAAGCTGGCGCTGTTCCGTCACTTCGAGCACGACTACCAGAGCGACTTCTGGAACTACACCGGCTACATCATGGCGGTGGGCAAAGGCTACCTGCCCTGGTCCGACGAGCTGGCGTTTCGCTATGGTTTCGGCTTCGGCGTGTCCTATGCGGAGTCGGTGCCGGCCGTCGAGCGGATCAAGCAGGCCGAGCGCGACCGCAACACCTCGCACCTCCTGAACTATCTCGAGTTCATGGCGGACGTTCCACTCGCTCGGGTCACCAAGGCGAAGCTGGTGCGCAATTGTTTTGCCGGGGTCACCGTCGTCCACCGCTCCGGGATCTTCGGCAGCTCTGATATCCTCGGCGAAGTCTCCGGTGGTTCCGACTGGGTCACCCTGCATCTGGAATGCCTGCGATGAAATCCTGGCTCGCGGCGCTGCTGCTGATCGCGCAGGCGCCTGCTGCGCTGGCCGCCTGGGAGCCCGATCCGGCCGATGCGCTGCAGGTGGCGTCCGCCCGGACCATGGCCGAGTGGCGCGCGGCGGCGCCGGCGCTCGAGCCGTTTTTTGCCGACGCCTGTGCCGTGGCCGTATTCCCCCGCATCATTCACGTCGGGCTCGGTGCCGGCGTCGCCTGGGGACGCGGCGTATTGCTCGTGGCTGACCGGATGACCGGCGAGATCTCCCAGTCGGCGGTGTCGCTCGGCCTGCAGGCCGGTGGCGAGGCCCATAGCCAGCTCATATTCTTCCGGACCTGCGAGGCCGTGGACCTGTTCATCAAGTCGGACAACCTCGGACCGGTTGCCGGACGGGGGGAATTCGGCGGCCGGGCATCGGCGGCGGCACCGTGGACCGGCGCTTCCGCCGATGCGGCGTTCAGCAGCGACGTGGCCATCTTCAGCCGGGTGCGTGGCGGGTTGATGCTGCAACTGGCGGCCGAGGGCACGCGTTACCGGTTTGCTCCGGCGGCGGACGCGCGCTGATGACGGCGTTGCACTCGTGGTTCGCTTCACCGGCGCGCGCCGCCGGTCGCTGACAGGACTCATGGCATGACATTGCTCGAGTCGCCGCGGCAGCATGCCCGCAGAACGATCCTCCTCAACCCCGGCCCGGTCACGCTGACCGCGCGCGTGCGCCGGGCACTGACTGCCGGCGACTGGTGCCATCGCGAGCCGGAGTTTGCCGCCCTGGTGCAGGAGATCAATGACGCGCTCGCAGCGGTGCACCCGGCGCTCAGCGGTGATTTCGAGTCCGTGCTCCTCACCGGTTCCGGCACCGCCGCCGTGGAGGCGATGCTTGCGACGTTCGCGCCGGAGCGCCAGCGTACGCTGGTGCTCGTCAACGGCGTGTACGGCGAACGCATGGTGCGCATGCTCGCGGCGCACGGCAAGCCGCACCATGTGCTCGCGCAGGAGTGGACGGCGGCGGTCCCGATTCCCGCGCTCGAGCGCGAACTCGCGACCGACCGCACGATCTCCCACGTGGCCGTCGTGCACCACGAGACCACGACGGGCCGGCTCAACGATCTGCAGACCATCGGGCGCGTCTGCCAGGCCTGGGGGGTGCGCCTGCTGGTCGATGCGGTCAGCAGCTTCGGCGCCGAGCAGATCGCCGGGCGCGACTGGAGCATCGACGCGATCGCCGGCACCGCCAACAAGTGCCTGCACGCGGCCCCGGGGCTGTCCTTCGTGCTCGCCCGGCGCGAGGCATGGGCGCACCCCGCGCCAGCGCGCAGCGTCTACCTCGACCTGCATGCTTATCACCGCGCGCAGCATGCCGACGGCTACTCGCCCTTCACGCAGGCGGTGCAGGTCGCCTTCGCCCTGCGCGAAGCGCTGGCAGAGCACCGCGAGCAGGGCGGCTGGCTCGCACGCCGCGCGTTGTTCCGCGCGCGTGCGGCGTGCGTCCAGGCGGAGCTGTTGCGCCATGGGGTCAGCCCGCTGCTGGCGCCGTCCGAGTACTCCTCGGTGCTGTGCTCGTACCGGTTGCCGGTCGGGCTGGGCTACCGGCGCCTGCACGACGCGCTCAAGCGTCGCGGCTTCGTGATCTATGCCGGCCAGGGTCACCTCTCGCCGGAGGTGTTCCGCATCGCGCACATGGGCGATATCCAGGAGCCGGATCTCGAGGAGCTATGTGGTGCGCTGGCCGCGATCCTCGGCGGCCGCCGCGGATGAACACCGCCGTCATCCTCGCCGCGGGGCAGGGCACGCGGCTGCGTACCGAACTCGCCGACCGTCCCAAGGGCTGCATGCGCCTCGGTGAGCGCAGCATCGTCGAGGAGTCCATCGGCCGGCTTGCCGCCTGCGGCATCGGCGAGGTGATCGTGGTTACCGGTTACGCGGCTGCCCACTACGACGAACTCGCGCGCAACTGCACGCTACCGGTACGCACGGTCCACAATCCGGAGTTCGCCCGCTCCGGCAGCATGTACTCGCTTGCCTGCGCGGCGGCGGTCACGCGCGGCCCGTTTCTGCTGCTGGAGTCCGACCTGGTCTATGAGCCGCGCGCCCTGTCCGTGCTGCTCGGGCAGCCGGCCGCGGATGCAATCCTGCTGTCGGGCCCTACCGGGGCCGGCGACGAGGTGTTCGTCGAGGCAAGCCACGGACGGCTGGTTGCCATGTCGAAAGACCGCGCGCGGCTCGGGCCGGGGGTGGCCGGCGAACTGGTCGGCATCAGCCGGATTTCGCGCGAGCTCTTCGAGCGGATGCTGCGCATCGCCGCAACCGGGTTTGCACGTACCCTGATGATCGACTACGAGACCGATTGCCTCGTAGCGGCAGCGGGCGAGCACCCGGTGGATTGTGTACTGGTGCCCGATCTCCTGTGGGGCGAAATCGACGATGCCACCCACCTGCGACGCGTCCGCGACGAGGTCTATCCGCGCGTAGCGGCGCTCGACCGGAAGCTTCCCTCCGGTGGTGGGTCTCGGTCAGAATAATGTCCGTCAGGCGTCGAAGAGCGGGGCCGCGGTCCCGGGAGAGGTCAAATGAGGCGCGCAAGAGCGGCGGTGTGGGTGCCCGGTGTGTTGCTGTCCCTCGGGCTGGTCGCGCCCGAGGCGTGGGCCTACCTCGATCCGAGCACCGGCAGCATGATCCTCAGCGCGATCGTCGGCATGTTTTTCACGGCCGGGCTGGCGGTCAAGACCTTCTGGTACAAGCTCCGTGGCCTGTTCCGGCGCGATAATCGGCGTGATCCGCAGCGCGAACCTGACCCGCAGGACGAGCCGTTCGGCCAGGCGCCGGGAGCGGATTGAGGCCCTGTCGCGCCGCCAGTTCCAGCCGCAGGCAGTCGCGTCCGCAGGGGCGCCGGTGCGCGCCCCATGAGCGGGCGCCTGGTGCGCTTCCTGCGCGAGTTGCGCGCCTACCGGCGCTTCAGCGCGTTGCCGCGCGGGCAACGGCGCATCGTGCTCTACGCCGAGAGCGGGCAGGACTGGCATCACTTCCGGCCGGTCGTCGAGTACCTCACGGGAGTGATCGGCGCCACCATCTGCTACGTGTCCTCCGACCCGGCCGATCCGGGCCTGAACCAGGGCAATCCGCGCATCCTGCCCTGCTGCATCGGCCGGGGCCTGATGCGCATCTGGTTCTTCCAGTCACTCGACGCCGACGTGCTGCTGACCCAGATGCTCGATCTCGGCAACTTCGACCTCAAGCGCTCCGTCCACCCGGTCCACTATGTCTACATGTTCCACTCGCTGATCAGCACGCACATGGCCGATCACGAGAACTCCTTCGACCACTACGACACCATCCTCTGTGCCGGGCCGCACCAGATGCGCGAGATCCGGCGGCGTGAGGAAATGAAAGGCCTGAAGGCGAAACGGCTGATACCGCATGGCTACCACCGCATCGAGCAGCTGATCGCCGAGCGCCGTCCACCGCCGCCGGTCGGCGCCGATGCCGACGTGCACGTTCTGCTGGCGCCGTCCTGGGGCGAGGAGACCATTCTCAATGTCTGCGGCCTGGAGCTCGTCACGGCGATCCTGGCGGCGGGTTTTCGCCTCACGCTGCGCCCGCATTTCCAGACGCGCTGGCAGACGCCCGAGGTCATCGACCGGATTACGCGCCGCTTTGGCGACCATCCGCGTTTTCGCCTCGTGGAGCAGATGGGCGAAAGCGACTCGCTCTACGATTCCCACGTCATGATCACCGAGTGGTCGGGCGCGGGACAGGACTACGGCATGGGCCTCGAAAAGCCGGTGCTCTACATCGACCTGCCGCCGAAGAGCCGCAACAACACCTGGCAGGAACTCGGCATCGAGCCGTTCGAGTCGCTGGTGCGGGAGAAGATCGGCGCGTTGCTGTCCCCGGGACGGATCGACGAGGCCCCGCAGGTCATACGCGCGCTGCTGCGCGATCCCGAACGCTTCCGCAGCCAGGTCGCCGCACTGCGCCGCGACTGGATCTACAACCTCGGGCATAGCGGCGAGGCGGGCGCACGTGCGGTGGCCGCGATCGCCGCCGAGATTGCGGCCGGCGCCGAGATTCCGGCGGCAGGCCGCTGAACGGGGTGAACGTGGCGAGCCGGCGGCAATTGTTGCGCTGGGCCGGCTGGTTCGCGGCGGCCAACGCGGCGGTGTTCGCGGTCGCAGGCCTGCGATTCCTGTTGTCCTACCCCGGGGGTGCCGACCCGCTCGGCATCGTCTACACGGTGCTCGCCGTCGTGGGGCACTTCTCGTTGCTGGCCGCACTGCCGGTCGTGCTGGTCGTCGTGCCGCTGGCGCTCGTCACGGGCGCTCGTGCCTGGGTCAGCGCGGTGGCAGTACTGCTCATGGCCCTGGTGCTGACGCTGCTGGTTGTCGACGGCAATGTCTTCGCCGAGCAGCGTTACCACCTGACGCCACTGACCGCAGTCCTGTTCGAGCCCGCAACCTGGGTGCTGGTCGGCATCATCGCGGTGACTGCGCTCGCCTTCGAGGCGCTGCTCGCCGGCACCGTGTGGCGCTGGGTGGAGGCGGCCCCGGCGCGCGGCGGCCGGGTACTTGCGCTGGTGCTCGGTCTTGCCTGGATCGGCAGCCAGGGGATGCACATCTGGGCCGATGCGCTCGGTTACACGCCGGTGACCCAGCTGACCCGCTATCTGCCGGCGTACTTTCCCATCCACGCCAAGCGTACCCTGGCGCGACTGGGCCTCGTGGATGCGGCTGCGGTCGAGCGGGCGCGGCTCCTGCGCCGCGCAGGAGCCGAGGGCGGCGGGCAGCTCGCCTACCCGTTGCAGCCGCTGCGCTGCGCGCCGGGCGAGTCGCCGCCGAACCTGCTGGTGGTGCTGATCGATGCACTGCGGCCGGACGCGGTGCACCCCGGGCTGACGCCCAACCTGGTCGCGCTGGCTGAACAAGGCACGACCTTCGCCAATCACTGGAGCGGCGGCAACTCTTCGCGGGCAGGCATATTCACGCTGTTCTTCGGCCTGCCGGCGAGCTACCTGGAGGCGTTCTACGGCGTGCAGCAGCCGCCGCTGCTGCTGCAGGAGATGCAGCGGCAGGGCTACCAGCTCGGATTGTTCGCCGCGCCGGGATTCAGCGCGCCGGCCGATATCGGCCGCACCGTGTTTGCGGGTGTTCCCGGGCTTCCCGGCGAGCGGCGCGACCTCGATGCGATCGGGCGCAATCTCGCGGTGACCGATGGCTGGCTCGCCTGGCTTGCTGCGCACGACTCAACGCGGCCGTTCTTCGGCTTCCTTTATTACGACCCGCCGATGGGCCAGATGGGTGCGGACCCGGGCGGGCCGCTGCCGCTCGGCGAGCGCTTCACGGCGAATGCGGAGGCTGCAACGGCCTGGCGACAGTACCGCCGTGCGATGCAACGGGTGGATGGGGAGCTCGGCCGCGTGGTCGGCGACCTGCGTGCGCGCAATCTGCTCGACAACACCATCATCGTGGTTGCCAGTGACCACGGCTACGAGTTCGACGACAACGGGCTCGGCTACCTCGGCCACGCCAGCAACTTCAGTCCCGCGCAGCTGCGTGCGACGCTGGTGCTGCGCTGGCCCGGCCGGACGCCGGCGACCGTGTTCCGTCACCGCAGTTCGCACTTCGACGTGCCGGTGACGCTCCTCGAGGACGCCTTCGGCTGCACCAGTCCGCCGGCCGACTACACGGTCGGCCGCAACCTGTTCGCCGGCCAGGATTGGGACTGGATCATCGCGGGCAGCTACAACTCGCATGCCATCGTTACGCCCGATCGTGTCATCGTCACCCATCCGGGTGGTTTCGTGGAGGTGCTCGGCCCCGACTATCGCCCGGTTGCCGGCGCGGGCATCGATCCCCGCGTGGTCGAGGCGGCGTTGCGCGACATGCGTCGCTTCTACCGCTGATGGGCCGGGCGAAGCATTCGCGAGCCGCGTGGCGGGCGGGCCTCGTTGCGCTGCTTGCCATGTCGGGCGCCCTGGCGGATGTCGAATTGCGCGCGCCGCGCCAGGTCGTGCGCATTGCCACCGAGGGCGGCCTGCCCGTGTACTGGCTGAGCTGCGATGCGCCCTGTACGAGTGAGACAGCAGGGCGCCGGGTGCTGGTCGGCCCGGACGAGGGCGCCCTGCGGTGGACTGCCAACGGAGGCAGCGGGGCGGCACGGCTCGCCACGCTTGCCTACCGCGCCGAACTGGTCGAGACAGAGGCTGCCGTCACGGCGATCCTCACGGCGCTCGAGCCCGTGGACGGGCGGGTGCTGGTGCAACGCTACGTGTTGTCCAAAACCGCGCAGGAGCTGCGGGTTGAGTGGCAGTCCCTGCCCGGTGCCGGCGTGCGTTTGTCGACCGGCGCCGGTTTCATTCCGCCGCAGTTGCCCGGTTTCGGCGCGAGTTTTTCCGACGTCGAGGCCGTGCGGGTCGCGGCGGACGGGCAGGAGAGGCTTGATGCGGAGGAGGGCGAGATAATCCGCGCCAGCGCGGCGGCGGGCGTGTGGCTCGGCGTACGCTCGCGGTTCTGGGCCTGGCTTGCGCGCAGTGAGGCTGAGGTGCCGCTGCTGATCGGGGCGCCCGGCTGGAACGAGCGGGCGATCGCCTGGCTTGCTCCTGCCGGCGCACTGCAACTCACATTCCACGCGGGTCCGATCGAGTGGCAATCGCTGCGGGTGGTTGCGCCCGAACTCACGCAGATGTTGTTCGCATCGCTGTGGGAGCCGCTGCGCTGGCTGTGCTTCGGGCTGCTGGCCCTGCTCGGTCTCATCAGCCGCTGGGTCGCGAGCCCGGGCTTGTCGATCATCCTGCTGTCGCTTGCCGTGAAGCTCATCCTGTTGCCGCTCACCCGCATCGCGGACCGCTGGCAGCAGGAAGTCAACCGGGCGCAGAGCCGGATCCAGCCACGGCTGGCCGCGATCCGGCGTGAGTACCGCGGCGAGGAGGCGCACCGGCGCACGCTGGCGGTGTATCGCGACGAGGGCGTGCACCCGGCATTCACCCTGAAGAGCCTGGCGGGCTTCGCCATCCAGGTGCCGATGTTCATTGCTGCCTTCGACATGCTGGCCGACAACTACGCGCTCTCGGGCGAGCGGTTTCTGTGGATCGCGGACCTCGCGGCGCCGGACCGTTTCGCGCCACTGCCGTTCACGATCCCGTTCTTCGGCGGCGACTTCAATCTGCTGCCGCTGGTCATGACCGCGCTGACGATACTGTCTGCGGTCATGCTGCGCGACGCCTCGCTGTCGCCCGGGCTGCTGCGCAAACAGCAGCGCCAGCTCTACCTCATGGCGGGCGGTTTCTTCCTGCTGTTCTACACGTTCCCGGCCGGCATGGTGTTGTACTGGACCGCGAACAACTTCTGGCACCTCGTCAAGATGCAGATGCTCCGGCTGTGGGCGCGCGACTGATCTCGCGATGATTCGCGAGGCCCGAGCGGTCCCCAGACTCGACAAGCCTCCGGGTTGCAGGTAATAGTGCAACGCTTCAGGCAGGTAACCCATATTTCATAATGCCGCTGGGCGTTGCTCAGATGGACAAGTACGAGCGGATCTTTCGACTGCACCGGATTCTGGCGAACCGCCGCACACCCATTGCCGTGGCGGATCTGCGCGAGCGCCTGGATGATTGCTCCCGGGCGACGCTTTACCGCGACATCGCCTTCCTTCGCGATGAGCTGGGTGCACCGCTCGACAAAGACCCGGAGACGGGCGGTTTCATCTGTCGGCCGGGACCGGACGGCCGCGCCTATGAGCTGCCGGGACTCTGGTTCAGCGCGGCCGAACTCCAGGCGCTGGTCACGTTTCACGAGCTGCTGGGAGGTCTCGGCTCCGGGCTGCTCGAAGAACACCTTGCGCCGTTCGCCGGCCGCATCGACGAACTCATCCGCCACCGGCGCCTGCAGCTCGGCGAACTGCCCAGGCGCGTGCGCCTGCTCGGCGGGGCAGGGCGCGCGCCCGGTATCGCTTTTCAGCCCGTGGCCTCCGCGTTGCTGGAGCGGCGGGAACTCGCTTTTCATTATCACTCCCGCTCCCGTGACCAGCACACCGAACGGCGGGTCTCGCCGCAACGGCTGGTGCACTACCGCGACAACTGGTATCTCGACGCCTGGGATCCGTCGCGCCGGGCGTTGCGAACGTTCTCGCTCGACCGCATCCGCCACGCACAAGTCCTCGCAGCAGTGGCCCGCAACATCCCGGACGCCGAACTCGATCAGTACTTCGGCGACGCCTATGGCATCTTCTCCGGCAAAGCGAACAAGCTGGCCGTTCTGCGATTCTCGGCGGAGCGCTCCCGCTGGGTGGCCGACGAGCGCTGGCACCCGCGCCAGTCCGGGCAGTTCGACACGGATGGGCGCTACGAACTGCGCGTGCCGTACCGGGACGCGCGGGAACTCATCGGCGAGATCCTGCGCCACGGTGCCGCGGTCGAGGTCCTGGAGCCGGACGAGCTGCGGCGGGCCGTGGGCGCCGCCTTGCGTGATGCGCTGGCGTCCTACCTCCCGGTGAGAGCGGGTGAGGCATGAGCGTCTCAGGATTTGAGAATGGGATGGGGGAGAATGGTTTCCGTATGTAGATTTCTTTGCGCAGCCTGCAAGGCTTTCTGACCGGCTGCAGTGCTGGGACACAACCACGAGACGTGGTTTTGGGGTGATGAGAAATCGTATAGCAGCTCTGTCCGTCGGGAGGGAAATTGAACGATCACGGTAGGCACGGGTGCCGCGAAGAGAGCTTCCGGTCATTCTTTTCGACTGCGACAGGTGGGTTTCATCCCTACGAGTGGCAGTTGATGGTAGCGCTGGACGGGTTCCGGGATGTTCTCCCCGTTCTGCAGTGGTCGACTGGCGAGGGAGAAGATGCCTTCGTTACGACGCAGCAGGAGGGTTGCTGGTGACGGATCAGATGCCCAGCAGTCCCATTCTTTGCTTCGAGGACTTCGATATGCTCTATCGTGCCCTCACTGGTCACGACGGCGCGTGCCGCTGGCAGCACCGACTCTTCGCAGACATCGAAGCGGGCCGCTTCCCGGCCGGCATTGAGCTTGCCACCGGTCTGGGCAAGACATCGATCATCGCGCTCTGGGTCTTGGCGCTGGGCCGGGCGCTCGGGCGCTCCTCGCACGTTGTTCCTCGTCGGCTCGTCTACGTCGTCGATCGTCGGGTGGTCGTGGACCAGGCATCCGAGTTCGCGGAGCAGGTCTGTGAGCGCCTCGAGCTGGCGGCCGAGGACGAGGAGCATGCGCTCCATGAGATCGCGACGGCACTGAAGAACGGAGGCTGCACTTCTTCGGTCGTCGAGGTGTCCACGCTCCGTGGGCAGCGCGCGCTCGACACGCGCTGGCGGGACGACCCGACGCGCCCCGCAATCATCGTCGGCACGGTCGATATGATCGGCTCCCGCCTTTTCTTCAGCGCCTACGGTCGCGTGGGCCCCTGGGGCCGCGCCCTCGAGGCCGGCCTGCTTGGGCAGGACTGTCTGCTCGTCCTCGACGAGGCTCATCTCTGCTCGCCCTTCGCGACGACGCTTACCGCGATTGAACGGCGCGTCGGCACACTGGCTCCATTCGCGGTCGTGAGGATGGGCGCCACGATGGAGCCCGTTCGCGACCTGCTCCGGCGAACGCCCGGGCTGCCCGAGGAGCCGACCACGCGACGTGTCTTCCAGCTCCTCGACGACGCAACCGTCATCGACGGACACAGTTGGCCGAAGGAGACCGATGACCAGAAGGTCAGCGATCGCCTCAACGCCAAGAAGAAGCTCGAGGTCGAGGAGCTGGACGCCAACAGGGGCGTCGGCGCTCAGCTCGCTGGGTGGGCCATCGAGAAATCTAGGGCCGACACTGGAGCGGTCATCGGCGTCGTGGTGAACACCGTCGCCGAGGTTAGGAAATGTGCTGCTGCGCTTCGCCACGGCGGCGTGCCTGACGAGCAAATCGTGACTCTCACGGGCAGCATGCGCGGCTGGGATCGCGATGACGTCGTGAAGGGCGACAGCTACGCGCGCTTCAAGAGCCAACGTGATCGCAATGTGGTCTTCGACGCGCCGCTCTTCTTGGTCGCGACCTCCTGCGTCGAGGTCGGCGCCGACATCGACTGCGACCACCTGGGTGTCGAGGCCTGCGCCGCCGACAGCCTCATCCAGCGGCTCGGTCGCGTGAACCGGCTTGGTGCCAGCACTCGCGACGTCACGGTGAAGTTGGTGGGCGACAAGAAAGGCACCGACCCTGCCGGGAAGGTCTTCGCGCGCGTCCAGACGCTCGCGGCCGACGGACAGGAACTTCAGGGTGCACCGGCAACGTTCCCCACGCGTCTGCGAGATGGGCTCGATGACGCTGAGGCGCGCGGGCTCTTCGATGTGCGCGTTCCTCCTCCGGCGCTGACCAGCGCGGTGCTCGACGACTTCGCGATGACCTCGAAACACCCGAGGGCCGGGGCTCGCCCGGATGTCGGCCGCTGGCTCCACGGCAGCGTCGAAGACTCATCGCTCTACGTCGAGATCGCGTGGCGCTGGGAGTTGGATCGGGTGACCGAGCCCGAAGACGCCGAACGGCTCGTCGCAGCGTTCCCGATCGGTGCGCGTGAGACGGCGCGGTGTCCGCTCTACGAGGCAGTCGACCTACTCAAGGCCGTTCGTGGCCGCTCCGTCGAAGACGACGCACTCGGAGCACGTGTCCTGCTCGTCACGCGCTACGGTGAGACCACGAAGTTTCGCCTTCGCAACCTTCCCACCGACGACGACGGCGAACTTCGCGCGGCCCTTCACGACGCCACGGTGGTGCTGCCGACGAGCGCGGGCGGCTACGATGATCGTTTCGTTGATCCTGCCTGGAAGGAGGCGGTAAGCGACATTGCGGAACAGGCGCAGCCGTCGAGCCGCGCGCAGCGCCGTCGTCTCTGGATCGACGCTGGGAAAGTCACGGCAACCTCAGCGAACGACAGTGAACCACAGCAGATCGAGCCGGACACGGACGCCGAGGATCTCTTGAGCGAGGTCGAATACGTAGCGGACGAGCTGCTCGGGACTGGCTGGCGGCTTGTCGAGGCGGCGGGTACCGGAAAGCGCGGCGTGATCGTGGCCCGTGAAGACCGCCGTGCGCTCGAAGAGGCAGAGGACGACGACGGCTCTCTCGGCTTCCAGAACGATGTTCTGCTCACCCAGCACCTGGGCGACGCCCGTACCAAGGCGACGGAGCTGTGCCAGCGGCTGTCGCTGCCCACGGAGCTGCGCGACACCGTCATCGAGGCCGCTGGCCAGCACGACCTCGGCAAGGACCGCCCGTGGTGGCAGCGCGCCGTGGGCCGCATCGAGAAGCCTGCGGTCGCTAAGTCAGACCACGCGCGCTTCGATCACACGATCAACCGAGGCTACCGCCACGAACTGGGCTCCGTGGCAGACCTCGGTGATGGCCAGGTGACCTTGCCAATCACGGTCGACCGAGAGTTGTGCCTGCACCTCGTCGCTGCCCACCACGGCCACGCTCGCCCCGGCTTTCGTGTCGAGGCGATGGGCCCGGTCGTCACCGACGAGGCGAAGCGTGTCTTGTCGGAGACGCCGACGCGCTTCGCCAAGCTCCAAGCGCAGCACGGTTGGTGGTCGCTGGCGTGGATCGAGGCGCTGGTGAAGGCCGCTGACGTACTCGCTTCGCGCGACGAGGAGAACTCGCCGTGACAACGATCAAACTCGCCATCGATGCCCGCAACCCCGGCGAATACCTGGCCGTCTGCGGTCTGCTTGAGGTACTCAGTCGCTACGACGCGAATGCGACGTCGGCCTGGCGGCGAGAGGCTGGCGTGCTGCCGTCGCTGCCGTCTGCTGCCGCCGATGTGTGCGAAGTTAACGCCGACATCAACGAGGCAGTCGTCGCCGTGGAACTGGCGAAGCATCTCGGCTCCAAGGATGCCTGGAAGGCGATCACCCAGAACGGCCGCGTGCCCCTGGCCGACTCGGTTGGCCGTTGGTGCGGCGGGATCGAGCTGACGCTGCCGGGCAAGCAGGTGGTCGTGGCCGACCACTGGTACGAGCGGGCGCACGTTGAAGGGATCGAGATCGTCGGGAAGCGTGGAACTCGGGACGGGAAGAGTCGCTGGAAACTCTGGGCGGGAAAGCACGAGGAGCGTGGGGCCGGCGGGCTTGCTGCTGATTTGGTGGCATCTGTGCCTCAGGGTTTCGAACCTCATAGCCTTGACGACCTCCTGCGCGCGCCGCCTGTGGTGGGAAGCAGCGGCTACAAGCTCGACCCAGCGACCACTCGAAGTTCCATCGACCGAGGAATCAGCGCGAACGACGCGAAAAAGGCCAAAGTCGAGCGCGTTCGCCCCTTGCTCGAGCTACTCGCTGCGGTAGGCGCGTCGACGTTCTTCCCTCCGCGCCGCGAAGGCGACAACGCCCCCCACGGCGTCGTCGGCGTGCGAAAGCGGGTCTTCAGCTACAGCACATGGAGCCCACACCTGCCACTGGCACCCGCGCGCATGGCCGCGCGAGGTGTGGAGGTCGCGCCCTGTGAGCTGGTCAAGCGCGAGGCCATCATCGGCATGATGGGGCAGTACGGCTACTTGAAGATTGCTCGTCCGGCCGGAATTGCCGTGCCAGGAAAATCGGACAACGAAGATGAGAGTGAAAACGAGGACAACCATGAGTGACTCGACCCTGACGCAGTACGACGACCTTCTCATAGACGACGCCGATGTCGCTGCCATCGTGATCCGCGAGCGACTTCGCCCGGTGCAGGGCGCGCGTGGCATCTTCTTCCCGCCGACCTTCGCCGCTACCGGTAGGGGCAAGAGCGACTACCAGATCGATCGCTTCGGTCCGCGAGCGGACGATCCCGAGGGCGCGCAGAAGGATGGCGTCATCGCGAGCCGCTGCACCGTCGACTCGGTACCGTCGCAGGCGAACCGGCTCGAGGCCCGGCTGCTTAAGTACTCGGGTACCTCGATCCCGAAGGTCACTATCACGGGCAGCCATGTTGGTCAGGGCTCGATCGACTTGCTCGAGGTTGGCCACCGCGTGGGCGATGCCGTCGTCCGCTACAGTAAGACAACCGTCGAGGAGACGGTGAAGAACGCCGAGGGCAAGGATGAGAAGAAACCTGTGGGCAGCGATGGCTTCGAGAAGTTCGAGGCGGCGCTCCAAGCCTACGTGAAGGGCGACGCGGCGCCGCTCGCGAAGCTCGCGCCGACGTCGCTCGTGTTCGGGCACTGGGACAGCCGCGACTCGGCCACGAAGAAGTCGACCAAGTCGAAGGCGCGGCGTCTCATCCGCAGCGAGATCGTCGCCTTCAACGTGCAGAAGGTGACGAAGCGCAGCCAGTACTGGTCGAGTATCGATCCAGAGGTGAGTCAGGAGCTGGAGCAGATCCTCAAGGAGGCGAAGGAGGCGGCGCAGGACGACCCGAACAGTAAGAACCCGGCGTCACAGCTCGGCATGACTGATGTGCCTGCTCCCGAGTCTCCTGGCGGGGTGATCGCCTTCGGGCCCATCGAGCGCACCGCCATCATCGCTCTTTCTGGCGTACGCGCGCTTGCGACGTTCAAGGCTGCGACTGATGCTGGCGTAACCGAGATCGACGCCGAAAAGACCCTGGCCCTGCGTCGGTACCTGTTCGCGCTGGCGTTGGCCTCCGCGGCTGACCCCGGCGTGTGGGACCTTCGCGAGGGCTGCATCCTCGTGCGCGAAAGCAAGACGGAGTACGGGAGGACCGTGGCCGATCCCACGGCCTTCACCGCCGTGACGGTGAAGCATTCGGGCGCGGAGGACACGTTCGCCGCTCCGGCGAACGGAGCCGCCAAGAGCTATCTCGACGCAGCGGCCAAGGCATTCTTCGGGGAGGCCGCGTTCCCGGCTCCCGTCACGTTGGCATTCGATCCGAGTGGCGCGAAAGCAGCCGTCAGCACGAAGGGTGGGAACAACGCGGGAGAGCCGAAGAAGAAGCCCGAATTCGTGAAGGCGCTCCTCGCGCTGCCCGCCTACGAAGGCAAGGAAGCAGACCTCAACAGGAAGAAGGTCGGAGATCTGAAGAAGCTTTGGGAAGAAGCCAAGCCGAAGACCGGTGATGCGCCTGCCGCAAGCGAGGCATCGAGCGATGTCGAAAAGAGCGCAACGGCCGACGACGAGGCGGAGACCTGATGTCTCTCGCGATCCGCGTTCAGTTCCTCGCCGGGTACTCCGGGCGTGAGTGGCCGCCGAGTCCGGCGCGCCTCTTCAAAGCGCTCGTGTCTTCGGCGCGCGCGGGCTGGGCGTACAGCAACCGAAAGGCGATCGACGAGTCGTTGCGCGTGCTCGAGCGGCAGGGCTGGACCAAGGACACAAAGCTCCCCGAGATATTCGCACCTCGCGCGGCGTCGCGCCCTCCGCGCCAGCGGCGGTTCGTTCCCAACAACTCGAAGAACTGGCCGACTGAGCGCAAGCTCAACCCCCAGAAGGGCATCGACCTTGAGCCCGAGCCTATGGTCGGCTGGGACGTCGAGGCCCTAAGCACCGTCTGGTACTGGTGGCCGAACGTCGCGGCGTCGCACGTCCCCGTCATCCGCGACGTGTCGCGCCGGGTCGTCAGCGTCGGCAAGGGCGAAGACCTCGCCGTGCTCGATGCCACCGAGGCTGAGCCACCCGCCGACGCCGTGCGCTGGCAGCCTGCTTCGAGCGGCGCGTCGCTGGAGGTGCCCGAGGCTGGGTGTCTCGACGTCTGCGACGCCGTCTTCGCCCGCGACCTCAACGAACTGCCACTACCTGCGGCGGGCGTGCGAGCCGTAACGTACGCGTCGGATGCTCGCGGTGCTGACCGCGAGGTCCCCACCTTCGTGCTGGGCCTCTGGCGCAACGGTAAGCGCTGCTCGTGGGACGCGCGCTTGCTTCGACAGGTCGTCGGTCCCGTGCGCCACCTGCTTGATGAGATCCGCAGCGAGGTCGTCGACGTGCTCGCGAGAGGCCCGAGGGACCGACCCGCGATGGAGGCGCTCGTTCGCCGTGTGCTCGTGGGGCACGACGAGAGCGACAAGCCCGTCTCCGAGCCGCACCTCGCGATCTTGCCGCTGCCGAGCGTCCTCGGCCCGTACCCGGATGGTCGCGTGCGCCGCATCGCCCTCGCGGACTTCGGCGGCGGTGACGACCCAACTCGGCGAGCGATCGTAGAGACGGCGCAGGTGCTCCTCCACGGCCGCGAGCTACTCGACAACGGGCGGCGTACCGGTGTTGTCCTCGATACGGAGCCTGATGGGCAGTGGCTGCGAGCCGTCACAAAGCGCTCGCGCACCTGGGCCACGGTGACCCCGTTGGTGCAGGCGGCGAAGGAGCTGACGGGGGCAGAGTGGAAGCGCCTCGTCGAGGCGAGGCGCAAGGCCGAACAGGAGCCCGCCAAGGCCGCTGCTCGCGAGCGTCACCTGCGGAAGCGGCGGCTCGAGTTGGTCGAGCGCAGCGTGCAGCAGGCCATCGTGGGTCAGGAGGTGAGCATCGAGGCCATCGAGCTCGCGTCTGGCGGGCCCATCGCTGGCGTTCACATTGCGACGCAGTACCGCGCCAACGGCTACCTCGGCGAGACGCCCAAGCTGCACGTGCGCGTGACCTTCGATCGATCTGTTGCGGGGCCGATCGCTATCGGCCGCGGACGGCATGTGGGCTTCGGCGTGCTCTGGCCTGTTCAGGAGCCGAACCAGCGGTGAATACCCTCGCCGCCCTCCAGTCGCTCATCGCCCAAGGCAAGTCCGAGACGCTCGAACTCAAGCGCTCGACCGCGGAACTGAAGCACGCTGCTTGACGGCATCAGCAGTGGTAGATGCGTTTAACGATATCCATATCGATAGGATGATCGTATGACAACCGTCACCGTATCGCCGAAATACCAGGTCGTGATCCCCAAGGAAGCACGCCAGGCGCTCGGCATCCAACCCGGTCAGAAGGCCAAGGTGCTCCTGTACGAGGGTCGCGTGGAGATCATCCCGGTCAGGAAACTCAAGAAGATGCGCGGTTTTCTGCGCGGGATCGATACCTCGGTGCCACGCGACAGGGATCGCATGTGAGAGAGTGCTGCAGCAACAGGGTGAGAACGATGCGTTGCAAGCTGTTGCCCTGATGCAGCAAGGAGAGGTGGTGGATCTGGAGGCCGGGCTCGCACTGAGCGAAGCACGGCTCGGTCTGGAGTTGAAACTGCCGCTCGCCGATTCCGTCGTGCTTGCAACAGCGCGGGTCCGTGATGCGACTCTCTGGACGCAGGATGCGGATTTCTAGGGTCTTGAGGGCGTCCGATATAGCAGGAAGGCCTGAGACCGGCCACCCCTCACCGATACATCCCCATCACCGCCAGCAGGCTGTTCTCCACCGCCTCCATCTCCGCCGATCGCAGGCGTGTCAGTGGCCCCTTCGTCAGCCGCCGGCGGTCGAGCGTGCGCGGCTGCTCGGGCATGATCTGACAGTCCTGGTGCAGGTCATCGCGGGCGGGAATGGTGACATGCAGCGGCTCTTTGGACTTGCGCACCTGGGTGGTGAGCGGCAGCACGATGATGGTCTGCTGCCCCTGTGCAATGAGGAAATCCGCCTGAATGATCAGTACCGGGCGGGTTTTGCCCACCTCGGCGCCGCGGTTGGGGTTGAGGTTGCCGAGCCATATTTCCCCGCGCCGCATCAGCGCTTGCTCCGGGGCGTGCGATAGCGGGGGCGCGGTTCCCGAACCTGCTTTCCCTCAGCCAGATCGAGTGCCTCGTTGTCGAAGGGCAGGGCGTCTTCGGCCAGCGCGACTCCGTCGTCGCCTTCTGCCCGTGCGGCTCTCGCGATCGCTCCGAGAAACCGTTCACGTTCCCGTCGGGCGAGGTATTCGACAATGGCCTCGCGGGCCAGCTCCGACTTCGGCCGTTGCCGTGCCTGAGCTTCCCGGCTGAGCTCCGCATCGAGGTCTTCGGGCAAACGGATGCTGATGAGCGACATGATGCACCGTATGTCGTAACGTAGTACGCAGGAGTGTACGGCGTGACGGACGAAACCGCCAGCTTTCCGGCAGCTCAGCCCGAGCTGCCGCTGCCATTCCCGGAGCTTTCCGGCGATCTGCCGCTGCTGCCGGCGCGCATGGTCAACGAGTACCAGTACTGCCCGCGGCTCGCCTACCTGGAATGGGTGCAGGGGGAGTGGGCAGATTCAGCCGACACGGTCGAGGGCCGCCATGTTCATCGGCGGGTCGATCGGCCACGCGGCGATCTGCCACCACCTGGCGAGGTGGAAGCGGAGGAGGCCGAACGTACGCACGCCCGCTCGATCACTTTGTCGTCCAACCGGCTCGGGCTGATCGCGAAGATGGATCTCGTCGAGGCGGACGGCATGACCGTCACGCCCATCGACTACAAGCGCGGCAAGCGGCCTCACTTGCCACGCGGCGCCTACGATCCCGAGCGCGTTCAGTTGTGCCTGCAGGGCCTGATTCTCGAAGAGCACGGCTACACCTGCAATGAGGGTGTGCTGTACTTTGCCGGTAGCCGGGAACGGGTGCGCGTGGTGTTCGACCGCGAACTGCGGGATCTCACCCGGAACGCCATCGACGGGCTGCGACTCATGGCGGTCGGCGGTCAGATTCCGGCGCCGCTCGAAGACAGCCCCAAGTGTCCGCGCTGCTCGCTGGTCGGTATCTGCCTGCCGGATGAAGTGCACCTGCTCAGGGGAGGCGTGGATTCACCGCGCCCGCTGGCGGTGGGGCGCGAGGAGGCATTGCCGCTCTACGTCCAGGCGCGCGGTGCCAAGGTGGCGAAAAAAGGGGAAACACTCGAGATCACCATCGAGGACCAGAAGGTGCAGACCGTGCGGCTGGGCGAGGTGTCCCAGCTCGTCGTCATGGGGCAAATCTACGTGACCACGCCGACGCTCACGGAGCTCATGTCGCGCGAGATTCCCATCTCCTGGCATTCCTTCGGCGGCTGGTTTCTCGGCCACAGCATAGGCACGGGCCACAAGAACGTGGAGATCCGCACCGCGCAGTACCGGGTGAGCTTCGACAGTGCAGCATGTCTGCGCCTTGCCCGGGGATTCGTGCTCGCCAAGATCCAGAATCAACGGACGATGCTGCGACGGAACTGGAAAGCCGCCGAGGAGCCCGAGAGGCTGCTTGAGGAATTCCAGCAGGATCTGAAGCGTGCCAGACGCGCAAAGGATCTTCCGGAACTTCTGGGGGCCGAGGGTATGGCGGCGGCACGTTACTTCGGTGTCTTCTCGAGCATGCTCAGCCAGACCAGTGATGGTCAGTTGCCGTTCGACTTCGCGAAGCGCAACCGCCGTCCGCCGACAGACCCGGTCAATGCGCTCCTGTCCTATGCATACGCCTTGCTCGTCCGCGCCTGGACCACAGCGCTCAGCGCGGTCGGTTTCGATCCCTATCGGGGTTTCTATCATCAGCCTCGCTATGGGCGTCCGGCCCTGGCGCTCGACATGATGGAGCCGTTTCGCCCGCTGATCGCGGATTCGGCGGTCATCCAGGCCATCAACAATGGTGAAGTCCGGCCATCGGATTTCATCCGTGCTGCTGGCAGCGTGGCCCTGACGCAGGATGGCCGCAAGCGCTTCATCACCACATTCGAACGCCGCATGGGGCATGAAATCACGCACCCGTTGTTCGGTTACAAGGTGAACTATCGGCGACTGCTCGAGCTGCAGGCACGGCTCCTCGCCCGGCATCTGCTCGGAGAGCTGCACGAATATCCCAACTTCACCACCCGCTGATCGTGAACGACGAGCATCTGTACATCGTGACCTACGACATCGCTGACCCGAAGCGGTGGCGACGGGTCTTTCGGGTCATGGAAGGCTACGGTGAGTGGCTTCAGCTTTCTGTCTTTCAGTGTCGCCTCGGCGCCAGACGACATGCCGAGCTTCTGGCCCTTTTGGACGGCATCCTGCATCACACGGATGACCATGTGCTGTCGCTCGATCTGGGACCGGCTGACCGCGTAACCCCGCGGGTGATAAGCTTGGGCAAGGATTTCCACGCCGTGAGCCGCGAGCCGATCGTGGTCTAGTGCCGCCGGGTGATGCGAGCGCTGTGATGCTGGTGCAATTCCCGGGCAGCGCTCGCACTCGCCAGATCTTTGACAAATGGGAGGTTTTCCAACGTGCTCCATCCGGGCATAATCCAGTTGCCCAGTTCTGCGCATGGATTTCGGGAGCTCTCGCACGGATCTCTTGAATGCCACGCTGGTGGCCGATTTCGGCGAGGGCTGATTTCCGCGGCAGCGATGCCGCGGCCTCATTGAAGCGCTGGAAATGAAGCAGGTGTACGGAGGCCGCGTCACGATTTCCGCGGCAGCGATGCCGCGGCCTCATTGAAGCCAGTTGTTGACGTGGAACAAGGATCTCGCTCCCGGATTTCCGCGGCAGCGATGCCGCGGCCTCATTGAAGCCGCCATATCCTGCCCTCCGGGTACCACAGTGCCATGGATTTCCGCGGCAGCGATGCCGCGGCCTCATTGAAGCCCATGTGGGGCCTGCACCAGAGGTTACCGGGCCATACGGATTTCCGCGGCAGCGATGCCGCGGCCTCATTGAAGCTGCGAGGGTGGCGCAGAACATCGCCATACAGCGGCGATTTCCGCGGCAGCGATGCCGCGGCCTCATTGAAGCATGGAGGTGTATGTCGCGGGAGCGGTCATCGACACGATTTCCGCGGCAGCGATGCCGCGGCCTCATTGAAGCCATGCGCATATTCGACCTGTCCCCCGGGTCCGCAGCGATTTCCGCGGCAGCGATGCCGCGGCCTCATTGAAGCATCCAGGTATCCGCTATCGAGGTGATCTCTCCCGACGATTTCCGCGGCAGCGATGCCGCGGCCTCATTGAAGCGCCGACCAGGTCGTCCATCACGAATCCAAGATCCGAGGATTTCCGCGGCAGTGATGCCGCGGCCTCATTGAAGCACGCGCTGGGCGTATATCTGCCGCACAGGCGGTTAGTTTTCCGCGGCAGCGATGCCGCGGCCTCATTGAAGCCAGACCACCATAGCCGAAGACAGCTTCGTATTGACCGATTTCCGCGGCAGCGATGCC
This sequence comes from Nevskiales bacterium, assembly GCA_011526045.1. Classification (GTDB taxonomy): domain Bacteria; phylum Pseudomonadota; class Gammaproteobacteria; order Steroidobacterales; genus QUBU01. Next base: position 7 of record WYBE01000076.1, on the reverse strand, counting down.
GCGGCCT
>WYBE01000075.1 GCA_011526045.1 Nevskiales bacterium | reverse complement strand
CAATACGACTTAGGGTTCTTCGATCACGAGACCGAGCGCATCACCAGCGCCGAAAATCCTTTCGGTGCTAAAGTGTTACCTATGTGCCCGGAATAATCCGTTACCGATGTGCTCGGAACGGACCCGGGGATCGTGGTGGGTCGTGAAGGACTTGAACCTTCAACCAACGGATTAAGAGTCCGCTGCTCTACCAATTGAGCTAACGACCCACGATCGGTCTCTGCTGCCGACTTCTTCCGGGCAAACGCCTGACGGCATCAAACCAGAAAGCACCTGAAAAACACCCGGGTGCTGCCGCCCTCGGTCAACCGTCACCCACCGAGGGCGAAACTGGGGTGGACGATGGGACTCGAACCCACGACGGCCGGAATCACAATCCGGGGCTCTACCAACTGAGCTACGTCCACCGCCGAGAAATCGCTTTCGATCAACCTCATCCGATATTGGCGCGCCTGGCAGGAATCGAACCTGCAACCCCCGACTTAGAAGGTCGGTGCTCTATCCGTTGAGCTACAGGCGCCGTGCTCCAGCCTGCGACCCATCCCAGACAGCCGGTGCAAACCGGCCGGAAGTGGTCGGGGCAGACGGATTCGAACCGCCGACCCTCTGCTCCCAAAGCAGATGCGCTACCAGACTGCGCTATGCCCCGACGCCTACGCCGGCCGGACCACAAACGTGCCCATTATAGATGCGCCGCCAACCGCGCGGCAGGATGATAAAGACCGGCGAAATCCCCGTCAAACAGGCCGTCGGATTGCAGCCACGGGCTTGTGAGGTCATACGGCTCTGGTATGTTGTGCGGCGAAATGACTGCAATGCTGATCGATGGGCGGATTGCCGCGCGGACGATCCGGGATGAGGTACGGACCCGGATTGCCGCTCGCCGCGCGCAGGGGCATCGCCCACCCGGCCTCGCCGTGGTTCTCCTGGGATCGGACCAGGCCTCGCAGATCTACGTGCGCAACAAGCGGACGGCCTGCGCGGAAGTCGGAATCGTCGCCACGGACTACAACCTCCCGCAGAACACCACGGAGGAGCAACTCCTGGGGCTCATCGGCCGGCTCAATGACGATGCCAGCATTGACGGGATCCTGGTGCAACTGCCGCTGCCGCCACATATCAACGAGGCGGTAATCATCGAACACGTCAGCCCGGTAAAGGATGTCGACGGCTTTCATCCCTACACGGTAGGCCGCCTGGCGCAGCGCATACCCATGTTGCGCCCATGCACACCTTACGGTGTGATGACCCTTCTTCGCGGTATCGGAGTTGACCCGAAAGGCAAGCACGCGGTCGTCGTCGGTGCATCGAACCATGTCGGGCGACCGCTCGCGCTGGAGTTACTGCTGGCGGGAGCCACCACCACCATCGCTCATCGATTTACGAGAGACCTGCGTGCCTGTGTTGAGGCCGCCGAGATCCTTGCCGTGGCCGTCGGCAAACCAGGGCTCATTCCCGGCGACTGGATCCGGCCGGGGGCCGTGGTCTTCGACATTGGCATCACGCGGCTGCCTGACGGGAAACTCGCCGGAGACATCGATTTCGATGCCGCCAGCGCCCGCGCAGGCTGGATCACACCCGTACCCGGCGGCGTCGGACCAATGACCGTCGCCATTCTGCTGCAAAACACCCTGTCCGCAGCCATCACCGGCGCCGGCCTGCTGGATATCCGGGACGAGGCTCGCGCCGGTGTCGTCTGAGGTTCCCGCAACAACGGCTACAACACCGGATGCGCCATGATGAGACGCCTGACCCTATTGCTGTCGACGCTCCTGCTGGTCGCCACAGCGACCGCCAATGCCGAAAAGGTGCTCGTGCGGTTCGAAACCAGCGCCGGATCGTTCGTTGCCGAACTCGATGCGGAACGCGCGCCTCTCACCGTCGCGAATTTTCTGCGCTACGCCCGCAGTGGCTTTTATGAGGGGACGATCTTTCACCGGGTCGTCAACGGCTTCGTTGTGCAGGGCGGTGGCTACACTGAAGAGATGGCTCTGAAACCGGTTCAGGCGAGCATCCCTAACGAATCCGGCAATGGCCTGGGCAACCACCGCGGCACTATTGCGATGGCGCGTACCGCCGACCCGCATTCGGCCGACGCGCAGTTCTACATCAACCTCGCCGACAATCTGACGCTGGATCCGAAGCCTACCCGCTGGGGCTACGCTGTATTCGGCAGGATCGTTGAAGGCATGGATGTCATCGACGATATCGGGCATCGCGCCACGACCACACGAAACGGGATGCAGGACGTCCCCGCAGAACCCGTCGTAATCCGCAAGGTGGTGCCTGTAGCCGCAAAGGCTCCGTGACCGCCATCCAATTCATCTCCGATCTGCATCTCGACGCGACGCGACCTGCCGCAACAGCGGCGTTCCTGCGGTACCTGCGCGGCGATGCACGCCATGCAGGCACGTTGTTCATTCTAGGGGACCTGTTCGAATTCTGGATCGGTGACGACAGCAACGACCAGCACTCCGTGGACGTGCTAGGGGCGATACGCGAGTACACGGGCACCGGCCGCCAGTGCCTGGTCATGCGCGGCAACCGTGACTTCCTGCTGGGCGCACGGTTTACCCAGCGCACGGGCGCCGACTTGCTCGAAGAGCCGGAGGTCCGGGAGATCTTCGGGGCGCGCGTGCTCATCATGCATGGCGACTTGCTCTGCACCGATGACCATGCCTACCTGCGTTACCGTCGCGTGGTCCAAAACCCGTATATTCAGCGCGTGTTTCTGGCATTGCCGCGTTTCGTGCGTCGCCGGATCGGGACGGAAGGACGTCGGCGCAGCCGCAATCATGCAGCCCGCACCCTCCCGCAGATCATGGACGTCAACCAGGACGCCGTGTGCGCCGCCATCGCCGCGTCAGGCGCCAGTGTGATCCTGCACGGCCACACGCACCGGCCCGGCATACACCGTGTCGAGATGGGCAGCACATCTGCGACACGGATCGTGCTCGGCGCCTGGTATGACCATGGCAGTGTGCTGACCTGGTCGCCCACCGGATACGAATTAAAGACCATCGCCCTGGATTGACTCAGCCAGATCCCGCGGGCGCCGGATCAGGCATTGATTCCAGTAACTCTTCGATGGTCTGAAAACGCTCCTCGGGCCGCTTCGCCAGCATCCGGTGGAGCAATGGGTTGAATCGCGCCAGATCGCCCTCCAGCACAGGCAAAGGCGCCTCCCGATGCCGGATGATGACCGACATCGCCGAAGGTCCCTCAAATGGCTTTCGCGCAGTCAACATCTCGTAGAAAACGATGCCCAGGCTGTAGATGTCGCTGCGCTGATCGACCGGATCGCCCTGGCCCTGCTCCGGGCTCATGTAGTAAGGGGTTCCAAAGATGGCGCCGGTACCCGTGATACCCGCCTGAAACTGAGCCTGCTTGGCGAGTCCGAAATCGATGAGCACAGGGCTGTCGTCGTCCCGGAACATCACATTCGTCGGCTTCAGGTCACGATGAAAGATACCGATCGCATGCAATGCCCCGAGCGCTTCGGCGATGGTGCGCAGCCATCCGTAGGCCTGCTCCACCGCGATGCCGGTGGAGATGCGTCGCTTCAGACTGCCCCGCCCGCAGTGCTCCATGGCGATGTAGGCGTGGTCGTCGGCGATCCCGAGGTTGTAGATCCGCACCACATTCGGATGGTCGACCCGCGCGATCAGTTCATACTCCTGCAGAAAACGGTCGAAATGTTTTTCGCCGCCCGAATCCGGGACCTGGCGTAACACCTTCAGCACCGCCATACGACCTGACGCCCGCTCCCGGGTCAGGTACACGCAGGAAATCTCGCCTTCACTGATCGTCCGGACCAGTTCGTATGCCGGCAGCCCGGGCAACCCACCGGACGACCCATCGCGACCCCGGCCCCTGGACTGGGCATTACCGGCCGAATCGGTGGCCAGCGCCTCTTCGATCACCTCGATCAACCGCGCGTGAGTCAGCGTGGACCTGGTCAGGTAGTTCTCGGCTCCAGCCTTGATTGCCGCAACCACCTGGCGTTCCTCCCCGGTGCCGAGAAAGATGATCGGCGGGAACCTGGCGGCACTGCGCATTCGCCGGACCCAGGCAACCGCATCGCCTTTTCCCGCCGGATGCCCCAGCAGAACGATGTCGCTGCTTACGCCGGAGAATGACGCGGGAAGCGGGCCCGAGGCTATCGGATCGTAGTATTGCAACACGGCATCGGGCCACCTGGCCGAAACGTGGTGCCCCAGCAGGCGCCGGAAATCGGCGTGATCATCGACGACGAAGACCCGTAATGGTGTCACTGTCGGCCAACGGTGCGGATGGTCGTGCCGCCATGTCGGACGCCGTGGCGTCGCTCGGCCATCAGGCCGTACCGGATCGCGGTCGGGATGGTATGGCCTCGACCCCCTCCACGTCGTCCTCGTGCATATCCCCTGCCTCGATGTCCCGACGGCTCCGTGCGTGATCGGAACGCTCCTCTTCGAGGCGGGCCAGGTACTCCGGAGTAACGTCCCCGGTGACGTAGCGCCCTGAAAAACACGACGTATCGAATTCCGCGATGTCGCCGTTGTCGTAGCGCACCGCGCGCTCGAGATCGTCGAGGTCCTGATACACGAGCCAGTCGGCACCGATGAACCGGGCCACTTCGGCATCCGTGCGCCCTGCGGCCACCAGTTCCCGCGCCGCGGGCATGTCGATCCCGTAGACGTTCGGATACCGCACGGGCGGCGAAGCCGAGGCGAAATAGACGCGCTGTGCCCCCGCCTCCCGTGCCATTTCGATGATCTGGCGGGAAGTGGTACCCCGGACGATCGAATCGTCTACCAGGAGCACCTTCTTGTCGCGGAACTCGAGATCTATCGCGTTGAGTTTGCGCCGCACCGACTGCCTGCGGATCTCCTGTCCAGGCATGATGAATGTGCGGCCGATATACCGATTCTTGATGAACCCTTCGCGATACTTGACACCCAGCCGATGCGCGACCTCCAGCGCACTGGTCCGGCTCGAATCGGGAATCGGGATGACGACATCGATATCGTGGTCAGGGCGTTCGCGCAGGATCTTCTCGGCCAGCTGCTCGCCCATGCGCATCCGCGACTTGTAGACCGAGATCCGATCGATGATGGAATCCGGCCGGGCGAAATAGACAAACTCGAAAATGCACGGTGAATAGCTGCGGGATGGCCCACACTGCTGGCTGTGCAGCTTGCCGCTGCGCTCGATGTACACGGCCTCGCCCGGCATGACATCGCGGACGAACTCGAAGTCGAGCGCATCCATCGCCACGCTTTCCGAGGCGACCATGTATTCCGTTCCGCCCGGACTTTCCCGCTTGCCCAGGCAAACCGGTCGAATGCCGTTGGGATCCCGGAATGCGACGATCCCATGCCCGATGATCATGGCGACGACCGCGTAGCCACCGCGGCAACGCCGGTGCACCCCCGCGACTGCTGCGAACACCGCCCTGGCCGTAAGCCGGCGACTGCCCTGGCGCTGCAGTTCGTCGGCGAAAACGTTCAACAGCGCTTCGGTGTCGGAGCCGGTATTGAGGTGCCGTCGATCGTGATTGACGAGAAGCGTCTTGAGTTCCGTCGCATTCGTGAGGTTGCCATTGTGCGCAAGACAAATGCCGTACGGAGAATTCACATAGAACGGTTGCGCCTCGAGCGAGCTCGAACAGCCGGCGGTGGGATAGCGTGTGTGGCCGATGCCCACGTTACCCTTGAGGCGCAACATGTGGCGTTCCTGGAAGACGTCACGCACCAGCCCGAGCGACTTCCGGCTGTATAGGGTTCCGCCGTCCTCGGTGCTGATGCCTGCGGCATCCTGGCCACGATGCTGGAGGACGGTAAGCGCATCATAGATCGCCTGGTTCACCGGGCCCTGGGCGACGATGCCGACGATGCCACACACGTTTGGCTCAACTCCTGGCGCTGGTGTACCGGCCGCGCCGATCGAGAACATCGAGGCGCGAGATCAGGCTCGAATGCCGCATGCCCTGCTGCGCCGCCTCGCGCAACGCATCGGCGGCAGGCGCGGCATACGGTATCAGTTTCGAACGCCGCCACCAAGGCGCATCATCGAACCCTGCGGCTTCGAGAACAACGACTGCCAGAACCGCGACGAGTATGCCGCGAGCCAGTCCAAACACCATCCCGATCACGCGATCGGCTCCAGCAAGCCGGGTACTGTGCAGGAGCATCCCGAGAAACCAGGCACACAGCCCTCCGGCGAGTAATACGAGGCCGAGCAGGATGAGTCGGGCCAGCCAGGGACGCAGCGGCTCGCTCGCTGCGAAACCCGCCAGGTACGGCGTGAGCAGGTAGCCATAGCGGGAGGAGATCCAGATCGCGGCAACCCAGACCAGTAACGACATGGCCTCCCGGAAAAAACCGCGCATGACGCCGATGAGACACGACAGGGCCACGATGCCGATGAGTGCGAAATCGATCAAGGCCGGTCCCGTCACATGCCTGCGCCCGTGCCTGCTTACTGCGAAACGACCTGTCCCTGGTGACCCGCTGCCGCCAGGCGCTTCGCCAGGCTGTTCGCTTCATCGCGAGAGGCCGACGGCCCGACCCGCACCCGGTGCATGGTCCGCCCTTCTTTGCTCGTCGCGCTGACGAATGCTTCGAAGCCTTGTTCGCGAAGCCGGGTGGACAATCTGTCCGCATTGCCCTTCTGGCCGAAAGTGCCGACCTGAACCACCCATTGCCCGGCGCTTTTCGGCGTCGCGCCCGCCGGCGCCACTGCGGGTTCCGGCGGTGACAGCGCGGGAGCGGGCTTCGGGCGCGCAGGAGGCTCAGGCGCAACGGGTACCGGAACTGCCGGGGCTGCAACCATGGGCCGCTCCACCGGCACCGCATCGGCCCGTAGCGGGTCCGGCTGCGCCGAGGGCGTGGCCGGCACATTGGCCGGCTCGGGCACGGAAGATGCGGCCACGGCGGGCTTGCCCGGCACCGACTCGCCGAGATGGAAGGTATGGGTGCGAATGTCGTCGCCGCGCTGGGCAGGGAGTGGCGGCTCTTCTGCGGGCGGCGATGGCCCACCATCGAGAATCATCGGACCGACCACGACCAGCGCAACGATCAGGACGCCGGCTCCGATCATCCGTTCCTGCAACCTGCGATCCATGCCTGACTGCGTCTCGCGCGTGGCGCTTCAGTATATGCCAAGCCAGCGCAGCGCGGGCCCGACGATCCGGAACGAACCACAGACCACGATCCGGCCGTCGGGAACCGTCAACTCGCGGGCTTTCGCCAGCGCTCCTTCAACCCGCTCGATCGCTGTCACGTCGTCTGCACCGAGAGCACGCAGGCGCGCAGCGATCGTTTCGGCCGCCTGCGCCCGTGCGTCCTCGACCGTGCAGACCACCCAGCGGCGCGCAACCTGCCCCAACTGCTCGGGAAATGCCTCGAGACTCTTGTCGCCGAGCAGCCCCAGGACGATCGTTGTGTCGGCGACCGGATCGAGCGTCTCGAGTTGTGCACGCAACGTCGCAACGGCCTGGGGGTTATGGGCAACGTCGAGCACCCACTGGCGGTCGCCCTGCACGCGCTGAAAGCGTCCGGGCTGCGCGGCGGCGGCGACCGCCGCGTTGACACCAACGGAATCCGCAATCACAGAGGCGTCGAATTGCTCCATAGCGGCCAGGGCTATGCTGATGTTGCGCAACTGGGCCACGGTCGCGCCCGCCGGGTACGCCATCCCGGCCAGCGTCGCTCGCTCGCCCCGCCATTCCCACCAGGGCCGCGACGGCGTGAAGTCGAACTGCTCGCCAAGACAGCGCAATATGGCGCCACGCTCCCGCGCCGTGCGACGGATCGCCTCGGGCACCGGCCAGTCTCCGTAGAACCCGTCGCGAGCGCAGCGCAGGATGCCGGCCTTCTCAGCTGCGATCGCTTCCACCGTGTCTCCGAGATACTGCTGGTGATCCAGGCTGATCGTCGTGATCAGCGCGTAGTCCGCATCGATGACGTTCACGGCATCCAGCCGTCCACCCATGCCGACCTCGAGCACCCATGCGTCGCAACCGTGCTCCCGGAACACCTCGAAAGCCGCGAGCGTGCCGAACTCGAAGAAGGTCAGCTGTGTGTCCCCGCGTGCGGCCTCCACCCGCTCGAATGCGCGCTGCAGAGTCCCGTCCGCGACCGTCTGCCCCCGGATGCGCATGCGTTCGTTGTACGCCAACAGGTGCGGTGACGTATAAACCCCGGTATTCCGGCCGGCGGCAAGGAGGAACTGTTCCAGCAGGCCGACCGTCGAACCCTTGCCGTTGGTACCGGCCACCGTGAACACAGGACCTTGCGGTCGAGGATTGGCGAGCCGGTCAGCTACCGCCCTGACCCGGTCCAGGCCGAGATCAATCGATCGCGGGTGCAGCGACTCCTGCCATCGGAGCCACTGCTCAAGGGATCGCCCGGTCATCGCGGCTTCAGCCTTCGGGTGGCGGCCGCTTGGTCAGCTTTGCCAGGAGAGTCGCGATTTCGTCACGCATAGCGCGACGGTCGACGATCCGGTCGATGGCGCCGTGTTCGAGCAGGAACTCGCTGCGCTGGAACCCTTCCGGCAGTGTCTCGCGAACGGTCTGCTGTATGACGCGTGGCCCGGCGAACCCGATGAGTGCCTTCGGCTCGGCAATGTTCAAGTCGCCGAGCATTCCGAGGCTGGCAGAAACTCCGCCGGTCGTTGGATCGGTCAGCACGGAAACGAACGGTATTCGCGCCTCCGACAATGCGGCAAGTACAGCACTCGTCTTGGCCATCTGCATCAGCGAAAACAGCGCTTCCTGCATGCGAGCCCCACCACTCGCAGAAAAACTGATCAGTGGCATCTTGTTGTCCCGGCTGTAGGTCGCGGCGCGCGCGAATTTCTCACCCACGACCGACCCCATCGAGCCACCCATGAAACGGAACTCGAAGGCGCACGCCACCACCGGTTGCCCCTTGAGGAGCCCGGTCATTGCCACCAGCGCATCGTTCTCCCCGGTATCCTTCTGCGCCTGGGCAATGCGATCACGGTAGCGTTTGCTGTCGCGAAAACGCAGTGGATCCTGCGGCATCAGGCGCTCCGCGATCTCCCGCCCCGAGTCCGGGTCAAGGAACACTTCCAGCCGGCTGCGTGCCGACAGCCGCATATGGTGATCACACTTGGGGCAGACATAGAGATTGCGCTCCAGCTCGGCCCGGTAGAGCTGGGCACCGCATTCGGGACACTTGATCCAGATGCCCTCCGGCACGGAGCGCGTCTTGCGCTCCGTCTTGATCCGGGACGGCATCAACTTTTCGAACCAGGTCATTGGCTGTGCATGATAATCAAGAGAGTCTCACGGATCACCGTAGCGGAACTGCGCAGGCTGCGGTATGCCGTGCGCCTCGGGGTATCTGACACGCGTGAGATAGAGCCCGGCGGCCTCGGCAGTGACGCCGCCTTCCCGTCGGTCACGGCTTTCCATGACGTGACGGAGCCAGTCCGGGGAGGCCTCCCGACGCCCGATCCGGACGAGTGATCCGACAATATTTCTCACCATGTGGTGAAGGAACGCATTGGCGCGACACTTTACGACAATGAACGGACCACAACGACGCAATGTGAGGGCATGGATCTCGCGGACCGGCGAACCCGCCTGGCACTGTGCCGCACGAAAAGCGCTGAAATCGTGCTCGCCGACCAGGATTCGGGCGGCTGCCTGCATGGCCGGAAGATCGAGCTCGGAATGCACCCACCAGGCGCGGTTGTGGTACAGCGCCGAGCGCTCCGTGCGGTTGAAAATCAGATAGTGATAGGTTCGCGCAAGTGCCGCGTACCGCGCATGGAAGGACTCGGTCACGAGATGCACCCACGAAATGCTGATCTGGGCCGGCAGATTGCTGTTCAGCCCGCGCAGCCATGATCGCAAGGTGCGTTGGGCGGTCGAATCGAAGTGTCCCACCTGTCCGGTCGCATGCACGCCGGCGTCGGTACGTCCGGCCGCGACCACCGTCACGGACTCATCGGCCACCCGTGAAGCTGCCAGCTCCACGGCAGCCTGAATGGATGCCGCATGGTTCTGGCGCTGCCAGCCGCAGAAGTCCGTGCCGAGATATTCGATTCCGATCGCGACACGTGGCATCTGCGTAGATTCGTGCTTGTCGCCACAGGCTCGCGCTGCGAGCGCGCCGTCGGTTACCCGGCCACGGCGGAGCTGGTTAGCTGTCGAGCCCGTCGAGCAGCTGGCGCGCCGCCTGGCGCTGGTCGGGATCGCCTTCGTCGATGACCTCGTTGAGAATGCTCCGCGCACCGTCAGGGTCACCCATATCCAGATAGGCCCGGGCCAGGTCCAGCTTCGTTCCGACCTCGGTCATCGTCGCATCGTCCGGGCCCTTGGCGCCGATCGCTCGCAGGCTGGTAGCCGTCAGGTCCGACTGTGCGCCCGGATCCACACTGAAGTCGATATCGAGGTTCAGCGCCTCCAGGTCGTCGTTGGTCGCACTCAACTCAGCACTGAGCGGCGAACCGCCGGTACGCGGTTGCTCGACCGTGTCCTCCGGGCTTTCTGCAACGCCCTTGAAGACGCCACTCTTGCTGATCGCATTGGTGAGATGGGTGAGGGGCGGGCCTTTCTCCATCTCTGCAGTGGATTCCTCACCCTCAGCGCTAGCGCTCCCCGTACTGAGGTCAAAATCCAGGCTGGCCGCGTCCTCGGGCAATGCTTCCTGCAGGCCCGTGGCCATGTCGCGTGCAGCATCGTCCAGCCCGGTCAGGTCGAGACCGAGATCTTCCAGATCGATCTCAGCGGTCTGATCCGCGCGCTCGTCGGCGCCCGGAATATGCAAGCGTGCCGTAGCGCCTGTCCCGGCAGCCGCATGGCTGACCTCCATGGTCGGCGTTTCCATCGTACTGTCGCCGGTCCGGGTCTCGATCGTTGGCGTCTCGATCGTCGAGGTCAACGCCGCGTTCTGCACGGTGGGCGACTCACGCGTCACAGCCGTGTCGAAAGCGGGGACTTCTATGGTCGGGATTTCCTGTGTCTGGGCCGTCGACCCGCGCCAGGTCGGCTCTGCGATCCGGGTGGCCGCACCCGTATCCACATCGCTCGCGAAATCCCCGCCGAGATCGAAATCAAGAGCCCCGGTATCACCACCGAGTTCCAGGTCCACGTCCCCACCGCTGTCACCGGACAGGTCGAGGTCCATTTCGGCAGCCTCCTGGGCCGCCGCCCCGGCAAACAGCGCCTCGTTCGGGCACAGCTGCTTGCCCATGATCAGCACCCGTTTCCAGTCCGGGTCCGCATCATTGCCAATGCGCTCCCGCAGGGCGCGCGCCTCTTTCAGGAACCCGTCGCGGTTCTCCCAGACGAAAAATACGTCGAGAAGCTTCAGGCGCAGATCACGTCGCCCGGGCTCGCGCCCGACCGCGGCCGTGAGCAGATCGGCCGCCTGATCGTACAGCCCGTAGGCCATGTGGAAGTCCGCTTCGGCAAGCGGATCGGCCTGATCGAGATTGACCGGCGCATCGGTACTGATCGTGCGCTCCAGCGGCAACTCATCGTCACCGCGCGCCAACGCGCGTCGCTCGAAGCGCCCGCTCGCGCGGGCGGGTTCTTCGTGCACGATCATGGTGCTGGATGCCGAACCTGCTTCAGCAGCATCCCGCGTGGCACCGGTTCGGGTGGCCGGGGGCGTCCAGGTCCCCGGCTCTTCGGCTCCAGACCGTCGCCTGGCGACGAACAAGGCGCCGACGAGGACCAGGGCGGCGGGAATCCACAGCCACGGCGACAGCAGGAGGTCGCCAATCCGGCTGAACAAGCCGGGGCCCTTCTCGGGCGTCGGCCGCGCCGGCGCCGGTTGGGCCACCGCCGCGGGTGGAGCGGTCTCCGCAGGCCGCTCGATGGGCGTTTCTGCAGGTGCCTCTGCCGGTGTCTCGGCGGTAACACCTTCGTCGGCCGGCGGTGCGACAGGGGGCGCCGTTGGCGCCGGCTCGGCCTCGACCGCAACCTCGCCCTCCAGCGCAGCAACGCGGTCGCGCAGCGCCTTCAGTTCTGCGTCCCTGACCTGGATCTGACGCCGGCTTTCCTCGAGCTCCGCCTGCAGCGCTTCGTCTTTGCGGGCAGCAGTCTCGCCGGGGGGCGTAGCCGGGGCGGTTTCGGGTGGCGGCACGAGTTCCAGCCGCGCCGGAGCCTCAGCCGCGGTGCCAGCCGCTCCCCGCCACTCACGGTTCTGGCGGCCGACCTCAGTGGCCGCATCAGCGCGTCCCAAACCCTGAACGCTCGACCCTTCCGGAATGCGCAGGACAGCTCCCGCGCGTAATCGATTGATATTGCCCGCGAAGGCTTCCGGGTTGGCGCGATAGATCGACACCATCATCTGATTGATGTCAGCGCCATCGGGCCGATACTGCTCGGCGATGCCCCACAGCGTTTCATTGCGGGCTACGAGGTGCGTGTCCGCCGGGCCCGGCCGCGGCGCCGCTGCCTGAGCCGGCGGCGGTACTGGCGCGCTCTCCCCGGAGGCAGGTGGCGGGCTGACTGCCGGTACAGCCCGGGCCGGTTCGGCAGGTGCCGCAACCGGCGTCTCCACGGATTGCTCGACGGCAGCCGCACTCGCGAAATCGGGCGGATCAAGCAGAACGGTGAACTCACGCAGCAGGCGACCCTGCGCCCAGCGCACATCCAGCAGCAGGGATACGAACGGCTCGGCGACCGGGCGGGTCGAGGTGACCCGGATGACACCGCCACCCGAACCTTCCGTCACCGTAAACCGCAGGTCGCCCAGGAACGTGGGCCTGGGCAGGCCGTACTGCGAAAAAGTCTCGGGCGATGCCAGGGTAACCGTCAGCCCGGCCAGCTCATCGGCCACGTCCGCGGTGACGGGTATCTCCGCTGCCAACGGCTGGTTGAGGTACGAGCGGGCCTGGATCTCGCCGAGGCCAAGGGCCGCCGCGCAGGTCGGCAGCATCACCGCCAGCGCAATGGTCGTGGATGCGGGAATTCGTGACATCACCGGTCCCCGAATGAGAAGTCGTTCAGCCCCACGAAGAAGTGGCGCAACGGACAGCGCACAAAACGGTCGCAAACCCCTGAAAATCCAATTCACTATAGCCTAAAAGCAATCCCGTACCAAACGCTCCGCGATCTGCACGCTGTTGAGGGCTGCCCCCTTGCGGATATTGTCCGCAACCACCCACATGCTGATGCCGCGGTCACAGGATATATCCTCACGGATGCGCCCCACGAAGACATTATCGCGCTCCGCGGCATCCGTCACTGCGGTCGGATAGCCGCCGAGCCGGGCCTCATCGAGCACGGTGATGCCAGGGGCGCGCGACAGCAGGTCGCGCACCGCAGCGGCCGAGATCTTCTCCCGCGTCTCGATGTGCACGGCCTCGGAATGCCCGATAAAGACCGGGACCCGCACCGCCGTCGGGTTCACGCGGATCTGCTCGTCGCCGAGAATCTTGCGCGTCTCCCAGACCATTTTCATCTCCTCCTTCGTATAACCATTGGCCTGGAACTCGTCGATGTGCGGGACGACGTTGAAGGCAATCGGCCTGGACGCGCCATCGGGCCGAACCGCCCGGCCGGCGAGTGCTTCGCCCGCCTGTTCACGCAGCACCTGCATGGAACGCCGGCCCGCTCCCGACACCGACTGATAAGTGGCCACGTTGACCCGCGTGATGCCGACCGCGTCGTAGATCGGCTTGAGCGCAACCACCATCTGGATGGTCGAGCAGTTCGGGTTAGCAATGATGTTCTTTGGCGGATACTCCGCTATCGCCTGGGGATTGACCTCCGGTACCACCAGCGGGATATCGGGCTCGTAGCGGAACCGCGAGGTGTTGTCGATGACCACGCAGCCGGTGGCGCCGGCACGTGGCGCATGCACAGCGGAAACACTGGCGCCGGCCGAGAACAGCCCGATCTGCACGCCGGTGAAATCGAAGCGGGTGACGTCCTGAACGGGCAGTTCCTCACCGCGGAACCGCACGACCTTTCCCACCGAGCGTTCGCTCGCCAGCGGAACCAGGCGGGAAACCGGAAAATCCCGCTCTTCGAGGACGCGGAGCAGCGTCTCGCCGACCAGACCGGTGGCGCCCAGAATGGCGACACTGTAACCCTTGCTCATATGTATCCAGCCCTGTTCTCTTGCTCTACGCCCCGCCGTCGCACGACCGCGGGCTCAAACGCCCGCGAAGAATAGGCGTTCGCCGGAGCAATTCAAGCCCGCGTTTGCCGATGGCGCCAATGATCTCAGGTTTCGCCGGCCCGGGCAGGAATGGGTGCGAGCCCCGGACGGACATCCGCGTTCTGCCCGCGGTGGCGCAGGTAATGATCCATCAGCACCAGGGCCAGCATCGCCTCGGCGATCGGCGCCGCGCGCAACCCGACGCAGGGATCGTGGCGCCCGGTCGTGACGATTTGCGTGGCGTCGCCTCCCCCGCTGACGGTATCGCCCGGCAGCCGGATGCTGGAGGTCGGCTTCATTGCAATGCTGACCAGGATGTCCTGGCCGGAGGAAATCCCGCCCAAGGTTCCACCGGATGAGTTTTTCAGGAAACCCGCCGGCGTGATCTCATCCCGGTGCTGCGACCCCGTCTGTTCCACCACCGCGAATCCGTCTCCCAGTTCAACGCCCTTCACTGCGTTGATACCCATCATCGAGTGCGCGATCGCCGCATCGAGCTTGTCGAACACGGGCTCACCGAGGCCCGCCGGAACGCCGGTCGCTATGACATTGATGCGCGCACCGATCGAATTACCTTCCCGACGCAGTGCATCCATGTAGGCGTCGAGTTCCGGCACACGATCGGGGTCGGCGCAGAAAAACGGATTGTCGTCCACGGCTCCCAGATCCTTCGCGCCGAGGCGAATCGGCCCAAGCTGTGCGAGATAGGCGACGATTTTCACGCCGAGACGTTCTGCCAGGTACTTGCGCGCGATCGCACCGGCCGCCACGCGCATGACGGTTTCACGCGCCGACGAGCGCCCGCCTCCGCGGTAGTCCCGAATGCCGTACTTCTGCTGGTAGGTGTAGTCGGCGTGCCCGGGGCGAAACTTGTCCTTGATGCCCGTGTAGTCGCGGCTGCGCTGATCGACGTTCTCGACGAGGAGGCCAATGGGCGTACCGGTAGTCAATCCCTCGAAGACCCCGGACATGATGCGCACGGCATCCGGTTCCTTGCGTTGGGTGGTATGGCGCGACCGGCCGGGTCGCCGCCGTTCCAGGTCGCGTTGTATGTCTTCTTCGCACAGCGCGAGACCCGGCGGACACCCATCGACGACACAGCCGAGACCCGGCCCGTGACTCTCGCCATAGGTCGTCACGGTAAATAGCGTGCCGATGGTGTTTCCTGCCACGGATCTGCTCTCAATTGCTCGGCCGGTCGTGGCCGCTGGCCTCATTGTCCACAGGCAGGTCGCTCGCCGCCACCAGCGCAATTCCGTCCCCTGATCGGAGTTCGGGCCAGATGAACGGCACCCGGGGAAACGCCTGCTCGAGCGCCGCCATCCCGGCGCCCACCTCGATGGCGAGCCAACCCCACGGCTCGAGCAGACGCGCCGCGTCTCGAACGATCGGGCGCACCAGGCCGAGACCGTCCGGCCCACCAGCCAGTGCTGCGCGCGGTTCCCAGCGAAACTCGGGCGGCGGATCCCGCAGTTCCGCGTCCGGCACATACGGCGGATTGGAAACCAGCAGGTCGAAGCGCCCCCGCAGTCCGCGCAGCAGGTCGGCAGCGACGAAACTCACGCGGTCGCCTACCGCGTGCCGGGCGGCATTGCGGCGCGCGACCTGAAGCGCATCGAACGACAGGTCGCTCGCCACGACCCGGCTGCCCGGAAACGCCAGCGCGCAGGCAATGGCGATGCAGCCGCTGCCGGTGCCGATCTCCACGATGCGTGGCTGCGCCAGCCGCGGCAGCCACGGCTCGAACCGCTCCGCAATCAGCTCGGCAAAGGGCGAGCGTGGGATGAGAACCCGTTGATCGACGTGGTAGCGCCGGCCAGCGAACCATGCCTCCCCCAGCAGGTAGGGCGCTGGCGCACGCTCGTCGATGCGCCGCTCGATCATGGCCTCGCAGCGCAGCCTTTCGGCATCGCTCACCGGCCGGCCATAGGCAGCCGCATCGGCATGATCGAGTTCCAGTATGTGGAAAACGACAGCCGCAGCCTCATCGCGCCAGGTCGCGGTGCCATGCGCGCAGACGACGCCCGCCGCAGCCAGGGCACTCTCAGCCCAGCCGACAAGATCGGCAACGGTGACTGGCCTCGAATTCATGTGCGGCCCCGTTCGGGCC
This sequence comes from Nevskiales bacterium, assembly GCA_011526045.1. Taxonomy (GTDB): domain Bacteria; phylum Pseudomonadota; class Gammaproteobacteria; order Steroidobacterales; genus QUBU01. The sequence goes on along the minus strand of WYBE01000075.1, from coordinate 69,598 downwards.
TGTCATGCCGGCCGGACCCGATGTGCCCTGTGTACAATGCGCCGCCGGACTGAACGACACCCACTCGCTGACCCCCGATCGCAGAGTACGGATGCTTGCAGGTTTCTTCATTGTGCTGCAACGCCTGCTGCCGGCGCGTCTCATCGGCCGCCTGGTCCACGCGATCGCGCGCAGCCGCAACCGGCTGCTCAAGAATGCGCTGATCAACACCTTCGTGCGCATCTATCCCGTGGACGTCGGTGAGGCGGATGCCGCGGTTCCGGGGGGCTACGACAGCTTCAATGCATTTTTCACCCGGGGACTCAGGCCCGGCGCGCGACCGCCCGACCCCGACCCGGCGGCGCTGCTCTGCCCTGCCGACGGCCTCATTCAGCAGATCGGCAGCTTGCGTGACAGCCAGATTCTGCAGGTGAAGGGCATCGATTACGACGTGTCGCGGTTGTTGGGTGGGGACAGTGACGCCGACTCCTATCGCGGCGGGTCTTTCGCCACCATTTACCTGGCGCCGTGGAACTACCATCGGGTACACATGCCGGCGGGCGGCCGGATCCGCCGCATGCGCCATGTTGCAGGACAACTCTGGTCGGTCAATGCGACGACCGCCGCCCGCGTACCGGGGCTGTTTGCGCGCAACGAGCGCCTTATTTGTCACTGTGAGGCCGACTGGGGGCCCTTCGTGGTCGTGCTGGTCGGCGCTTTCAACGTCGGCAGCATCTCCATGGCCTGGGCAGGCGAAGTGCTGCCACGGCGCGGTCCGGCGGTCACGGACTGGGAATACAACATCGCCGGCAATGAACCACAGCTCGCCCGTGGCGAATTACTGGGTCAGTTCAACCTGGGATCGACGGTAATCGTCCTGCTGCCCGCCGGATGTGTCAGCTGGCAGGCGGGACTCGTCGCCGGTTCTCCGGTACGCGCCTGCGCAGGCATCGGGCTTCTTGCACAGCACCCCGACCGGAAATGAACGCAGACGCCGCGCGATGGCAACCGACTGCCGAGATCCATGTGTTGCGGCAGCGTGCGGCCGCGCTGGCCGCAGCCCGCGAGTTCTTTGCCACACGCAACGTCCTCGAGACGGAAACGCCGCATCTGGTCGAGCACCCCGTCAGCGAGCCGCAACTTGCCAACGTCCGTTGCTCCCTCGCAGTGCGGCCCGCGCGCCGCTACTACCTGCACACGTCTCCCGAATACCACATGAAGAGGCTCCTGGCGGCTGGAGCGCCCGACATCTACCAGATCAGCAAGGTGTTCCGTGACGGAGAGTTCGGGCCGAGGCATCTGCCGGAGTTCACGCTCGTGGAATGGTACCGGCGCAACATCACGCTGGACGACATGATCGGGGAAGCCTGCGACCTGGTCAGGACCATTGGGCTTCGGCTCGGCAGGCACATCGGGACTCCGCACCGGCACGACTATCGCGAGCTGTTCATCCGGTTCGCCGGGATAGACCCGCTGGCGGCTGACACCCCGGCCGTGCGCGACCGGGCACTGCAACTGTTGCCCGCAGAGGACGGGAAGGATCTCGCCCACAGCCTGCAGGACGACCGTTCGGCCTGGCTTGACCTGCTCATGGTCCGGATCATCGAGCCGGCGCTGCGAGCATCCGGACTCACGGTCATCGAGCGCTACCCCGCGGAGCAGGCAGCCCTGGCCCGGCGTGATCCGCGGAACCCTGCGCTGGCAGCCCGATTCGAGATCTACCTCGACGGACTCGAGCTGGCCAACGGCTACCACGAACTGGCCAATGCCCGGGAACAACGGCTGCGATTCGACGCCGACAGAGTCCGGCGCCGCAGCCTTGGATTGCCCGACGTGGAACCCGACATGGCGTTGCTGGCCGCCCTGGAGTCCGGGCTGCCCGACTGCTGCGGCACTGCGCTGGGGTTTGACCGCCTGCTGATGGCCTGCCTGGGAATAGAGCGAATTAGCCGGGTGGTGAGCTTCACCATCCCATCGGACGACTGAGGGCGCGCGCTACTTCACGCGGGAAATATACTCGCCACTGCGCGTATCGACCTTGATGACCTCACCCTCTTCCACGAACAGCGGCACCTTGACCACCGCGCCGGTCTCCAGCCGCGCCGGCTTCATGCCGCCCGTCGCGGTATCGCCGCGAATGCCGGGATCGGTTTCCACGATCTTCAGCTCCGCATGGGGCGGAGGCTCGACGAGCAGCGGCTGGCCGTTCCAGAGGGTGATATTGCAGAGCATCTGCTCCTTGAGCCAGAGCCGCGTGTCGCCGACCCGTGCGGCATCCGCTCCAAACTGCTCGAAACTTTCCGGCTGCATGAAGTACCAGATGTCGCCGTCGTTGTACAAATACTGCATCGGTGTCGTAAGGACGTCCGCCGCCTCGGCCGTGTCACCGGACTTGAAGGTCCGCTCGACCGTGCGGCCGGTCTTCAGGTTGCGTACCCGCACCCGGTTGAACGCCTGACCCTTGCCGGGCTTGACGAATTCGTTCTCGAGGACGACGTATGGATCGCCATCGAGAAGGATCTTGATGCCCGACTTGAACTCGCTTGTGCTGAAACTGGCCATGACTACCTGCAAGACCGATTGCCAACCCCCAGTCGGCCGCGCCTGCGCTGGTCGCATCGACGCGTCACATGGACATCGCTCCCGCCGGGGCCGCGACATTCTATAGACTTTCCAGAAAGGCTGCCCGAGAACCACCGTGCCACGTTCGTCCCGCTCCGCCATCGACACCGCAACGCCAGGCTGGCAACAGGAACTCGCCGCGGGAATCAACTCCGTCGAAGAACTCGCCGGCGAACTCGACCTGCCGGCCAGCCTGCTCGGTGGCAGCCACGCCGCAGGTTCGCAGTTCCCGCTGCGCGTTCCACGCGGCTTCGTCCGCCGCATGCGTCACGGCGATCCCCGCGACCCATTACTGTTGCAGATCATCCCCACTGCGCGGGAACTCGCCGCTCACCCCGGGTTCGTTGCCGACCCGCTCGACGAACTGACGCGGCTGCGCCAGCCCGGGCTGTTGCAGAAATACCAGGGACGCGCACTGCTGATGGTCACCGGAGCCTGCGCGGTGCATTGCCGCTATTGTTTCCGGCGTGAGTTTCCCTATGTGGAAGCAGGCGCTGCGCCCGGCACGCACGCGCTCGCACTCGCGCAGGTGGCTCGCGATCCGTCGATCCAGGAGGTGATACTCAGCGGTGGCGATCCCCTGAGCCTGAGCAACACGCGCCTCCATGCCCTGTTGCGCGGCCTCGAGCAGATCGACCATGTGCGACGCATTCGCATTCACAGCCGCACGCCGGTGGTACTGCCCGAACGTATCGATACCGGCCTGGTCACCAGCCTCGGGAATTGCACGCGTCCAATAGTCATGGTCCTGCACAGCAACCACGCCAATGAACTCGACGCGACCGTCGCAACGGCTGTCGCCCGCCTGCGCGACGTGTGCGCCACGGTGCTCAACCAGTCGGTTCTCCTGCGCGGGGTCAACGATGACGCCACTTGCCTGGCCGACCTGAGCCAGCGGCTTTTCGAGATCGGCGTGCTGCCGTATTACATCCACCAGCTCGATACGGTGCGCGGAACCGCGCATTTCCGCGTCGCGGACCGTCGCGCCCGCCGTCTTCTCGGCGAGCTGGCCGCTCGATTGCCGGGCTACCTCGTCCCGAGGCTCGTACGCGAACGCCCGGGCATGCCAGCCAAGGAAATCCTGGCCCCAGTACTACATAACCCGCAACAGGTCACATAAACAGACGCGGGTCACATAATCCGCGCGCTGCAGACGGCAGAATCCCCGCCAATCCGGCTGGCGTGAGCCGGAAATGCGTTGTCGAGTTTTCGCCGGGATCCTGAAATTGCCTGAGACCCACGGTGTGCCGCTGATCGTCGTCAGCCAGCACGACGACAACATGGCCGCAATCAATTCCATGCTGCGTGAGGCGGGCCACGCGGTGCATTGCAGGCGTGTGGCAGACCCCACCGCGCTCGAGGACGCGATTGCAGAGCAGCCACCCGAACTGGTCATGATCTTCGCCGACGAGCCCGACGTGGACCTGACCGGGCTGTCCGGCTCCATATTCCGCAGAAATCCGCCGATCCCCGTGATCATCGTCCGCCAGAACGTCACCGAGCGGATCATCTCCGATGCCATTGCCGCTGGTGCCCGCGACGTGGTTTCGCTCAGCCATCGCGAACGCCTCCAGGCGGTAGTCGAACGCGAACTGCGAACCCGCCGCCTGCAGGCTGCGCTGGACAGCGTGCTGTCGTCCGCCACGCAGTACAAGCAGGAACTGCGCAGCCTGATGATAGGCGCAACCGAGGCCATCGCCGATGTGCAGGAAGGCATCGTCATCGCCGCAAACCCCGCCTGGCTCGCCATGCTCGGCGCCGAGCAGGAAAGCGACCTGCTGGGCCAGCCCTTCATGGACTTCTTCAGTGACCGTGACCAGCCCAGCCTGAAGGGTGCGTTGCAGGCCTGCCTGAAGGGCAAATGGACGGACACCGGCCTGCAGGTCACCGTGCAACGACGCGACCAGTCCCACCTCGGGCTGGAACTGAAGCTCGAGCGGGTCACGGTGGACGGCGAGCCGGCGGTGCGTGTCGTCGTGCCGGGTGAGCGCAGCAGCGATGCCCTACCGGAGGACCTGGTCGAACAGGCGCTCTGGAAGGACCCGTCAACCGGCTTCCTGATGCGACACCATTTCCTGGAGCAGGCCACGGCGCGGCTTGGCTCTGCGTTACAGGGCGGCGTGCGCGCGATCGCCTACATCAGGCCGGATCACTTCTCGCGCGTGCATCGCGACGTTGGCCTGCTCGGCACCGAAGCGCTGATCATGCGGCTGGCAGACCTGCTGCGCGAACTGCTGCAGCCGAGCGACGTCTGCGGGCGATTTGGCGGCACGATTTTCACGGCGATAATCGAGCGCGGCACCATGAACGACGTGGTCAGCTGGGCCGACCAGGTCCGCAAAGCCGTCGCCGGCCGGGTGCTCGAGGTCGATCAGCAGTCGACGACCCTGACCTGCACCATCGGTGTCACGGAAATCGGCAGCGAATCGCAGTCGATAGCCGAACTGCTGTCGGCGGCAGAAAAGGCCTGCCGTGCCGGTCGAGATGCCGGCGGCAACAAGGTCGAACTCTGCGACACCACGACCGCTACGCAGAAGGTCCGCGTTGCCGACGCGATGTGGGTACCGAAAATCCGTAACGCCCTCATGCAGAACCGCTTCCGGCTGGTGCACCAGCCAATCGCCAGCCTGACCGAGGAAGTTCAGGGCATGTTCGATACCCTGGTGCGGATGGTCGATGATGACGGCAGCCTGATTCTCCCCAGCGAGTTCATCCCTCCCGCGGAACGCGCCCGGATGATCAAGAACGTGGACCGATGGGTCATCGGCGCCTCGCTGTCGTATTGCACCGCCAAGCAGCCGACACTGGTCTTCGTCCGACTGTCCCGCGACTCGGTGCTCGACGATACGCTCCCGGCCTGGCTCGGCACCCGCCTGGCGAGCCTGAAGGTCCCGCCCCAACGCCTGTGCTTCCAGGTCAGCGAGGAAACCGCAGCGACGCAGCTCAAACCGACCAAGGAACTCGCCGAGCGGCTGGCGGCGGCGGGCTTCCTGTTTGCGGTCGATCATCTCGGCACCGGGCGCGACTCCACCCAGCTGTTGCACCACATCCCGATGCAGTTCATGAAAATCGACGGCAGCCTGATGCAGGGGCTGCATAGCGACAGCGATCAGCAGCGGAAAGTTGCCGGCCTGGTGCAGGTTGCACACAAGCTCAAGATCCGCTCCATCGCCGAGCGCGTGGAGGATGCCAAGACCATGGCCGTGCTCTGGCAGCTCGGCGTATCCTACTTCCAGGGCAACTTCGTGCAGACGCAGGGCGTCGTCCTGGAAAGCGCGCAACCGCTGGAAAACCGCGCTACGGGGTGAGGCACAAGACACGGCAGGCGTGACGTTGTTCACAGTTCACCGAATGCAGCCACGTTGCTGGCAGCAATGCGGCCGAAACGAGACGCGAATCGTTTACGGACTTATTGACAAATGATTTCCTTCGCGGCGGGAAACCGTATCAGCACATCTGGCACTGACGAATTCGGAGCATAGAGCTATGGGCCGCGGCGATCGCCGGCTGGGTACAAGCCGGAAAACACCAAACGGAAAGGCACGGCGGGAGTTCACGGTCATCGCTGGCGCCACGCCCGAACTCTCGGTCCGGCGCCTCACGCTCGGCAAGCTGGTATGCACCGGCGCCGCCGTTGCGGCGCTCGGCCCCGCGCAGGCATTGACCCTGGGCGATATCCTGGTGGACTCGCCGCTCGGCCAACCGCTGAGCGCGAGAGTTCCGGTGGAACTCAGCGCCGGCGAGATCATGGTCGCGGGCTGTGTCAGTGCCGTCACGCCCTCCGCGGGAGAACTCAGCGCCGTACCCCACGCAATCGTCAGCGTGCCGCAGGTGAGTGCTGCAGGCCGTTACGACTTGCACGTCAGCACTGCTCGCCCGCTCTACGAACCCATGTACGAACTGCGCCTGGAGCTTCGTTGCCCGGGAAGCACGCAGATGGTGCGCCAGTATGTGCTGATGCTCGATCTGCCCGGAACGCGGCCGGCGGCCGCCGCAACTCCTGCCATGATGGGCGCTGCCGCGAATGCGGCTGGCAATACGCAGTGGCCGGCGCCGACCCCGGTCACGCCACAGCCGGCGGCCGGTGCGGCGCCGTCGCAGGGGCCAGCGACTGATCGCAGCCCGCTGCCCTCCGGAACCAGCTATCGCGTGCAGGCAGGCGACACGCTGTCCACCATCGCGGCACGGACCACCGATCGTGGGGGGCGCAGCATCTGGGAAATCGCCGATGCGATTTTTGCTGCAAACCCCGATGCCTTCATACGGGCCAATCCGGACCTGATCCGAAGCGGCGCCGTCATCGTGCTGCCCGCTCCGCTGGCCGCCGGCAGCTCCGACGCACCGGCCGAGGTCGCTACGGTCACTGGATCACCGCAGCCAGACGACACGCGCGCCGTGGTGGGCGCAGCAGCGCAGGCCCCGGCCGGGACCGAAGCGGTAACGGCCGCGACCCCGACTGACCTCAGCAGTACGGCGCCACCACTGCCCCTCGTCGAGCCACCGCAAACCGCTCCTGTGCCTGAAGCGGTGTTCCAGGACGAGCAGCCTCCGCAAGACGTTGCCGCGGCCGAACCGGTCGCGGTGCCGGCCGTTACCGTCGAGCGCCGCGTGAGCGAAGGTGCGCCGGCATGGCTGGCGGCCGTGGTCGGTGTGCTCATTGGCGCCGCAGCCAGCCTCGTACTGCTGCGCGAACGCCTCGCCGAAGCACTCCGGGGCGCCCGGCGAACGTCCCAGGACAGCATGCCGGAGCGTGCCGGGACCGCCACCGCGGTTGCCGTCGCAGCACCTCCGGCCCTCGGCAAACCGGCCGAGCCCACGATGGTCGTGGTAGAGGGTCCGCGCCACGAGCATGACGACGAGAGCTCGACCGACTCGGCGCCGACCGACCGTCAGCCCGCGGTCTACGCCGCTCCGGCCCAGGATTTCGACAGTGCCGGCACGCCAGATGATCTCACGAGCCTGTTCGGCGATGAGCCCGATCTGGCCCTGCCCGACGCCGCGGGTTTCGCCGTCGGGGAACCGGACCTCGACCTTGACCTGTCGGCCGCGGCCGGTGATGTGGCTGTCGACCAGGACATCGGCTGGCTCAATGACCTCGACGAAACGGCACTGACCCCGACCGATCAGGCCGGGTCGCTGCGCGGCTCAGGCGGCGATACGGTCGAACAGACCGATCTGCACGCGATGTCGCAGAAAGCGATCGACGACGAGCAGGTTTCCAATACGCTGAAGGAAGCGCTCGATCTGCTCGAGAGCGACTACGAGGAGGACCTGACCGCCAGCCAGGTGGTCGATCGCGCCAGGCTCGGGTCGATCCTCGACGATGCAGACGAGGAAGACACGCTGGTCCGCACCGGTACCGACCAGTTGCCCCGACGCTGAGGAGCGCTCATCCCGCGTTACGCACGACGTCCAGCGCGTCGACGCTGCGCCAGCCGCGTGGCAACACCAGCCCGCGCCGCCCGCGCTCGCCCGCGTAGTGCCCGAGATCGGCCGACCGGATCGTCATATGCCGCTGACCGCTGCGCACGACGAGGTCGTCGCCAGATCCCAGCACCGCCACCGCGACGAGGCGCTCCTCGCCTGCCTTGAGCTTGCCCGGCGGGATACCGAGGATCCTGTTGCCTTTGCCGCGGGGTAGTTCGGGGAGTTCGGCCGCAGCAAACACGAGCAGGTGTCCGCCCGAACTGACGGCCGCCACCCGCACCTCGCCCGGGAAACCCAGGGCGGGACATGCGGCGGGAATGACCACGTCCCAGCCGGGCTTGAGTCGCAAGGCGCTTTTGCCCGCCCGGTTGCGGGTGTGCAACTCACCCAGCCGCACAAAGAATCCATAGCCGCCGGTGTTCGCCACCAGCCAGGGCGTCTGCGCTTCGCCGAGCATCACGCCACGAAAATGAGCGCCGTCCGGGGGATTCAGACGCCCGGACAGCGGCTCACCCTGACCACGCGCCGATGGCAGCGAATGCGCAGCCAGCGTGTAGGCCCGGCCGGTCGAGTCCAGAAAGACCGCAAGCTCCGTGCTGCGCCCGCGCGCGGCACAGAGGTAACCATCGCCGGTCTTGAAGCTCAGCGAGCCTGGTTCGATGTCGTGCCCCTTGGCCGCGCGGACCCAGCCTCGCTGCGAGAGCACCACGGTCACCGGCTCGGAGGCGACCAGGTCCTCCTCGGCCATGGCCTGCGCTGCCGCGCGCTCCACCAGTCGGCTGCGCCGCTCATCGCCGAATTCTCCGGCCAGCGCGGTGATCTCGTCTCTGATCAGCGTGCGCAGCCGCGCCGGGCTGCGCAGCAACTTCTCCAGGCGCTCGCGCTCGGCCGCAAGCTCCTCCTGCTCGCCACGGATCTTCATCTCCTCGAGCCTGGCGAGATGCCGCAACCGCAAATTGAGAATGGCCTCCGCCTGGACATCGGTCAGCTTGAATTTCTTCATCAGCACCGGCTTCGGCTCGTCTTCGCGCCGGATGATGCGGATCACCTCGTCGATGTTGAGGTAGGCGATCAGGAGCCCGTCGAGGATGTGGATCCGCTCGGCCACCCGGTCGAGCCGGAACTGCAGTCGCCGCCGTACGGTTTCCAGGCGGAAGCCGAGCCAGTCCTTGAGCAACGTGCGCAGGTCCCGTACCGCCGGCTTGCCGTCCGTACCGATGACATTCAGGTTGACCCTGAGCGTCTTCTCGAGATCCGTGGTTGCAAACAGATGCAGCATCAGCGCCTCGGTGTCTACCCGGCCGGAGCGCAGCGTGATGACGAGGCGGGTCGGTTCTTCTTCGTCGGACTCGTCCCGCAGATCCTCCACCATGGGCAGCTTTTTCGCCCGCATCTGATTGGCGATCTGCTCCAGGACGCGCGCCCCCGAGACCTGGTAGGGCAGGCTCTCGATGATGATCGTGGCATCGTCCACGGAATAGGTAGCGCGGACGCGCAGCGTGCCGCTCCCGGCCGTGTAGATGGCGACGATCTCTTCGCGCGTCGATACGATTTCCCCGCCGGTCGGGAAATCCGGCCCGCGGATGATTCGTGTCAGCTGCTTCAGCGAGATGTCGGGCTCCTCGATCAGCTTCACGAGCCCGGCGGCGATCTCACGCAGGTTGTGCGGCGGAACGTCGGTCGACATGCCCACCGCGATGCCGCTTGCGCCGTTCAGCAGCAGGTTCGGCAGTTGCGCTGGCAAGAGTGCGGGCTCGCGCAACGTGCCGTCGAAGTTCGGCAACCACGCCACCGTGCCCTGGTCGAGTTCAGCGAGCAGCACGGCGGCGTAGGGTCGCAGCCGCGACTCCGTGTAGCGCATGGCGGCAAACGACCGGGGGTCGTCCGCGGAGCCCCAGTTGCCCTGGCCGTCGATGATCGGGTAGCGGTAGGAGAAATCCTGCGCCATGTGCACCATGGCTTCGTAACAGGCGCCGTCGCCGTGCGGGTGAAACTTGCCGATCACGTCTCCGACCGTGCGCGCCGACTTCTTGTGCTTCGCGCCAGCCGCCAGTCCGAGTTCGCTCATCGCATAGATGATGCGACGCTGGACCGGCTTGAGGCCGTCAGCCAGGTGCGGCAGGGCCCGGTCCAGAATGACGTACATCGAGTAGTCCAGGTAGGCGCGTTCGGCATACTCGCGCAGCGGCAACTGCTCGATGCCCTCGAAGTCCAGCTGATTCTGCTTCGCCATGGATTTCGCCCTGTACCGCCGGCCTCAGACCTGGACGCGGGCCAGATTGCCCTTGGTCTCGATCCAGTTGCGCCGGTCGGCGGCGCGTTTCTTGGCGAGCAGCATGTCGAGCAACTGCTCGGTTTGCTCATGAGCGTCGACCGTGAGCTGCACCAGGCGCCGGGTGTCCGGCGCCATGGTCGTCTCCCGCAGCTGTCCCGGGCTCATTTCGCCGAGCCCCTTGAAGCGGGTAATCGAGACCTTGCCCTTCAGCCCCTCCGCCTCGACCCGGTCGAGCACGCCCTGCCGTTCTGCATCGTCCAGCGCGTAGAAGACTTCGCGGCCGACGTCGATCCGGTACAGGGGCGGCATCGCCACGTAGACGTGCCCGGCCTGCACCAGCCGCGGAAAATGCCGAACGAACAACGCGCAGATCAGTGTCGCGATGTGCTGACCGTCGGAGTCTGCGTCGGCAAGAATGCACACCTTGAAATAGCGCAGACCCGCCAGATCCTCACCACCGGGATCCACACCGATCGCGAGGCTGATGTTGTGCACTTCCTGGGAGGCCAGCAGTTCGGCCTGTTCGACTTCCCAGGCATTCAGGATCTTGCCGCGCAGGGGCAGGATCGCCTGGAACTCCCGGTCGCGAGCCTGTTTCGCCGAACCTCCGGCCGAATCGCCCTCCACCAGGAACAGCTCGCAGCGCTGCGGGTCCTCCCCCGTGCAATCCGCGAGCTTGCCCGGCAGCGCCGGGCCGGAGACCACCTTCTTGCGAACGACTGCCTTGCCCGCCTTGAGCCGATTCTGCGCGGCGGTGATCGCCCGCAGCGCAATCTGGTCGCCGGTCTCGGGATGCTGGTTCAGCCACAGCGCGAAGGCATCCTTGACGATGCCCGACACGAACGCCGTGGACTCCCGCGACGACAGGCGCTCTTTCGTCTGGCCGGAGAACTGCGGATCCTCGAGTTTGACGGAGAGCACGAAGGCGACGCCGTCCCAGACATCCTCCGGCGCGAGCCTGACCCCGCGGGGCAGCAGGCTGCGGAACTCGCAGTACTCGCGCAAGGCGTTCGTCAGGCCGGCACGCAGGCCACTGACATGTGTGCCTCCCTGGGGCGTAGGAATGAGGTTGACATAGGATTCGGCAAGCGGCGTGGCTGCGCCGGTCACCCACGCCAGCGCCCATTGCACTTCCTCGTGCTGGCCCTTCGCTTCGCCGGTAAAGGGCTGCGCAGGAAGTGTGCCCGCGTCACCGATCGATTCGGCCAGGTACTGGCCGAGCCCGCCGCGATACTCCCACTCCAGCAGCTGCTGCGGATGCTCGATCTCGAACCTGACCTTCAGGCCGGGGCACAGGACCGCCTTCGCCTGCAGGGTGTGCCGCAGCTGCGGCACAGAGAATTTGTCGGTATCGAAATACCTGGAATCAGGCCAGAACCGGATCGTGGTGCCGGTATTGCCGCGGCCGACTTTGCCGACGGACTCGAGCTTGCTGGCACGGTTGCCGCCGCGAAAGCTCATGTTGAACTCGCAACCGTCGCGCCGCACCCACACTTCGAGGTTCCGCGACAGGGCGTTCACCACGGAAACGCCGACACCGTGCAGGCCACCCGAAAAGCGATAGCTCTTGCCGGAAAACTTCGCGCCTGAGTGCAGGCGGGTGAGAATCAGCTCCACCCCTGGAATTTTTTCCTGCGGGTGTACGTCGACCGGCATGCCACGGCCGTCGTCGGCGACCTGCAGGGAACCGTCACGCCACAGCGTGACCTCGATCTTGCTGCAGTGGCCTGCCAACGCCTCATCGACACTGTTGTCGATCACTTCGTGAGCGAGGTGATTCGGCCTTGAGGTGTCGGTGTACATCCCGGGACGGCGCCGGACGGGATCCAGCCCGCTCAGGACCTCGATCGCAGATGCGTCGTACTTCGCGCTCATGTGTGCATGACCGGCTGGCACTGGGATGAATGGGGCTGCGCCCTCGCCTGCCGACGGGCATTGGCCACGACACGACGGAACCGCGGATGGCCGGAACCGCCCAGGCAACGATGGAACGCGCACAACCGGTGTGCATGTTAGTGCGCCTGCGCGATTATGCAATCCCGGCCCGGCACCCGTAGCGTGCCGGGCTGGCGCCGCGCGGAACGGCGCCTAATCGAGGTCCGCGACCAGCGACTCCCGCAACAACTCCGGCACCGCATCCAGCCGGATGCTGTACTCCGGGTGATCGACGCCCGCGCGCAATGGCGTGCCGCCTTTCAGCGCCGCGATCATCCCGGGCGCGAGTTCGAACCGCAGGAAATGCACCGCCGAGGTCTTATCAGCGTTGCTGCGCTCGAGATCCTCGTCGGCGATGGCGGTCACCGGCGCATGGCCCTCCACCTGCATCCATACCCGGTGCTCGATGCCGACCAGCCGGCGCAGCTCGCGGGCGCGCTCTGCCGGGTCGGCATACTCGATCATCAGGGTCGCCTTCCAGTTACGGCCGTCCGGAATCAGGGGGTTGTAGGCCTCGAGCTCGCCGCGGATGCCGTCGGGCTCGAAGATCCGCTCGGCCCGCAGCATCTCCTGGACCTGGTAGAGAATCGTCAGCCGATCTTCGAAATACAGCGTGAGATGCGCGCCGACGTGCAGACGCCGGTGAGCCTTGTGCTCCATCACCCGGGCCCGCATCTCGTTGCGATGGCGCGCGTACTCCTCGAGGCTGTAGAGATCGTCGGGGCTCAACGCATGCATCGGCCGTCGTCCTCCATCACGCGATCAGATGCCGTAAGCACGCCGCATGAGCGACAGCGGGTGCTGGTAGTTGTCCTGCCCGAGCACGCCGGCCACCTGGGCGCCGGCCATCGGGCAATCGCTGCTGAGGTGCGTGGCACCCGAATCGCGCACCCGCGTGACCACGGGCCCGGCTATTTTCAGCGAGGGTTGACGGAACCGGCTCTTGACCCCGTAGGTGCCGTCATGGCCGGAGCAGCGTTCGATGGCCTGCACTTTCGTGTCCGGTACCAGCTCCAGCACCTCCTTGGTTTTCAGGCCAATGTTCTGCACACGCAGATGGCATGGCACGTGGTAGGCCACGCTGCCGAGGCTGGTACGAAAATCCGTGCGCAGCCGGCCGGCCTTGTGACGCAGCGCGAGGTACTCGAAGGGATCGTAGAACGCATCGGCCACCAGCCTCACGTCCGCATCCTCCGGGAACATGAGCGGCAACTCCTGCTTGAACATCAGCGTGCAGGATGGCACCGGCGCGACGATGTCCCAGCCGTCGCGGACCCAGCGCGCGAGTTCCGGCACGTTGACCGACCGCGCCTCGTCCACCGACTCCAGGTCGCCGAGTTCGAGCTTCGGCATGCCACAGCAGCGTTCCGTTGCGGCCAGCCGGACTTCGATCGCGTTGTGCGCGAACACCGCCACCAGGTCCTCGCACATCGCGGGCAGATTGCGATTGCCATAGCAAGTCGTGAACAGGACGACCCGGCCGCGGGTACCGCCCGCCTGTGCGTCGTGCGGCTGTGACGCAGGACGTCCGGCTCCGATCCGGCTGCGGGCCGAGCGCGAGTGATAGCGGGGCACCGGCGCATCACGCGCGACACCGAGCACGCGCTCGAGCAGCGCCCGCCCTGCCCCCGTGCGGTTCACCGCGTTGACCACTTCGGCGACGACCGGGATGCCCGCTATGGCCCCGACCGTATCGGTGGCCGCGAGCAGCCGATCACGCAGTGGTGCGCCCTGGTCGCGAAAACGCTTCGCTTTCGCGCGCAGCATCAGGTGGGGGAAGTCGACATTCCAGGGATGCGGCGGCACGTAGGGACACTTGGTCATGAAGCAGATGTCGCAGAGGTAGCAGTGATCTACCACCTCCCAGAACACCTTGCGCGACACGCCATCCAGCTCGCCGGTCTCGCTGGCGTCGATGGCATCGAACAGGGTCGGAAACGCGTTGCAGAGACTGAAACAGCGCCGACACCCGTGGCAGATGTCGAACACGCGCTCGAGCTCCTTCATCAGGAGCGCCTCGTCGTAGAATTCGTCGCAACGCCACGCCAGCGGATGCCGGCGTGGCGCCTCGAGACTTCCTTCGCGATGCCTGCTGTCTGTCATCGCCCCTGACACCAGTCCCCGGGGCGCATGCGGGCGATCACGCGGGCCGCTGTGGCCAGCGCTGGCTCACCCGCCCGGCGCCACCGCACGATTCAGCTTAGTGCCCGAGGGTGTCGAGCGCCTTCTGGAAACGGTTGGCATGGGAGCGCTCGGCCTTGGCGAGCGTCTCGAACCAGTCGGCGATCTCTCCAAGACCCTCGTCCCGGGCGGCCTTCGCCATGCCGGGATACATGTCGGTGTACTCGTGAGTCTCGCCGGCGATGGCCGCCTTGAGATTAGCCGCCGTCGCACCGATCGGCAGGCCGGTTGCCGGGTCACCCACCGCCTCGAGATACTCGAGATGTCCGTGCGCGTGCCCTGTTTCGCCTTCGGCAGTGGAACGAAACACGGCGGCAACGTCGTTGAAACCCTCGACATCGGCCTTGGCCGCGAAATACAGGTAGCGGCGATTAGCCTGTGATTCACCTGCAAACGCGTCCTTGAGATTCTTTTCGGTCTTGGTGCCTTTCAGCTTCACGTTCTTCTCCTCGACGGTCGCGCCGGTTGATCCGGCACGCTTGTTAGACTAATTCCAAAATATGTCAGCACGGGTTGCCCGTGTCAACGAACACCGCGCACTATACACGCGGCTGCAGCACGATTGACCGGCACAGGCCTGTGTGCCAATTTAGCTGCGAACGCACCGCGCAAGCACACTCATGACCGAACCCAGGCGCCAGCGCATCGACCTCGAGAAAGCCCTGTCGGAACTCGAGGAAATCGTGACCCAGCTCGAGGCCGGTGATCTGCCTCTCGAGAAGTCACTGAAGCAATTCGAGCGTGGCATCCGCCTGAGCCGTGACTGCCAGTCGGCATTGCAGGACGCCGAACAGCGCGTGCAGGCACTGATGGGCTCCGAACTGAAGACTCTGGATCCGGAATCCCTCGCCGAGTCGGACGAAGATCCGCCGGACGGGGACGTCTGAGCGAAACGTCCTCAGGTCCGCGCGCCGTTCGACCCCTGCAGACGACGGATCAGCGCGCGGAGGAACACCTTGTTGAAACGCAGCTGGCAGTCCGTTGAAACCTGTTCCAGCAGCGTTGCGCTGACACTGAGGATCGTGACGGGTTCGTCGGCGCGAATGGTTGAATTGCGCTTGACGCCAGTCACATAACTGCTTTCGCCAAAGCAATCGCCGCCCGCGAGGACGCCGACCGCACGGCCATTCATCTCGACACTGACGCTGCCGTCGACGATGACGTAGAAGCGGTCGTCGATTTCTCCCTCGCGAACGATCTCATCGCCGCCGCTGTACTCGCGCCACTCGCTGGCGCGCAGCAGTTCCCAGATCTCCGCGCCGGAGAAGTCGTGGAAGAACCGCAATCGCCGCAGGCGATCGAAGTGCTCCTGGTTGTCGGCCTTGGCGTACTGGTTTCGCAGCTGCTGATAGACGCGCGTGAGGCGGGCTGGAAACTCGGCCCCGTCGCCGAACCGTGCCGCAGGGGTCTTCGCGAGCGCGGTCATCACGACCTGCTCGAGTTCGTCCGGGATGCCGTCGCGAAGCGTGTGCAGGGGCGGCGGCGTCGCGTACACGATCTGGTTGAGAAGCCGCGACAGGGTGCTGGCCCGAAACGGCCTGAAGCCGGTCAGGAGCTCGTACATCACCGCACCTAGCGAGTAGATGTCGGAGGCGGGCGTGATCTCGGCTGACTCGACCTGCTCCGGCGACATGTAACTCGGCGAACCGGCAATACCCTCGATCTTGGACACGTCCGCATCGCGCAGGATTGCGATACCGAAGTCGATGATGCGCACCTCGTTGTCCCGCGTCAGCATGATATTGCTGGGCTTGATGTCGCGGTGTATGACGCCGCGCCGGTGCGCATAATGCAGCGCGCGGGCGCACTGGTAGATGATCTTGACGACGTCGTCCACCCGCAGCAGGTTGTCGGGCCGGCAGTACGCCGCGAGCGTGCGGGCGCCCTGCACGTGCTCCATGACGACGTAGTACTGCCCGTTCTCTTCGCCCGCGTCGTAAATCGGCAGGATATTCGGGTGCTGCAGCTTGCCGACGATCCGTGCCTCGTTGAAAAACATCTTGCGGGCGATCCTGGCCCGATCCGGGTCCTCGTCCGTTACGACGTTGTAGACCTTGATGGCGACATCGCGCTTGAAATACTGGTCGTGGGACAGGTAGATCGTGCCGGTGGTGCCCTTGCCGATCTCATTGATGATGAGGTACTTGCCGATCCTCTCGGGAACCGGCATGGCCTGGCGTGCGTCAGGGGCAGGCTGCGCCACGGACACGTTATGTGCACCCTTCAGGTCAGGAACGCGGCAAGTATCCGCAGGCTCGACAACAGCGCGGCCGCATAAGCGGCCGCCAACACATCGTCGAGCATAATTCCGAAGCCTCCCCGGAATCTGTGATCCGCCTCGCGAATCGGCCAGGGCTTCCAGATGTCCATGATCCGGAACGCGATGAAAGCCGCCGCACTCCATGCGACGTGGCGCGGCAGCAGCGCCAGTATGGCCCACATCGCAACCATCTCGTCGAAGACGATTCCCGGATGATCGTGCACGCCCAGGCGCCTGGCGCTCGCACCACAGATCCATACACCCGCAGCGAATGCGACCGCAATCACTGCCCACTGCAGCGCCGGCGCAGGCGCCGGGGTGATCCAGAACAGGACGACCGCCAGCAACGAGCCCCAGGTACCGGGCGCAACCGGCAGCAGGCCCGCGCCGAGCCCGAACGCAAGCAGGTGGACCGGGCTGCCCAGAACGGTGCGTGGCAAGCCGTTCGAACGGCCGCTCATCGCATCACCTGTTCAGCCGAAGTGGCGAAAGCTGCGGTCGCGGAACTCAAACGGTTTTCCGTCCTGCATCCAGCGCACCCGGCGCCCGGCCGTCACGGTCCCGATGCGGGTGAGCGCACAGTCAACGCGGCCGGCAACGCGCGCGAGGTGCTTCTCTCTCGACGGTGGCAGGGCGAACAGCAGTTCATAGTCATCGCCACCGGTCAGCGCGAGTTCGAGGCCGGCCCGCGGCCCGACGAGTCGAAGCAGATCACGGGACAACGGGATGTGCCGCGGATCCAGCACGGCGCCACATCCGCTTGCGCGCAGCAACTTGCCGGCATCGTCGTGCAGGCCGTCCGAGACATCGATCATTGCGGAAGCGATGCGCGCGAGGCGCCGCCCCGCCTGCAGCCGCGGCTCGGGAAACAAAAAGCGGCGGCGCAGCCGGGCGACGCCCCGTCCCCGCAGGCGGCCGGCCAGCGCCAGGCGTCCGGCCACCGCATCGCCCGGATGCCCGCTGACATACAGTCCGTCACCGGGCCGCGCACCCGCACGGCCGACGAAGGCGCCGCGTTTCACGC
Organism: Nevskiales bacterium; assembly: GCA_011526045.1. GTDB lineage: Bacteria > Pseudomonadota > Gammaproteobacteria > Steroidobacterales > QUBU01. Next base: position 51,895 of record WYBE01000075.1, on the reverse strand, counting down.
GCCCGAGGACGGTGACCGAGACGACCATGGGGCCACGTATGGTGTCCCCGCCGACCAGCGCCACGCCGTGAAGATCCGCGAGCGAGAAAAATCCGCGCGAAAACTGCTGCAACCAGCCAGGGACGGCCTTCGGCATGCTGAGGGCCAGCGTCGCCCAGAGCGGTTCGGCCCCCATCGCGGCCAGGTCGCTGAGATTTACCGCGAGACAGCGGTAGCCCAGCGCGTCAGCCGGCATGCCGCGCGGAAAGTGTACGCTCTCCGCGAGGGTATCGGTCGCGGTCACAAGCTCGTATCCCGCCGGCATGCGCGTCACGGCCGCGTCGTCGCCGATTCCGAGCGAAACGAAGCGTCCCGCGCGCCCGGGTCGCGCGAAATACCGCTCGATCAATCTGGCCTCGGCAGAAATGGCAGGCCGCGGGCCAGTCTGCGTGCGACGGTGGCTGCGCTTGGCGGGCACGGGTCGTCAGCGTACGTTGATGCCGGTCTCAGCGGGCCTCAATCGCGACGCGGCGGAATCCAGCACGGCATTCACATACCGGAAGCCGTCCTGGGCACCAAACTCCTTGGTGAGCTGCACCGCCTCGTCGATGACCACCCGCACCGGCACATCCGGGTGGTCACGCAGTTCGATCAGGCCGACCCACAACACTCCCCGCTCCACCGGGTCGAGATGCGCAACCGGCCGGTCGGTCGCCGCCTCGATCAATTCATCGAGACTCTTCTCGGACGCAGTGATCTCACCGATCAGGGTGCGGAAATAGCCGGCGTCGATGCCGCGGAACTCGCGGCTGGCCGAAAACTGCTCGACCAGTTCGACGCCGCTGTGCCCGCCGAGCTGACGCTGATACAGCGCCTGCACCAGCAGGCGGCGCGCACCGTGCCGTCCGCGAGCCATGAGGCGGGAACTCCCCTACGGCGCGATCTGCCGCAGCAGGCTCACCATTTCCATGGTGGCCAGCGCAGCATCAGCGCCTTTGTTGCCGTGCTTGACCCCGGAGCGCTCCACCGCCTGGTCCACGGTGTCGCAGGTCAGCACGCCGAAACCGACGGGTATCTCCATGTCGAGGCTGACCTGCCTGAGACCGGCAGCGCATTCGCCGCAGACGTAGTCGAAATGAGGCGTCGCACCGCGGATCACCACACCGAGGGCCACCAGGCCATCGTACTGTCGGGTAAGTGCGGCACGCTTTGCTGCCAGCGGCAACTCGAACGCGCCAGGCACGCGGACCAGGTCGACAGCGGCCTCCTCGACTCCGTGTCGCTTCAGCGCGTCGAGCGCCCCGCGCACGAGATCCTCGACAATCCGGTCATTGAAACGCGCAGCAAGGACGCAGAACCTCGCGTCTCTCACGTTGAGCTGTCCTTCGAGAATGCGCATGATGAGTTTGGGGGTGTCGTCAATCCGGATCGTCGACGTACTCTACTACTTCCAGACCGAAGCCGGAAATCGCGTGCATCTGTTTCGGCGCGCTGAGCACGCGCATGCGGGTGACGCCGAGATCGCGCAGTATCTGCGCCCCGGTGCCGAAGGTTCGCAGCACCGCCACATGCTCCCTGCGTCCACCCTCCTCCGGCGTCGAGGCGCCGAGCGAGCGCACCGCCGCCACCAGCTGGCGCGGGCTCTCCGGATAACGCAGCAGTACGACCACGCCTGCTCCCGCTGCGGCGATCCGGCGCATTGCCGAGCGCAGCGGCCAGCCGAGGCGGGCACTTTGCACGCCGATCACGTCACCGAGAGTGTCCTGTACGTGCACGCGCACCAGCGGCGGCACCGTGTTCGTGAGATCACCATGAACCAGCGCCAGGTGGACATTGCGGTTGACGTGGTCCTCGAAGCAATACAGCCGGAAGGGGCCAAGCCCGGTCTCGACCGTCTGCTCGGAAATCCGCTCCACCGACACCTCGTGCTGCAGACGAAAGCGGATGAGATCGGCGATGCTGCCGATCTTCAGGCCGTGCTGGCGCGCAAAGGACTCCAGCTGCGGCCTGCGGGCCATCGTGCCGTCCTCGTTGAGGATTTCGACGATCACGGCCGCGGGCTCCAGCCCCGCGAGACGCGCCAGGTCGCAACCCGCCTCTGTATGACCGGCACGGGTGAGAACCCCGCCCGGCTGGGCCATCAGGGGAAAGACATGCCCCGGTTGTCGCAGATCCTCGGGCCTCGCCTCGGGAGCCACCGCGACACGAATGGTGCGCGCGCGGTCGTGCGCCGAGATCCCGGTGGTCACTCCCTCGGCCGCCTCGATGGACACGGTGAAATTTGTCGCCTGATCTTCGTCCGTACCGCTGACCATCAGGGGCAGGCGCAATTGCTGGCAACGGCTGCGGGCCAGCGTAAGACAGATCAGGCCACGCCCGAAGCGGGCCATGTAATTGATGTCCTCCGGCCGAACCTTGGCCGCTGCCATGACCAGGTCGCCCTCGTTCTCGCGATCCTCGTCATCGACGATGATGACCATGCGCCCATCGCGGATGTCGGCGATGATCTCGCGGGTATCGCTGAATGCGACGCTGGTGTCTCTCGCGGTATCGGACATGATTTCGAGTTCCTCAGCCAGGCGACCGCCGGCCGCTCAGGCCTGCTCCCCGAGCAGGCGCTCCAGATAACGGGCGATGAGATCGACTTCGACATTGACCCGGGTGCCGGTCCGGTAACCGTCCATGATGGTGCTCTGCAACGTATGCGGGACCAGGTTGACGCCAAACTCGTCCTCCCGCACCTCGTTGCTGGTCAGGCTGACGCCGTCCACGCAGATCGAACCCTTTTTCGCGACGTAGCGCGACAGCGCCACCGGCAACCGAAACACGACTCGGGTCGAGCGGGCATCCGGCTCGATCGCAGTCACCTCCCCCACGCCATCCACATGCCCGGACACCAGGTGCCCGCCAAGTGGCTCGCTCAGGGTCAGCGCAGGCTCGAGATTGACGCGCGTGCCTGCGGCGAGTTGCCCGAGTGTCGTCAGGGCCAGTGTCTCGCCCGACACATCGAAGCCCGCGCGGCCCGCCTCGTGATGCGTCACCGTGAGGCAGACCCCGTTGACCGCGACGCTGGCGCCCGGCACGAGTCGCTCCGGGGGCAGGCGGTCCGTGTCGATCAGCAGGCTCACGTCGCCACCGCGATGCACGAGTGCGGCAACCGTGCCGACCGCCTGGACAATTCCGGTAAACATCATTGGCCCCGCTTGAGAAAGGTCAGGCGGCAATCCGGCCCGATGCGGCGCACGTCCGCCAGGTCGAATTCCGGCCGCGCAGACATTTCCGACAACGTTGTCGTGGCGAACATGCCGAAGCCGTCAGCACCGAGGACATGTGGTGCGACGTATACCACGATCTCGTCGATCAGGCCCGCATCCAGCATTGCGCCGCTGACGCCTGGGCCGGCCTCCAGCAACACCTCGTTCATGCCGAGTTCTGCCAGGCGCCGCAGCACGGCCGTGGGGTCAGGCCGGCCGCCAGTCTCGGCCACCACCTCGACACTGGCGCCCGCCGCCTCGAGCGCGCGCTGCCGCGTGGCCTCGGGCCGGGTGCAGAAAACATGCGTGCGTCTCGAATGCCCGATCAGCTGCGCGGCCGGCGGCGTGCGCAATGCCGAGTCGAGCACCACGCATGCCGGCGCCACCAGGTCGCCGAGATCGCGCCGTCGCACGGTCAGGGCGGGATCGTCGGTCAGGACCGTGCCCACACCGGTCAGGATCGCGGAGCTGCGCGCACGCAGCGCCTGCGCATCGTTGCGCGACGCTTCGCTGGAGATCCAGCGGCTGGCGCCGTTCGCGAGCGCCGTGCGTCCATCGAGGCTGGTGGCAAGCTTGGCCCGCAGGTACGGACGCTGGCGCTGCATCCGCGAGAAAAATCCGACGTTCAGCGCCCGCGCCTCCGCCTCCATGACCCCAGCGGTCACCGCCACACCAGCGGCCGTCAGGCTGCGGACACCGCCCCCTGCAACCTGCGGATTCGGATCTGCTGCGGCAAAGACGACGCGACGCACGCCGGCGGCGACCAGCGCCTCGGTGCAAGGTGGCGTACGCCCGTGGTGGCAACACGGTTCCAGGGTGACATAGGCAGTAGCGCCGGCAGCAGCCCCGCCAGCCTCCTGCAGCGCAACGATCTCCGCATGCGGCCCGCCGGTGCGCCTGTGCCAGCCCTCGCCCACCACCCGTCCACCGGCAACGACGACGCAGCCGACCCGGGGATTCGGGTGAGCGCTGAACAGCCCGCGGGCGGCCAGCCGCAGCGCCTGCGCCATCCAGCGAAAATCTTCGGCGTCACTGCTCATGGCTCGTCCGGAAGCAGCGACATCTGGTTGCGCCGCCCGTCGGCCTCGCGGCTCTCGCGCAGGCGCCGGATCTCATCCTGGAACTCGGTGATGTCCTGGAAGCTGCGGTACACGGAGGCAAAACGCACGTAAGCGACCTCATCCAGATTACGCAATTCCTCCATCACCATTTCACCCACCTGGCGCGAGGCGATCTCGCGCTCGCCCACCGTCTGCAAGGCATGGATGACTCGCGCAATGGCGGCCTCCACCGCTTCCATGCTCACCGGCCGTTTCTCCAGCGCCCGCACCATGCCACTGCGCAATTTCGCTTCGTCGAAGGGTTCGCGCGACTGGTCACGCTTGATGAGGCGGGGCAGGACGAGCTCAGCGGTTTCGAACGTGGTAAAGCGCTCACCGCACTGCTGGCACTCGCGACGCCTGCGCACCTGGCGGCCCTCGCCGCTGAGGCGCGAGTCGATCACCTTGGTCTCTTCGTGGCTGCAGAAGGGGCAGTGCATGGCTGCAATGCCGGACGGGCGCGCCGGTCAGCCGTACACCGGAAATCCCCGGCACAACTCGACGACAGCGGCCCGCACCCGCGCCAGCCGCGCCTCGTCGCCGAGGTCGGCGAGCACTTCAGCAATCCAGCCGCCGAGGAGTTCGACCTCGGCCGAACCGAAACCGCGTGTCGTGATCGCCGGCGTCCCCATGCGCAGCCCGCTGGTGACGAACGGCGAGCGCGGATCGTTCGGCACCGCATTCTTGTTGACGGTGATATTGGCCCGCCCGAGCGCCGCATCCGCGTCCTTGCCGGTGATGTTCTTGTCGATGAGGTCCACGAGGAACATGTGATTGTCGGTGCCACCGGACACGATCCGGTAACCACGGCCGGCGAGACCGGCCGCCAGCTGGCGGGCATTGGCCTTGACCTGTACCTGGTAGGTCCGGAACTCGGGCTGCATGGCTTCCAGAAGCGCCACCGCCTTGGCGGCAATCACGTGCATCAGCGGGCCGCCCTGCGTGCCGGGAAACACCAGCGAACTGAGTTTCTTCGTGATCTCGTCGTTCTCGCGGGCAAGAATGAGCCCCCCGCGCGGCCCGCGCAGTGTCTTGTGGGTGGTGGTGGTCGTCACATCGGCGATCGGCACAGGGTTCGGGTACTCACCGGCTGCAACCAGGCCGGCCACGTGCGCCATATCGACGAAAAAGTACGCACCGACGTCATCGGCGATTTTCCGGAATCGCTGCCAGTCCACGACGCGGGAGTACGCCGAGAACCCGGCAATGATCATCCGGGGACGATGCTCGCGTGCAAGGGCCTCGGCGGCCGCGTAGTCGATCTCGCCGGTCTGCGGGTCGAGGCCGTATGACAGGATCCGGTACAGCCGGCCGGAGAAGTTGACCGGTGATCCATGGGTGAGGTGGCCGCCGTGCGCGAGGCTCATGCCGAGCACCGTGTCCCCGGGATTCAGCAACGCCATGTAGACCGCGGCGTTGGCCTGCGACCCGGAATGCGGCTGGACGTTGGCATACGCGGCACCGAACAGTTTGCGGGCGCGCTCGATCGCGAGATCCTCCGCCTGGTCGACGAACTCGCAGCCGCCGTAATACCGCCGGCCGGGATAGCCCTCCGCGTACTTGTTGGTCAGCACGCTGCCTTGCGCCTCGAGCACGCGCGGGCTCGCGTAATTCTCGGAGGCGATCAGCTCGATGTGCTCTTCCTGGCGTCGTTCCTCGCCGGCGATCGCTGCCGCCAGGGCGGAATCAAAATCGGCGATCCTGAGGTCTTTGGTATACATGCCCGCCTCCGCGCGAGAAAGGGCGCAATTGTACCCGAGCGCCGCGCCGGTCTTCAGGCAGGCGAAGCCGGGCCCCGTGATCGTGATTCCGGCGCCTGTTCGGTGCGCATGGCGCGGCCATCCGGGCCACCGGCGGAATCACCGCCCCAACGCCGGCTTGCTGGCCAATCAAGGGCCGCATCGGGAATAATCGCGGCTGCGTTGCGCAAACCAAGTCTCCAGCATGAGCCAATACGTCTACACGATGAACCGGGTGGCGAAGGTCGTCCCCCCGAAGCGCTTCATCCTGAGGGACATCTCCCTCAGCTTCTTTCCCGGCGCGAAGATCGGCGTGCTCGGCCTGAACGGCGCCGGCAAGTCCACCCTGTTGCGCATCATGGCCGGCGTCGACCAGGACTTCGAGGGCGAGGCGCGCCCGCAGCCCGGGATTCGCATCGGCTACCTGCCGCAGGAGCCTGAACTGGATCCTGCGAGCACGGTCCGCCAGATCGTCGAGGAGGGTGTCGCCGACACGCTCGGGCTGGTGCACGCGTTCAACCGGATCGCCGCGCGGTTTGCCGAACCTCTCGATGACGCGGAGATGAACCGCCTGCTCGATGAGCAGGCGCGCCTGCAGGACCAGATCGATGCCAGCAACGGCTGGGAAATCGATCGCCATCTCGAGATCGCCGCCGACGCCTTGCGCCTGCCCGACTGGCAGGCGCAGGTGGGCAAGCTTTCCGGTGGTGAGCGCCGCCGGGTTGCCCTGTGCCGCCTGCTGCTGTCGAAACCGGACATGCTGCTGCTCGACGAGCCGACCAATCACCTCGATGCGCAGTCGGTCGCCTGGCTGGAGACCTTTCTCGAGCAGTACCCGGGCACCGTCATCGCCGTGACCCACGACCGCTATTTCCTCGACAACGTAGCCGGCTGGATACTGGAACTCGATCGCGGGCACGGCATCCCCTGGAAGGGCAATTACTCCTCGTGGCTCGAGCAGAAGGAAGCGCGCCTCGCCATCGAGGAAAAACAGGAAGCCGCGCGCCAGCGCACCATCAAGGCCGAACTGGAATGGGTCCGGGCCAACCCGAAGGCACGCCAGGCGAAGAGCAAGGCCCGCCTGCAGCGTTTCGAGGAGCTGTGTTCCCAGGATTTCCAGCGGCGACAGGAAACCAACGAGATCTACATTCCGCCGGGCGAGCGGCTTGGCGACCTGGTGATCGAAATCAGTCACCTGCGCAAGGCCTTTGGCGAGCGGTTGCTTATCGAGGATTTCAGCGGCCAGATTCCGCCCGGTGCCATCGTCGGAATCATCGGCCCCAACGGCGCCGGCAAGACCACGCTGTTCCGGATGCTGACCGGCCAGGAGAAACCGGATGGCGGCGAGATCCGCATCGGCCCGACGGTGCAGATGGCCTACGTGGACCAGTCGCGCCAGAGCCTCGACGACTCGAAAACCGTGTGGGAGGAACTGTCCGGCGGCGAAGAACTGATCCGCATAGGAAAGTACGAGACTTCGTCGCGGAGCTACGTCGGCCGGTTCAATTTCAAGGGCGCGCAACAGCAGCAGAAGATCGGCCTGTTGTCGGGCGGTGAACGCAACCGCGTGCACCTCGCCAAGGTGCTGCGCTCCGGCGCCAACGTGCTGCTGCTCGACGAGCCAACGAACGATCTGGATGTGGAGACGCTGCGCGCCCTCGAGGAGGGTCTGCTCGACTTCCCTGGCTGCGCCATCGTGATCTCCCACGACCGCTGGTTCCTCGACCGGATCGCAACGCACATCCTGGCTTTCGAGGGCGATAGCCAGGTGACTTTGTTTGCGGGAAACTATGCCGAGTATCAGCAGGATCTGCACCGGCGACTCGGCGACGAGGCCGATCGGCCGCACCGGATCCGTTACAAGCCGCTGCAGCATTGACCGGCAGGGGGCTGGTAACGAAGGGAGGAAACCGCATGACGACAGTTGCCTGGCTGGACAACCAGAACCGGCTGCACCGGGAGGCCGTCAGCGGTGAGTGCCCGCATTGCGGTACGGTGTCGCACCTTTCGCTGCTGGCCTGTCCGTCGTTCGCACGCGTGCGGGCCGACAGGCCCGCAAAAGTCGGGATCGTGCTCCAGTGCGATTCCTGCCGCACTCCGCTGTTCTTCCGCTACCGCGTCCGCGCCTGGCACGCAGATCGCGTGGAGTTTCACCCCGCGCCGGAGGAACTGGAGCCGGCGCCGGAACGTTTCAATTACGCGTACCTGCCGGAACCGGTGGCCGGGGTTTTCCGCGAGACCCTCGCGTGCTACCGCGCCGGTCTGCTGCAAGCATTCGCCGCAATGTGCCGGGCGACGACCCAGGCAATGCTCGAGGACCTGGGCGAACGCAGCCGCCTGCGCATCTTCGACCAGGTTGCGGACGTGCGCATGATGGCGGAGATCGACGACGCCACCTTCGATGCCATCCGGCGCGTGCTGTTCGAAGGCGAACCGGCGGCCGGCACCTCACCGCCACCGTTGAACCGTGCGCAGTCGGCCGTGCTCCTCGAGACCATGAAGGATCTGCTTTACCAGACCTACGTCCGGCGGGCGAAATTCCTGCAGGCCCTGCGGCTGCGCCACTTTCCCGCCGAGTCTGCCGCGGCTGCGCGCCCGGCAACCGCGAGACCCGGAGCACGTTCGGCCGAAGGCTGAGCGCCCCTGCGATCGGCTCAGCCGACCCAGGCGCGGGCGTTGTGGAATATGCGCATCCACGGCCCCTCTTCGCCCCATCCGTCCGGGTGCCAGGAGTGCTGGAAGCTGAGGTGCACGCGCTCGGGATGCGGCATCATGATAAGCACCCTGCCGTCTGCGGCACTGAAACCGGCCACGCCATCCGGCGAACCATTCGGATTCGCCGGATAACATGTGGCAGGACGTCCGTGGTTGTCCACGTAGCGCAGGGCGACCTGCCCGCCTGCGAAGCACGCCGCTAGATCGGACAAGGCCGCGAACTCCGCGCGACCCTCGCCGTGGGAGGTAGCGATCAGCAAACGACTGCCGGTCATGCCCTGGGTAAAGATGGACGTGCCGGGCAGTATCTCCACCAGGCTCAGGCGCGCCTCGAACTGCTCCGAGAGGTTCTGCACGAAGCGCGGCCAGTGCCCGGCGCCGGGAATGAGCGGCTGCAGGGCCGACAGCATCTGGCAGCCGTTGCAGACCCCGAGGGCAAAGGTGTCGGGGCGCGCAAAAAATGCCTGGAACTGCTCGCGCATGGCGGCGTTGAACAGGATCGACTTGGCCCAGCCGCCGCCTGCACCCAGCACGTCGCCATAGGAGAATCCACCGCAGGCCACCAGGCCGCGAAACTCCCCGAGGCTGCGCCGGCCGGCGAGCAGGTCCGACATGTGCACGTCCACCGGCGCAAACCCGGCACGCAGGAACGCGGCCGCCATTTCGACCTGGCCATTGATGCCCTGCTCGCGCAGGATCGCAACCCGCGGCGCCGCGCCTGTGACCACTCGCGGCGCCGCCGCCGGATCGAAGGTCAGTCGCGGCGCGAGTCCCGGATCGTCCGCATCGAGCCCGGCGTCGTAGGCCTGCGCAGCGCTCTCGGGATTATCCCGCAGGGCCTGCATGTGGTAACTGAGCTCCGACCAGAGCGCGTACAGTTCATTGCGATCGAAGTCCAGCAACACCGTACCGCGCTGCTGGAACAGCAGGCGGTCGTCGCGGGTCACGACGGCGACGCGGCGCAGACATTCACCGACCCCGTGTTCGGCGGCCACCGCCTCGACGGCAGCCACGTCCCCCTGACGCACCTGGATGAGCACGCCCAGTTCCTCGCTGAACAGTGCGCCGAGCACCTGAGCGGAGTTACCGGACGCCAACTCGACGCTGAGGCCCGCGCGTCCTGCAAATGCCATCTCGCACAATGCCGCGAATAGTCCGCCGTCGGAGCGGTCGTGGTAGGCGAGCATCAGGTGACGCTCGTGCAGGGCCAGTACGCAGGCGACCAGTTGCATGAACCGCTGCGCATCGTCGAGATCCGGCACCGGGCCGCCCCGCACGCCAAATGCCTGCGCGAGACAGGACCCGCCGAGCCGATGCTGCCCACCGGGGACGAGTTCGAGCAGGTACAGGCAGCTCCCCTCTTCCTGCCTGAGCTGGGGCGTAAGCGTTCGGCGAATATCGGCCAACGGCGCAAAAGCGGTCACCACGAGCGAGACCGGCGCGACCACCGCCCGGGGCGCGCCGTGATCCTGCCATGCCGAGCGCATCGACAGCGAATCCTTGCCCACCGGAATGGCTACGCCCAACTCGCAGCACAGCGCGGAGACGGCAGTCACCGCATCGAACAGCGCCTCGTCCTCGCCGCTCACGCCGCTTGCCGCCATCCAGTTGGCCGACAAGCGCACGCGTCGCAAACCGCCCACGTCTGCGCTCAGGATATTGGTCAGTGCCTCACCGACCGCCATTCTGCCGGCGGCAGCCGGATCGATGATCGCCAGCGGCGGACGCTCACCGATCGCCATGGCTTCACCCGCCTCGCCGTCGAACCCGAGCGCGGTGACCGCGACGTCACTCACCGCGACCTGCCAGGGTCCGACGAGCTGGTCACGATGCACCAGCCCGCCCACCGTTCGATCACCGATGTGGATCAGGAACGACTTGTCGGCCACCGCAGGAAAGCGCAACACCCGCCGGCAAGCCTCCGCCAGATCGATGCCGGCGAACTCCGCCAGGCCGACCGGGCGCGGCTGGCGTTTCACTCGCATGCGGGTTGCTGGCGGCTTGCCGAGCAGCACATCGAGCGGCATGTCGACCACCGGTTCGCCGAGCAGCCGGTCGCTCACCAGCAATCGTCCGGAAGCATCCGCGCTGCCAAGGACCGCGAACGGGCAGCGCTCGCGCTGGCAGATGGCCCGAAACCACTCGAGGTCATCCGGCGCAATCGCGAGCACGTAGCGCTCCTGCGCCTCGTTGCACCAGATCTGTGCCGGCGCCATGCCCGGCTCCGCGTTCGGAACCTCGCGCAGTTCGATGCGACCGCCGCGTCCGCTGCCATGGACCAGTTCCGGCAGCGCGTTCGACAGGCCACCGGCACCGACGTCATGAATCATCAGGATGGGATTGCGCCCGGACGGCCCCGCACCGGCGCTCCAGCAGGCCTCGATCACCTCCTGGGCGCGACGTTGCATCTCCGGGTTGCCCCTCTGCACCGAAGCGAAATCCAGGTCCTCGGTGCTCTGCCCGCTGATCATGGAAGACGCCGCACCGCCGCCGAGCCCGATCAGCATGGCCGGACCGCCGATCACGATCAGGAGCGAGCCCTCCGGCACCCCGGTCTTGTGCACGTCGTCGCCGCGAATGTTGCCGAGCCCGCCCGCAATCATGATCGGCTTGTGGTAACCCCAGGCGCGGCCGGGCTCACCCGGCACCGCCTGCTCGAAGCTGCGGAAGTAGCCGGCGATGTTCGGCCGTCCGAATTCATTGTTGAAAGCCGCCGCACCGATCGGTCCCTCGAGCATGATCTGCAGCGCCGACGCCAGTCGCCGGGGCCGGCCGACATCGTCCGCCTCCCAGGGCTGCGGGCATGCCGGCAGCCGCAGGTGTGACACGGTGAACCCGGCCATGCCGGCCTTGGGCCGTGCGCCACGACCCGTGGCGCCTTCGTCACGGATCTCGCCACCGGCACCCGTCGCCGCCCCAGGAAATGGCGAAATGGCGGTGGGGTGATTGTGCGTTTCCACCTTCAGCAGGGTGTGCGTGCATTCGCGCTGCAACCGGTATTCGCCGGTCAGCGGATCGGCGAGCAGGCGCGCCGCCATCGCTCCTTCGATCACCGCCGCATTGTCGCTGTAGGCACTGAGCACGCCCTGCGGGCTGGCAGCGTGAGTGCTGCGGATCAGGTCGAACAGGCTGTGCGGCTGCCTGGCATCGTCAATGGTCCAGCTTGCATTGAATATCTTGTGACGGCAGTGCTCGGAGTTGGCCTGCGCGAACATCATCAACTCGGCGTCGGTGGGATCGCGCGCGAGTTCCCGGAAACGCGACTCGAGGTAGTCCACTTCCTCGTCCGACAACGCCAGTCCCCAGGCGCGGTTTGCCTCTTCCAGCGCGCCGCGGCCGAGCCGGGCCAACGGCACCCGCCGCAACGGGGCGGGCCTCGCCCCGGCGAAGAGCTCCGCAGAGGTGGGCGGCCGGGTCAGCGCCGTTTCCGTCATCCGGTCATGCAGCAACGGCGCGAGCGCACGCACGTCGGCCTGGGACAACGGCTGCCCGGCGACGAAGCCGTAGGCAATGCCACGCTCGCAGCGTTGCACGGCATCGAGCCCGCTGTTGCGCAGGATGTCGGTCGCCTTGCTGGACCACGGCGAGATGGTTCCGAGCCGTGGGACGACCCACAGGACCGCGGCCGCCGGCGAACCGGCTGGCGCAGCGGGCCCGTAACGCAGCAGCTCGTCGAGCGTGAGGCGCTGCGCAGGCTGCAGCGGTCGCGTCACGTCGAGATAGTGAATGAAGCGTGCCTCGACCGAGCGGATGTGCGGGTGCGTCGCGTGGATGGCCTTCAGCAGTCGCGCGAGCCGCGATGCGGTCAGGGCCGGTGATCCGGCAATCTCAAGCATCGTCAGTATGGCGGCGGCCGGCCGCGAGCCTCACTCGCCGCCGTCATTGCGACTGCCGGGAGCGAATACCGGCATGGGAAACTGCGCCACGTTGCCGCCTTCCGCCTTGCTGATCTTGCAGACGCCCTCTTTTTCGACCTCATCGATCCGCAGCACGGCGTGCATCGGCAGATAGGTGCGGCGCACGCCCTGGAACTCCGACTTGATGCGCTCCTCGGAGGGGTCGAGCACCACGCTGCTGCGTTCGCCGAACACCAGCTTTTCGACCTCGATGAAGCCGAACAGGCTGCCCTGGGCCACCGAGCGGGCGTAGATCTCGTAGACCTTGCCCTGACTCAGAAATGAGATTTTGTAAAGTCGTCGGGCCGACATTGCGGGGGTGCGTGAACCTGTGGCAGTCCGGGGCAGCCGTGCATCATCGTCGGACCGGGCGCGCATTATAGCGCAGCAAACCTGCCGCCAAGACCCGCTCCCGGACTCGACAAACTGTGAACCAGACTACTGCGAGCACCGCCGCAGACCGCCATGATGGCGCGGCGGAAATCGGTTTCCCGGCCGTCGTTTCCCCCACCACGGTGGGTGACCCGGCGCACGGGCGCAGGAATTGTCGACATGGCTTTACGCCTTCGCATCATCAGTCACCAGAAGGACCAGCTGGAAAACGGCGGTCTGCGTGAGTTTCGTGCCTGCGGCGGCACGATCGGCCGTGCCGCAGACAACGACTGGGTATTGCCTGACGACAAGCGCTTCATCTCCAGCCGCCACGCCCTCATCGACTACCAGGCGGGGGCCTACTACCTGGTCGATACGAGTCGCAATGGCGTGTACGTGAACGGAGCGGATACCGCCGTCGGCCGCGGCCATCCGCAGCGCCTGTTCAACGGCGACCGCCTGCGCCTTGGCGAATATGAAGTCACCGTCGAACTCGATGCAGCCGGCGAACAGCCGGCCGATGACGGCATGCGGGACTCCGTGGTGCGCGCCCAGCTCGTGCCCGTGGATGAGTCCGTCGAGCTGAAACTGGTCGATGAAAGCAAGCTGCGGGCCTTCGACTACAACGCCCTCGAGCGCCATCTCAAGCCGGCCGATGCGGACGCGAGCAGCGCGGCGCGCAAGCCGGTGGCCGTGCCGGCGCCGGCGAAGCCGGCCCCGGCGGCAGCACCGCCGCAGGCCAACAGCGCACAGGCACTCGAAACCTTCTGCAAGGCCGCCGGCCTGAAGCCCTCGGACCTGCGCGGCTCGAACCCGGACGAAGTCCTGCAGACTGCCGGCCGGCTTACCCGCGAACTGCTGACGGGCCTTGCCGAACTGCTGCAGAACCGCGCCCGCATGAAAGACGCCTTGCGCCTCTCACAAACCATCATACGGGCGAACCGCAACAACCCGCTGAAGTTCTCCGCCAACGTCCAGGACGCGCTCCGCTACCTGCTCGGCGAGCCGGGCGAGTCCTACCTGCCACCCGACCAGGCGGTGCGCTCCGCATTCGATGACGTGAGAAACCACCAGAACGCGCTCCTGAAGGCAATGATCCATGCCGTGCGCGACTTCGCCGAAAGGCTCGACCCGGACGAGCTGCGCAGCCGCTTCGATCGCGGCCTGAAACGCTCGCCGCTGCTCGCCAGCACCAACAAGCTGAAGTACTGGGAGCTGTACGAAGAAAGCTACCAGACAATCACCCACGCCGAGGAAGGCGAGCCAATGCCCCGGGTAGTGATCGAGGAGCTGACCCGGGTCTACGAGCAGGAACTCGAAACGCTCCAGCAGGGCGCCACCCGACCCATCCTGCCGCACCCCGCGCAGGCGAACTGAATCCGGGGCGATAGCCAGCGAACCCGCCCTGCGAGCGGGCCAGACGTCGCGCTGCCTGCACAGGCAGCACCCTTGTTCTCCCTATAGAATAGTCAAGCGTGCAATTCCCACGCGGCGGGAAGCCGAACGATGACGCTTGATGAATTGAAACCGGGCCAGCGCGGCCGGATCCTCAGGATCGACGGGGACGGACCGCTCGTTCAGCGCCTCATGGCGCTTGGGCTCCTGGAGGGCTCGGAAATTGCGATGACGCGCCGGGCCATCGGCGGCGATCCGCTGGAAGTACAGATCATGGGCTACGCCCTGTCGTTGCGACGCGAAGAAGCGCGTCGTGTCGAAATCGATCTGCTGAAATGAGCACCACTGCTCCGCTCGGCCCCCACCCGCCCCAGGACCTTGCCCGATCGCCCCATTCGACGCCGGTGGTGGCGGTCATCGGCAATCCCAACACCGGCAAGAGCACGCTGTTCAATGCCCTCACGGGCCTGAAGCAGAAAACGGCCAACTACCCCGGGGTGACGGTCGAACGTCACACCGGGACACTCGACATCGACGGCCACCAGGTCACGCTCGTCGACCTGCCGGGCACTTATTCGCTGGCGGCACAGTCGCCGGACGAGATGGTCGCAATCGACGTTCTCCTCGGCCACGTCGAGGACCTCGCCCCGCCGCGGGCCGTGCTCGTGGTGGTCGATGCCACCAATCTGCGCCGCAATCTCTTTCTCTCCACGCAGCTCGCCGAACTCGGCCTGCCGCTGGTGCTCGCCGTCAACATGCTGGACGTGGCGACCAGCAACGGCGTCACGATCGATGTCGAACGTCTCGCCCGGCGCATGGACGCCGCCGTGGTGCCCATGGTCGCAACCACGGGCTCCGGGCTGCGTGAGCTGAAAAAAGCCCTGGCAGAAGCCCTGAAGAAGCCCCGTCGCGAGCGCCTCGTCACCCTCCCCGACGTGCACCGCGCGGCAACGGAACTCTGCGCGCGACTGACCAGCGCGGGCCACAATCTTTCCGCTTACGAGGTCGAACGGGCACTGATCGACGCCCGAGGCGTTGCCGAACGGCGCTTCGAATACGCAACCAGCCCGGAGTTCGTCAATGAACTCATGGAGCTGCGCATGCGACTGTCCACCGGCAGCTCGCTCGCGGCCATGGAGGCAAAGGCACGCTACGACCTGATAAACGACATCGTCAACGAATCCGAAACCCGCGCTCCGCCGAAGCCAACCGTGAGCGAACGCCTGGATCGGATCACGAACCATCCCGTGATCGGCTCCGTGCTCTTTATCCTCGTCATGGCCACGGTCTTCCAGGCGGTGTTTTCGTGGGCCACGCCGCTCATGGACCTGATCGACGCCGCAACCGTGTGGCTGGCGGAGACCGTTCGCGCCGCCTTGCCCGCCGGCGCGATCTCGAGCCTGCTGGTCGATGGCGCCATTGCGGGTGTCGGCAGCGTCGTGATCTTCCTGCCGCAGATCCTGATCCTGTTCGCGTTCATCATCCTGCTCGAGGACACGGGCTACATGCCGCGGGTCGCGTTCATGATCGACAGGCTGATGCGCATGTGCGGCCTCTCCGGGCAATCGTTCATTCCGATGCTGTCGAGTTTCGCGTGCGCCGTGCCGGGCATCATGGCCACCCGGGTGATTCCCGAGCGTCGCGACCGGCTCGCCACGATTCTTGCCGCTCCGTTCATGACCTGCTCGGCACGACTGCCCGTGTACGCGCTGTTGATCGGCGCATTCGTGCCCGACCGGCACTTCCTCGGCGGCATCTTGAACCTGAAGGGGCTCGTGCTGCTCGGCCTGTACCTGCTCGGCATTGCTGGCGGTGTCCTCACCGCCCTGCTGATGAAACGCACGCTGTTGCGGGGCCCCACACCGACCTTCCTGATTGAACTCCCGCCCTACCGTCTGCCGAACCTGCGCTCGGTGCTGCTGCGCCTGCTCGAACGCGGCCGTGTGTTCCTCATCCGCGCGGGAACCGTCATCTTTTCGGTGGCCGTCGTCATCTGGGCGCTCGCGTACTTCCCGCGCCCCGAGGGCAATGCAGCGGCATTCGTGGAGCAACGGACCGCGGCGCAGTCCGAGCTGCAAGGAGCCGCGCTCGATGAACGAATGCGCCAGATCGAAAACGCCGAGATCGCGGCCAACATCGAAGGCAGCTACCTCGGCCGGATCGGCAAGTTTGTCGCGCCGCTCTTCGCCCCCCTTGGCTGGGACTGGAAAGTATCCGCAGCCGTTGTAGCCGGATTTCCGGCGCGCGAGGTGGTCGTGGCGGTGCTCGGCACGATCTACGCGGTCGGCAGCGAAGTCGATTCAGGCGACGACGCACTCGTCGAACGCCTGCGCAACGCGACCTGGCCGGACGGCCGTCCCGTCTTCACCCTGCCCATGGCGATCGGGATGCTGATTTTCTATGCGTTCTGCCTGCAGTGTGCCGCCACGATCGTCATGATCCGGCGCGAGGCAGGTAGCTGGGCCTGGGCCGGCTTCGCCTGGGTGTACATGACCGGCGCTGGTTACCTGGGCGCCATGCTCGCCTACCAGCTAGGCTCATGAGCAGCGGCCAAGGGCTGACCGGAGACCTCACATGGGAGACTTGCAGGACATACTCGCGCTGGGACTCGTCGCGCTCGTCGTCGTGTTCACCATCTGGTACCGCCGGCGCAAACGTCGGCGCACCGGGGCCGCGTGCAGCGGCTGCGATTCAGCAGCCAGCCCTCCCAAGGAAACACTGCTCAGGTTCTACCGCCGCAAGCCGTAACAGGGCGAGGCGGGCCTGATCTCAGGGCTGCTTGACAGCACCCCTCAAGGTCGACGGCGCGGGTTTCAGGGCCGCTCACCGGAAAACGCCCCCCACGTTTGCGCCGCTACACCCTGTCTTGGGCGATGTCCGGCAACCGCTGGATTCTCGGCCGGCGTTTCTTCTGGGCGTGCCACAAATCGTAAGCGGCCTGCATCTGTAGCCAGGACTCAGCCGAGCCGCCCAGGGCCGCCGCGAGCCGGATGGCCAGTTCCGCACTAACGGCAGCGCGACCATTGACCACGCGGGAGAGTGCCACGCGGGAGACGCCCAGCCGTGCGGCCAGTGCGGTGACCGTCAGGCCGCCATCGGCGCGCAAAACGGTGTCCCGCAATACCTCGCCAGGGTGCGGGGGGTTGTGCATTCGGGTCATCGTGCGTTCCTCAGTGATAGTCCTGGTAATCCACTACTTCGGCATCGGTGCCGACGAAGCGAAACGTCAGCCGCCAATTCTCATCGGCCCATACCGCCCAATGGCCGGATAAATCGCCCCTGAGCGGGTGCAGCCGCCAGCCGGGCAGGTTCATATCCTCCGGGCCGCTAGCGGCGTCGAGCCGGCCGAGTTGCAGCCGCAGCCGCCCGGCGTGCTTCGGTTGAATGCCGGCCTTCGAGCCGGTTTCAAAGAACCGTTGCAGGCCGCGATGGCGGAAGCTGCGAATCAGTGGGGGAATTGTATCGCGTGGCGATACAGGCAAGCAAGCCGGGAAACTGTGCGGGCAATCACGCCATGTGACAAGAAAGGGCACGACTGACTGTGCGCCGGGAATTGGAGAAGCCAGTAACGGCGCGGGTTTCCAAGGCACTCGCGAAAAAATGCCCCCAGATAGTACCGGGCCTCCTTGGAGGCTGGGGGCATTCTACGAAAGGCTCAGACACAAAAAACCCCGCAGTGACGCGGGGTTAATGGGTCTATTCGGATTCCTCAGGAACCTGAACTGGCGGAGGGAGAGGGATTCGAACCCCCGTGACGTTTCCGTCCCACTGATTTCGAGTCAGGGCCGTTTAGCCTCTCCGGCATCCCTCCGGGTGGCGGGCGCAGATTATAGGCAGATCCGCCCGGCCGGCCAGACCGATTTCAGCCGATCATGAGCGGCGCATCACGATCCGGATGCGACGGATGCAAGGCTCGCCAGCGCCCGCAGAAAGGCGTCCGGCCTGGCGATGGCACCACGGTTCTGCGCCCCGCTGTCCACCGAGCAGCCGTCGGCCGCCGGCGAACCGCCCGATGCCTCGCTCGCGGTCTCGATGCGGTACCACTCGAACCACTTGGCCAGCGGCAATGGCGACCCACGGGATTCGCGCCGGTAATAGTCCCTGTAGGCCAGGTACCGACCCATGACCAGCCGTACTTCGGCAGGGTCCAGGCCGTCATCCCGGCAGCTGCGATTCCAGGCGGAGACCGGGTCTTCAGCCATGTCCGGACGCCGTCAAATCACAGGTCTTTATAACAAAAACAATTAAGGCGTTTCTGTATCGCATTGTTTTTCCACGATATATACATAATTGACATCGGCAGAACGGTGATCTTTGGCGATGGCCGTAGCGCCGACCGCATGGTAACGTTCGCCCCGCATCCGCCAAAGCAGGCGCGGATGGCCGGAAATTGACGGAGGATTATGAGGTTGTCAGCGCATCGATGGAGGGCCGGATTGCTCCTGTGCACCGCAGCGGTGCTCGGTACCTGCGCCCGTGCGCCGACGATGCTCGACGAAATCCATGCCGTCGGCGAACTGCGCGTGGTTACCCGCGATGGGCCGAACACCTACTTCGACTCCGGCGGCGGGCCTTCCGGCCCGGAATACGAGCTGCTGCAGGAATTTGCTGACCACCTCCAGGTGCCGCTGCGCCTGATCGTCGTCGATCGGGCCGCCGATGTACTGCCGATGGTGATCAGCGGCCAGGCCCACCTCGCTGCCGCAGGCCTGACGGTCAACGCCGAGAACGCGCGGCAGGTAGATTTTGGCCCCGTGTACCAGCAGGTCACCGAGCACCTGGTGTACAGGGACGGGCGCCGCCGTCCGCAAAGCGTGCGGCAGCTCCGGGGTAAACGGCTTGAGGTTGCCTCAGGCACGAGTTATGTCAAAACGTTGGCCCGGACTCAGGCGTTGCATCCGGATCTGGTCTGGACCGAGAACCCCCATACCAGCCAGATCGAACTGCTGACCCGCGTCGCCGACGGTACGCTGGATTTCACGGTAGTGAAATCCAACGCATTCGCGATTTACCGCAGCTTTATTCCGGAGATCCGGGTCGCCTTCAACCTGGCCGAAGGCGAGTCGCTCGCCTGGGCGCTCGCGAAACGCAACGACACCAGCCTGAAGAACGAGGTCGCGCAGTTCTTCGACAATATCCGCGCCAACGGGCGTCTCGATGCGATTCTCGATCACTACTACGGGCACATGCCGCGCGTGAACTATGTCGGCACCCGCCAGTTCACCCGCGACGTGATGGCGTATCTGCCGAATTACAAAGGCCATTTCCAGGCCGCCGCGGAACGATACGAGGTCGACTGGCGCCTGCTGGCGGCAATCGGCTACCAGGAATCGAAGTGGGATCCCGAGGCCGTGTCACCCACCGGCGTGCGCGGCCTGATGATGCTCACCGAACAGACCGCGCAGACTTTCGGCATCGAAGACCGGACTGACCCGCGCCAGAGCATTCGTGGCGGGGCGCGTTACCTGGCCTACCTGCTCGACAAGTTGCCGCCGCAGATCACCGGGCCCGATCGCACGTGGTTCGCATTGGCTGCCTATAACATCGGCTACGGCCACCTGCTCGACGCCCGGCGGCTGACCCGCAGTCGTGGCGGGAACCCGGACCAGTGGGCCGATGTGCGACCCAACATCAAGCTGCTCGCGGTGCCCGAATACTACGAGCGCACCCGCCATGGCTATGCGCGTGGCGGCGAAACGGTGCATTTCGTCGAGAACGTCCGCACCTATTTCAATGTCCTGATCTGGATGAACAAGGACCAGGGCAGTGCGCCGGGCTGGATGCAGCCGTCCGGCGTGGCGCCGGCGATCCAGGCCGACAACAGCGAGCGCGACAAGATCCGGCCGGTTCCCGTGGCTGACAATCCCGCCTGAAACCACTACCGGTTTCGTTCAGCGACGTTCCCGGAAAAAGCCCTGTAGCAGAGCGCGACTGTCCTCCGCCAGCACCCCGCTGGTCACCTCCATGCGGTGATTGAGCTGCGGAGCGCGCGCGAGATCGAAAACACTCCCGGCCGCACCCACGCGCGGATCCGGCGCACCATAAACCAGCCGGGCAATGCGCGCATGCACCATGGCGCCAGTGCACATGACACAAGGCTCGAGCGTCACATACAGAACGCATCCGGTCAGACGGTAGTTGCCGAGGATCGCGCCGGCGGCGCGCAGCGCCTGGATCTCGGCGTGCGCGCTCGGATCGCAGCGGCCGATCGGCTCATTGCGGCCTGAGGCGATGACCTTCCCGGCCTGTACCACGACGGCACCGACCGGCACCTCGCCGTCATCCTGGGCCATGTGTGCCAACGTCAGCGCTTCACGCATGAAGCGCTCGTCATCGGGCAGCAGGTTAAGGTCGGGAGTCATTCCCAGCCAATCATAGCCGCGACGTGCCCTTGTCTCGACGATCTCGCGCACCTGATGGCGGGCCTCGGACACCGTACGCATCGGGCACCTCGTGACGAGAGGTGCGGTTGAAGCGCTCGATGATGGCGTTCCTTGGCGGTTTTCCGGACTGGATGAACGGCAACTCAACGGCGCCTGTACCCCCCGTTTGGCCGCTGGCGCCGGTCATCGTCCGCCTGTGGCGTAGTAAACTGGCCCCGGCAACAACAGGCCGGGCGATACCGGCCGGGGGGGCACACATGCCGAAGTTCGTCATCGAGCGGGAGATTCCGGGCGCGGGTCAGCTCACGGCCGCGGATCTTCAGGCCATCTCACAGAAGTCCTGCGGTGTGTTGACGACACTCGGCCCAAAGATCCAGTGGGTGCAGAGCTTCGTCACGGACGACAAGGTCTACTGCGTCTACATCGCACCGAACGCCGACATCGTGCGCGAGCACGCGAAGCAGGGTGGATTCCCCGCCAACCGCATCTCGCAGGTGCGTGCCGTCATCGACCCGACGACGTCGGAATAGGGATACCGCCCGCGGCGATGCACCAAGTAGAATGTCCCGGCGACATTCTGTTCGCCGGAAAAAAACAACGCCCCGCAAGGGGGCGTTGCCTGAGTCCTCCGCCATGGCCGTACGGCATGGCCTATGAAGCGAAGCATTCGTTGTCGCTGGAGCGTTGCGGGATCGCGACCGACGGTCAGTCGGTCTCGTCCAGCCGCCGGCGCTCGGCGCGATCCTTGAGCAGTGGTATCGCATCCAGCACCCAGTTACCCGAGGTCCGTCGCGACGGGCTCGGAATCGCGTAGGCCCTGTCCTTGCCGTGGCGGGCATTGAACTTGCGGGTATCGATGCGCCAGCCCTTGTCGTCGAACTTTTCGAGCCAACCGCGATATGCGGCAACAGCGGCGTCGGACGGCGTCAGGACTTCCTTGGTCGGACTCAGCGGGGTGGTCTCCGGGCACATGGTCGCCAGGATCTGGATGTCCTGTCCGGCGATGACTTTGTTGCGGGCATGGATCGGCCCGTTGTGCTTGGGATCGAGCAGGAAGTTGCGCATATTGAGGAAAAAGATCTTCGTCTTGTTCTCGTCGACCGGTAACTCGAAGAAGTACTGCCGGAACATCTGTGTGTGCGTGATGTTGATGTAGGTCGGCATCATGTTCGGGCCATAGGTACCACCGCCGACTTTCATCTGCAGGTTGTCCTGCGTGCGAATGTTCCCCCATGGCGTTTCCTTGCCGCCCGCAGTCTCATGGTCTTTCTGCGGCAGCGGCGGCGTATCGAACAGATGCCAGAACCAGAATCCCCAGCCCTGGCGATGGTCCTCCGTCCCGTAATCGCGAACCCGATACGTTGCCCGGTTGATGGATGAATGACCATGGGTCGGGTGGACGAACTCGTTGTGTGCCGGATCGATGCCGTTCTCGATGGATCGCTCGTAGTAATACGGCACGTCCAGGACGAGCACTTCGTTGGCCATCCAGCCTTCCTGGCCGTACTCCTCCACGTTCAGGAGCGGAATGCGGGTTTCCTCGGGCTCGTCACCGAGGAACGCAAACACGATGCCGTATTTCTCCTGCACCGGATAGGAATCGACCTTGGCGCGCGGCGCCGTCTTCTTGCCGTAACCGATGGACGGGATGTTGACGCAACGACCGTCCCTGTCGAATTCCCAGCCGTGGTACGGACAGACGATGCAGCCGTCGATGATCCGCGGCCGGCTACCCTGCGACCATGCGCCGCCGAGCGACGCTCCCCGGTGCGTACAGGTATCGCTCAATACCGCAGCATTGCCGTTATTGTCCCGAAAGGCGACAAGATCCACGCCCAGCGCCCGGACTTTCACCGGCTGGTCGTAACTGAGATCCTCGCTGCGGACGATCGGATACCAGAAGTTGATATACATGATGCTCTCTGACCTCCTGCTGTTGCGTAAACGCCGGGGCCCGGAACGAGCCTGCCTGTCCCCGTGGTTGATCCATCCTGCCGCGGCCTTGGCCACGCTCACGACGTAGGCGCGCAGCGTGTCACGGCGCGACCGGGCCTGCACGCCCGCTGGCGTTCTGCGCCGCTGTGCGGGCGGCACCGACCCTGATGGACGAAGGCACGCGCCGCACGCCCGAGGATCGCGCCCTGCCCACGGTGCGCATGATCGCCGGCTTCACGTGGCTGCCGAAAGCACAGCGCATCGCGCACCACAGGCCCCCGCCGCTCCTGATGCCGGGCGACTACACTGATCGCAACACAGCCTTTGACGGCCCTTTCCACCGAGGATGGTGGTTGGACAAGAGCGTGATGGCCGTTGCTGCCCGGTCGTCTCCGTACCCGGACTCGTGCAATCTGATCAATCGGCTGCGACGGGGAGCGTCCGGACAACCTGCGTCATTCACGCAGTGGGGTCCCTGGAGCCGGACGCGCGACCGGTCAGCGGCGGATGCGGCGTTTGAGGACCCCGCCGATGCCCAGTGCAGAGCCGAACAGCCAGAACGCAGCCGGAACCGGAACCGCGGCCACGTCGAAGGCTGCCTCGGAGATACCGGTGACGAAGGTGCTGCCGTGGTTGGACAGGATTTCCATCCTCACGTAGGCCGCCGTCGTCGACGAGAAATTGAAGACCTGGGCCAGATTGGCGTTGCCCAGGCCCTCCACGGCTGAGTAGGTGCCAAGCAGCGTCGGCGACGTGAACGACGGATTGTTTGCCGCGTAGAGCCGAAACTGTTTGACGCCCTGTTTCGCGTTCTGCGGATCATTCCACAGCGCCAGTGCGTCGATCGTGTAGGTCCCGCCGAGGTCGAAATCAAAATTACCGGTCACCACGCCCTGCGACGAGTACCAGATGTTGTTGCCACCGCCTCCAGCCAGGAAGGTATTGGCCGTCGCGGTAAAGGTCGCGAAATCAGTTACGCCGGAGATATAGCCGGGGGTGAGCGCCGACTGGTTGATAGCGAACGTCGGCAGGTAGTTGGCGCTGTAGCTGCCCATATTGGTGGACGCAGTTGCAGGCCCGAGAATGGTTCCGCCCTGCGCCAGGGTGCTTGCGAGGCCGAGCACTGCCAGGGCAAACAGCCTGCCGTGACCGATGGGCTGGACTGAGGCTTCCCTTTTCATGTTGATCGCTCCCTATTGTTGTTCTTGTGGCCTGGGCTCCGGGCTGCCAAGCGTCCCACGGAGTGTATATGCGGATTGTCGAACGACCGATGACAACGTGACATAACGGACACATATCCGGTATCCCACGGCGCCAACCCCACGACCGGCGTCCACACCGGGAGGTGTATACGGCAGCCCGGCGCGATTTCATTGCGCAGGTGTTCGCCTGGGAGATCGAAAGACACGGTTACCGATTCTGATCGGCCCGGGAGTGTCGAGTCCATCGATGCGGCAGCCATGAAAACCCGCGACCCCGGCACTGGCGCGATAGCAGGTTGATGCAGAATGTCGCGGGGAGTCCGATGGCGAGACGCACGGAACGCAGGAACCACAGCAGACACGAGCAGTCTTGCATCAACCTGTTAGGTACATTTACTTACGCATCCGCCCTGACGGGATAACGGTTCGCGGCGTATGGTGAATCGATACTGAAGGCGATGGTCGGTTGAGCGAGTGTATCCGCCTGCGCCACCCGCCCGCCATCCGCGAGATCTGCCGATGAACATACCGAAGGCGAAGGTTGCCACCGGCACGGAGGCCCTGAACCCCACGCTGTCCATCGTGGCATTCTTCTTGGTGCCTGATGGTGAGGACGGGCGGCGCACACGCCTGCGTCTCAGCGAGTATCCCGACATCGCGGGCTGGCTGCTGACCATCCTTGACTTCATTCTCTGGAAACAGGGGCGAGTCGCGACCGAGAAACGCATTGCCGAGCCCCCGGACGGCAGGAGCCGGGAACGCCTGATCGACAGTCGCGTCATTCTCGCCCGCCGACGCGAGGACGGCGGCCTCTCGCTGACACTGAATCCGCAGTTCGACCTGCGTCTCGAGATCAACACGCGCCGGCGTGGCCAGCCGGCGTGCAACGTCCAGCTGCCGCTGGCGGACGATCCGGAACTGACGCGATGGCTCCTGACCCGATGCATGGCCGGAACGAGCGGGCCAGGCCCAGTCCCGCGCAGCGAACCCTTGCTCGACAGCATGCGCGCCTACGGCATCCTGATCAGCGAGCCGCCGCCGGACGATGCCTGGTTTCCGGATCCGGCCGCACCCGCCGAACTCGGCGCTGCGCTCGCGCCCATGTCCCGCATTTTTCCGCAACCGGCCGGGCAGCCGATCCCCGCGGAAGTGCGCCAGGTGCTAGGCCGCCATACCCCGGCGCTGCCACCGGATACCGACATTGTCTGGTGCCAGGACGCAGGCACGGGCCTGGTCTATCCGACCGTATGGCGCGCCGGCAACGAGAAGCAGCCGGCTCTCGCGGCGTTTGTCGGTGCGGATGGCGCGCGGCGGAGCGACGAATGGAGCCGGCAGCGCGAGGAGGCCCGGGAGTCGTTTCGCACCCGCGGGTATGCGATTTTTCGAAATTTGTTCCCGCCGGTGCAACGGGAAGCCCTGCGCCGCTACGTGCGCCAGCTCAAGTCACGAGGTTACTTCCCGGAACTCGGCGATGGCCAGGTGGCGCTGCGCGCGAGCATCCACAACGAGCCGACGATTGCGTCGCTGCACAATGGCTTCGCGGCCATCGTCAACAGCATCGGTGTCGAGCCGATCTTGCCGTCGTACTCCTTCCTGAGTTGCTACGAGGCGCACGCCGTCCTCGAACGCCACCTCGACCGGCCGCAGTGCCGGTACAACGTCTGCTTCGTGCTGGACATGCAGTACCTCGACCAGGAACGCGAACCCGAGCCCTGGCCGATCTACCTCGAACTCGACGGCAAACCCGTGCCGGCGCTGTTGCAGGTCGGCGACGGCATCTTCTTCGCCGGCTCCAAGGTCTGGCACTGGCGTGACGCGCTGCCCCCCGGACGCCGGGTGGTTGTCTGTTTCAGCCACTACGTGCCGGTGGCCTTCACGGGATCCCTCGAATGACGACCACATACCAGATTTCGGGCGGAGTCACGCCCGAGATGTTCAACGAGTACCTGACTACCGTCGGGCAATTCCCCAACGTGCTGTCACCGCAAGAGTGTGCCCGACTCATCAACCTGCCCCTGCCTGCGTCCGAGGCACTCATCAGCACGCGTGACATCGCGCCAGAACCGGAAGCCGGCAGGCTCGACTATGACTACCGCCGCACGCGGATCAAGCCGATCCCGCCGGATCCGGCCAATACATGGATCTTTCAG
This sequence comes from Nevskiales bacterium, assembly GCA_011526045.1. Lineage (GTDB taxonomy): Bacteria > Pseudomonadota > Gammaproteobacteria > Steroidobacterales > QUBU01. The sequence goes on along the minus strand of WYBE01000075.1, from coordinate 25,775 downwards.
CGGCTGCGCCGACTGGCCGAACAGGTCAACCGCGAGGCCTATCATTTTCAGTTGAGTGACGACATGAGCCTGGACGTGCTCGAATACGGCGTCGAAGGCTTTTTCGACTGGCACGTGGACATCGGCGGGGGCTTGTTCTCCACTCGCAAGCTCACGCTGGTGACGGCGCTGACTCCGCCGGATGCTTACGCAGGGGGCGATCTGCATTTCGCCGACCGAGGACCGCCATTGAGGCCGCAGCAGGGCACGACCGCGATCTTCCCGTCCTACCTGCTCCACAAGGTCGATCCGGTGACGCATGGTATGCGCCATACACTGGTCGCATGGATCCACGGACCAGCGTTTACGTAGAAGTCCCGATCCTTTCGTTCAGCCTCGCCTCGACGACCAGTACGCCACTACGCCCCAGAACGGCCAGCGGGCCCGCTCCAGGGCCCGCTCTGGCGGAATCCCAATTGGCGCAGCGCGCCATCCAATTGGGTGCGCATTGGATCAGATTTCATCGGGAAGGCCTGGAAGAACATTGCGCGCGCGGCTGGCATCGCCCAGTGCCTGTCGCGCGGATTTCACCCGGCTTGACACGGCCGCTTCCGAGACGACGCGGCCATCCCAGACCTTCTCGATGATCTCGTCCCTGGAGACCATGCGTTCGCTCCAAGGAGAACGGCATGCCTCTCGTTACTATCGATGTCATCAAGGACGTGTTCACGCCTGCGCAGAAAAAGGAACTCATTGCCAGGGTCACTGAAGCCGTGATCGCTGTGGAGGGCGAGAGCATGCGCCCGGTCACGTGGGTGCGCATCAGCGAGTTCGCGGGTGGCGACTGGGCAATCGGCGGCAAGGCGCTGCGTGCCTCGGACGTGCATGCGATGGCGGCGGGCAAGGCTGCCTGGTCGTGGCGCCGGATCCACGGGCGCCCGCCGTGGATCCGGCGTCAGCCACCGAGAATCCATGCCTGGTTCGGCCCACGCCGACCTTGATACGTTCTTGATACCCGCGTCCAGGATCTTTGCATCGGCTTGATACACGAGGTGCAAGGATGCCTTTCGTCCATCTGGAGGCGGCTGTATGGAATCTACTCAGGAAGTCGATGCGCTGACGAGGCGCTGGGAGGTCGCATGACCTCGCTCTCCTTGCTGTACTGGCTGGCCGGCGCGATCGCACTCGGCCTGTTCGTCTATCTGGGCTATGCCTTGCTGCACCCGGAAAAGTTCTGAGGAACCCGCGATGCAAGATCTGATCTTCGTCGGCGTCTCCGTTGCTTTCTTTGTCGCCGTCACCGCCATGGTGCTGGCGCTGCGCAAGCTGTGAGGGGCAGCCATGGAACTGATTGTGCTCGAATACGGCCTCGTTCTGGCCCTGATGTCCGGCCTGGCGGTAGCCATGGGCCACGCCCTGGCTCACACGTTCGAGGGCAAGCGCCATTGGGCGCCGGAACTGCTCTCATACCGAATCCTGGGCGTGGACCCCGATGAACGCATGGGCTGGGCGCGCTATGGCCTGGCGTTGTTGCTTTCCAACGCTGCAATGATGGCGCTGGGCTACGCTTTGTTGCGTCTGCAAGGCGTGCTGCCCTTGAACTCGCTGGGCAACGCAGCGCAAACGCCCGATCTCGCGTTCAATACGACGGCTTCTTTCATCACCAACACGAACTGGCAGTCCTACGCCGGTGAGGCGAGCCTGTCCAACGCTACACAGATGGTGGTCATCACCTTCCTGATGTTCTGCGGCGCCACGGCCGGTGTGGCGGCAGCGGGCGCGTTCATCCGCGGATTGGCCCGCGCCAGCAGCCAGGACGTGGGCAACTACTGGACGGATTTCATCCGCGTGCTCTTGCGTGTGATGCTGCCGCTGTGCTTCGTCATGGCACTTTTCTACGTGTGGCAGGGCATGCCGCAAACACTGTCGGCACTGGCCATGGCGAACGCTCTCGAAGGCGCGCAGCAGCAGATCAACCTGGGACCTGTGGCCAGCCTGGAGACCATCAAGCATATCGGCACCAATGGCGGCGGGTTCTTCAACGTCAACGCCGCACATCCCTTCGAGAACCCTACGCCCCTGACCAATCTCCTGCATATCCTGTCGATGCTGCTGATTCCGTCGGCCCTGACCGTGACCTTTGGTCTCGTGTTGGCGCGCAGGAGGCAAGGCTGGGTGTTCTTCGGCGCCTTTGTGGTCATGTTCATCGGCTTCCTGGCCATGGTGTATGGCGCCGAACAGACCGGAAACCCCCTGCTCACGCAGGCCGGCGCGGACCAGCAGATGTCCACATCGCAACCGGGCGGCAACATGGAGGGCAAGGAACTGCGCTTTGGCATCGCCGATACCGCGCTGTTCATCACCACCACAACCGCCGCCACCACCGGCTCGGTGAACGCCATGCACGACTCCCTCACGCCGCTGGGTGGCTTTGTACCGCTGGCGCAAATGATGCTCAACAGCGTGTTCGGTGGCGATGGCGTGGGCTTCATCAACCTCATCCAGTACGCGATTCTCACGGTGTTTCTGGTCGGAATGATGATCGGGCGCACACCGGAGTTTCTCGGCAAGAAGATCGAGGCGCGCGAGATCAAGCTGGTGATCCTCTCGGTGCTCGCCCACCCCGCTTCGATCCTTGGCTTCACCGCCCTTGCCTGTCTGTGGCCCGATAGTTCCGCAAGCCTGAACAATCGCGGCCCGCACGGTTTTTCTGAGATCCTGTACGCCTACACCTCGGGCACTGCCAACAACGGCTCGGCTTTTGCTGGCCTCAATGCCAACACGCCGTTCTTCAACACCACCATCGGGCTGGCAATGCTGGTGGGGCGCTACCTGACACTCCTGCCGATGCTGGCCGTCGCGGGCTCGCTGGCAGCCAAGAAGTGTGTTCCCGAGGGGCCTGGCACTTTCCCGACCGCAACGCCGCTTTTCATGGTGATGCTGGTGTTCGTGGTGCTGGTGGTTGGCGGTTTGACCTTCCTGCCGTCGCTGGCGCTGGGGCCACTGGCCGAGCAGCTGAACATGCTGGGCGCCCGCCTGTATCCGTAACGTGAAGCGAGAAACGACATGAACACCGTGCTCCCCTCTGCCGAACACGCCATTGCGTACGATTCGCCACTCAAAGGCCTGCTTGCGCCCTGCCTGCGTTGTGCGCTCTTTGTCGCCTTGCTCACCGGCGTGTTCTACCCGCTGGTCACCACGGGTGTAGCGCAGCTGCTGTTTCCGCACCAGGCCAACGGCAGCCTGATCCAGCGTGGTGCCACCGTAGTGGGCTCCGAGCTCATCGGGCAGGCGTTTACCGCACCTGGGTACTTTCAACCGCGCCCAAGCGCTACAGCCAGTCATCCCTATAACGCGGGTGCCTCCTCGGGCAGCAACCTCGGACCGACCAACCAGGCACTCATCGATACCGTCAGGCAACGCGCCAGCGCCTACCGCCAGGAAAACGGCCTTGCGACGGATGCCAGCGTGCCCGTGGACGCCGTCACGTCATCGGCTTCCGGGCTGGATCCGCACATCTCGGTAGCCAACGCCGAGCTGCAAACCCGTCGTGTCGCCATGGCCCGCGGCCTGGACACCGATCAGGTGCGACGCCTGCGCGAACAATACACCGACGATCGCGTTCTGGGACTGCTCGGCGAGCCGCGCGTGAACGTATTGCGGCTGAATCTGGCCCTGGATGACCTGCCAACGACGCGCCGGTGATGAATGAAGCGGAGAACGACCATGTCTGACAAGAAATCCCTGGCCCTGTTCGACCGTGCCCTCGTCGGCCAGGCGCTGCGGGACGCCCTGACCAAGCTCGCGCCACAAACGCAGTGGCGCAACCCGGTGATGTTCGTGGTGTACCTGGGAGCCGGACTCACCACCGCGCTGTACTTCCAGGCTCTGGCTGGACCCGGCGAAGCGCCTCCGGGCTTCATTCTGGCCATCAGCCTATGGCTGTGGTTCACCGTCTTTTTTGCCAACTTTGCCGAAGCCCTGGCCGAAGGACGCAGCAAGGCACAGGCAGCCAGCCTGCGCGGCCTGAAGAAGACGACCTGGGCCCGGAAGCTGGCGAAAGGCGCTTACCAGGCGGCGCATGCACGCGACAAGACTGCCTGGACGCCCGTCGAGGCCGACAGCCTGCGCCGTGACGACATCGTGTTGATCGAGGCGGGTGATGTCATCCCCGCCGATGCGCAGGTGATCGACGGCGTGGCCTCGGTCGACGAGTCGGCCATCACCGGCGAGTCTGCGCCGGTGATCCGTGAATCCGGTGGCGATTTCTGCGCCATCACCGGCGGTACACGTGTGCTGTCGGACTGGATCGTGGCACGTGTGTCGGTCAACCCCGGCGAGACCTTCGTCGACCGCATGATCGCCATGGTCGAAAATGCCAGCCGCAAGAAAACGCCGAACGAGATTGCGCTCAATATCCTGCTGGTGGGCCTGACACTGGTGTTCCTGCTGGTCATCGTCACGCTGTGGCCCTTTTCCGCTTTCGCCGTGACGCAGGCCGGCAAAGGCATGGTGGTCAGCGTAACGGTGCTTGTGGCGTTGCTCGTGTGCCTGATCCCGACCACCATCGGCGGCCTCTTGAGCGCCATCGGCGTGGCCGGCATGAGTCGCATGATGCAGGCCAACGTGATCGCCACGTCGGGCCGTGCCGTGGAGGCAGCTGGCGATGTCGACGTGCTCCTGCTGGACAAGACCGGCACCATTACGCTCGGCAACCGGCAGGCAAGCAGCTTCATTCCGGTGCGCGGGGTGACCGAGGAACAACTGGCCGACGCGGCGCAGCTCGCCTCGCTCGCCGATGAGACACCCGAAGGCCGCAGCATCGTCGTGCTGGCCAAGCAGAAATTCAACCTGCGCGAGCGGGATATCGGGAAGCTCGGCGCAAGCTTCGTGCACTTCACGGCGCAAACGCGCATGAGCGGCGTGGACATGGCTGCAGGCAGCGCTCCAGTGCGCATCATCCGCAAGGGTGCTGCGCTCGCGGTGCAGCAGCATGTCGAGGCGCTGGGCGGAAGCCTCCCGCAAGAGTTGCAGCAAACCGTGGATGATGTCGCGCGCCGGGGCGCCACCCCGCTGGTGGTGGCGGATGGGAGCCGCGCCCTGGGCGTGGTCGAACTCAAGGACATCGTCAAGGGCGGCATCAAGGAGCGTTTTGCCGAACTGCGCCGCATGGGCATCAAGACCGTGATGGTCACCGGCGACAACCGTCTCACCGCCGCGGCCATCGCCGCCGAGGCCGGCGTCGACGACTTCCTCGCCGAAGCCACACCCGAGGCCAAGCTCGCGCTGATCCGCGACTACCAGGCCAAAGGTCAATTGGTGGCGATGACCGGCGACGGCACCAACGACGCGCCTGCCCTCGCCCAGGCAGACGTCGCCGTCGCCATGAACACCGGAACCCAGGCGGCCAAGGAGGCCGGCAACATGGTCGATCTCGACAGCAACCCGACCAAGCTCATCGAGATCGTCGAGACAGGCAAGCAGATGCTGATGACTCGCGGCTCACTCACCACCTTCAGCATCGCCAACGACGTTGCCAAGTATTTCGCCATCATCCCGGCAGCCTTTGTCAGCACCTATCCTCAGCTCTCCGCGCTCAACGTCATGGGGCTGGCAAGCCCGGCCTCGGCGATCATGTCGGCCGTGATTTTCAACGCACTGATCATCGTTGTCCTGATTCCGCTGGCCCTCAAGGGCGTGACCTATCGTGCCGTGGGCGCAGCGGCGCTCCTGCGTCGCAACCTGGTGTTCTACGGGCTGGGGGGCGTACTTGTTCCCTTTGTCGGTATCAAGCTCATTGACGTACTGGTCTCAGCTGCAGGACTGGCGTAGTTCGGGCCATCCGCGCCGGGTCGCCAGACGCTATCCGGTGAACGGATGTCACACCGCCGCGCGCTCAACCAGACGCCACAGTGGGCGGCAATGGGTCAAATCCGTCGATGTTGCGCATACCATAAGCCATGGCTCTTCCTGATCCTGATCGAGACGACGACCCCCGGCCCGACCCGGATGCCTTGCTGGCTCGTGTGCAGCAACAGGAGGCCAAGGCGCGGCGGGGGCGATTGAAGATATTCTTCGGCGCTTCAGCCGGCGTGGGCAAAACCTACGCCATGCTCGCGGCCGCACACGCGGCGCAGGCGCAGGGTGTAGCCGTGCTGGTCGGCCTGGTGGAAACCCACGGCCGCGCCGAGACCGAGGCCCTGCTCGACGGCCTGCCATTGCTGGCGCGCAAGAACGTGATGTACCGCGAGCGTGTACTACAGGAATTCGACCTTGACGCCGCGCTGGCCTTTGGCAATGCGCACGCAGGCGCAAGCGCGCCCGCACTCGTGCTCCTCGACGAACTGGCCCACAGCAATGTTCCCGGTTCCCGCCATCCCAAGCGCTGGCAGGATGTCGAGGAGCTGCTCGCAGCGGGCATGGATGTGTGGAGCACGATGAACGTGCAGCACCTCGAAAGCCTCAACGACGTGGTCGGCGGACTCACGGGTGTGCGCATCCGGGAGACGGTGCCTGACAGGTTGTTCGACACCGCCGAGGAAGTGGTTGTCGTCGACCTTCCGCCCGACGAATTGCTGGCGCGACTCGCTGCCGGCAAGGTTTACATCCCGGCCCAGGCCCAGCAGGCCGCCAGCAACTTCTTTCGCAAGGGGAACCTGATTGCACTGCGCGAGCTGGCACTGCGTCGCACGGCCGACCGCGTGGATATACAGATGCAGGACTGGCGTCGCGCCGCACAGGGCGGCGCGCTCGGGCAACCGGTCTGGGCCACGCGCGATGCGTTGCTTGCCTGCATCGGCCCCGGAATGGGCGGCGAGGCCGTCGTGCGCAGCACGGCACGCCTGGCCACACAATCAGACCTGCCCTGGCATGCTGTCTTCGTCGATGCGCCGGCGCTGCAGCGCGTGAATCCCGCGGCGCGGGAGCAGGCCCTGCGTACGCTGAAGCTTGCGCAGGAGCTGGGCGCCACCACGGCCACACCCAGTGGCGTGGGAGTTGCACAGGCACTGGTGCGCTATGCACGTGAGCATAACCTCTCGCGCCTGGTGCTCGGCCGGCGCCCCGGCAGGAGCCGCTGGCGCCTGTCGATGACGGAGCGCCTGGCTGCACTGACCCCCGACATGGATGTGCTGCAGGTGCCTCTGCCCATGCTGGAGCCTGAACAAAACACTCAGCGTGATCCGGCGGCGACGCCACTGCGCTGGCAGGGCTATGCCGCGGCTGCAGCCGCCTGTGCGCTGGTGGCATTGCTCGCAAGCGCGCTGCATGGAGCGCTGGAACTGACCAACATCGTGATGCTGTTTCTGCTTACGGTGGTCGCCGTCGCTCTGCTCTACGGCCGCGGGCCAGCGATGCTGGCGGCCCTTCTCGGCGTGGCGATGTTCGACTTCTTCTTCGTGCCTCCACGTATGTCTTTCAGCGTGAGCGACGTGCAGTACCTCATCACCTTCGCCGTCATGCTGGTCGTCGCGCTGGTTATCGGCCAGCTCACGGCAGGCCTGCGCGCCCAGGCACAGGCCGCCACCGAACGCGAAGGGCGCGTACGTGGCCTTTATCAGATGTCCAGCGAACTGTCGGCGGCATCGCAGCCGGAGCAGGTTGCTAAAATCGGAGCACGATTCCTGTCTGCCGAGTTCAACGCCCGCTCCGCATTGCTGGTGGCCGACGATACCAACCAGTTGCTACTGCAGCCAGGCGCGACGGCCGAGGTGGACACGGCGGTCGCACAATGGTGTTTCGACAAGAGTGAGGTGGCTGGCCGCGGCACCAATACCCTGCCTGCCACCGCCTGCCTGATGCTGCCACTGAAAGGGCCGACGCGCTTGTGTGGTGTCCTGGCCGTGCAGCCGCCCAACGTCACCCTCCTGAGCCCGGAGCAACGCCAGTTGCTCGATACCTGCATTTCCTTGCTGGCAATCTCCCTGGAGCGTATTCATTACATTCAGGTCGCACAGCACAGCACAGTGCGGATGGAATCGGAGCGCTTGCGCAATTCGCTCCTGGCAGCCGTTTCGCACGATCTGCGCACGCCGCTGGCAGCCATGGTGGGCCTGGCTGACACCCTGAGCATGAGTTCCCCTCCCCTGGTGGCGCAACAGGCCGAAATCGCCGCCGCGATCCGTAACTCGTCCCAACGGATGAATGCGCTGGTGAACAACCTCCTGGACATGGCGCGACTTGAATCCGGCAGCGTACAGCTCAAACGCGAATGGCTACCCCTGGACGAGGTGGTGGGCAGCGCCCTAAGCACCTGCCTGTCGATCCTTAAGGACCGACGCATCGATGTGCGGCTTGCGGATGACCTGCCCATCCTGCATCTCGATGCCGCGCTGTTCGAGCGGGTGCTGGTCAACCTGCTGGAAAACGCAGTCAAGTACACGTCACCGGATGCGGTGATTCACATCACGGCCCAGGCCCACGCCGATACCGTACAGATCTTCGTCGATGACGAAGGACCTGGACTGCCAGTTGGTCGTGAAGAGGCCATCTTCGAGAAATTCGAACGAGGCACCAAGGAAGCCGCCACCCCCGGAGTTGGCCTGGGCCTGGCCATTTGCCGCGCCATCGTGCAGGCCCATGGTGGCGCAATTCATGGCGAAAACCGCGTGGAGGCCGGTCGCACGCTGGGCGCACGCTTCATCCTCACCGTGCCACGCGGCGAGCCTCCGGTCGATGACGGCAGCCTGCCCGATGCGTCGCCCGGCAGCAGGCAATGATCATGAATGAAGTGCGCGTCCTGATCGTTGAAGATGAAGCCGACATACTTCGTTTCGTGCGCCTGACCCTGGAAGGGGAAGGCTATGCCGTCTTCGAGGCCGACACGCTCAAACGCGGCCTGATCGAGGCGGCCACTCGCCGCCCCGACGCCCTGGTGCTGGATCTCGGACTACCCGATGGCGACGGGATGGACCTGATCCGCGAGTTTCGTGGCTGGTCCTCTGCTCCCATCATCGTGCTCTCGGCGCGCAATGGAGAAGCGGACAAGATCGAGGCGCTGAATGCCGGGGCCGATGATTATCTGGTCAAGCCTTTTGGCGCGGGCGAGTTGCTGGCACGCGTACGTGCCCAACTGCGCCGTTACCGTGCGCGCCCCAACGACAACGCGCCCCTTATAAGCTTCGGCGAGGTGGTCATCGACCTGGCAAAGCGCAACGTGTCCCGCGCCGGAACCGCCGTGCATCTCACCCCCATTGAATACCGCTTGCTGACCTATCTGGCCAGCCATCCCGATCGGGTGCTCACACACCGCCAGCTGCTGCAAGCAGTCTGGGGACCGGGCCACGTCGAACATACCCACTACGTGCGGGTTCACATGGCCAACCTGCGCAAGAAGATCGAAGTCGACGCCTCCCGGCCCAAGCACTTGCTGACGGAGGCAGGAGTCGGTTACCGCTTTACCGAATAGCTCACGTGGCGTAATACGCGCCACGCATCAGTACAGGGATCCTCGAGGACGCAATGCACAAACTGATCCAGGGCATTCACGGGTTTCATGAAATGGTGTTTGCTGCCCAGTGCGCTTTTTTTGAAAAGCTCGAGCAGGGACAGGCTCCAAAGGCGTTGTTCATCACCTGCGCCGACTCCCGGGTCATCCCCAGTCTCATCACGCAGACCGACCCTGGAGAACTGTTCGTATTGCGCAATGCCGGGAACATCGTCCAGCCGTACAACCTGATGCCGTCGGGTTCGTCAGCAACGATCGAGTACGCGGTCGAGATATTGGGCGTACGGGACATCATTGTTTGCGGCCACACGGCGTGTGGCGCGATGAGCGGGGTGCTGGATCCGGGTGTCGTTGCGTCGTTTCCTGCATTGGCCGGCTGGCTGAGCCTTGCCGACGGAACGCGTCGTATCCTGCGTGATCACTACAAGGAGGCCGCAGCCGAGGATTTGCTCGATATCGCCGTGAAGGAAAACGTTCTTGTGCAGATCGAGCATCTGCGCACGCATCCTGGCGTCATTGCGAAACTCAGAACCGGTGACATGTGCCTGCACGCGTGGGTTTACGACATCGCTGAAGGACAGGTGCTTGCGTACAACCCGGAGTCAGGCCAATACGAGCCAATCGCTGTGCGGGCTATGATGCCGGCGCGCTAGCGGGGCAATGCGGAGCGCCCGGGCCGATCAGAACTGGCAGGTGGCCTCGACCCTGAGCGTACGGGGCTTCATGGGGTGGAAGTGGCTGTCGGCCACGGGCCCCGTCTCATTCGGCAGCCGGGATTCGTAGTAACAGGTGATGTCGTTGTCGTCGCTATCGAACAGGTTGAAGACCGTGGCCATGAGGCTCAACTGCCTGGTGATGTGGTAGCCCACCTCTGCGTTGACGATGGAGGACGTGCCGGACCCGACGCTGTTGTCCTCCAGCAGCGGTACGGAACCGAGGTAGCACCAGCAGGATCCGGATCCGTGAAGCGGGCGTGGGGCCAGGCATAGTCCGCATCCGCGATGAACAAAAAAGCCCCGCCGGCTGGCGGGGCTTTCCCAAACTGTGGCCGAGCGGACTCAGCCGTCGTTCAAATGGCCGTGGAACTTCAGGCTCTGGCCCGATGTCGCGCTGCGCCGAGCAGACCGAGCGCGGAGCCGAACAGCCATACGGCGCCCGGCACTGGCACCACTTGCAGGTCGCCATCCACGACCGCCCAGGCATTGTAGAAGCTGCCTTCTTTGTCCTGCGGGCGCTGTGTACCCGAAGGGCCGAAGTACCAGGCGTAGTAGGCCGGCAGACCCCAGTCGTTGCCGGAGCTGTCGGTGGTGGTCTCCTGGCCGTACCAGTAGAAATTGCCTTCGCCCAGGTTCGCGAACGGTGCCGTGTTCTGCCAGCGTGGGCAGGGAGCGGCGTAGGTCGTGCACAGCGCTCCGCTCGTCGTGAAGGCGGCAAGGTTCGCGAGCGTGTCGTAGAAGAGCGACGACAGCTCGGACGCCTGCGGCCCGGTGCTCACGACGTTGTAGCCGCAGTCGCCGCCGTCGTACGAGCTGTAGGAGTCCACCACACAGCCATCGTTGTCGATGTCGTACATGGCCGGAAGGCGCCAGTCGTTGATGCCCAGGTAATTAGCCGCGTTCATGGCCGCGATCCAGTTGTTGGCCGTACCCCACTCCATGCGGCCGTTGCTGAGGTTGATACCCGTGACGCCGAACTGGTTCGACTGCGCCAGGTTCGCGTCTGCCAGCCAGGTGATGTCGAGCACTGTGTCGTAATAGGCCTCGAAGCTGCCGGCGCTGCCATTGAGGTCGCGGCCCAGCAGGTCGGCGTTCGCGGAGTTCGCGGACATTACGAGTGTGGCAACGACGGCCACCGATCGGATGAGCTTCATGTTCATACCCTCGTTGGCGTGTGCTGATCAGGCCACCTTGCGGCGGGCGAGGCCCAGCAGGCCGAGGGCCGAGCCGAGCAGCCACACTGCGCCGGGCACCGGGACTGCGGTGAAGGTGAAGGTCATTTCCTGCCAGCCGGTGGTCCCGGCCGACTCCGACAGCGCGCGCTTGATCTTCAGGGTCAGATCATTGCCTGCGACCGAGAGGTCCACCCGGCAACGGTCGATCGCGCCGATGTTGGCAGGATTGCTCGGCATGCCGCAGCTGGTGCCGGGGTCTGTGTCGCTGCGCAGGCCGGTGCGAAACACAGGAACTGCCCAGCTGGAGCGGTAGCCGGTGGTTGAGCAGGGGTCCGTGCTACCAAAACTGATCGTCGTGCAGGTGACGGTGTTGCCGGTGATGACGCTGCCGGCCGGCAGGGCATTGGCCGGGCTGGTGATGGGCGTGTAAGTCGGGGCCAGCGTGGTGGTACCGCTGATCGTGGCACTGTACTCGTTGCCACCGCCATTGAAGTACCAGGAAACGCCTGCCAGGGTGATATTCCCCAAGCCGTCATCAGTCGCCGTGCCCGTGCCGCAACCCGTACAGACCACGGGATTGGAGCCGTAGGTATTCACGTACGAGGCATCGGACAGCGTATAGACCGTGGCAGCCTGTGCGGTGCCCGCGAGCACGAGAGTTGCCACCGTGGCAAAAAGATGCTTCTTCACTGTATGTCCCCCAGGTCAGGTTCCCTTTTTTTCCAGGCTTGCGGGCAATCGCCTGATTGCCGCCTCCCAGCGCTTTTTCTCATACTTTATGCGCCGCCCCGGCAATCTCTGAGCGGTGTGGCCGCAGTATGGACGAAGGCTGCAAGCTGTTAGTGGATTTGGCAACACGGAATTTGCCATAACACAAGCTGGGTGGACGCAGCGTGCTCGAGCGCGCCTTCTAAAAAATCCCGCTCCACGGTCAGTTCGCCGATCTTCTCGTGCAGCTCGCGGATCCGCTCCCGGCCGTCCTCTTATACCCGTGTCCGAAAAACCGAAGCCACCTCTCTATTGCACTTGCGTCAGGGCGGGCGGGCTCCAGGTTCCTTCCCCCGGGGGCAGGATCGAAGGCGGCTCGGTCTTCGGCCAGTACAGGCGCATCACCAGGTAGATCGGGCCGTCGGGCGCGGGCAGCCAGTTCGACTCCTTGTCCTTGCCGGGCGAATCCTTCTGGATGTACAGGGTGAGCGAACCGTCCGCGTTCTTCTTCATCCCGGGCAGCATCGGCGAATTGATCAGGTAGCGGTCGATCGGGTTCTTGACCAAGAGCTGGGTCTTGCCGTCGTACATGGTCACCGACCAGAACGCGTTGACCGGCGGGAACTCGCCCTTAGGGAAAGTCAGCGTGTAGGCGTGCTTGCTGCCATCGAGCTCTTCGCCGTTCGCGAGGTTCCGGGTGAACGGATACATGGCTTCGACGCCATCGTTGCCCAGCACGCCGGCGGCGGCAGCAGCCGCGCGCTTCAGCCAATCACCGTGGTAGAACGCGCGGTCGCCGAACGGCGAGAAAACGCCCCAGCCATTGATGCGCTTCACCCCGGACAGGAGGTATTGCTTGATCTGCTCGTCGCCCGCCTTCATCGCGGCCGCGATCGCGGCTTGTTGTTCGGCGGGAAGGGTCTTGAGGTCAAGCTTCTTGCCGGGTCCGATGCCGATACTGGCAAGCTTGGCGCGGATCGCTTCTTCCTCCGGTCCCGGCGGCGCGAACTGCAACGCAAAGCCGAGGTGATCGAAGAAGCCGGTCTGCATCGATGCCTTGTCGATCTTCGGGAAGTCGATCGCGGGGGCCGCGGGCGGGGCTGGTTGCTTGAGGTATGCCGACAGCGGCTGGGCCTTGTAGCCTGCCTGCACCTTTTCGACATTGGGCATGTCGCCCGGGTTGAAGAGCTGGGTGCGATACACCCCCAGTGCAAACTCGCTGCTGGACCGGAATACCTGCTTGATGCCTGCCGGCTTGTCGCCCTTCCAGTCCGGGCCCACGACCATGTAGTCGCCGGCGTCGCTGCCGGTGGCGCGGCTGCCGATGTAGCCGAAGTTGAACGAGTTGAGGTCGGTGAGTTGCACCGAGTAGTAACGGCTCTTGTCGACGGCGGGAACCGAAAGCACCATCGGCTCGGTGCGCAGGTCCATCCACAACCACGAGTACGGCGTGTCGCTGTTGGGCGTGACGATCGCCGTGTCCTTCCAGGTAAAAACCTGCGTCTCGTTCTTGATCTGGTTGAACGGCGCCTTGAACTGGCCGGAGTCCCTGTCCACCGCGTAGTCGTACATGATCTGGTAGATCATCACGACGGGCAGGCCGTAGATGAAGCCCTCTTCGGCGATGCCCTTGAAGTCCGCGGCGCCGGGCGCCGGCGTGGCGGCGGCAGTGGCTGCCGCCGGCGCTGGCGCGGTGGTGGCCGCGTCAGTCTTCGCCGCCTGCGCGGCGGATCCGGCCTGCTTGCCGCAGCCGGCGAGCACCAGCATGGCAATAGCCCCGCACAACAGGCCCGACAACGGTGTTCCTCGTGGCTGGTTCATCTTCGTCTCCTTTGGATTCATTCTGCCCGCAGGCTGGTTTGCCAACGGTCTACTGCACCTGCTTGATGCCGGGCGGATCCCAGGTGCCGGCACCGGGCGGGAGAATCGAGGGCGGCGTTTCCTTGGGCCAGTACAGTCGCATGTTCAGATAGATCGGCCCGTCGGGTGACGGCAGCCAGTTCGCCTCCTTGTCCTTGCCGGGCGAGTCCTTCTGGATGTACAGCGTCAACGAGCCGTCCGCGTTCTTCTTCATCCCGGGCAGCATCGGCGAGTTGATCAGGTAGCGATTGATCGGGTTCTCGACCAGCAGTTGGGTCTTGCCGTCGTACATGGTCACCGACCAGAACGCGTTGACCGGCGGCAGTTCGTCCTTGGCGAAGGTGAGCGTATACGCGTGCTTCGAGCCGTCGAGCGGCTGGCCTTGCGCGTCCGAGCGGGTCAACAGATACACCGCCTCGGCCGCGTCGTTGCCGAAAATGCCGGCCTTGGCCCCAGCGGCGCGCAGCAGCCAGTCGCCGTTGTAGAAGGCGCGGTCGCCCCATGCGGAGCCCGCTTGCCAACCGTTGATATTCTTGCCGATCTTGTTGGCTGCCTCGTCGATTTTCGCCACGGCACCCTTGATGGCCTCGCCGAACGCGGCCTGTTGCTCCGGCGACAGGGCCTTGGAGTCGAACGGCTTGCCCGCGCCGATGCCGATGCGCGCGAACTTCTCGCGCAGCGGCTCCTCCACCGCCGCCGGACCGATGGCCGGAGCGAACTGCAGCAGGAAGTTCAGGTAGGCCGGGAACTCCGTTGTGAACGGGGCATCGCCGGCGAAATTCGGCCAATCGACCTCGGGTGCCGGCGGGGGCGCGGGCTGGCCGAGGAACGCGGACAGCGTTTGCAGCTTGTAGCCGGCCTGGATTTTCTTCACGTTGTCCATGTCGGCCGGGTTGAACAACTGCGTGCGGAAGATCAGGAGGCTGAAGTCGGTTTCGGAGTGGAACACCTTGGCGATGCCCTCCGGCTTCTCGCCCTGCCAGTTTGGGCCGGCGATCAGGTAGCAACCGGCGTCGTTGCCGGTGGTGCGGCTGCCGACGTAACCGTAGTTGAAGGTGTACATGTCGATGAGCTGCACCGAGTAGTAGCGCTTCTCGTCGACCGCCGGCACGCACAGCACCACGGGCTCGGCGCGCAGGTCGGCCTGCGCCGTCGAATACGGCGTGTCCGCGTTGGGCGTGACGACCGCCGTGTCCTTGGGCGTGAAGGTTCGTGCGTCGCTCCAGATCTGGTTGAACGGACCCTTGTACTGCGATGACGACTTGTCGATGTTGAACTCGTACATCGCCTTGTAGGCTGCGATCATCGGAAAGCCGTAGATGTAGGCTTGCTCGGCGATGGCCTTGGTCTCCGCGAGGTCCGGCGCAGGCGTGGCGGCGGTGGCATCGGCCTTCGCCGCTTGCGTGGCGGGGTCGGCGGGCTTGTTGCAGCCGGCAAGCGAGGACAGGACGAGCGCTCCGCTCAAAAACCCCAGTACGAGTACGCGCTTTTGCATTTTCATGACATTCTCCCTTGGGTTGCCCATGTTGATGCCTCGATTGCCTAATTTCCAGCTTCGCCTGGCCGTGGCCGCTCAGGCGATCGAACGCCCGGCCAGCCGCTGCAGCGCCTCGGCGTACCTGGCACGGGTGCGGGCGATCACCTCCGCCGGCAGGTGCGGGCCCGGCGGGGTCTTGTCCCAGTCCAGGGTCTCCAGGTCGTCGCGCACGAACCGCTTATCGTAGCTCGGCGGGCTGGTGCCGACGGCGTATTCGTCGGCCGGCCAGTAGCGCGAGGAGTCCGGGCGGATAGGAGCGGACAGGAAGTTCAAACCCTCGCCTTTGAAAGTACTATTCGCCTTGGTTATGTGGACTTCGCTACGTCATGCGCTGTCGGGTCGTGCTACCTTTCGCTCATGCAATGCTATTGGATCCGCAGCGAAGCTACGGCATGAGAACTCTCCAAGTCAGAAGAATACGAGGGGCTATCGTTGAGTTGTGGATCATTCTTGGGACAGTAATTTTCTGGTCACCCGCGCATTCAGCAACGACCCAGTTTCATTACTCCTATTCATGGACTTCCGGTAATTCGATATCGGGGCTACTCGAAGGCGCATTGCAGGCTGATAACGACTGGGTGTTGGTCACTGCCATTCACTCCTCGGCTTATAGTGTCGATGCCTCGATGGAATTTCCCTCCGGCCCGGCTACCAGCCCTGCGGCCCCATCCGCTATCGCGTCGATATCAGGTCAGATGATGTCTCTGGGAACGCCCACCGACGGTGACTTCGCATGGGTGATCTCGAGGCCAAGTTGCTGCGGCAACGGGATCATGGCCGCTCTCGTAAAGGATCCTGGTCCCGACGGAGTAGTGGTCGAACATGAAGACTTTTCGGCTGCACGCTGGAGCCTGACGGCCGTCCCCGTTCCCGCCGCCGCGTGGTTGTTCGGCCCCGCAATGAGCCTGCTGGCTCCGTGGGTAAGACGCCGCACTCGCGCATAGTCGCGGGGAGGCAAGGCAGAAGTGCCGGGCTTCTAGCATCTGGGCGAGGAGCGCGGGTCGAGATCTTTCCTGATCGGCGCGAGCGCCCGCTGAATCCGCTCCAACTGGGCCGGAGTCGTCATACCACCCAGCAACTGCGCGAAACGCGTGTGCTGCACGCCGGAGACGATGTACTGCCAGCGATACGCACGCAGCACGCCGTGTTCGATCGCCTGCCGCTGCGCCTCGCTGAAATCGCGCCTGGCGCAGGTCGAGAAGTACTCTGCATCGGCCGCGGCTTGCGCAACGAGCAGGCTGTCGACGGCGCCGACCAGGGCGATGAAATCGTCGACGGCGGCGTCGCGTTGCGCCGGGGTCAGGCGCGCGTCCTCGGCGCTCCACTCGAGCTCATCGAGCACGACATGGCGGCACTCGTCCTTCCAGTGGAACTTGAACACGTCGCGGAACAGCGGGCAGATCTCGTCGCGCTCGGCGATGCTGCGGACATAGTGCGACTGCACGAACAGCTCGATATGGCAGGTCAGCGCGAGCACCGACCAGGCGCTGGCCGCGAGCACGGCCTGCGCAACGTGGTTCGGGTCCGCCACCTGGCGGTAGCCGGCCGGCAAGTCGGCGCCGATCATCTGATCGATGCGGCGGAACAGCTCCTGGTGCTTGATCTCCTCGTTCGCGAAGCGCACGAGCCCTTCAAACGCAAGCTGGTCGCCGAGGCCGTGCGCGCGGCCCTGCTCAAGCATCTTCACGCTGATGAAGCGCTCCACCAGCCCGAAGATGTAGGCGTAGGTGCGCCCCTGGATCTGGCTCAGCAGCCGCTCCTCGTCGTTCGAGAGACCGGCGATGCGATCAACGAGAGACAGGCCGTCCGGCAGGAACTTGCGCCCGAAGTCGAGCGAGCGTCCGCGCAGCAGATCGCGGTCGATCTGCCAGTCGTTGTCGCGGGACGTGACGACGCAACGGGCGTAGCTCGCGGCACGGCTCGAGGCGGGAGGCAATTCGGCGACGACGGTATTCATGCTGTGTGCTCCTTAGAATGTTGGACAAGCAGCTCGATCTAGAAGTGCTGGCAGACATCGGCCTTGGCGGCCTTCTCGGCGAGAAACCAGCCGGGATCGACGATGCCGGCCGATTCCGGCAGCAGGTTGTTCTCGTCGACACCGAACACGGCGGACGCGATCTGGCATGCGTAGAGGTTCACGCGGCCGGTCCGTGCGAGCATTTGCAGGTAATCGCGTATCTCGGTCGGCTCGCCGGCGGCCTCAATGCGGTCGCGCAGCCACTGTTCGTCGGCCGCGTGGCGGCCTTCGCAGCGCACGGCTGCAGCACCGTCGGCCGTCAGCACGCGCGCGGCCCAGAGCACGAACAGCACGTCCACCTGCACGCCGCGCCCGGCCTGCACGTAGGCGAAGGTCAGTGGCGTCAGGAGCTTGTCGTAGGCGTCATCTCGAATCACGATAGCCATCTGTTTCACGGGCGGTCTCCTCGAAGGGGCTGTGGTGGCGCGTACTCTGCGGGACCGCCGGCGGGACCTGAATGACCGGGACGCCTGATCTTTTGCCCAAGGCTCCGGCAGCCGTGAGGAACCAACGATGGATGCGCTATCCGACGTACTGCGTGTCGTGCGCCTGACCGGCGGCGTGTTCCTCGACGCCGAATTCACGGCGCCGTGGTGTATCAACGGCCAGGTGACACCCGAGGATTGCCGTCCGTACCTCGGGCAGCTGCCGCGGCATGTGATTTCGTTCCACTTCGTCAGCGAGGGCCGCATGAAGGTGCGCACGGACGACGGCGGTCAGGTCGAAGTGCATGCCGGCGAGATCGTGCTGGTGCCGCACAACGGCGTGCATTACCTCGCCAGCGACCTGGCGACGCCGCCGGTGCCGGCCCACGAGATCGTGCAGCCGCCGGCGGACGGCGGCCTCATGCGCATCGTTCACGGCGGTGGCGGGGAGATGGTGCGCCTGGTCTGCGGTTACCTCGGTTGCGAGACGCCGTTCAATCCGCTCATCACGGCGCTGCCGAAAGCGCTCAAGCTCGACGTGCGGACCACCGCCTCCGGCGCCTGGATCGAGAGTTCGTTCCGCTACGCTGCGAACGAGATCGGCGGTGGGCGACTGGGCTCCGCCACGGTGCTCGCGAAGCTCTCGGAACTGCTGTTCGTCGATGCCGTGACCCGCTTCGTCGACGCGATGCCCGAGGAACGGCGCGGCTGGCTCGCAGGCCTGCGCGATCCGCAAGTGGGCCGGGCACTGTCGCTGCTGCATGCACGTCCGGGCGAGGACTGGACCGCAGAATCGCTGGCGCAGGCGGTCAACGCGTCGCGTTCCGCGTTCGCGGAACGGTTCACGACATTGGTCGGCGAGCCGCCGATGCAGTACCTGACGCTGTGGCGCTTGTATCTCGCGGCGCAGAAGCTGCGCGAAGGCCGCGACAGCGTCGCGCAGGTCGGCCTCGCGATCGGCTACCAGTCAGAAGCCGCGTTCAGCCGCGCGTTCAAGCGGCAGTTCGGGATTTCGCCGACGGCGTGGCGTGCAGGGCATCCTTGACCGGAGTAAATTTCTCAGTGCCTCCCCGTCTCCGGCAGATCGGAATTTCACGGATCGATCCCCATCGCCACAGCTGCGCGGGTGCAGTGGCATCGAACACCAGCCGATTCAAACCTACAAAAGAAAGATTCTTCGCCGATTCGCGGGGGGTAACCGCTTCGCTGCCCGGAGCGCCGGATTCAGGGCCCTGTTGGCCCTCGATGGTGTCTATGAGCTGACGGCGTGGGCGGCGCGCGAGACGACCTCCGGACCATCGATACAGGCGTCGAACACGAAGTCATGCGCCCACAAATGGCTGACTCCGTCTCGGGCTCGGCGGTCGCTTCCGTATCATCGCCGGGGCGGGTACGCTCTTGCTCACGCTCCCATGAACGAATCGAAGCATGCACACCCACTGCTGACCCAATGCAAGGTCAGCACATCACAGGAGTTTCGCCATGCGCCAGTTGTCGGACATCGTTTTCAACCAGAAGCCATTGACCATGGCGGCGTCGAGCACCGTGGCGGCAGCCTGCTGTGAAATGCGTGACCAGCGCATCGGATCCGTGCTGGTGACCGACAACGGATCGCTCGTCGGCATCTTTACCGGCCGCGATGCTGTCGGCCGCGTGCTGGCGGCCGGAAAGAGCGCCAGCAACACGACGCTCGCCGAAGTCATGACCCGCGACCCGAAGACGATGTCCCCCGATCAGACCGCCATCGAGGCATTGCGCATGATGTGGACCGGAGGGTACCGGCACCTGCCGGTGGTCAGGGCTGGCACCATCCTGGGCGTCGTGTCCCGCGGCGATTTCAGCGGCATGGAGCAGGACCGCCTGGAAGAAGAGCGGCAGCTTTGGGAGCACCTGCGGTAAACGCTCGACTGCCTCGACGGTGGCGGACAGGAAGTTCAAACCGTTGCGGTCTCAACCGGTCGATGCAACACGAGCATGAAGAACACTCGCCGGGGTGTCAAAGCCGAGCGTCTCGCGCGGCCGCTGTAGATAGGGTCGCGCGCAATACGTCTGGCCATCGGGTGCGTCCACTTTTGGGGGACGCGGATTCTAGGGCTCTGACGCCAATGCACCAGAACCCAGATCCGCCGACAAAAATGGGCGCTTGGAAACGATAGATATCAATACACGCCGAAGCCACGCGCATGTTCACCACCCTTGTTGTGCAACTTCGCGCCGTGTGCGGTCTGCGCGCCTGTGCGCGGTGGTGAAACTCAGGCAGGCTCGACGGCGACACCCAGCCCAATTGCAGCCTGGCGCACGCGCTCATCAAGGCTCAGCAGCCGCAGGCCAACAACCGCAGAGCGCGCGACAAGAAGCGATGCGAGGTGGATGGCATCGAGCGTGCGAATCGGGTCACCGGGAAACGGCTGCCGCGCGCGATCGACTATCTCGGCCGCGATTCGCAAGACTTGCCAATGCGCAGCGGCCGCAATGAGGTGCGCTCGACGGTCGGCGGCGTCGGTCTCCGTCAGTTCCTTGAGCGCCACTGCCCGCAGCAATACGCGATCACATTCGATCAGGGTCAGATCTGAGGCGATGATGACTTCGGCATCGCCGAGCAGGCGGCGCATCGCGGGTGCGGTCGGCTCGTTGAGGAGCCACGCAAGCACCGCACTCGACTCAGCGTAGAGATTCACCGAGTGCCGCGCTCCTCGTCGAGCATTTGGGCGGCGCTCCGTCGACGATTTCCCTGCTTGCGCGGCAGCGCTGGATACAGATTCGCGCCAGCCGGAGCACCCAGGGTCAGGAGGCCCCGTTTATTCAGCAACTGAAGTCCCACCGGTACCAGCGGATCGAGCTGCCCTTGCCCGGGTGGCAGGAGTTCCGCCACAACTTCCCCCCGATCGGTGACCAGGATGCGCTCTCCCAACCGCACCCGGCGAAGGTATTCGCTCAGCCTGTTCTTGAGTTCACGGACGCCGACGGTTTGCACGCAGAACATTGTAGCTACTCGTAGCTACAATGGCAACGAGGTGCCGGCCTTATCGCCTATTGATCCGCCGACAAACTTGCCGACGGCGGTTGCGCAGTTGTCTGATCTCTCCATTGCTGCGGCTCGACCGCTTGTTGTGCCACCGATCGCGACGCCCGCTTTCGTGACAGTTGCTAAGTACAGTCTTACTGGCTAGTATAGCTGGCATGAACGAATCCAAGACGTTCACCCTTGACGAGATTGCGGCTCTTGCCGAACTGCCGCGTCGCACCGTCCGGTACTACATCCAGTCCGGACTGATCGATCGTCCGCAGGGTGTTGGCAAAGGCGCCTACTACACCCAGCGCCATGTCGAGCAGCTTCTGCTGGTGCGGAAGTGGCAGCTGGCGGGCCTATCGCTGGAACGGATCGGCGAGCTGCTCAAGCAGCAGACCACCGGCCCCCTGCCCCCGACGCCACGGCGCGCCGGGACCGTCGAGGTCTGGAGCCACCTGGTCGTCGCCGACGGCGTCGAGCTCACGCTGGAACCCGGCCGCGCCGGCCTGACGCCGGAGCAGGTGCGAGCCTTCTTTCGCGCGGTGACGCAGGTGTACGCGCAAGTTCACGAAAGCGAGGAAAAAGAATGAACAAGCTGGCATCGGCCCTGACCGGCCTGGAGGGCGAACGCGTCGCCCTGTGCGACGTCTCGGTCTCCGCAGTCCTGCAGGATCTGCTCGCCGAAGTGACGGTCTCACAGACCTACCGCAACGACGAGCGCGTGAACATCGAGGCGGTCTACACGTTCCCTCTCCCTCTCGATGCGGTGCTTCTCGAGCTTGAGGTCGACATCGGCGGCCGCCTGCTGAAAGGCGTCGTCGTCGAGAAGAAGGCCGCGGAGGAGAAGTACGAGGACGCAGTCGAAGCCGGGGATGCGGCCGTGATGCTGGAAGCGATCGAGCCGGGCCTCTTCACGATGAATGTCGGTAATCTGCTCCCGCAGGAGACGGCGAAGATCACCTTCCGCTACGCCATCCTCTATCGATGGGCAGGCGATCGGCTGCGGTTCTTCCTGCCAACCACGATCGCGCCGCGCTTCGGCGAATCGCCGCATCTGCCGCACCAGGCGCCGGAAGCGTCTCTCACGGTCGAGAACCAGTTCTCGCTGCGCGTCGAGGTACTCGGTGCGCTGCGTGATGCCCAATTCGTCTGCCCATCGCACGCCGTCGATCTCGTGAAGTCGGCGGAGAGCGTCGTGGTCTCGCTGCGCCAGCCCAAGGCGGTCATGGACCGCGACTTCATCTTGAACGTGAAGGCCCCGCAGGCGACGCGCAGCTTCGTCCTCTGCGGCCAGGACGGCGACAGGCTGGCTGCCGTGGCGAGCTTCCAGCCGTTCTTCCCAGGACTGCAGCAGCCGCGTCCGCTGAACCTCGCCATCGTCATCGATTGCTCCGGCTCCATGCAGGGAGACTCGATGGAGCAAGCAAAGAAGGCGCTCGAAGGCATCCTCGATGGGCTGCAACCGCACGATCGAATTGCGCTGATCGCGTTCGGCAACTCGACCAACGAGTTGTCCGATCGGCCGCTTACATGCAACAAGACCAACCTCGCCAAGGCCACGCGGTTTGCCAAGGCGCTCGACGCGAACATGGGCGGCACCGAGATCGGCAACGCTCTGCGTGAGGCCTATGCGGTGGTCGGCCGCTCGGAGTCGGCTGACATCTTCTTGGTAACAGACGGCGAGGTCTCCGATTGGGAGACCGTCGTCGAGGAGGCGAAGAAGTCCGGCCACCGGATCTTCACGGTGGGCGTCGGCAGTGCGGTCTCGGAGGCTTTCGTTCGCGAGCTCGCAGTCGGCACGGGCGGCGAATGCGAGCTGGTGTCGCCCCGCGAGGGCATGGCGGACCGCGTCGTCCGTCACTTCGAACGCATGCGCGCGCCGCGGGCCAAGCGGGTGGCAGTTCGCTGGCCCGATGGCGCCGCGAGCATCGCTCCGGCCCGGATCGGCGCGGTCTTCGAGGGTGACACGGTAGTCGCCTGTGCACGCTTCGATCGCGCCCCGGCGCACGGCGCCGCGATCCTCGAAGTCGAGACGGACAAGGGCGAGACTGTTCGACAGGAGTTGGCGTTTCCAGCGACAACACCTACCCCTTCCCCGGACGGCTTGTCTACGGTGGCTCGCGTGGCGGCTGCCGCCCGCTTGAAGGAATTGGATGATGGCTTGGGCTTGGAAACGGCGCTCCGTTACCGGCTCGTGAGCCCTTGGACCAACTGGCTGGTCGTTGCACCTCGGACCGACGAAGAAAAGGCGCAGGACCTGCCGGCCCTGCGCAAGGTCCCGCAGACACTGGCGGCCGGCTGGGGCGGCGTGGGCAGCGTGGCGATGTCCCTCAGAATGAACGCAGTGGCGACCCCGAGTACGATGTACCCCCTCAGCGTCGATTTCGCGGCCATGGAGGACTTCGACCTCTCCGAAATCGAGACGCCTAGGCGTTCACTGCCTCTCGACCTGCCAGAGCCCTATCGCCGACTGCTCGAACTTGTCGATGCGAATGCTTCCCGGCTCGACGTGGCAGGCACGCTCGATCTACTGACGGAATCCGGCCTTGCAGGCGAGTTCGACGACCTCTTCCGACACGCGGCGGACCTCGGCCTCAGTGTCGACGTCGTCGCCGCGATCGTTCTTGCCCGCCTGCTGGGCGGGCCTCTCGGCGAGTTTCTTTCCGGCGACGCGCAAGTGGCGTTGGCATCTCTGCAGGAGCGGGCCCGGGAAGCTACGGACGCGCTGCGGGAGATGGGGCGTCACGGCATCGCGCTGGCACGCCTGACTCAAGAGCCTGCTGCACACGAGGTGCTTCGGCAGCGATCCGACGGCGAAGCCTTGGAGCGCTTCGCGTGGATGCGAGAACTGCTCGACCATCTCGACGAAGCAGTGCGCAGGTCGGGAGAGCGCTTGCAGCACGAACGAGCCCGTCATGCTCACCGCGAGGGAGGCGCGATCGCGTAGCACGCTGGCCGGTAAGGCTTGAGACCGCCCCGGTGAGTTGCCCCATTCGCTTCGCTACCCAGAATCGCGCACTCCTACTGAAATCCAATCAGATGAAGCTGCAATGGCAAATCGAGGACAAGGACGTTGTTCGCGTGAAGGAGCTCGTCGCCGGTCAGGCGGGTAATGCACTGATCCGTGCCCGCCAGGAGCGCAACTTGGAAAAGGCGAAACCAGCCGTCACCAAGGAGCGCTTCTGGCGGGCCATGGTCTCCATGCGGTTAACCACCCGGCAGAAGTCGGGACCCGAGAGCCGCGTGGCACGGTTCATCCGCTTGAAGCCGTTTCCCCTTACGTACCCGACCGTCCACCAAGCACGCGATGCCGGCGTCCTGATCGCGAAGGCACTCAGGAAGGCGGGAGGAATCCGGTTCGCCGACAAGATCGCGACCGAACTCGCCCAGAACCTGGAGATTCTCGAAGATGGCTTGTGGACCGACACGCTCGCCCAGTGCAATCGGCTGACGCAGTTGGTGCCAAGGGATGTCGGGATCGAGGTGGCGCGGCACGTTCAGGAGCACTTCCTCGGATTCGGACCGAAGCAGTCCCGCAACCTGTTGCAGTCC
Organism: Nevskiales bacterium; assembly: GCA_011526045.1. Taxonomy (GTDB): domain Bacteria; phylum Pseudomonadota; class Gammaproteobacteria; order Steroidobacterales; genus QUBU01. The sequence goes on along the minus strand of WYBE01000075.1, from coordinate 1,351 downwards.
TTGGGACTGACCGGCTACGAGATCCAGATCGACAGTCGCCTGACCGACTGGCTGAACGAGTTCGGCTTCCCAGTGCGCCTGACGCCTACAGCGCTGGGCGACGACAACTACTACCGTTTCATCTCGGATGGTATTCAAGCGCTCTGCGAGCGCAGCGGTGTACTGCCCTGTATCTTCGATGCGGCGGTGTTCGCGTCGCGAGATTCGGCGGCGTGGACCGATGACAACGTGATCTTCTGAACGCCCGTGCGCATCACCAAGAACGGCCAACTCATTCAGTCCGTCGAAGATTGGTTTCGATACGCGCCACCGAAGGGCGGTGCCGACCAATGGCGGGACGGCCGCAGTGCGAAGGAGTTCGCCCGGGCGTGGGTCGAGTCCGGTTCTGTTTCAGTGCCAGATGAACTTGTGGCATTGCTCTCATCACACCCGGATACGCAGTCCGCAGTGCTGGAGAACGGTGAGTCCGAGGCGCGACTTGCATTCGATAAGCGCGTCGGCGAAGTACGCAATGCGGACTTGGCAGTACGGGCGGTTTCAGGCAGTGCGCCATTGGCCCTGACCATCGAAGCGAAGGCCGACGAGCCATTCGATCAACTGGTCCCTGACACCCTCGCAGATGCGCTCGATCGCATTCTCGAGCGTGGTCGCGGCGGTGGCATTGACCGGGTGCGTGATCTCGCGACGTCCCTACTGCCTCATCCCCGGCGAGGGTTGCCTCCGCTTCGTCTACTGCGATACCAGTTGTTGACGGCCGTTGCCGGCAGTCTTGCCTGGGCGCGACAGCTTGAGGCACCGCGTGCGGTACTCGTCATTCATGAGTTCCACACGAGCCAAACTTCAGATCGCAAGCTCCAGGGGAATGCTCTGGACCTCGACCTTTTCGTCACGAGGCTCACGGCTGGCACACTGTGCGGGCTTGCCGTCGGGTCGCTCGTGGGTCCCATCCGCGTGCCGGGCGATCCGCTGTTCGACAAACCTGCCGATCTGTACCTTGGCAAGATCGTCAGGCGCGTTTCGCCACCCGGTCCTTAGGCGCGTCCCACAACGCTCGGAAGGGAGAGGTCCCGTGCAGCTCGACCAGATAGAGCCTGCCATCGACGATCTCCCATCGCCCGACGTAGCCGCGCCATAGGGCAGTGGAGTTCGACTCGAATCGCGGGTTGAACCCGCCCATAGCGAAGAAGTCGCTGAGGGGGTTGGTGCACATCGCCACATCCTCCCCGGGTTCTACCCTGATTCTGCGGACACTTTCACTAAGGCTCATACTGAGCCAAAGGAGTGTCCATGTCGAAGCGCAAGCACTACAGCCCTGAGTACAAGCGGGAACTCGTCGAGCTGGTTCGGCGAT
>WYBE01000074.1 GCA_011526045.1 Nevskiales bacterium | reverse complement strand
GCTGGCCCTGCGGGTGCCCTCGCAGGCGTGCTCGCTGCGGAGTGCGCGCCACTCGACATCCTTGGGTCTCGTGGGCGCGCAGCAGCGGCATCCCTGCCGCTGCCTCTGCGAGCTTAGCCTTGCTCGCGGTGCCTGCTCGGCCAGCCGGCTGATGGGCTCGGCCCGGAGACGGGCGGAGTCGCACCCCCCTGGCATCCGGATCCACGCCCCGGTCGTCGTGCGACACATCGCCCCTGGCGAGGCGGATGCAGCGGTGGGCGCGGCCCCGGCGCGGGCATGTGTGGAGCCGGTTGCCAGGAGGGCAGCAGCCGGCGTAACCCATAGCGACGAGCACATGGACGTGCGAGGAGCGGCACGCACCGGGGCCGCGACCACCGCATCGTCCACCAGCGAGCCGCTGCATTCCCGCAGATCGGCGAAGAACCAAAAAAACGCAGCTGCGTTCGGGTGAGTCGCTCTGCCACAATGAGGCAACGGCCGGAAGGAGTCGCCGCCTGAGTTGCGAGGAGCCCGCGGGAGAATGGCAGCTCGCCCCAACTATCACCATCTGTACCGCTTCTGGATCGTCGCGCAGGAGGGCAGCCTCGCCGGCGCGAGCCGTCTGCTCGGCGTGCGCCACTCGACGCTGAGCGCGCAGCTCGCCTCGCTCGAAGCCGCGCTCGGCACGAGACTGTTCCTGCGCCGGTCACGTGGCGTGCGCCTGACTCCGCAGGGCGAGGTCGTGGCGAGTTACTGCGAGCAGATCTTCCGACTCGGTTTCGAGCTGGTCGAGGCGGTCTCGGGCCAGCGCGAAGGCCGCTTGCGCGTCGCGATGCTCGCCTCGGTGCCGAGGTCGTTGTTCTATGCCGCCCTGCGCCCGGTCTTCGGGTCGAAGAACACCGTCAGGATCGAGGTGTCGGTTGGCGGCCTCGATGCCATGTGCCGCGCGCTGATTGCCGGCACCGTGCACGTATTGATAACCGATCGCCTGCCGCCACGCGCGAGCGCGGGACCCATCCATGCGCACCTGATCGGCGAGACGCGCATTGGCATCTACGGCACGGCGCGTCTGGCCGGACGATACCGTGAGGGGTTCCCGCGATCGCTCGACGGCGCTCCGCTGCTGCTACCGTCTGCCGGCGGCGTGTTGCGCGAGGGGCTCGACTCCTGGTTTGCCGAAGAGGGTATTCGGCCGCGCATCGTCGGCGAGCTCGACGATGTCCCGCTGATGAACGGCTTCGCTTCGCGTGGCCACGGCCTGGTGCCGATCCGCCAGGCGCTGGCCGAGGAGGCGAAGCGTCGCGACGGCCTGCTTCAGCTCGGCACGGTTCCAGGGCTCGTCGACCGTCTCTATGCGCTCACACTGGGCAGGCGCGTACGCCATCCTGCCATCCAGCGGCTGATCGACAGCTGCCGCGCCGGGATGGCCTGGACCGCGCCCTAGCGGTCCATCTCGACCTGGCCGCTCGCCTGGCGTTTCCAGTGCCCCCATGACATGCCGACGGCGAGCAGGGCAGCGATGCAGATGAGGGCAATCCAGACGACGGCAGTACCCGAGTCGAGATCGATCAGGTCGAAGTCGGTGAGCGCCCACACCAGCGCGGCGAAGAATGCCGCGCCCAGAACGAAACCCGCGGCGCCGAGGGAGTCCCTGGCGGCGTTGAGGAAGACCACCCAGCCGATGAGCAGCACGATACCCGCCAGCGCGTGAATGGCGCTGGCCTCACCGGCCGCAATCGACCGCATCAGCCAGGCGACGAAGCAATACCGGGTGGGGTTGAAGGTCAGTAATACGAGCGCCAGCGCGATGACGAGCCGCAAGGCGAAATCGCCGACACCGAATCCGGAGTCCGCCTGGTCATTGGTGGTCATTGCACGCTTCCTGCTGCCCGCCGCTATGATCCTTCGGAACGGGCCCGGCCGGCAACTTGCCGCGCACTGGGGTACGCTGCGCAGCGGATGGCGTCCCGGAGAGTTCGAATGTCGATGGCCTGGATCTGGTGCGCAGGCGGCGTGCTGGGCGGGTTGGCACTCGCACCGGCCGCCCTGGCGGACGGCGCGGAGCCGGCTATCGCCGCCGCCAATCTTATCCACACGCCATTTGCCATTGCCGCGCTGCTGGTGTTCCTCGTCGCCTACGCGTTCGTCGTGGCCGAGGAGTTCACCCACCTGCGCAAGTCGAAGTCGATGGTGATTGCCGCCGGGGTGATCTGGATGCTGGTCGGCGTGGCCTACGCCGAGGCCGGCATCGCCGGGGCGGGGGATATCCTGCGCAGCCAGATCGAAGAGTATGGCGAGCTGCTGCTGTTCCTGCTCTCGGCGATGACCTTCGTGAACACCCTGCAGGAACGCGCGATCTTCGATGCGCTGCGGGACTGGCTGGTCGCCCGCGGCTTGCGTCTGCGGGCACTGTTCTGGATCACCGGGGCCCTGGCGTTCTGGATCTCGCCGGTCGTCGACAACCTGACCACGGCCCTGGTCATGGGCGCGGTGGTGATCGCCGTCGGCGCCGGCAATCCGCGGTTCATCTCCCTGGGATGCATCAATATCGTCGTGGCGGCCAACGCCGGCGGCGCTTTCAGCCCGTTCGGCGACATCACGACGCTGATGGTCTGGCAGCGCGGCGTCGTGACTTTCTTCGAATTCTTCGACCTGTTCGTGCCTGCGCTGGTGAACTGGCTGATTCCCGCGGCCGCGATGTCGTTCGCGGTGCCCGACGCGAGGCCGGCCGCGACCGGCGCCGGTGCGACGGTGAAACCGGGCGGTTACGTCGTCGTCGTCCTGTTCGCCTTCACCATCGCACTCACCGTGGCCGGACATAACTTTCTGCACCTGCCACCGGCGCTCGGCATGATGACGGGGCTGGGGCTGCTGACCACCTGGGGTTACCTGATCCGGCGCGACGAGCTGCGCGTCTACAACGGTCCGATGTCCGAGGCCATGCGTCCGCCGGCTCCGGAAGGCTTCAAGCCGGCGAAAAAACCCTTCGACATCTTCGTCAGCATGAAGCGGGTCGAGTGGGACACGCTGCTGTTCTTCTACGGCGTGGTCATCAGCGTCGGCGGTCTCGGCGCGCTGGGCTACCTGCATGTGCTCGCGCGGGCCACCTACACCGATCTCGGTCCGCTGGCGGCGAACGTTCTCGTCGGTGTCGCCTCGTCGGTCGTGGACAACATCCCGATCATGTTCGCGGTTCTCAACATGTCCCCCGACATGTCGCACGGGCACTGGTTGCTGGTCACGCTCACCGCCGGTGTCGGTGGTTCGCTGCTATCGATCGGCTCGGCGGCCGGTGTCGCTCTGATGGGGCAGGCGCGCGGCGACTACACGTTCTTCGGGCACCTGCGCTGGACCTGGGCAGTCGCCCTCGGTTTTGCGGCCAGCATCCAGGCGCACCTGGCGCTGAACCGCGCGCTCTTCTGAGATGCGATACCCGCCGGCGAGCGTGTGCCGACCCCTTCAGGAAGCCATCTGACAGAATCCCGCAGCCAGCGCAAAGCACTGCATCAAGCAGCGGGGCGCATGCTGCATCCCTTTGGCGCGACAGGGGGTGGTGGCGGGGTGGCGGGCGCTCTGGCAACGTAGTTCCATGCGCAACCCGCGTCCGCTCATCGGCGTCATCTGCGACCGGCGCCAGCTCGGTCACCATCCGTTCCACGTCACCGGAGAGAAGTACCTGCTTGCCATTGCCGATGGCGCCGGCGGCGATCCGCTGTGTGTGCCCGTGCTCGGCGGTACGTTCGACGTCGCCGGGATGCTCGGCCGGCTCGACGGGCTGCTGCTCACCGGCAGCCCGTCGAACGTCGAGCCGCGCCAGTACGACGGGCCGCCGAGCAAGCCCGGCACGAAGCACGACCCCGAGCGCGATCGCGCCGCGCTGGCGCTGATACCTGCAGCAGTGCGCGCGGGTCTGCCACTGATGGCGATCTGCCGCGGCTTCCAGGAGATGAACGTCGCGTTTGGCGGCTCCCTGCATCAGGCGGTGCATGAGTTGCCGGGCTTCGGCAATCACCGCGAGGACCCCGACGACCCGCTGGAACTGCAGTACGCGCCGCGGCACGAGGTGACGTTCACGCCGGGCGGGTTGCTCGAGCGGATCAGCGGGCAGACGCATGCCACGGTGAATTCCGTTCACTCGCAGGGCGTGGATGCCCTCGCCGGGGCGCTCGCGGTGGAGGCAGTCGCGCCCGACGGGCTCATCGAGGCATTCGTGGTGCGCGACGCACCCGGGTTCTCGCTGGCCGTGCAATGGCACCCGGAGTGGCAGGCCCGGCAGAACCCGCTCTCCATGACGATCTTCCAGGCGTTCGGCGACGCCGCGCGGCGCTACCGTGCCGGATGAAATGCGCGCAGCGCGCGTGAACGGAACGATATGAACCACAGACAGGATCTCGTCGACTGGATGACCGAGCGCAGGATCTCCGAGGTCGAGGCGATCATCCCCGACCAGGCCGGGATCGCGCGCGGCAAGTTCATGCCGGCGAAGACCTTCGCAGCCCAAGGTGGCATGCGGCTGCCCGAATCCGTCTTCATCCAGACGGTCACCGGCGAGCACCCGGAGGAGACGGTGTTCTCGCCCACCGACCGCGACATGATCGCGGAGCCGGATCTCTCGACCATCCGCCTGGTGCCATGGGCGAACGAGCCGACTGCGCTGGTCATCCACGACTGCGAGCTGATGGACGGCACGCCCGTGGATATCGCCCCGCGGCAGGTGCTGCGCAACATCCTCGACCTGTATGCCGCGCGCGGCCTGCGCCCGGTCGTGGCGCCGGAGGTCGAGTTCTACCTGGTCAAGCGCAACACGGATCCCGACTACCCGCTCGTGCCGCCGACCGGGCGTTCCGGGCGCGCCGAGACCGTGCGCCAGCCCTACAGCCTGGACGCGATCGACGAGTTCGAGCCGCTCATCGAGGACATCTACGACTACTGCGAAGCGATGCAGATCGAGGTCGACAACCTGGTCCACGAAGAGGGCACGGCGCAGCTCGAGGTGAACTTCCTGCACGGCGACGCGATGGCGCTGTCCGACCAGACGTTCGTCTTCAAGCGGATCGTGCGCGAGGCGGCGATGCGCCACGAGATCTACGCCACGTTCATGGCCAAGCCCATGCAGAACGAACCGGGCAGCTCCATGCACTGGCACCTGAGCGTGGTCCGGGCGGAGGATGGCGCGAACGTGTTTTCCCAGCCCGACGGCAGCGAGAGCCCGCAGTTCCGCCATTTCATCGGCGGGCTGCAGACCTACCTGCCGCATGTGGCGCTGCTGCTTGCGCCCTACGTGAATTCCTACCGGCGCTTCACGCGCTACATGGCGGCGCCCATCAACCTGCAGTGGGGCTACGACAATCGCACGGTCGGGCTCCGGGTGCCGGAAACCGGCCCGCAGGACCGGCGTGTCGAGAACCGCGTGGCGGGCTCTGATGTGAATCCCTATCTCGCAATCGCAGCCTCGCTCGCCTGCGGCTACCTCGGCATGCAGGAGCGGCTTGAGCCCTCCGCGCCGGAGACCGGCAACGCCTACCGGCTGCCGTTCGCCCTGCCGCGCACGCTCAACGAGTCACTTGAACTGCTCGAAGGCAGCGAACCGCTGCGCAGGCTGCTCGGCGAGCGCTTCGTGCAGGTCTACGCGGCCATCAAGCGCGAGGAGCAGGAACGGTTCTTCGAGGTGATCAGCCCGTGGGAGCGGGAGTTCCTGCTGCTGAATGTGTAGGAGCGGCGGCAGCCGCGATCTGGACACTGGGGGCGCTCGACTGCATGAAGCACCGTGAAACATTGGCAGACCTGCAGGAACTCGATCGGCGCCACTACCTGCATCCGTTCAGCGACCACCACCAGATCGGCGCGCGCGGCACGCGGGTCATCACCCGCGGCGAAGGCGTGTACATCTACGAAGCCGACGGGCGCCGGATACTCGACGGCATGTCGGGGTTGTGGTGCGTCAGCCTGGGCTACGGGCGGCGCGAGCTGATCGAGGCGGCATTGCGCCAGCTCGAAACGCTGCCTTACTACAACAGCTTCTTCCAGTGCACGCATCCGCCGGCAATCGAGCTGGCGACACTGCTCGCGGAGCTTGCGCCGCCCGCGTTCGGCCGCGTCTTCTTCACGAACTCCGGGTCGGAGGCGAGCGACACCATCATCCGCCTGGTGCGCCGGTTCTGGGATATCCAGGGCCAGCCCGGCAGGAAGACCGTCATCAGCCGGAGGAACGCCTACCACGGCAGCACCATCGGCGGCATGAGCCTCGGCGGCATGCCCGCGCAGCAGGCGCAGGGCGACCTCCCGATACCCGGCATTGCGCACATCGAGCAGCCGTACTGGTTCGAGCTCGGCGCCGGGCTGCACCCGGACGAGTTTGGACTCAGGGTTGCCGGGGCGCTCGAGCAGAAGATCCGCGAGATCGGCGCAGACCAGGTTGCCGCCTTCATCGGCGAGCCGGTGCAGGGCGCCGGCGGCGTGATCATTCCGCCGGACAGCTACTGGCCGGAGATCCAGCGCATCTGCGACGAGTACGGCATCCTGCTGGTTGCCGACGAGGTGATCACCGGCTTCGGCCGCCTCGGCGAGTGGTTCGGGTCACAGTACTACGGCATCGAGCCCGACCTGATCGTGTTCGCGAAAGCGGTGAACAGCGGCTACCTGCCGCTTGGTGGCGTGCTCGTCGGTGATCGTGTCGGCGATGCGCTGGTGGACGAGGGCGGTGAGTTCCATCACGGCTTCACGCACTCGGGCAACCCGGTGGCCTGCGCCGTGGCCGTGGCCGCGCTGGAACTGATGCGTCGCGAGGGCATCGTCGAGCGGGTGCACGAGGAGCTCGCACCTTATTTCGCGCAATGCTGGCTGAGCCTTGCCGATCACCCGCTGGTCGGCGAGGCTCGCTGCGTGGGCCTGATGGGCGCGCTCGAACTGGTGGCCGACAAGGCGACGCGGGCGCGGTTTCCCGCCGCGAAGGCGATCGGCGAGACCTGCCGCGACACGAGCGTCGAGCAGGGGCTCGTCATGCGTCACGTGCGCGATTCGATGATCGTCGCCCCACCCCTGGTGGTGACCCGCTCGCACATCGACGAACTGGTGGACAAGGCGCGGCGCACGCTCGACATCACCGCGCGCGCGATGGCCGGCTGAGCGCAGGACGGCCGGCGGCTACCAGGCCTGCCAGCCGTAATACAACCCGAACAGCACGCTGCCGGCCCCGGCGAGGCGTTGCAGGTACGCCCGCAGCGGCGCGACGGAACCCGCGCTGAGCACGAAGGGCAGGCTGATCACCGTGCCCATGGCGAGCATCCCGGCGATCGAGCCGACGCCAAAGAGCAGCAGGAAGCCGATGCCGAGGAGGCCCGAGGCCTCGCGCGCCAGTTCGGCCTGGATCAGCACGATCAGGGCGGCGGAGCCGGCGAGCCCGTGAATCATGCCGACGATCAGCGGCTTCCAGCCGATGCGCGACGCATGCGCCTCGCCCGAGTGCGCCATGCGGTGCCCGTCATCGGGCGCGGCGGCCGGCGCGAGCGCGGAGCGCAGCAGGCTCGCACCGAGCAGGACGATCATTGCGGCGACGCCGAGTTCGAGCCTGCTGGCAATCGACTCGGGAACCATGATGCCCGCCCCGATCGCGAGCAGTCCGACGACGAGGAGCGACGCCGTATGGCCGAGACCCCAGTAGACGCCCACCGTCGCCGCCTTCAGCAGCGAGCGCCGTTCGCTGACGATGGTCGATACCGCGACGACGTGATCGGGCTCGGTGGCGTGGCGCAGCCCGAGCATGAAACCGAAGGCGAGCACCGCCAGTGTCGTGGCGCCGCTCACCGGCCGCACTCCGCGTCGAGGCGGGCCGGGGGCCGGGCGACCCGTTTCGCGGCAGCAGTGAGTCTTTCGCTCGTGGAGTGCGGGGCTGGCATGATCGGATCCGGGCGGTGCGTCGACGCGGGCCCCGCAGTGTAAGCGAAACCGGTTGCGCGGATCACCGCCCCGGGGCTGCGGCCCCGGGGCGCATGACGCATACTCCACCGGCCGGTGCAGAGCATGAGAGGGAAGGCGTCAGCCATGCGAATTACAATGCGGATACCTCTGGTTTCCCGTGCACGGCGGCCCCGGGCCGGCGCTCATCCCCGGGGGGGGCGCACCGCAGTCCCGCGTGCGCTGCTGCTCGTCGCCTGTTGGATGCTTGGGGCCAGCGCGCTTGCCGCCCCGGTCGTGCAGACCACGGCGGGCGCGGTAGCGGGCGTGGAAGCGGACGGGTTGCGGGTCTTTCGCGGCATTCCCTTTGCAGCACCACCGACCGGCGAGCGCCGCTGGCGTCCGCCGGCGCCGCACGAGCACTGGACGGGCGTGCGGCCTGCCGACCGCTTTGGCGCGGTCTGCCCGCAGGCGGTCGGCAAGTACCCGCCGTGGGCCGACGAACATATCCGAACGGTCGGCATGAACGAGGACTGCCTGACGCTGAACATCTGGGCGCCGGCACCGGTGGCGGACACGCGCTGGCCGGTGATGGTGTATTTCCACGGCGGCAACATGAAGTACGGCTCCGGCTCGTTTCCGGAGCACGACGGCAGCGTACTCGCGCGCGCCGGGCTGGTCATCGTCACGGTCAACTACCGCATCGGGTTTCTCGGCCGCTTCGCCCATCCGGCGCTCACGCGCACCCAGCCGCAGGAGCCGCAGGCCAACTACGGTGTGATGGACCAGATCGCCGCGCTGGAGTGGGTCCGCGACAACATCGCGGCCTTCGGTGGCGATGCGCAGCGGGTGACGATCTTCGGCCACTCCGCCGGCGGGGTGTCGGTCAACGTGCTCATGGTCACGCCGGCCTCGAAGGGCCTGTTCCAGCGCGCCATCGCGCAAGGCAGCGCGATCACGCTCGACGGCAGCCGGCGCGTGTCGAGCCCCGGCCCGACCGGCCCGCACGAACAGTCGTGGAACGAGGTCGGTGTCGCGTTCGCGGAGCACTTCGGCGTCGCGGGCGACGACGGCGCGGTGGCCCGCGGTCTGCGCGCGCTGACGCCGGAGCAGATCATCGAGTACCAGGAGCAGCAGCTCATCAGCTTCAACCCGGTCGTCGATGGCCGGGTCGTGCCCGACGATATCGTGCGGATATTCGAGCGTGGCGCACAACACGACGTGCCCTACATCGGCGGCGCGAACAGCTGGGAGTGGGACCAGATTGCGGGCATTCCGCTGATCGGCAAGTGGTTCATGGCGGGCGCCATGCTCGACGGGCTGTCCGCGGAGGATCTCGCCGTTTTCGACGACCAGTGGACCCGCATCGGCGTTTCGCAACGCTGGTTCGCCGAGGGGCTGTTCCTGACCTCGACCCGCTACCTCGCGCGACAGATGAGCCGCCGCGGCGCTCCGACCTGGCTCTACCACGTCACCTACGTGCAGGAGAGCATGCGGGGCGAAGTGCCGGGTGCCGGCCACGGCATCGAAGTTCCGTTCATCTTCGGGGTGCTGCGCGCGCGCCCGGAGCTCAACCTGCCGAAGTCACCCGAGCTGAGTGCGGCGGACTTCGCCTGGGGTGACCGGCTGCGCCAGTACTGGATCAACTTCGCGAGGAACGGTGACCCGAACGGACCGGGACTGCCGCACTGGCCTGCCTACGACGCGGCGGAGGATCTCGCCATGGTGTTCGGCGAGCGCATCGGGCCGCAGCCGGGCCTGTACAAGGACACGCTCGATTACCTCGAGCAGCGGGCGATGCTGCGCCGGGCGGCCTACGACAGCAAGGTCAAGCAGTCCGGCCAGTGACTGCCGGCACTCGCGACAGGGCCATCCTGGTCGCGGGGATGGTGAGCGACCGGATCGGCATGGCGCTGCTGTTCGTCGTGTTCGGGCCGCTGGTGCGCCAGCTCGGCCTGTCGGAGCTGCAGTACGGCGTGCTGATTGCCGCGGCGAATGTCACGCTCGGTTTCGCCTCGCCGTACTGGGGCCGGCGCAGCCAGGACATCGGGCGCCGGCCGGTATTCATCATCGGTCTCGCCGGCTACGCACTGGGGTTCCTGCTGCTCGCCCTGGCGCTGCAGGCCGGTCTCGCCGGCTGGATCGCGCCCGGCTCGCTCTTCGCGCTGCTGCTCGCCGCCCGCCTCGGTTACGGTCTGCTGGCGGCGGCCACGCAACCGGCGGCAACGGCCTATGTGGCCGACATCACGGCCGCGCAGGAGCGCACGCGGGGCATGGCGCTGATCGGCGTCGCGGGCGGAGTCGGCACGATCCTCGGGCCCATCGCGGGCGGTACCTTGTCGGCGATCGGCGCGGTCCTGCCGATGTACGTGGCTGCCGGGCTCTCCGCCGCGGTAGCCGCAGTCGCGAGCCTGGCATTGCGCGAGCCTGCCCGGCACGCCGCGACGAGCACTCGCGCCCGCATGGCGCCGACCGACCGTCGGGTGTTTCCCTACCTGGCTGCCTGGTGCCTGGGGGTGCTGGTCCTCACCGGCGTGCAGACCATCACGGTGTTCTACCTAGAGGATGGCTTCGGCTTGTCCGGGCGGGAGCCGGTCACGCGCGCGACCAGCGTCGCGCTGCTGGTCATGGGCGTGGTGATGGTCGTCGTGCAGGCCGGCATCCTGCAGCGCTTCCGGCCGGCCCCGGTCGCGCTGCTGCGGGCGGGTTTCGTGGTGCTCGCGCTGTCGCTGCTGGTGCTGCTCGCGGCGCGCAGCGTGCACGAACTCTACTTCGCTTATGCGCTGATCGGGCTCGGCTACAGCAGCCTGAGTTCGGGGTTGAATGCGGCGGCAACGCTGAGCGTGACGCCGGGCGAGCAGGGTGCCGTAGCCGGCCTGCTTGCCACGGCCCCGGTGCTCGGCATGTTGATCGGGCCGGTGCTCGCCACGACGCTCTATGGCGCGGACCCGGCCTGGCCGCTCGCACTGGGCGCGGGCGGTTGCGCCGCCATGGCCGCCTGGTTCTTCCGCCGGCCGCTGCGGCAGGGGTGAAATCGGGCAGGGCGGTTTCGGTCATACTGGAACGCACCTTCGTGCGACATGGTGCTGTGCCCGCCCGTGCAAAACGGTTACCCGGACTCGTACTACGCCGCGTCCGCCGTCGGGCTGATACGGCGGCCCAGGCTGCGCGGGCGCGTCCATGCCGATGTGTGCGTCATCGGTGGCGGCTATACGGGGCTCTCGGCGGCGCTGCATCTGGTCGAGCGCGGCTACAAGGTGGTGCTGCTCGAGGCGCAACGCATCGGCTGGGGGGCGGCCGGGCGCAACGGCGGGCAGATTGGCAGCGGCCTGCGCCAGGACGAGGCTGAGCTGGAGGCACGCTTCGGCCGCGAGCAGGCGCGGCGCCTGTGGGATCTGTCCACGGAGGCGAAGGACAGCGTCCGCGAGCGGATTGCGCGCCACGGCATCGACTGCGATCTGCGGGCAGGCCAGTTGATCGCCGCCGCGAAGCCGGGCGACACCACTGCGCTGCGCGCCCGGGCGGAGAAGCTCGCGCGCGACTACGGCTACCACGATGCCCGCTTCATTCCCGCCGGGGAGCTGCCCGCGATGCTCGGCAGCCGCGCCTTCTTCGGTGGCCTGCTCGACGGCGGTGCCATGCACCTGCACCCGCTGAACTTCGCACTCGGCCTCGCGCGTGCCTGCGAGGCGGCCGGTGCGCAGCTGTTCGAGGACTCGAGGGCACTCGGCTACACGCGCGCGACCCCGGCGGTCGTGCGGCTGGCGGAGGGCGAGGTGCAGGCGTCCCAGGTGGTGCTCGGCTGCGACGCCTATCTCGGCGGGCTCGAGCCGCGTATCGCCAGTCGCATCATGCCGATCAACAACTTCATCGTTGCCACCGCGCCGCTCGGTGCCGGGCGCGCGCGGTCGCTGATCCGCGACGACGTCTGCGTGCACGACACCCGCTTCGTCGTGAATTATTTCCGGTTGTCGGCCGACCGCCGCCTGCTGTTCGGCGGTGGCGAGAACTACCGGGCCGGCTTCCCGCAGGATATTGCCGCTTTCGTGCGGCCGTACCTGCATCGGGTCTTCCCGCAACTCGATGACGTCGCGGTGGACTACGCCTGGGGCGGGGCGCTCGGCATCAGCCGGAACCGGCTGCCCCAGCTCGGGCGGCTGGCGCCGAATGCCTGGTTCGCGCAGGGCTACTCCGGCCACGGCATCTCGATCGGCGTGCTCGCGGGCCGGCTGATCGCCGAGGCCATCGCCGGAACTGCGGAGCGCTTCGATGTGCTGGCGCGATTGCCCGCGCCCGCCTGGCCCGGTGGCACGCTGTTGCGCCAGCCGCTGCTCGCGCTCGGCATGCTCTGGTACGCCCTGCGGGATCGCCTGTGAAACCGGCACGAGTGACGACGATCGACGCTGTCGGCGTCGGGCCGCTGCGCGAGCTGCTCGCGTCGCACGGGTTGCGTGTGGCTGTGCTCGCGCCCGACGCGGCGATCCCCGGCAGTTACTGGGGTGCGCCGGAGGCGGGTCTCGTCGGGGACACGCTCTACCTGCGCCCGGATACGCCGCTGCACTCGGCGCTGCACGAGGCCGCTCACTACATCTGCATGGATGCCGCGCGTCGCGCATCCCTCGACACTGACGCCGGTGGCAGCTTCGAGGAGGAGAACGCGGTCTGCTATCTGCAGATCCTGCTCGCCGATGCGATTCCCGGCATGGGCCGCGAACGGATGTTTGCCGACATGGATGCCTGGGGCTACACGTTTCGCCTGGGGTCCGCGCGGCGCTGGTTCGAGGCCGACGCGGCCGAGGTGCGCAGCTGGCTCGCCGGTCGTGGCCTGCTCGTTGCGATCCTTGCCTGCGCCGTCCTGCTCGGTGCCTGCAGCGCGAACCCGCGCGCGCCGGAGTCGAGCTGCATGCAACGCACCGTGGATTCGCTCGCGCTCGATGGCAGCACGGACCTGCGCAAGCACTGCCTCGCCGCCGGCGCTATCGCGATCCGCTGCGGTGGCGGGGACGCATTCATGGCCGGTTATGCCAAGGAGATCGCCGATGCCTTCGGTCCGGGCGATGCCTCGCGGCGCGACCTTGCCGCCAATCGGGCCGGCCGTCGCTGCGCGCAGCGCGTCGCCGGCGAGCAGGGCCTGCAGGAGTGTTGCGCCGGGATGGGCTACTGAGCCAGGACTGCCCGGTTCGGGCGGTGGCCCGCGGCACGGGTTGACTGCCTGACCATCTGTCGGCCGGCAGTGGCGGTGCCGCGGTAATACAGTGTCGGCATCGACCAGGAGGAGGCTTTTCACCATGATGACCCGCATCGCGAGTGTCCTGTCCCAGGCCATGTTGTTCGGCGTCGTGCTGGCGGGAGTTGCCATGGCGGCCGGTCCGCCGCCGCGCCAACCGAAAGCGCCGCTGCCCCCGGGTGATTTCTACACCCACAGCGGCTTTGTCGGGCGCGAAGCGCAACTCGGCACGGCCGTGATGGATGCGGTCCGCAAGGTCGGTCCGGACCGCGGCGTTGCGCTGGGCTTCACGCCGGAGCAGCAGGCAACGCTCGGACTCGCGGTGGCGCGGGCGATCCAGGTGGTCAGCGTCACGGAGCCCTACCAGCACGAACTCAACGACGCAGTGGTGAAGGTGCAGCTGACGGCCCTGCAGTTTGCCAAGGACAACAACGTCACTGCCGAGATGGTGGCGCACGAGGTGAAGACGCAGACGCCGATGCTCCTGCGCGTCGGCAAACTGCTCGGCATGGGCGGTGATCCGCAGCTCGGCCTGATCGCGCTGACCGAGCGCACCGCCTGCTTCTATCAGCTGGTGCTCGATTACCAGCGCGACGGCATGACCATCCGCTGGAGGTCACCCTACGGCCGCGTGCTGGCAGCGGGCAAGGGCCTTGGCCAGTTCGACCTGACCGAGCGGGAGGTCCACGAGAACTACACGGTGCCGGCCATGCAGCAGCGCGCGGCGGTCATGGGCATGCAGGTCCACTTCGCGCCCTGGCAGGAAGACGGCTGGATCACCATGACGGCCAGCATGGCCGAGCCGGTCGCGGCGAACTGACGATGGCGCGGTTGAGCATGCACGGCGCGGTCAGGTTCCGGCGCGACCTGGCGCGGCATGGGAACCCGGATGCGTCGCGCGCGCAGCGGTTCATGAAATCGCGCTGCGCGCTGGCGCTGCTCGCCGCAATGGCGCTCGCGCATGCCCAGGCAGGAGAGACGGCCATGGAGATCGAGTCCAGCGCATTCGTTCACGAGGGCGGCATCCCGGCGCGCTACACCTGCGAAGGCGATGACGTGTCGCCGCCGGTTGCCTGGCGCGGCGTGCCGGCCGGAACGAAAAGCCTGGCGCTGATCGTGGACGATCCCGATGCACCGGACCCGGCGGCGCCGCGCATGACCTGGGTGCACTGGGTGCTCTACAACATGCCCGCCACGGCGTCCGGCCTGCCGGAGGCGGTCGCGAACACCGACCTGCCGCCAGGCACCCGGGCGGGCACCAGCGATTTCCGCCGGACGGAGTGGGGCGGGCCCTGCCCGCCGATCGGCCGGCATCGCTACTTCCACAAGCTCTACGCGCTCGACACCGAGTTGCAGTTGCCACCGGGAGCCCGCAAGCCGGACGTGGAGCAGGCCATGCGCGGCCACGTGCTCGCCGAGGCGGTGCTGGTCGGCACCTACCAGAAGGGCGACTAGCAACCCGCCGGAGCGGGGCCGCCCACGGGCGGTGGCCGGAGCAGACAGCGCATGCAACGCATTCTGGTCACGCTGGGATTGCTGATCCTGATGGCGGGACTCGCCTGGCCCTGGCTCATGCGTCACGGCCTCGGCCGCCTGCCGGGCGACATCCGTGTCGAGCGCGACGGTTTCGGTTTTTATTTTCCGCTGACCACGAGCATCGTCGTTTCGCTGCTCGTCACGCTCGTGTTCTGGCTGCTGAGGAAGTAGCTGCGGTCGCTCAGCGCGGGCGCACGCGCCGCGTCGGCTGTGCCTGGTAGGGGTCGTCCGGCCAGTAGTGCTTCGGGTAGCGGCCCTTCAGCTCCTTCTTCACCTCGTGGTAGCCCCGGTCCCAGAAGCTTTTCAGATCTTGCGTGACCTGCACCGGGCGCCGCGCGGGCGAGAGGATCTTCATCATGACGGCGATACGCCCGCCGGCGATGCGTGGCGTGTCCCGCAATCCGAACAGCTCCTGCAGCCGTACCGAGAGGCCCGGCGTCTCGCCGTCGAGGTAGTCGAGGGCGATGCTCGAGCCGCTCGGCACGGTGAGGTGTGTCGGCGCGAGTTCGTCGAGCTGGCGCTGCTGCGCGTAGCCGAGCATCGCCCGCAGCGCATCGGCGAGTTTTATCCGCGTCAGGTGCTCGCGCCGCGAGATGCCATCGAGCCAGGGTGCGAGCCAGGTCTCCAGAGTCGCGAGCAGCGCGCCGTCGCTCACATCGGGCCACGGCCCACCCGCATTCGGGTCGGCACGCCGCAGCAGCAGGACGCGGGCCTGCCAGCTGCGCAGCTCCTTCGTCCAGGGCAGGGCGTCGATGCCGAGCTCGCGGATACCGGCAAGCATCGCGGCGGCGACCGCATCCGGGTCGGGGTTGCGCAGTGACGTCTCCGTGAGCACCAGCGCGCCGAGCGTGCGTTGCCGGCGGGCGAGCACGGCCTGCTCGCGACTGTCCCAGCCGATGTGATCCTCGTCGCGGATGTCGGCAGCGAAGTGCTCCTCGATCGTGCCGAGGGTGAGGGGCGCGGCGAGAAAAATGCGTGCTTCGCGCGTGCCCGCATCGAGTTGTGCGGCCACGAGAAACTCGGCGGAGGCCAGCGCCTGCGGCTCACCGAAAGCTGCGCCGCGCCCGCTGGCGAGCTGGTAGCGGCCGGAGCCGGGCACCCGCGCACGACCGATGCGCTCCGGATAGGCGCAGGCGAGGAGCCAGCCGGCCTCGCCCGATGCGATGCGCCCGGACTCGCCGGGCAGATCGAGCTGACGCTCGTAGAGCCGCATCGCACGCCGGACCTGCCTGACGGATGCAGCGTCGGGCCGCGGTCCGGCGTCGGCTGCGGCGAGGAGCTCCAGGCGACTGCGCAGGTCGGCGTCGCGCCCCGGGCCGCGCAGGAGATCGCGCTCACCGAGCAGCGCGGCGAGCGCGCAGCCGGTTGGCCCCACGCCGGCCTCGCGCGCGCGCAGCAGCAGGTGCGCGAGCCGCGGGTGCGCCCCGAGGCGCGCCATCGCGCGCCCGTGCGCGGTGATGCGTCCGTCGTCACCGGTGGCGCCGAGCGCACGCAGCAGCTCCTGCGCGCGGCCGAGGGCTGCAGCGGGCGGCGGGTCGAGCCAGGCGAGCGAGTCGGCCGTGCTGCACCAGGCGGCCAGCTCCAGCGCGAGCGGCGCGAGGTCCGCCTCCGTGATCTCCGCCGGCGAGTGCGGCGCGAGTGCCCGTTCGGCCGCGTTCGTCCACAACCGGTAGCAGACACCGGGCCCGAGGCGGCCCGCGCGGCCTCGACGCTGGTCGGCGGCGGCGCGCGAGATGCGCACCGTCTCGAGCCGGCTCATGCCGGTGCCGGGGTCAAAACGCGAGCGTCGCTCGAGGCCGCAGTCGATCACGACGCGCACGCCCTCGATGGTGAGGCTGGTCTCGGCAATGTTGGTCGCGAGCACGACCCTGCGCTCGCCCGCGACGGCGGGCCTGATGGCGCGGTCCTGTTCTTCCTGGGGCAGGTCGCCGTAGAGGGGCAGCACGCGCGTACCGGAGCGCAGCTCGCACTCGCCGAGTTCCTGCCCGACGCGACGGATCTCGCCCGTGCCGGGCAGGAACACCAGCAGATCGCCATCCTGCTCCGCGAGGGCGCGTAACACCGCTGCGGTCGCCTGTCGCTCGAGCCTGGCGTCCGAGGCGCGCTGCAGATGGTGCGTTTCGACCGGGTGGCTCAGTCCCGGCGCGCTCACCACGGCATCGGTGCCGAGAAGGCGCGCAACCGCCGCGCCGTCGAGCGTGGCCGACATCACCAGCACCCGCAGGTCGCCCCGCAGATGCCGCTGTGTGTCGAGCGTGAGCGCGAGCCCGAGGTCAGCCTGCAGGCGGCGCTCGTGGAATTCGTCGAAGATCACGCAGCCCGTGCCCTCGAGCGCGGGATCGTGCTGCAGCTGGCGCGTGAGGATGCCTTCGGTGACGACCTCGATGCGTGTGCGCGGACCCACCCGCGTGTCCATCCGCATCCGGTAGCCGACGGTCTCGCCGACACTTTCGCCGAGCATCCAGGCCATGCGGGCAGCGACGGCCCGCGCGGCCAGCCGCCGCGGCTCGAGCATCAGGATGCGCCGCCCCGCGAGCCAGTCCGCGTCGAGCAGCGCAGGCGGTACGCCGGTGCTTTTCCCCGCGCCCGGCGGCGCCTGCAGCACCGCGTTCGGCGCGCGCGCGAGCGCCGCGCGCAGCGCCGGCAGCGCCGCCTCGATCGGCAACTCCGGGCGACTGGCGGTGGTCACTGCGGGTGTTCCTGGCCGTTCCGCCGCAGGGGTGGCTAGGACCTCTTCGTTCCCGACAGGCCCAGTGCGTCGAGGACCTGGCGCGGATACCGGTAGGCCATGCGGACGGCGAGCGCAGTGGCCGGATCGAAATGCTCCGGGCCGGCGAGGCGGCGCATTTCCATCTGTCGCGCCTGGAAAACGCCCTCGACGAGACCGAGCAAGTCGCGCGTTGCCTGTTGCTGGCGCGCCTGGTCACGGCCGCGACCGAGCTCGGCCGCGACATCCGCGTAACCCCAGTCGCTGATCGCTTCCGGCCCGAGGAGGTCGAAGAGCATGTTCCGTTCCTCGGCGACCAGGTTCGTGCGCCAGGCGTCAGTGCCGCTGTTGTTGACCGCTGCCGACTGCAGGAGCCGCTTGTCGCCGAGAGTTGAGCCGGCGTAGGCAGCGGTCTTGCCCGCATCGATGCGGCGCTCGATCGTGAACGGCGCGACGCCGAGAAACGCGAAAATGCGCCCGGTCTCGCCCACTGGGTCATCGACGAGATCCTCGTAGCTCACGCTCAGCAGGTGCCGGGGCGGGTGCGCGGCGAACTCGAGCAACCGGCGCGAGCCGAGCGCAAGATCGAACACGTGCAGGTGATCGCCGCCGCCCGCCAGCTGCCGGACGAGATTGAACCCCCAGGAGGTCTTCATGGATGCCAGCACGGCGAACGGGTTGCGGCGCAGCCAGATGTAGCGTGCGTCGGGGAAGGTTGTCCGGATCTGCTCGAGCTTCAGCCAGTACCGCGGCGTCTTGTCGATCAGCACGCGCTTGCCGGATCTGGCGAGATGCTGCCGGTACAGATCCAGGGCGAAGGCCCGCTTGGCGGTGGCCAGATCGCAGCCCGCCGTGAACTCCCGGAATGCCTGACCGAGGTAGACGCTGTCGGCGGGATTCGGCGGCGAGACCTCGCCGAGCGCCTCGAGCGCCAGCAGCAGCCATGGTTCCGGCGGGACACTGACCTGCGGATGCGTGTTCAGCAGGTATGACAGCAACGTCGTGCCCGATCGCGGCAACCCCAGGATGAATGCCGGCTCGCTGCTGTGGGTATCGTTCAAGGTCGTTCGACTCCGCTGGTCTCAGAACCGATAACCATACCGGGCGATCTCCCACGCGAAAACCTGCGCGACGAACTCGCGCTGCGCGGGCGTGTAGATCTGCTGGTAGGGTCGTCTATCCTTGCGGTATTCTGACTTGGCGCGCACGCCGAGATCACCGGTGTACGGAATGCCGAGGCGCGCGAAGACCTCGCCGAGCTCGGCTGCCAGGTTCTCGTAACGCAGCACCCGGTCGACGATGACCTTCTCCCGCGACGCATCGGTGTAGAGGGGTCGCCCGAGCGGCAGCTCGCCGGCAGCCAGGAACTGGTCGAAGGTCGCGTTGCCGCCGGCGCGAAAGTTCCACAGGTGGTAATGCGAGAGGGTCTTGTCCCAGGGATTGCGTTCGACGCAGAACTTGAAATAGCCGTTCCAGACATCTGGCGATAGCCGCTGCTGCACGATCCGCGCTGGCATGTGGTTGAAGAAGTCCTGGGAATTCCTCGGCAGATGTCCCGGCTCGGGGGGGATGATCGGGGTGAGGACATCGTCGGGTCCGCAGCGCGACGAGAGGAACACCTCGATGCTCGTGCCGGCCGTCTTCTGCGTCTTGAAGAAAATGAACCGGTGCTGATGCGATATGACCATGGGCTGCAGGCCATCCGGCGGGCGGTGGCGTTCGGGGCGGATTCCAGGCGCATTAGGCCACATCGCGGGCCCGGCGGGCAGCCTCGGGCGGCCAGATTGCAGTCTCACGACGCGCGGGCGGAGTTGTGCCGGGCCGATTGACACTCCGGCGGCAAAGCCGTGATAGTCGGACCGGGGGTCCCGATCGAAGTCCCGGGATGGCGAGGTGTGGAGTGTGATGCAGGAACGTCAAGGCATGTCTGCGCAATCCTGGCCGTCGATCGCGATCGTCACGCCATCGTTCAATCGCGCCACGTTCCTAGACGCCTGCCTGGCGTCGGTAATCGACCAGCAGTACCCGCGCCTGCAGTACGTGGTCATGGACGGCGGCTCGACGGACGGTTCGCCGGGGATGATCAAGGCGCGCTCGCGGCAACTGCACTACTGGCAGTCGCAGGCCGACAACGGCGCCTACCAGGCCGTGGCGGATGCGTTTGCGCGGACCGATGCGGAGATCCTCGGCTGGATCAACGCCGACGACCTGCATCTGCCCTGGACGCTGCACGTCGTCGGCGGCATCTTCCGCGACTGCCCGGAGGTCGACTGGATCACCACCGAAGCACCGCTGGAGGTCGCGGCCGATGGCCTGCCGTACACCTGCTGGCGCTTTCCGGGTTTCTCCCGGCGCGGCTTTCGCGCGGGCGAGAACCTGCCCGGGCCGCAATCGCCGGCCGGTGCGGGCTTCATCCAGCAGGAGAGCACCTTCTGGCGGCGCACGCTCTGGGACAAGGCGGGCGGACGCTTCGATGGCGTCTGCCGCCTGGCGGGGGACTTCGAGCTTTGGGACCGGTACTTCGATCATGCGCAGCTCTATTGCATCAATATTCCGCTCGCCGCATTCCGCCGGCACGGCCTCGCACAGGCCAGCGTCGGTGGACGCGAGCAATACCTCGCCGAGTGCGCTGCGGTGCTCGCCCGCCACGGCCGGGCGGCACCCGACACGCAGGCGTTCGTCGCGCGCATCGCGCGTATGGCCGGCCTCGCCATCCCCGAGCTGGAGCGGGTTCGCGAGCCGATCCACGTCGTGCGTCGCAGCTCGGACACCGGGCGGTTTTTCACCAAGATCATTTGATCCGGTGTCGTTCGGGAGCGGCGCGTGCGTGAGCGTCAGCAGGGGCATCAACCGGCAAGATCGCCTGGGTGTGCCGGGCAGGCTCGTGGCCCTCGCGTGCCACGAGCAGTAGCCGCCTTGGAAACCTGGCTCGCGATCGACCAGGGAGGGCACGCGAGCCGGGCGATCCTCTTCGATGCGACGGGCAACCGTGTGGACGAGGCGTTCGCGCCGGTGGCGACCCGGCGCGAAGGCGCCGATCGCGTCGAGCATGAGCCCGAGGAGCTGATCGCCTCGCTGCGCGATGCGATCGACGCGGTCTGCGTGCGTGCGGCGCGTGCCGGCCTGCGGATCACGGCAGCCGGGCTCGCCAGCCAGCGTTCGAGCATGGTGTGCTGGGATCGTCGCGATGGCACGGCGCTTTCGCCGGTCATCTCCTGGCAGGACCGGCGCCACGCTGCCTGGCTCGAGCGCCTCGCGCCGCGGCGCGAGTGGATTCGCGAACGCACGGGGCTCGCGCTCACGCCGCACTACGGGGCGAGCAAGATGCGCTGGTGTCTCGAGCACCTGCCTGCGGTGCAGGCCGCGGCCGCGGCCGGCACGCTGGCGATGGGACCGCTCGCCGCGTTCATCCTGCACCGGCTGCTCGTGGGTCGCCCGCTGGTCGTCGATCCGGCGAATGCCTCGCGCACGCAACTCTGGGATCCCCGCAGTCGCGACTGGTCGGATGAGCTGCTCGCGCTGTTCGGGATTCCCCGGGCGTGCCTGCCGCACAGCGTGACGAGCCGCTATGCGTTCGGCGAGCTCGATACCCCGGCCGGCCCCGTGCCGCTGACCGTGGCGACCGGCGACCAGTCGGCCGTGCCGTTCGCCTTCGGGCCGCTCGCGACGACGACGCTGTACGTCAACGCGGGTACCGGCGCATTCGTGCAGCGCGCAATCCGCGACCACCTGCCCGAGGCGCCGCGCTTGCTGGCGAGCGTGGTGTGGTCCGACGCTTCCGGCGTCGATTACATGCTCGAGGGTACGGTGAACGGTGCCGGCAGCGCGCTCGACTGGTTTGCCGCGCGCGTCGGCGTGGCGGTGACGACGCTGCTTGCCGACGCGACAGCTCCCGACGTCGGCGAACCGCCGCTGTTCCTGAACGCCGTCTCCGGCCTGGGCTCCCCGTTCTGGACGGGCGCACTGGAGCCGCGGTTCATGGGCGGGGGCAGCCGCGCCGCGCAGGCGCTCGCGGTACTCGAGAGCATCGTGTTTCTCATCGCCGTCAATATCGAGGAACTCGCGCCCCACGGCCCGCGGCCGGGCCGCCTGGTGCTTGCTGGCGGCATTACCTCGACCGATGACTTCTGCCAGCGCCTCGCCGATCTCGCCGGCCTGCCGGCCTGGCGCAGCCGCGAATCCGAGGCCACGGCGCGCGGGCTGGCGTTCCTGCTGGCTGGCGCACCGCGGAACTGGGACGAGGCGCCGGGCGACCACTTCCAGCCGCGGGCCAATCCGGGCCTGGCGGGACGTTATCGACGCTGGCGCGAAGCAGTGGACGCGGCGTTGACGGCGGCGGGCACCCATTAGAATGACCGCATGATGCAACTCGACGAGGTGCGCGGGTCATTGCGTGCAGCCGGCGCCCGACCGCTGCACGAGACGCTGGCGCTGCGGGCCTGGTCGCGCGGCCTGCCGCTCGATGCGCTGGCCCGGCGCGGCGAAGCGCAGTTCCCCGCGCGCATGCAGGCGGCGCTGCCAGCCATTTCGCAAGCGCTGGCTGGGCTCGCGGGCCTGCAATCCGAGCATCCGGCCGCGGACGGCTCGGCGCGGTGGCTGCTGCGGCTTGGCGACGGGCAGACCATTGAAAGCGTGCTGCTGCCGCAGGACGGCGTGTGCGTGTCGAGCCAGGTCGGCTGCGCGGTCGGCTGCCTGTTCTGCATGACCGGGCGCGAGGGCCTGCGCCGGCATCTCGGCAGCGCCGAGATCGTCGCGCAGGTCGCGCTGGCGCGGGAGCGTCGGGCGGTGCGTCGCGTCGTGTTCATGGGCATGGGCGAGCCGGCGCACAACCTCGACAACGTGCTCGCGGCGATCGCCCTGCTCGGCACCGAGGGCGGGCTCGGCCACAAGAACCTCGTGTTCTCCACGGTGGGGGATCCGCGCCTGTTCGAGCGCCTGCCGGCAGGCCCGGTGAAGCCTGCGCTGGCGCTCTCGCTGCACACGACGAAACCGGAGCTGCGTGCCCGCCTGCTGCCCCGCGCGCCGCGCATGGATCCGGCAGATCTCGTCATGCGCGCCGAGGACTACGCGCGCCGCACCGGCTATCCGATCCAGTACCAGTGGACACTGCTTGCCGGCGTGAATGACGGCGATGACGAACTCGAAGCGATTGCGCGACTGCTCGCCGGCAAGTACGCGGTGATGAACTTCATTCCGTACAACACCATCGAGGGAGCGTCGTTCGCGCGCCCATCCGGGGAGCGGGCCGCGGCGATGGCGCGGTTTCTGCACCGGCGCGGGGTGCTCGCGAAACTACGCCGCTCCGCCGGGCAGGACGTGGATGGGGGCTGCGGGCAGTTGCGCTCGCGCGCGGCGGGCAGCGGCCGGCGACCGGCGGACATTCCCAAGGCCGCGGACCTGCGCTACCTTGGTGCGGGTCACCAGGCGAGGGGAGAAGCGTGATGACCGACAGTGGCCTGCTATTGCTGCGGGTGGTTCTCGGCGTGCTCATCCTGTTGCACGGAGTCGCGAAACTGGCGAGCGGCATCGGCCCAATCATCGGCATGGTGGGCGCAGCCGGGTTGCCGGCCTGGGTCGCCTACGGCGTGTACATCGGCGAGGTCATCGCTCCGCTCATGGTCATTGCCGGCCTGTTCGCACGCATCGGTGCGGTGCTGATCGCCGTCAACATGCTCTTCGCGATCGGTTTGGTGCATTCATCCGACCTGTTCTCACTCGGTCCGATGGGCGGCTGGGCGCTCGAGCTGCAGGGCTTCTTCCTGTTCACCGCGATTGCCGTGGCGATGCTCGGCCCGGGGCGGTACGCGCTCAACGACCGTTGATCAGGCCGGCGGCACGCTGTCGCGCCCGAGGTAGTCCATCTTGCCGACGTCCACGCCGTTGTGGCGCAGGAGGGCGTAGGCGGTGACGACGTGGAAGTAGAAGTTCGGCAGCACCCAGCGCTGCAGAAACGGCAGGCCGCGCATCTCGAGCTTGCGGTCGTGCAAGGGGACGACGATCTGGCGGTCTTCGCTGCCTTCGAGCGCGCCGGCGGAGACCGTCTTCAGGTACGCAATCGTCTTCTCGATGCGCGCTTTCAGCTCGGCGAGCGTCGTCTCCTCGTCGGCGAACCTCGGCGGGTCCTGGGCGGCCAGGCGCGCCGTGGAGTTCTTGGCGAAATCGCAGGCGAGCTGGATCTGCCGCGTGAACGGCAGCATGTCGGGCGCGAGGCGACTGCCGGCGATCACGCCGCTGTCGAACTTGCGCGCCGCGGCCGAGGCGACGGCCTTGTCGAGGATCGCGGCGAGATTGCCGAGCATGGGCACGAAGAGCTCCACCGACATGGCGTGCATGGATATTTTCATGAGGCAATCTCCGGGTAGGCGAAAGCGCCCATGATAATGCGCGCGCTGCGCGCCTGCCCGGCCGGTTCCGCTCCGGTCAGGCGTCGGACGCCGCCAGCCGCTGCTTGAGGTCCTCGAGTTCCACCCAGCGGGCCGTGGCCCGCTCGTGCTCGTGCTGTTTCGCTTCGAGCAGGGCCAGCACGGGCGCGGTCGCCTCCCACGGCTGGCCGTAGAACCCCGGTGCCGCGATCTGCGTTTCCACGGTGGTGATCTCGCGCTCCAGCGCCTCGATCTGCGCGGGCAGCCCGTCGAGTTCGCGCTGTTCCCTGAAGGAGAGGCGTGCGCGCACTGTTGCCGGTTTCACCCGACGGGGTGACTTGCCTGCGGGCAGATCGGCCTGCTGCCGCGTCGGGTCGCCGGCCACCGCGAGCTCGCCGCCCTGGCGCATCCAGTCGGAGTAGCCGCCCGGATAACGACGCACGACGCCGCCGGTCTCGAAGGCGAGCGTGCTGGTGACCACGTTGTCCATGAACATGCGGTCGTGACTGACGACGATGAGTGTGCCGTCGTAGCTCGTGAGTTGCTCCTCGAGCACCTCCAGCGTCTCGACGTCGAGATCGTTGGTCGGCTCGTCGAGCACCAGCAGGTTGGTCGGCCGCGTGAACAGCCGGGCGAGGATCACGCGGTTGCGCTCGCCGCCCGACAGCGCCTTCACCGGGGTCATCGCGCGGCGCGCGCTGAAGAGGAATCCCCGCAGGTAGCCGATGACGTGCACGGGCCGGCCGTTCAGGCGCACGTAGTCCTGGCCGTCGCCGATGACCTGTGCAACGGTTTTCTCCGGATCGAGCGTCTCGCGCAGTTGTCCGAAGTAACCGGTCTCGATGCCGGCGCCGAGCTTCACGGTGCCGGCCTGGGGCGTGATCTCGCCGAGCAGGATGCGTAGCAGCGTGGTCTTGCCGACGCCGTTGTTGCCGATGAGCCCGATACGCTCGCCGCGCGCGATCCGTATCGTGAGATCGCGAAACAACGCGCGCCCGCCGAAGCCGTGGGTGATGTGTCGCGCCTCGATCACCTTGCGGCCCGAGGGCTGGGCCGCCTCGATCGAAATGCGGGCCTTCTGCGTCTGCGCGATGCGGGCCGCACGCTGCTCGCGCATCCTCAGCAACGCACGCACGCGGCCCTCGTTGCGGGTGCGCCGCGCCTTGATGCCCTGGCGGATCCAGTCTTCTTCATCCGCGAGCTTCTTGTCGAAGAGTGCGTTCTGCGCCTTTTCCTCGTCGAGGAGCTGTTCGCGCCGCTCGAGGAAGGCGAGGTAGTCGCCGGGAAAGCTCAGCAGCCGGCCGCGGTCGATCTCGACGATGCGCGTGGCGATCCGGTCGAGGAAGGCGCGGTCGTGGCTGATGAAGAGCACCGCCCCGGTGAACCGCTGCACCATCGTCTCCAGCCATTCGATGGCCACGATGTCGAGGTGATTGGTGGGCTCGTCGAGAAGCAGCAGGTCAGGCCGCGCGACGATGGCGCGGGCGAGCTCCACGCGCCGGCGCCAGCCGCCGGAGAGTTCGCCGAGCGTGCGCTCCGCGGGCAGGGCGAGCTCGCTCATGATGCTTTCGACCCGCTGCTCGAGGTTCCAGCCGTCGGCGAGATCGATCCGCGCCTGCAGCGCCTGCAGCTCGGCGGCATCCTGGGCGTTGCGGGCGCGTGGCGAAAGCTCCTCGAAGCGTTCGACCAGCGCCTGCAGTGGCGCCAGTCCGCTGCGCACGATCTCGCGCACCGTCCGGCCGG
The DNA here is from genome assembly GCA_011526045.1 of Nevskiales bacterium. Taxonomy (GTDB): domain Bacteria; phylum Pseudomonadota; class Gammaproteobacteria; order Steroidobacterales; genus QUBU01. The sequence continues at coordinate 23,591 of WYBE01000074.1, read as the reverse complement.
TGTCCGTCGGCAGCTCCTGCTGGAGCTGGGCGACGACCATGTCCCTGCGCAGCACCACCTCGCCCGAGTCGGGGCTTTGCTCGGCGGTGATGAGCCGCAGGAGCGTGGTCTTGCCCGCTCCATTGCGCCCGATCAGGCACACGCGTTCGCCTGCCTCGATGCTGAAGTCGGCATCGCGGAAGACGGGCTGGTCACCGAAGGCGAGGCTGACCTGGTTCAGGCGGAAGAGGGCCATGGCTCAGTGTGTCGCAGGCGGCGGTGCCGGTGGCCCGGGCAAGCGCGCCATGCCGCCGGCCCTCATCGGCTGGCGGGGTGATCGCTGCGCAGCAGTTGCGCCTCGAGAAAATGGGCGATGTCCCGCGACGCGGCCTTCGCTTCCGGCGCGGTGGCGTGATCCTGCCAGACATGCCACATGCCTTCCCAGACGTCGAGCGTCACGTCCACGCCGGCTTCGCGCGCGCGGCGCGCGAGGCGGACGGAGTCGCTGAGCAGCACCTCGCGCGTGCCCACCTGGATCAGCAGCGGCGGAAAGCCCGTCAGATCGCCGTACACGGGCGAGATCAGGGGATTACGCACGTCGTGCCCGCCGGCGTACAGCGCAAACCGCGCAGTGGGGTCGCCGACCACCAGCGGATCGTAGGGCGCGAGCGTATGGCGCGTGTCGCTGGTCGGGGTGAGATCGGTGAGCGGTGAGAGCGCCGCGACTGCGGCCGGCATGGGCAACCCGTCGCGCCGCGCGCCGAGCGCGCAGGCGACGGCGAGGCCACCGCCGGCCGAGTCGCCCATGAAAGCGATGTCCCGACCCTTCATGCCGTGCTTCAGGAGCCAGCGGTAGGCGGCCAGGCAGTCGTCGAGCGCGGCGGGGTAGGGCTGCTCGGGCGCCAGCCGGTAATCCACCGACAGGACCGGCACGCCGGCGGCCGGACCGATGCGCAGGGGCACGCCGAGATTGCTGGTGGCCGAGCCGATGATGTAACCGCCGCCGTGCAGGTACAGGATGGCCTTGTCGGCGTGCCGCGGCGTACCGGTGCGTATCCAGTACGCCCTGGTCCCGCCCGCATCGACTTCCTCGAGCTGGTAATCGGTGGAGATCTTGCGGGCGTTCGCGAGGAACATCTGCGCCAGACCGTTGCGCATGCGCTGCATGGCCTGCGGGTCCTGGTAGTCCGTTTGCCCGGGCGGCCGCGGCCGGAGGTTGCGATAGAAGGATTGCGCCTCGGGGCTGATCGCCGCCGGGGGCGGTGGAGTCGCCGGGGCTGGCGCCTGCGCGTACGCGGTGACGGCACACAGGAGTGCCACGGCGGGCACCACGGTGCCCCACGCGGCGTGATGCTTTCCGAGATTCATGGCGGGCTCCTTGCGATCAGGCGGCGGCGCGCGGCCGCTCGGCGGGTCGGGTGAAAAACTCCTGTGCCAGCCGCCGTTGCACGGCGGGTATGCCGGCCTGGTTGGCAGCCGCCCGGAACTCCCGTTCACCCGGGTGGCCCGCGGCGTACCAGCCGAGGTGCTTGCGTGCGATACGCAGGCCCATGTGCTCGCCGTAGAAGCCGTACAGGGCGTCGAGATGGCCGAGCACGATGTCGCGCACTTCCTCCGGCTGCGGGGGAGCCGCCGCGCTGCCCGTGGCAAGGAACTGGGTAATCGCGCGGAAAATCCACGGCCGTCCGTGTGCGGCTCGGCCGATCATCACCGCATCGCAGTTCGTGTGCGCGAGTACCTCGCGGGCCCGTTCCGGCGAGTCGATGTCGCCATTGGCGATGACCGGGATGCGCACGGCGGCCTTCACGGCCGCAACCGTATCGTGCTCGGCCGCGCCGGCGAAGAAGTCCTCGCGCGTGCGGCCATGCACCGTGAGCGCGGCGATGCCCGCCGCCTCGGCGAGGCGCGCGATCGCGGGTGCGTTGCGCTGCTCGCGTGTGTAACCGGTGCGGATCTTCAGCGTTACCGGGACCGGTACCGCGGCGACCACCGCCGCCAGGATGCGCCCGACCAGCGCCTCGTCGCGCAGGAGGGCGGAACCGGCGGCAACCTTGCACACCTTTTTTGCGGGGCAGCCCATGTTGATGTCGATGATCTGCGCCCCGAGCCCGACATTGTGGCGGGCAGCTGCGGCGAGCAATTGCGGGTCGTGGCCGGCAATCTGCACGCTGACCGGGGCGCTCTCCTGCGCGAAATCCATGCGGTGGCGCGATTTGGCGGTGCCCCACAGGCGCGGATCCGTGCCGGTCATCTCCGAGACGGCGAGCCCCGCGCCGAATCGCCGGCACAGTTCCCGGAACGGCCGGTCACTGACCCCGGCCATCGGGGCGAGGACCACCGGCGGGTCGATTCGATAGGGTCCGATCTGCATGGGAGGGCGATTGTAGCCCGATGGCGCCGCCGGTCCGTGGACTCGCGGTCTTTCCCTAGTGACTGCAGCGCGCCGCCGCGGCATCATGCCGCGATTTCGCCGGGACCCAGCCATGTTAAAAGCGTTGCCCGAATCCATCGAAACCGTCTTCCAGCAGGTCAAGGCCCGCAATCCGGGCGAAAACGAGTTCCACCAGGCCGTGCGCGAGGTGCTCGAGTCCCTCGGCCCGGTGCTGGTGAAGTACCCGGAGTTCGCCGAGCAGAAGATCATCCAGCGCATCTGCGAACCGGAGCGGCAAATCATCTTCCGGGTGCCCTGGCAGGATGATCGCGGCGAGGTGCACATCAACCGCGGTTTCCGCGTCGAATTCAGCAGCGTGCTCGGGCCCTACAAGGGCGGCCTGCGGTTCCACCCGTCCGTCTATCTCGGTATCGTCAAGTTTCTGGGCTTCGAGCAGGTGTTCAAGAACGCGCTGACGGGCATGCCGATCGGCGGCGGCAAGGGCGGCGCGGACTTCGATCCCAAGGGCCGTTCCGACGACGAGATCATGCGTTTCTGCCAGAGCTTCATGACGGAGCTGCACCGGCACCTCGGCGAGTACACCGACGTGCCGGCCGGCGACATCGGCGTGGGCGGCCGGGAGATCGGCTACCTGTTCGGCCAGTACAAGCGACTGACGAACCGCTACGAATCCGGTGTGCTCACCGGCAAGGGCATCGGCTGGGGCGGCTCGCTGGTGCGCAAGGAGGCGACCGGCTACGGCGCCGTGTATTTCGTGCGCGAGATGCTCAAGGTGCGCCGCGACACGCTGGAGGGCAAGACCTGCGTCGTTTCCGGCTCCGGCAACGTGGCCATCTACACCATGGAGAAACTCCAGGAGCTGGGCGCGAAGGTGCTGGCCTGCTCGGACTCCCAGGGTGTGGTCATCGATGAAAAGGGCATCGACATCGAGCTGGTCAAGCAGATCAAGGAGGTCGAGCGGCGCCGGATCTCCGATTACGCCGAGCACCGCAAGCGGGCGCGTTATCTGCCGGGCGGCAACATCTGGGAGATTCCCTGCCAGGTGGCCATGCCGTCGGCGACCCAGAACGAGATCAACGGCAACGACGCGAAGATCCTCGTGCGCAACGGCTGCATCGCCGTCGGCGAGGGCGCCAACATGCCGACCACGCCGGAGGGCATCCGGGTATTCCTGGACGCGAAGATCGCCTACGGACCGGGCAAGGCCGCCAATGCGGGCGGCGTTGCGACTTCGGCGCTGGAAATGCAGCAGAACGCCAGCCGCGACTCGTGGACCTTCGAGTTCACGGAACGCAAGCTCGACGGCATCATGACCAGCATCCACGCGGCCGCCTGGGAGACCGCCGAGGAGTTCGGCGCGATGGGCAACTATGTCGTCGGCGCGAATATCGCCGGCTTCATGCGCGTCGCCCGCGCGATGCTCGCTCTCGGGTTGATCTGAGGTTCTGCGCCGCTCCTACGGCGCGTCGTTCAGCGCAGTGGCTGAACAGCACCCTGTAGGAGCGACGTCAGTCGCGACCCGCGCGTCGTTCAACGCAGTGGCTGGACAGCACCCTGTAGGAGCGACGTCAGTCGCGACCCGCGCGTCGTTCAACGCAGCGGTTGGACAGCGCGGCGGTCGAAACCGTCGCGGCTCGCGCCGCTCCTACGGCGCTTCGTTCAACGCAGTGGCTGGACAGCACCCTGTAGGAGCGACGTCAGTCGCGACCCGCGCGTCGTTCAACGCAGTGGCTGGACAGCACCCTGTAGGAGCGACGTCAGTCGCGACCGCCCCCGCTGCACGGCCCCGGCCGGCCGCCACCCTGGCGTATGATCCGGCGGACGATGGCTGAAGCCGTGGAGGCGTGGCGATGCTGCATGTCGAGCGACACGAGACGGTTGCGCTGGTACGGTTCGAGCGCGGGGAGAAGCTCAATGCGTTCAATCAGCAGTTGATCCGCGAGCTGACCCGCTGCGCGCAGAACCTGCAGGAGGACCGCGCGACGCAGGCGGTGGTGCTGACGGGATCGGCGCAGGCCTTTTCCTCCGGCATGGACCTCGCTGACGAGATGTGGAACGACGCCGGCCGGGACGACCTGGAACGGCGCGAAATGTATTACGGCGGCGTGCGCATGTGCGAGGCCTGGGAGCGGCTGCCCCAGGTGAGCATCGCCGCGATCGAGGGCATGGCGGTCGGTGGCGGCGTGGCGCTCTCGCTGGCCTGCGACTGGCGGGTCATGGCGAGCGATGCCTTCCTCTACGTGCCGGAGGTCAAGGCCGGCATCAATCTGCAGTGGGGTGCGCTGCCCCGGCTGATCAGCCTGGTCGGTCCCGCCCGCGCCAAGCGTATCTGCCTGCTCTGCGAGAAGTTCACCGCGCAGCAGGCGTTCGACTGGGGGCTTGCCGACGCGCTGGCCGCGCCCGGTGGCGCGGTCGCCGAGGCGTTGCAGCTCGCCGCCGCAGCCGTCCGGCAACCAGCCGTGACGGTGCGCATGGTCAAGGAGGCGATCAATGTCACCGCGGGTGCCTTGCACCGCGTGGCGTCGTTCGCCGATGCAGACCAGAGCCAGCTCTCGGCCGGCTTCTGGGCGGCGCGCGCTGCGCGCGAGTCATATCGCGACAGGTAGGCAGGCGCCGGCGCGCATCACCGCCCACGCGGTTCCGATATATACTGCGCGCCCCCGCGACCACCGCCCACGCGGCGCTCCCGCGCGCGACACCATGGCCGACTCCACGCTCCAGACCGAAATCGCCCGGCGGCGCACCTTTGCGATCATCTCGCACCCGGACGCCGGCAAGACCACCCTGACGGAGAAGCTGCTGCTCTTCGGTGGCGCGATCCGCATGGCCGGTTCGGTCAAGGCGCGCAAGGCGTCGAGCCATGCGACCTCCGACTGGATGGCGCTCGAGAAGGAGCGCGGCATCTCGGTGACATCCTCGGTGCTGCAGTTCCCGTACCGCGACCGGATCGTGAACCTGCTCGACACGCCGGGCCACGCGGATTTCTCCGAGGACACCTACCGGGTGCTGACTGCGGTCGACTCCGCGCTCATGGTGGTGGACGGCGCCAAGGGCGTGGAGGAGCGCACCATCAAGCTGATGGATGTCTGCCGCTTGCGCGATACGCCGATCATGGGCTTCGTCAACAAGCTCGACCGCGAGGGCAGGAACCCGATCGAACTCCTCGACGAGATCGAGAGCGTGCTGAAGATCCAGTGCGCGCCGGTCACCTGGCCGATCGGTATGGGTTCGCGCCTCAAGGGCGTCTATCACCTGCTCGACGACGAGGTGCACCTCTACGAGCAGGGCCGCAATTTCACGCGCCAGGATTCCACCATCTTCAGCGGCCTTGCGGCCCCCGGGCTCGTCGCGGCAATCGGCGAGGACATGCTGGCGGAGCTGCGCACCGAGCTCGAGCTGGTGCGCGGCGCCTCCCATCCCTTCGATCCCGCCGCCTATCTCGCGGGCCGCCAGGCGCCGGTGTTCTTCGGCTCGGCCATGGTCAACTTCGGTGTGCAACCGTTGCTGGATTTCTTCGTGGAGCACGCGCCGGCGCCGCGGCCGCGTGCCACGACCACGCGCGCGGTGGAGCCGTGCGAGGCCGCGCTCACCGGGTTCGTCTTCAAGATCCAGGCCAACATGGACCCGAAGCATCGTGACCGCATCGCCTTCGTACGCCTGTGCTCCGGGCGCTTCACGGCCGGCCAGAAGCTGTTCCACGTGCGTCTTGGCAAGGAGGTGCGCGTCGCCGACGCGCTGACCTTCATGGCGGCCGACCGCGGCCGCGTCGACGAGGCCTATGCCGGCGATATCGTCGGCCTGCACAACCACGGCACGATCGCGATCGGCGACACCTTCAGCGCCGGCGAGGAGCTGCAGTTCACGGGCATCCCGAGTTTTGCGCCGGAGCTGTTCCGCCGCGTGCGCCTGAAGGACCCGCTGCGCATGAAGCAGCTCGTGAAGGGGCTGGAGCAGCTCTCGGAGGAGGGCACGACCCAGTTCTTCCGCCCGCTCATCGGCAACGACCTCATTCTCGGCGCGGTCGGCATGCTGCAGTTCGATGTGGTGGCCTACCGTCTGGGCGACGAGTACGGCGTGGAAGCGGCTTTCGAGACCGTCGACGTGCAGACCGCGCGCTGGATCTCCTGTGCCGACGACAAGCGCATGAAGGACTTCCGCAACCGCTACATGATGAACCTGGCCGAGGATGCCGCCGGCAGCCTCGTCTATTTCGCGCCCTCCCTGATCAACCTGCGCCTCGTGCAGGAAAAGTGGCCGGAGGTCGCCTTCGCCGCCACGCGCGAGCACGTGCTGGCGGCGGCCTGAGCGGGCGCAGGCTCGTTACTGGCTGGCGCTCAGCGCGCTGCGGGAGCGCGCACGCGCCACGCCGGCAGGCGCAACATCGGGCCCACACCCTCGCGGCAACGCCGAAAAGGGTAAACGACAAGGCCAGCCTGCTTGCCGACGGCGAGTGGGATTGATTATGTGGTGCAGGAGGCCACACTCGTCCTGCCGACCCCGGCTGGCCAGCGCGCGAACGCGGAGCGCTGGATCACCATGGACGAATAAGGAGCGCCCGGCGACGGGATCTCAGTTGCGGTTCTTGTCGATGATCTTGTTGGCCGCGATCCAGGGCATCATCGCGCGCAGTTGCGCGCCGACGACCTCGATCGGATGCGCCGCGTTGGCGGCGCGCGCCTTCGTCATCTCGGGATAGCCGGCAGCGCCCTCGGCGACGAAGCGCTTCGCGTAGGAGCCGTTCTGGATGTTGGCGAGCGCCGCACGCATGGCCTGGCGTGACTGCTCGTTGATCACCTTTGGTCCGGTCACGTATTCGCCGAACTCGGCATTGTTCGAGATCGAGTAGTTCATGTCGGCGATGCCGCCCTGGTACATCAGGTCGACGATGAGCTTCAGTTCGTGCAGGCATTCGAAGTAGGCCATCTCGGCCGGATACCCCGCTTCCACCAGCGTCTCGAAACCCGCCTTCACCAGTTCGACACAACCGCCGCAGAGCACCGCCTGCTCGCCGAAGAGGTCGGTCTCGCATTCGTCCTTGAACGTGGTGCCGATGATGCCGGTGCGCCCGCCGCCGATCGCCGCGGCATAGGACAGTGCGGTCGCCAGCGCGTTGCCCGAGGCATCCTGCGCCACCGCGACGAGGTCGGGGATGCCGCGGCCGGCCTGAAACTCGGAGCGCACGGTGTGCCCGGGCGCCTTCGGCGCGATCATGATGACGTCGAGATCGGCCCGCGGCTCGATGGTGCGAAAGTGGATCGAAAAGCCGTGCGCGAAGGCAAGCGTCGCGCCCTTGCGGATGTTCGGTTCGATCTCGCGGCGATAGAGGTCGGCATGGAACTCGTCGGGGGTGAGGATCATGACGAGGTCGGCGCCGGCCACGGCGGCCGATACGTCGGCGACCTTCACGCCATGCGCCTCGGCCTTGCGGCGCGAGGCCGAGCCCGGTTTCAGGCCGACGGTGACGTCGACGCCGGAGTCCTGCAGGTTGCAGGCGTGGGCATGGCCCTGGGAGCCGTAACCAATGATGGCGACCTTGCGGGCGCGGATGAGGGCGGGATTGCAGTCCTTGTCGTAGTAAACCTTCATGTACCTGCCTCCGGCGATGGGCCCGGGCCTTCTGCCGGGCGGTTGCGAATACGGCGTCACTCTAGCGCCGCAAAGGTATTGCGTAAAACGATATATTGGCAATGTCATATCCCGGAATATGCAATACTGGCCAGCCATGGACCTGCGGGCACTGCGCCAGTTCGTGCACCTCGCCGACGTGCTGCACTTCGGGCGCGCTGCTGCGGCCGGCCACGTCAGCGCCTCGGCCCTGAGCCGCGCCATCCGCCAGCTCGAAGCCGAGCTCGGCGCGCAGCTGTTCGACCGTGACAACCGCTCGGTCGCCCTCACCCGTCAGGGCGAGACGCTACTCGCCTGGGCCCGCGAGGTGCTCGGCGGCTGGGACGTGGTCCGCCACCGGTTGCAGGCGCAGGCCGGCGAACTGCAGGGCGAGGTGAGCCTGTACTGCTCGGTGACCGCCAGCTACAGCTTCCTCTTCGAGTTGCTCGGCCGGCTGCGCCGCGACCATCCGCGCATCGAGCTCAAGCTGCACACCGGCGACCCGGAGCACGCCATCGCCCGTGTGCTTGCAGGCAGCGAGGACATCGCCATCGGCGCGCGCCCGGATGCGCTGCCCGCCGGGCTCGCCTTCCGGCCAATCACCCGCTCGCGCCTCGTGTTCATCGCGCCGGTACAACACCCGCAGCGGCGCGAGCTGGCGCGACGCCGGCCCGATCCACAGCTATGGGCTGCCACGCCGATGATCCTCCCGGAGAGCGGTCTTGCCCGCCAGCGCACCGACCGCTGGTTCCGCGCGCTCGGCCTGCGGCCGCGGATCTACGCCCAGGTCGCCGGCAACGAGGCCATCGTCAGCATGGTGAGCCTGGGCTTTGGCGTAGGCGTCGTACCGCAGATCGTGCTCGACGCGAGCCCGCTCGCCGCCGAAGTCGCCGTGCTCGGCGTGCGCCCCGTGCTGGCTCCCTACGAAGTGGGCCTGTTCACGCTGGAGAAGAAGCTGCGCAGCCCGCTGGTCGGGGCGTTCTGGGCGCAGCCGCTGCCGGGCGGCTGACGGCGGGTGGCAAGGAGCGAGGTAGTCGTCGCCGGGTCTCGCTCCTGCATGGCTTCGATCCGCAGTGGGCCGGGTCGTGCAGGCGCGAGGCTGGTCGCGACTTTCCGCAACCGAAGACCCGGCACCTTCACAACTTCCAGGCCGACAGCCGGAACAACGGTGCGCCCACCGGCAGGTTCCGCCAGGCAATGGGCTGAAGCGTCCGCCTGGCAGCGGCTTCGATCTGGTGGATGTTGGTCTCGTGATAATGGCCGTGGAATCCGGCGACGCGCCGGCCGATCCGGTACAGGCGGCTTTCGGTGGGGCCGGACAGGACCAGCACGCCGCCCGCGGCGAGTTTCGCGGCCAGCCTGGCCAGCAACTCGGCGTAGTCCGGGTTGTGTTCCAGCGCATCCAGCGCGAATACGCAGGAGTAGGCGCCGTCCGGTGCCGACGCCAGGGTCTGCCGGCCAGCGCCCGGCGTGTGCTCGAGCAGGTAGCTCGCGGCGGCGTCGCTCTGTTCGATGAAGTCATAGCGGCCGAGATCCGGCGGCAGCAGGCGGCGCAGTTCGCCGATCGCGGCGCCGAAATCGAGCACTGCGTGCCACTGCGCATGGCGCCGGGCGAGAGCCGCCGCCGCGTACAGCCGCCACCAGCTGAGATACGCCGCGGCCAGATTGCGGTGACAGTAGGACGGCACGCAGGACTCTTCCCAGGTCTCGAGCTGCCGCATGGGGTCGAGGTCCTGCATCAGCCGCGTGCGGCGAGCGTGAATGTGGCGAAGCCTGGCGAACATCGAGGGCGTGCGTCCCGGGCACGATTGCGTTGAGGAATCCTAACGCGAAACCCCGGTAGCCAGAGCGCGTTCTGGCACAATCAGCGCGGGGGAAAGAGCTGTCGCTCCGCACGGAAGGCCGCTGCCTTGGGAGCCTGGTTCGAGCCAATCGTCGTCAGCGTGGTCTGCGCGGGCTTTGCCCTGGCGCTGTACGGGTGGGGCGCGCTCGGGGAACGCGTGCTGCGGTCGAGCTGGCCGTGGCCGATGACCCTCTGCGTCGGGCTGCTGCTGGTCATGTTCCTCGGTGGCGTGGCCAATGTTTTCCATGTCGCGCGCGCCGGCACCCTCGATGCGATCGCGGTGGCGGGGCTGCTGCTCGCCGTCGGCAGCGCGGGCCTCGATCGCCGGGCCGGTCGCAGCCGCGAGCGGCTGGCCGGGGGCGCGCCAGCGGGCACGCTGCTGCGGGCCGTGCCGGGCGCAAGCCTGGTGCTCGCCGCTTGCGTCTTCCAGGTGATGTACCTGACGCCGCCTGCCGCGTTCAATCCCTTCGACGATTTCGAAACCTACCTGCCGCTGCCGTTGCGGATGCTGCAGACCGGGACCCTGGACGCGGGGCCGTTCAACTTCGTCGGCATCTACACGCTCGGTGCACAGGCGTTCCTGCAGGGCTTCGTCGTCGCGCACTGGCCGGTCGTCTACGCGGACGCGATCGATTCGCTGTTTGGTCTGGCGTTGTGCGCGACGTTGATCCTCGTCGCGGGCCTGCGCGCCGGCCTGCCGGGCTGGTTGACGGCGCTGGCCGTTGCCCTGGTGATCGCCATCACGCCGCAATACGTCAACATTTCTGCCCAGTACATGGGGAGCGCGCTGCTGCTGTTTGTCCTGTTGCTCCACCTCGGCGTGGATCGTGACGGGGCGCCGCTCGACCTGACATCCACCGCCTGCGCCGTCGCGACGGGCATGGCCTATGCGGGGCTGGTTGCGCTGAAGGCGACCTTCGGCCTCGTGGTCGTAATCCATTTCGCGCTCGCCGCGACCGCCATCGCGCTCGTCCACCGCGGTGTTCGCACGCTCGTCACCTGGTGCGGAACTGTGGTGTTGAGCGGCAGTGTCTTTCTTCTGCCCTGGCTCCTGGTCCACGCCTACAAGCTGCTGCCGGCCATCGTGGCCGGCAGCGTCGCCCAGGGACCGGCGGTGCCCGTCGCGACTCCCGCACCCGGCGTTGAGCCCTGGTCGACCGAGCCGCTGTTCTACGGTTTCGGCGCGAGCCAGGCACACTACGCCGCGCTCGCCGCGTTCGCCCTGCTGTGCGCGCTGCTCATCGCAATGCGCGCCCGACGCGGCCCGCAAGCCGGCACGCTGGTCGCGCCCTGCATCCTCGCGGGCACCCTCACGCTGCCCGTGGTCTATTTCGCGCACCTGGCGCTGGTCGCCGGCCCGATGGGTCCGGCGACGGCGCTGCGCTATGCAACGCCCGTGTTCATTGCCATCGTTCCGGCAGCACTCGTGCTGTCGGCATCAGTCCTGGCGCCGGGTGGCGCCGTCGGGCCGCCGGCGAGTGCGCGGCGCTGGCCGGCGCTGGCCCTGCTCGGGGTCGCAGCGACCGGTTTGGTCTGGAGTTTTTCCGGGCCGCTCCTCAACCGCGCCGGGCTCGCGATCCGGAGCGGGTCCGCCGTGTCGTTCCTCTTTTTCCAGCCACCCGCGAAGCAATTCGACTTCCTCCGCTATAACCGGTTGATGTTCGAGGGGTTCACGCGGGAACGCATGCAAAAGTTGCAGGACCGGGTACCGGCTGGCGCAACCCTCCTGACGTACGTGTCCTCATCCCTTTACTTCGATTTCTCGCGCAATCGGATCCTCGCGGCCGATGCAGGCGGGCTGGGCGCCCCGTGGCTGCATTTTCCGTTCGAGGGCAGCGTGGACGATGCCGGGCGGTTCCTGCGGGAGCAGGGCGTGGGCTACGTGCTGTGGGAGTACCAGGGCTACGCGGTGCAGCCTCCCCATGTCCTGGCAGATCCGGAGAATTTCCCGAGCCCGGTCGATCGACGGCTGGCGCTGGTCAAGCTCAGGTTCTTCCGCGTGCTCGAGGCGTTGAGCGAGCGTTCCGAGGTGCTCTACGACGACGGCTCGTTCCGGTTGTTCCGGATTCGCTGAGGTACCGGCTGGTTCCTCGACCCATCTGGCGAGCGCAGCACCCCACCTCACGCAGCAGCGCCGGGGCCGCCCGGTCAGCCCGCATCCAGAACGGGGTCAGAGGTCCGGGTAGATGGTCTCGGTGGGTTGATTGGCGATGTCCTGCCCGATGGCAAGCAGCAGGAGTTCGCTGCCGAGAAGAATCGGCAGCGAGGCAACCATGACCGTGCCCGGAGAGGCGAAGACGCCGGCGACCGATCCGGTCAGCCACTCGCCGAGGCCGAATATCAGGCCGAAGAGAATCATGGGGATGCCGAGCAGGATGCCGAGGGAGGCCATCTGGAAGTCACGCATGAAGTAGGTGTACACCACGCGCTTGCCGAAATTGCGCAGGTGTGACGCCAGGAACACGGGCACGACGCGCGCGATCCGCAGGTGGCTTTCCTCCTCGCCGTAGGCGCTCGCCATCGAGATGTCGAGCACCTTCGCGCGCAGCAGCCCGAGCCGGAACAGCATGTCGGACTCGAAGAAGTAGCCGCGCGCAATCTTGTCGAGCGGCAGGTGCTGCAGGACTTTCGTGTGGACGGCGGTGTAACCGTTCGTCGGGTCGAAGATCTTCCAGTAGCCACTCGAGATCTTGCTGAGGAAGGACAGCGCGACGTTGCCGATCATCCGCAGCGGCGGCATGGAGTAGGCGGACTCGACGTAATAGAAGCGGTTGCCCTTGGTGTAGTCGGCGCGCCTCTCGACGATCGGCAGCACGAAGCGGGGGATCAGGGCGGGGTCCATCTGGCCGTCGCCATCGAGCTTGACCGCCACGTCGCAACCGTCGCGGATTGCCGCCCGGTAACCGGTGATGACCGCACCGCCGACGCCCTGGTTGGTGTCGTGACGCAGAACCCGCACACGATCGTCGCGGCAGTGCTGCTCGACGCAGTCGCCGGTGTGTTTCGGGCAGGCGTCATCGACCACGTAGATGCGGGTGGCCTCGGGGCCGATCCGGCCGATGAGCTCGAGGATCGATTGGCCGACCCCATAGCACGGCACCACGACGCAGACGCACGCCGGGCTGCTGCCTGCAAGACTGGACGCGGAGTTCTGGCTCACGCGCGTCTCCCCCCGGGAACTGGTTCCGGCGGAAAATATAGCAAAACCAGCTGGTTCGCTGCTGCGAAGGCCGTCCCGGAGCAGGGGCCGGCCGGCCCGCGCGCATGCCGGGCGCCGTGACTTGCCAAGGCCTGATCGAGCAGGGACGATGCGCGCGATGACCGATCTGGGCTCGCAGAGCTGGAACCCCCGCCGCTACGCGGCGAGCGCCCGCTTTGTCACCGACCTCGGGGTGCCGGCCCTGGAGTTGCTCGCGCCGCGAGCCGGCGAGCGCATCCTCGACCTCGGCTGCGGCGACGGCCCGCTCACCGCGAGGCTGGCTGCATCCGGCTGCGAGGTCGTGGGCGTGGATGGCAGCGCGGCGATGGTGGCCGCCGCGCGAGCGCTCGGCCTCGATGCGCGGGTGATGGACGCCCAGGCGCTCACGTTCGAGGCGGAGTTCGACGCGGTGTTTTCCAACGCGGCACTGCACTGGATGCCGCGCGCCGCGGCGGTCATCGACGGGGTGTGGCGCGCGCTCAAGCCCGGCGGCCGCTTCGTCGGGGAGTTCGGCGGCGAGGGCAACGTGGCGGGCATCTGTGCGGCGCTGAACGCGGCGCGCACACGCCGCCGGCTGCCGGCGCTCGCCCCCTGGTTCAATCCCTCACCGGCGCAGTATCGCGCGCTGCTCGAGGAGCGCGGTTTCCAGGTCGCGGCGATGGAACATTTCCCGCGACCGACGCCGCTGCCGGGCCCGATCGACGACTGGCTCGCGAACTTCGCCGGCGCGTTCCTCGCCGATGTGCCGCACGGCGATCAGGCGCGGCTGCTGGCCGAGGCCGCCGGGGAATTGCGCCCGACACATCTCGGGGTCGCGGGCGTCTGGCAGGTGGATTACGTGCGACTGCGCTTCGCCGCGTACCGGCCGTGAGAGTCGCAGTACTGGCACTTGCGCTGCTGGCCGCCGGGCGCGCCCGAGCCGAACCTGCTGCTGCGCGAGGAGGGTGCCCGAGCCGCCGGGTTCGCTGGCTGCAACCGATTCGCCGGGAGCTTCCGGCGCGAGGGGCAGGCGCTCAGCCTCGGGCCACTCGCGGTGACGCGCATGGCCTGTGCCGACGGCGTGGCGCTCGAGCAGGAGTATCTCGCTGCCCTGCAGGCGACACGGCGCTGGAACATTCTCGCGGGGACCCTGGAACTGTACGATCAGCAGGGTGCGGTGCTGGCGCGTTTCGGAACGGGGCGACGCCCCTGAAAGCCTGGAGATAAAAGGATGAACAGATGGCCGGGTCGGGTTGTGTTTGCCATGGTGATGTTGCAACTGGTCGCCTGTTCGACGAAATTCGTCACGCCGAGCACCTATAACCGGCACCGCTACAGCGAAATCACCGTACCGCGCACCGGTTTCGGCGACAGCACGGTGGACGAGGGCGTGTTCTTCTTCGATGTATCGCTCTCGGGGGAATTCCCCGACGAGAGCGCCGCGGCGGAGGCCGAGCGCATGAAGTGGCTCGAGGAGTGGCTGAAACAGCGCAGTATGTGCCTCACCGGGTACGAGATCCTGAAAAAGCGGCGGTTCGATTACATGGAAGACAATCCCGCGCGGCGTGACCGGCGTTACGAGGTCAGGTGCCGGGCCGGCTGAGGCGCCCGCCGCACCTGCCCCGCCCACCGCCCGGAGTTCACGCATGGATTTGAGCTCGCCCGAGTTCTGGATTGCGGTCGCGCAGATCATCGCGATCGATATCCTGCTCGGCGGCGACAACGCGGTCGTGATCGCGCTCGCGTCGCGCCGCCTGCCGGAGCGGCAACGCCGCCAGGCGATCTTCTGGGGCGTGTTCGGCGCGGTGGCGATCCGCGTCCTGCTGATCTTCGTGGCGCTGCAGTTGTTGCGGATCCCGTTCCTGAAGATCACGGGAGGAGTGCTGCTCTTCTGGATCGGCGTGAAGCTGCTGCGCCCGGATCACGACGGCGGCGGGCACAGCGTCGATGCCAGCACCAGCCTGTTCGGCGCGATCCGCACCATCGTGATTGCCGATGCGGTGATGAGCCTCGACAACGTGATCGGCATTGCCGCTGCAGCGAAGGACAGCGTGGTGCTGGTCGTCTTCGGGCTGCTGGTGAGCGTGCCGATCATCGTCTGGGGCAGCCGCCTTGTGCTCCGGCTGATGGACCGCTTTCCCGTGGTGATCGTCGCCGGGGCGGCATTGCTCGGCTGGATTGCCGGGGACATGATCGTCCACGACGTAGTGGTGAAGGAGCGCCTGCCCGGGCTGCCGGCCGGGGCCGCCTACGCCGCAGCGGCGCTCGGTGCCGTGCTGGTCGTGGCGATCGGCAAGCTCAAGGGACGCGCCCCGCCGCCCGCCGCCCCCGTGGATCTGGCCCGCGACGAGAAACGCGGGCCCTGAAGGAGGAACCCATGCTCACCCTGCTCATCGCGACGGACGGCTCGGAGTACTCGGACCACGCCGTGGACTACGTGATCGCCCGCGCGCGCAGTTGTCGCGACCCGGTCTTCGCGCACCTGCTCAACGTGCAGGTGCAGCTCCACGGCGTCAACGTGAAGATCTTCATCAGGAAGGAAAGCATCGACGAGTATCACCGCGACGAGGGCATGGCCGTGCTGCGCCCGGCGTGCGCGCGTCTCGAGGCGGCCGGCGTGCACTGCGAAGCGCACATCGGGGTCGGCGATGCCGGTGAAGTCATCGTGGAGTACGCCGCCAGCAAGGCCTGCGATGAAATCGTCATGGGCACCCAGGGGCGCGGCGCGCTGGCCGGAGCGGTGATGGGATCGGTGGCCCAGAAGGTCGTGTATCGCGCGAAGATGCCGGTGGTACTGGTCAAATAGCACGCGCGAGAGGGGGAGTCATGCACCGGAGCAAGCTCGCCGGCTTCATCATCGATTGCCAGGGCGACGATCCGCGCGCTGCGGCCGCCTTCTGGAGCGCCGCCCTCGGCATGGAGCAGCAGTTGCTGCCGGGCGTGGAGGGTGAGCGCTACGTCCGGCTGCTCGACGGGCAGCACGGGCTGCACGTGGAGGTGCAGGCGGTCGGGCACGCGAGCCGCGTCCACCTCGATATAGAAACCGACGACATCGAGGCCGAGGTGGCGCGGCTGGAGGCGCTCGGGGCGCGCCGTATCGGGCAGGTGCAGTCCTGGTGCGTGATGCAGGCGCCGAGCGGCCAGCGCTTCTGCGTGGTGCGCAGATGCACCGCGGCGTTCGACGCGGTGGCCAACCGCTGGCCATGACTCTCCCTGCGGCAGATCGCCCGGTTAGTCCGTCTGGACTATGTCTGGTGGCCGCCTTATAGTCCGTGCTGACTATGAAGACCAACACCGCAGCGGCACGGGGAGAGCCTGCGCGCCTTGCCGGCGTTGCGCCGCTCAGCCCGGCGCAGGCCGCCAAGACCCTGATGGTGCTGGGCCTGCTGCAGCCGGGGCCGAAGCACGGTTACGAGCTGCACCGGATCGTGGTGGCGCACGGCTCGCTCTACCCGGATTTCAAGAAGCCGACCCTCTATCACCTGTTGCACCGGCTGACAGGGCTGGGGGCGGTGCGGGTCCACGCGGAAGGCGGCGCGCGCGGGCCGCGCGGTGAGCGGCTCGTGTTTGCGCTCACGCCGAAAGGCACGGCGTTGTTCCTGCGGTTGCTGCGGCATGCGCTTGGCACCTACGAGGCGGCGCCCACGAGCTTCGAGGTGGCGCTGGCCTACCTCGATGCATTGCCTCGCGCCGATGCTCAGTTGCTCCTGCGGCAGCGTCGCGCCGGGCTACGCGCGCGACGTGCCGAGGTCGCGGAGGAAATCGACCGGCTTGCCGACCAGCACGACAGCCGCCACATGATGGCGCGTCGCCTCGCGACCGATCATTCCCTCAGCCTGCTGGATGCGGAGATCGCCTGGCTGGATCGCGCGATGCGCCAGCTCGCCGCCACGGCCGCGCGGCGCGCCGCCGGCGCCCGCGCGCAGGCCAACGGGCAGCGGGTAGCCAGCGCCTGAGGGCGCGAGCCCGGAATCGAAAACATTTCGGACACAGGAAGGAAACGCCCATGAATACGACAACCCGCCTCGTGGTGACCTGCGCCGCCCTGCTGCTCGGCTCGCTCGCGCAGGCAGCGCCTGATTTCAGCGGCACCTGGGTGCTCAACGCCCAGAAGGGCAAGAACCTCGGCATGGTCGCGGCGGTGAAGGAAACCGTCGTCATCAGCCAGACGGCCGACCGGCTGACCGCCGATTTCTCCTCCACCTTCATGGGCAACACCACCCGGCGGCAGGTGAGCTACGACCTCACCGGCAAGGGCGTCGTCAACGAGGGCGCCATGGGCGACAAGGCCGACACGGTGGCGAAGTTCGACGGCGACAAGCTGGTGGTGAGCTGGACCAGCGAGGGGGCGGTTGCGGGGACGAAGACGGTCAAGACCGAGACCCGCTGGCTGTCGCCCGACGGCCGGACGATGACCGTCGTCAACGCGCGCCCGAACAAGGACCCGATGGAAATGGTGTACGAGAAGCAATAGGTGAAAACGGGCGTCGTCATTGCGGGCACGACCGCCGCCGCGCTGGTCGCAGGCGGCTGGCTGGCGTGGGGGTTTCTGGCCGGCAGCGACGAGGCCGCCGCAGAGCGCGTGTTCGCCAGCCCCGAGCGGCGCACGATCGCCGCGAGCGTGCTCGCCACCGGCATCCTGCGGCTGCGGGTGGGCGGCGAGGTGCGCGTCGGCGCGCAGCTGTCCGGTATCGTCGAGAAGCTCAACGTCGAGGTCGGCTCGAAGGTCCGGCAGGGCGACGTCATCGCGAAGATCGACTCGCGCGGCATCGAGGCGCGCCTCGGGCTGGCGCGGGCCGACGCCCAGGTGGCGCGCCAGGAGGTCCGTCGCACCGAAGTCGAGCTGGCCCGCGCCAGGGAACTCGACGAGAAGAAGCTCATCGCCGCCAGCCAGGTCGAGGACGCCCAGCTCGCGCTCGACGATGCGCGCTCGAAGCTCGAGCGAGCGCTCAGGAACATCGACGTGGTCGAAACCGAGCTCGGTTACGCGGTGATCCGCTCGCCGATCACCGGCACCGTCGCCTCCGTGACTACGCAGGAGGGGGAAACGGTCGCCGCCTCGTTCACCACGCCGACCTTCGCGACCGTCATCGAGGACGGTGCCCTGGAGCTGATCGCGATGGTGGACGAAACCGACATCGGCAACGTGGCGCTCGACAACCCCGTGAGCTTCACCGTGGAGGCGTACCCGGCGCAGGAATTCGCGGGCCGCGTGGTGCGGATCGCGCCGAAGGGCACGATCATCTCCGGCGTGGTCAATTTCGAGGTGATGATCCGGATCGAGTCGCCCGCGGAACTGCTCAAGCCGGACATGACGGCGAACGTGTCGATTCGCACGGCCGAGCGCGAGGCGCTGGTCGTGCCGAACCAGGCCGTGCAGCGTGAGGGTGCGGAGCGCTTCGTCTGGATCGAGCAGGACGGCGGGCTCGTCCGGCGCAGCGTCACGGTCGGCACCCGCGACACCGGATTCACCGAGATCCGCCAGGGCATCGGGCCGGGCGAGCGCGTGCTCGTCAGCCCGCAGCCGCAGGCAGCCACCACCGCAGGGACGGGCAGGACATGATCGAGGTCAGCCACATTGCCAGGACGTACACCCGCGGCGACGGCACGCCGGTGCCGGCGCTCAAGGACGTTTCCTTCACCATCGGCCCGGGCGAGTTCGTCACCGTGCGCGGTGCGTCCGGGTCGGGCAAGTCGTCGCTGCTGAACATTCTCGGTTGTCTCGATACGCCGACCTCGGGCCACTACCGGCTCGACGGCGAGGACGTCTCGCAGTACAACGACCAGCAGCGCTCGCGCATCAGGAACCGCAAGATCGGCTTCGTGTTCCAGTCGTTCAACCTGCTGCCGCGCACCACCGCGGTCGAGAACGTGGAAATTCCCGCCTTGTACTCGAGCGGGCGCGTCGATCGCGAACGGGCGCTCGCGATCCTCGGTCGCGTCGGGCTCGCCGAGCGCGCCGCGCACTTCGTCGCGGAGCTGTCGGGGGGCGAGCAGCAGCGCGTGGCGATCGCGCGCGCCCTGATGAACGATCCGCCGCTCCTGCTCGCCGACGAGCCGACCGGCAACCTCGACTCGGCTGCCGGCGAGGCGATCATGAGGCTGCTGACCGAACTGCATGGCGAGGGACGCACCATCGTGCTGGTCACGCACGACGAGAACGTCGCCGCCTATGCGAAACGCGAGATCCTGATCCGTGACGGCGTGGTGGCCTCCGACCGGGCCAGGTCGTCCGCGCCGGCAGCGGCCATGCGCAGCGCCTGAAGGAACCAGACGATGAATGTCCTGCAATCCGTTCCGCTCGCTCTGCGCACGATCTCCCGCAATCGCCTGCGCAGCTTCTTCATGATGCTCGGTGTCACCATCGGCATCGCGTCGCTGACCGCGCTCGCGTCGGTCGGCGAGGCGACCAAGCAGGAAACCATGCGCCGCTTCAAGCGCATGCTCGGCACCTTCGACGTGGTCATCATCAACCCTGGCGGCGCCAGTACCCGCGGCATGCCTTCGCTGACGACGGTTCCGCCCGTGCTCAAGGAGGAGGATGCGAAAGCGATCGCGAGCGAGGTGTCGCTGGTGCGGCAGGTCGCCACGATGCAGTTCGCCTTCGACATCGACGTCAAGTACGGCGACAAGACCCGCAGCCCCTCGGTGATGGGAGTATCCGCCAACTGGGCCGAAGTGCGCGGCGAGGACATTGCGCTCGGCGAAGGCATCACCGAGGAGGACAACGCCACCATGGCCCGGGTGGCGATCATCGGCGAGGACCTGCGCAAGGAGTTCTTCACGGGCGAGGATCCGCTCGGCAAGCAGATCCGGATCGCCGACGTGCCGTTCCAGGTGAAGGGCGTCCTGGTGGCGCGCGGCGTCGGACCGGGCGGCGCGAGCATGGACAACACCCTCGCCATACCGGTCACCACCGCGTCGCGCCGCCTGTTCAACCGCGACTACTTCACCGGCATGCTGGCGCAGTTGAAGGACCCGGCCCAGGCGAGTCGCGCCATCGCCGACATCACCGCGCTGCTGCGCGAGCGCCACGGCATCGTGCCGCCGGCGGAAGACGACTTCACCGTCACCAGTCCGCAGGCGCAGGTGGATCGCATCACCGACGTCGGCTCGACCTTGTCCCGGGTGCTCGTGGGTGTCGCGGTCATCGCCACGCTGATCGGCGGCACGGTGATCATGAGCCTGATGCTGATCGCGGTGTCGGAGCGACGCCGCGAAATCGGCGTGCGCCGGGCGGTCGGGGCAAGCCGCGGCGACATCATGCTGCAGTTCCTGGTCGAGGCGGCCATCGTTTCCTTCATCGGCGGGCTGCTGGGGATCGCGATCGGGCTCGGCGGCACCGCCATTGCGGCGGCACTGACCAAGCTGCCGCCGGCCATCCTCTGGGGCGCGATCGGCGCAGCGGCGGCGATGTCCGTCGGCATCGGCCTTATCTTCGGCCTGCAGCCGGCCTGGCGCGCGGCGAATGTGGATCCGATCGAGGCGCTGCGATCCTGACCGGGCGCTCATGCAGATCGACTGGAGCACCTGGCGCCACCTGATGCGCGGAGCGCTGCGCCAGATGTGGCGCTACCGGCTGCGCTCCGCGCTGGTCATCTGTTGCGCGGCGCTCGGCGTCGCCGGCGCGGTGACCGCCGTGAACTACGCCTCCGGCGGGCGCGCCCAGGTGCTCGAGAAGATCCGGCGGCTCGGCACGAACGTGATCGTGGTGAACGCCGAGCAGAGCCGCGCGGTTGCCGGCCGGGCGCGCACCGGCCAGATCGTCACCACCCTGCAGGAGCCCGACTACCAGGCGATCCGTCGCGAGGTGGACGGCGTCGTGCGCTCCTCCGCGGTGGTCACCTCGGGGCTGCGCCTGAAGGCCGGCTACAACTCCAAGGTCGCGCCGGTCATCGGCGTGGAGCCCGACTTCTTCGCGATCAAGCACTGGACGCTCACCGCAGGCGACTTTTTCGACGCGGACGACCTGCGCCGTTCGGCCCGCGTGGTGCTGGTGGGGCATACGGTGGCGCGCGATCTGTGGGGTGAGGAATCACCGCTCGGCCAGCGGCTGTTCATCAACCGCGTGCCGTTCGAGGTGGCCGGCGTGCTCGGCGAACGCGGGCAGGGGCTCGACGTCATCAACGAGGACCTGCAGGTCTACGTGCCGCTCACCACCGCCATGCGCCGGCTGCTGAACATCGACCACTACGGCTCGATCCTGTTCGAGCTGCACGATTCGGCCGCCATGGATCGCGTGTCGGGCGAGATCGAGGCGCTGCTGCGCGTGCGCCACCGCATTTCGCCGTACCGCCCGGACGACTTCCGCGTCAGCAACCAGCGCGACCTGATCGAGACGCAGATCGCATCCGCCAACCGCCTCGGCTTCCTGGTGCGCTGGATCGGCCTGTCGGGCCTGCTGGTTGCCGGTCTCGGCGTGCTCGCCATCGCCTGGATCGCAGTGCGCGACCGCACGGTCGAGATCGGCACGCGCCGCGCGCTCGGCGCCACTGCGCCCGACGTGTTCTTCCAGTTCGCCTTCGAGGCCATGGTGCTCGCCGCCATCGGCGCGGCGTCCGGCATCGCGCTCGGCTGGGCGGCCTCGCGCCTCGCCGCGGCGCAGGCAGCGCTGCCCTTCATCTTCGAGGGGGGCAATGCACTCGCCGCGCTCGCCATGGCGCTGGTGCTGAATCTGGTGTTCGCGAGCTGGCCCGCGCTGCGCGCGGCCCGCCTCGACCCGATCCGGGCGCTGAAGCACGAGTGAGCGCGACAATAAAGCTCTGCGCCGCGCGTCCCGAAGCGGAGTCACCGATAGCCAAGCCCCTGCGAGGAATCCGCTCATCGACTCCGTGGCGTCCCCACAAAGCGGCGAAGCATAAAAAACACCAGATCCGTGACCAGCCCCGGATCGAATCCCTCAACGCGATTCGTCCAAGTCAGCAGTGGGCGTGAAGACCAGCCGTCTATTTCTTGTCCGAGGTTCCTTCCACCGGACTCTTCTTGCCGCTGATCACTCCCGCGAATCTTCCTTTGTTGTCGTAGGCCCGGAAGTTTCCCGCTCTT
The DNA here is from genome assembly GCA_011526045.1 of Nevskiales bacterium. GTDB lineage: Bacteria > Pseudomonadota > Gammaproteobacteria > Steroidobacterales > QUBU01. The sequence goes on along the minus strand of WYBE01000074.1, from coordinate 1,550 downwards.
CTGGATGGGTACACGCTGCCCTGGTACTCATTGTTGGGTCCGTACAGGCGGTACGATCCGTCGGGAGCTTGCTTATAGGTTCCCGCAAAGGCTCCCTTCTCGTCATATCGCCTGCCGGGTTCATCGGCCAGCGAAGGGAGAGAAAAAAGGAGCAGCACAACCAGCAATCTGTACTTCAGGGGTTCTCGCATCAACACTTGTCGGGCGAAACCGTGGTCTAGTGTAGCGAATCGGTGCCGTCCCGCCACCCGATCGGGCGCTGAAGCACGAGTGAGGCGGGGTTGCTCAACGACCGGTACGGTTCGGTCAACGGATTATTTGCCGCACGACCCCAAGCAGCGCCTACGGGGCATCCGCCCGGTCGCTCAGCACCTCTTGCGGTCAGGCGGGACCAGCGGACAGCACCATTTGCCAGCAAGCACATGGAATGGAGAGTCCTCACGATTGATTCGTTCAGTTGATGGTTGCTAGATTTCACGGCTGCTATGGCTGATCCTTGGTCAGATTCGGAGGTTGAAGCAGCAGTTGCGGACTATTTCCGCATGCTTCGTCTCGAGCTGACGGGCCACAAATACAACAAGACCGAACACCGGCGTGCCCTTAAGGAGCTGTTGGACCACCGTTCCGATGGATCAGTGGAGTTGAAGCATCAGAACATCAGTGCCGTCCTGATCGAAATGGGCATCCCCTATATCGATGGCTACAAGCCACGGTTCAACTACCAGCGCTCACTACTTCCGGCGGCGGTTACGGATTACCTCAGGAACAATCCACAAATCCAGGAGCTGTTTGCTGCCGACTCCGAGGCGGCACCGCAAGTTCCGGGCGTTGACGATTTCCTCTCTGCTTGGGAGGAGCCACCGGCGTCGGACGAACGCAAAGCTCAAGCCGTTCGTGAGCCGGGAGTCATCTACAACCCCGGTGGCGTCAACTACCTTGAGCGTGAAGCCAGGAATCGATCACTCGGTGAAGCCGGGGAGCAGTTCGTCATCAATTTTGAGCGTGCTCGCTTGATCCGCGCTGGAAAAGAATCGCTCGCTGAAAGTATTGAGCAAGTGTCAACTACAGTTGGTCCATCCGCAGGATTCGATATCAGGTCCTTCGAGGAAGACGGTACAGATCGTTTCATCGAGGCCAAAACCACCAAGTACGGAAAGAACACGCCATTCTTCGTAACCTCGAATGAGGTCAGGTTCTCTCGCGAAAACTCCTCGAGCTACTTCTTGTATCGGTTGTTCCATTTTCGCGAGTCACCGCGCCTCTTCGCCCTGCATGGGAACGTCGCGGATCGGTGCATACTTGAGCCATCTGAGTTCAAAGCGTGGCCGGCGTGAATTCCATGGGATCTCTGGCTTACCCCGCCCGCCGGCGCTGCCCGCGGTTCACACCATCGAGCGATGCAGTCAACTCTTGCGGAAGCGCACGGGTTCTACCCTGATTCTGCGGACACTTTCACTAAGGCTCATACTGAGCCAAAGGAGTGTCCATGTCGAAGCGCAAGCACTACAGCCCTGAGTACAAGCGGGAACTCGTCGAGCTGGTTCGGCGAT
>WYBE01000073.1 GCA_011526045.1 Nevskiales bacterium | reverse complement strand
TTCAGGCGCTCCCAGAAGAACTCCATCGCCCAGGTCTGCGACAACTGCAGCTCGTTGATCCCGGACTTGTCGACCATGAACTGGCTACCGAGGCGGGCATCCAGGAACTGCGTCTCCTCGGGCAGGTTCCCGTACCAGATCACCAGGTACTGCGAGAAGAACAGATACATCCAGAAGATCGAGAACGCGAAGATCATCTTGCCGAGATCGTGCAGGCGATCCTTCGTGATCTGGCCCTCGAAGCCGAGCGAGCGTTGGTGCAGGATGGCGAGCAGGGCCGTCGCGCACACCGCCGACAGGTAGCCGCCCCACGCGAAGTACGCGCCGAACAGGTTCGAGAACCACGTCGGAGTCAGCGACATCACCTGATCGAACGCGATGAAGGACCAGCCGAACGTGAAGGACAGGCACACGATGGGCGCCAGCACCTGGAGCTTGCGGCCGCAGCGCTCGTGTTCCGCGTCGTCCCCCTGCCAGTTGGACGCCCACGCGCGCAGCAGGCCCGAGCCGCCGCCGGCGGCCGCGACGCCGCCGAGCGCCGGACGGAACGAGTAGTAGAGATACGCGACCGACACCCCGGCGAGCCAGACCAGGATGCCGAGGTCCATCCAGAAGAGCCGAGCTGCGCTCAGGTAGTTCTCCTTGCCCGGCGGCGCGCCGTGCAGCCACGGCGAGTAGACGCTCTCGCGCCCGAGAAACCCGATCAGGAAGAACACCACCGTCAGCGGCACCCAGGCGCCGAGCGATTCGGCGAGGTGACGAAGCGGCCCCGGCCAACGGGCACCGACGAGGACGAAGCTGGCGGACAAGCAGATCGCGCCCTGCGCGAGCACGCCCCAGTAGAGGTAGTTCACGTGGAAGGCGCGCCAGGCAGTGTCGGCATCGCTGGCCAGGCCGACGACGAACGCGAGCACGCCGATCGCCACCAGCGCGAGGCAGGCCCCGAGCAGGGCCGTCGGGATCGGACGCGGACTCACGCGCCCGGCAGTGACGTCGGCGGCGGTCAATTCGCACCTCCGGAGGCCGGCGCCAGGCCGCCGTCGGCGGGCACCGCACCGCTGGCCGCCGGCGCCGGAGCGCTCGCGGTCTGCGGCGCCTGCGTCGAACCGGGCACCTGGCCGTTCAGGTATCGGACGTAGTTCACGATGTCCCAGCGATCGCTCGGCGGGATGCGCTTGTAGTTGGGCATCCGGCGCACTCCCTGCACGATCACCGAGTAGATGTGGCCGTCGCTGAAGCCGCTCATCAGGGCCTTGCCGACGGGGCCCGCGACCGGCATCACCGCCACGAAGGGGCCCTTCCCGTACGGCGGACCCGCCACCGGCCCGTCGCCCAGGCCGGTCATGCCGTGGCATACCGCGCAGTAGACGTCGAACTGCGCACGGCCGTTGGCCAGTGAAGCGAGTGACGGCGGGTTCGGATTCACCAGCTTCGCGCCCTCGGCGAGCGTGAGTTCGCTGGCCTTTACCGGCATGCCGACCGGCACGGTGCCTTCCGGCGGCATGAAATTGCCGAGCGCTCGATCTGCTTCTCCGGGACGGCCCTGCAGCTCATAGGCCTGTACCGCACGCTGCCACTTCATCTGCGGCCACCACTCGTTCGACATCTGCTCCCAGCAGCCGGTCGAGCCGAGGGTGACGACGACGAAGGCGCCCGCTTGGAGCAGCGCCACGCGCTTGCGAGAGCTAGGCCGGGACAATGCCCACCTCCTTGGCGTGGTGGCTACGCATCAGCCCATCCACCTCCGCCACGTCCCGCTCGGGGACCTCGACGGCGATGCCGAACTCATCACCGGAGAAGCGCGCGCTGTACGCGGGATCGAGCTTCACCGACGGGAGTCGGCCAATCACCAACAAGCCGATCAGCGTGAAGACGCCGCCGAACAGGATCGTGAGTTCGAAGGCGATCACGGTGTAGGCGGGAATCGCCGCGTAGGGCTTGCCGCCGATCACGATCGGCCAGTCGAGCGACATCCAGATCGTCAGCGCGTAGCCGGTGACGACCCCGAGCAGGCCGCCGATCAGCGTGAAGTAGCGCACCTTGCTGGGCTTCGGGTCGACGGCCTCCTCGACCTCGTCGAAGGGGGCCGGCGAGTAGACCTCGAGCTTGGCAAAGCCGCGCCCGCGGAGCCGCGTGACGGTCTCGGCGACGTGCTGCGGGCTGTCGTAGACCCCGACGAGGGTGGGCATCTCAGTGCGCCTCCTGCATGCGGCGCAGCCGCTGGCCCTCTGATTCATCCGCCGCGGCGCCGTGGCCGTGGCTCCGTGCGTGAATCTCGAGCTCCTTCACCTCGGAGATCGGGATCACCGGGAACAGTTTCAAGAACAGCAGGAAGGCGGTGCTGAAGAACGAGAAGCTCCCGATCACGATCAGCAACTCGGCAGTGCTCGGCGTGTAGTGGCCCCACACCGCCGGATTGTACTCCCGAGACAGGCCGGTGATGATGATGACGTAGCGCTCGAACCACATGCCGATGTTGATCAGCGTGGCGACGACGAAGATCGTCGGCACGTGCGTCCGTGCCCGTTTGAACCAGAATATGTGTGGCACGACGCCGTTGAAGATGATCATGATCCACGCCGAGATCCAATACGGCCCGAACGCGCGCAGCCAGAAGCTGGTCTGCTCGGCCTCGACGCCGCTGTACCAGGCGATGAAGTACTCGATCCCGTACGCGTAGCCGACGATCACCGACGTCAGCAGCAGGAAGCGGGTCATGTTCTCGAAGTGGTAGTCGGTGATGATGTGCTCGAGACCGAAGATCCGGCGCACCGGGATCATCACCGTCAGCACCATCGCGAAGCCGGAGAAGATGGCGCCGGCCACGAAGTACGGCGCGAAGATCGTCGCATGCCAGCCCGGCACGATCGCCACCGCGAAGTCCCAGGACACGACCGAGTGGACCGACAGCACGAGCGGCGTCGCGAGGCCCGAGAGGTGCAATACGGTGCGGGTATGGGCCTTCCACTGCCGACTCGTCCCCCGCCAGCCGAGCGCTAGCGTGCCGTAGAGCACCTTGCGCCAGCCGGTGGTGCGATCGCGCGCGATCGCGAGGTCCGGCACCAGGCCGACGTAGAGAAAGATCAGCGAGATCAGCGTGTAGGTGCTGATCGCGAAGGTGTCCCACAGCAGCGGGCTCTTGAAGTTGACCCACAGGGCGCGCTGGTTCGGGTAGGGGAGGATGAAGTAGGCCTTCCAGATCCGGCCGACGTGGATGCCGAGGAAGAGCTGGGCGGTGAACACCGCGAAGATCGTCATCGCCTCGGCGGAGCGGTTGATGGCGTTGCGCCACTTGGCGCGGAACAGCAACAGGATCGCCGAGATCAGCGTGCCGGCGTGGGCGATGCCGACCCAGAACACGAACGTGACGATGTAGACGCCCCAGAAGATCGGATGCGAGTAGCCCGCGATGCCGAGGCCCAGATAGATCTGAAGGATCCAGGTCAGCGCGCCGGTCACCAGCCCGGCGGCGCACAGGCCGAGCAGCAGCAGCCAGCCGAGACCGGGCCGCCCCATGAACACGGCCATCACGTCGCGGTTGGTCTGCGAATCGGCCAGCAGCGGCGTCGGCCGGATCATGGCGGCAACCGATTCAGCGGGCGGCGGAGGCGGCGGCGTCATGCTCTATCCCTCGACCGGTCCGCGCGTGATCTTCGCGAGATAGGTCACGGCAGGCCGGGTGTTGAGCTCATGCAGCGAGCGGAAGCCGCGCACGGGATCGTCGGACTTGCGAACCACGGTGCTCGAGTCGTCCTTCAGGTTGCCGAAGGTGATCGCCTGCGTGGGGCAGGCCTGCGCGCAGGCCGTCGTGACCTCCCCGTCGGCGATCGGCCGCTGCTGGTCCTTCGCCGTCTGGCGGGCCGACGCGATGCGCTGCACGCAGAACGAGCACTTCTCCATCACGCCCTGTCCACGCACGGTGACTTCGGGATTCAGCATCAGCGGCATCGGCTCGGGCCAGTTGTGGATGTGGTTGTCGTACCAGTTGTAGCGGCGCACCTTGTACGGGCAGTTGTTCGCGCAGTAGCGCGTCCCGATGCAGCGGTTGTAGATCATGCCGTTGAGGCCGTCTTCGTTGTGATAGGTCGCGATCACCGGACACACCGGCTCGCACGGCGCCGCACCGCATTGCTGGCACAGCATCGCGGTGTGGCGGACATCGACGGGGCCGGTCGGCTCGTCGGGCAAGATCGGATCGAGGCCCGCCCCGCCTTCCAGGCTGCCGTTGCCGACCCAGCGCTCGATGCGCAGCCACGACATCAGGCGGCCGCGCCGGACCTCTTCCTCGCCGACCACCGGGATGTTGTTCTCGATCGAGCAGGCCGCCACGCAGGCGCTGCAGCCGGTGCAGCGATCCATATCGATCGCCATGCCCCAGCGGTACAGGCTGTTCGGGTCCGAATCCTTGGCGGGCTCGAAGTCCTTCAGGTGCCCGTGCTCGTCATGCGCCGCGCCGTCCCCGTGGCCGCCGCCCTCGGCGGCCGCCGCGGACGCCGCCGGAGCGCCGTGTCCGTTCGCCGCGAGGGCCGCCAACGGTGTCGCCAGCCCGAGGCGCCGGCCGCGCTGGTCCTGGCTGTGCTGCGCGAGCGCAAAGCGGTAGTGCCCGCCGGTCTTGCGCGCGCTCGCCTTCGCGACCAGCCACGCGCGCCCACCCGATTCGTCGGTCAGCGACGGCAGCGCTTCGATCACGTTGACACCGCGGCGCTCGCCGTCGCGCGTGGCCCAGCGGCCCACGCGGTGGCCCTGCCCCACCGCGATGGCGATCACGTCGTCGCGGATGCCGCCGCGCGGGTACGCCGGCAGCTCGAGCTTGCCGGCCACCGTCTCGACCTCGATCACGTCGCCGTACTCGAC
>WYBE01000072.1 GCA_011526045.1 Nevskiales bacterium | reverse complement strand
TCGAGCGCCACGGCTTCAAGTCTCCTGCCGAGGCGCGGCGGGCGTTCTACGACAACAGCGAGAAACTTGCGGCGTGACGAACCGAGTGACCATCAACCCACTGTCCAGACAATCCTTGACCGCTACACTCCTCGACGAGGCGGCGCTGAAGCACCTGCGACGGCACGACGTTCGCCTTCAGCCCGGAACGGAGAGCGGCAGGCCGGTCGAGGTGTGTACGACCGTCCCGATTCGGTTTGACATCAGTAACCGCTGATGGAATCGACCTGGGTGTGACAGGGTCACGCGATGGGGGTGCCACAGGCTCGTCGAAGCCGCGCACGAGAGGTTACTTGACCGTCACTTAAGCGGCTGTGAGCAAAGCGGCAGTGTCCCCGGCTTTCGGCTAACGGCATGGCTCCATCAGGAGCCCGCCTGGGGCCGTGGCGCTGCGAGGCGGACGCTTGCCCGCACGTGTGGACGGAACCCTAACCGCGACAGTCCGACACCCAGACCACGCCGACTGGCGCTAGCCGGCGCCTCAGAGTCGCGTCCTCGCAGCAGATCGTCGATCACGGACGGTTCGCGCCGAATGCAGCACACCTCGCATGGCGCGCGGGCGCCAAACTTGGGTCGAGTCGTACAGCGGCTGGCGCGTGTCAACGTCGGATATGAGGATGCCAGCAACGTGGCGGCGCAGCCGTCCGATAATGACACCATCAGCGCGCACGAAGAACGCCGGCCAACAGCTGTACCGAGCCGATGAATTGCTGCAGCTGATCCACACGTGGCTGCTGGCGGCGCTGGCCTGAGCGGCCGCTGGCATCGTTATCTCCGGATAGGTCGTGCCCCCATTGAGCCGGTGATGATCCCGGCCGACCTGCGCCTGCATGAACTGAAGTCGCTCAGGCGAGACATTCCCCGCATGGAACGAGTGGAATATGACTTGCACGCCGCGCTTCTTGTACTCGCGAGCCAGCTCGGGATAGCGATACTCGTGACAGATCAGCACCGCGCACCGAACACCGCGTACGGTGAACACGCACGCATGGTCGCCCGGTGTGTAGTGCGCCAGCTCACCCGAACGTCCCGCGCGGTCGCCCGTGCAGAATCTCTTGTCGTAGCGGTCCATGATCCGGCCGCGGTCACTGATGACATAGACACAGTTGTGAGGTTTTCGGCCGCCAGACAACGGGTGGCTGGAGCCGAGTATGACCCAGAGCCGGAGGTCTGCTGCACGCTCCATCACCTGGCGGGAGCACGAATCCAGCAGTGGCCAGTCGAACTCCCGGAACGAACGGAAATCCGTGCCGGCGTAGCCGGAGAGCGCACCCTCGCAGAAGTGGACTACGTGCGCGCCGGACGCCCTGGCCCGCTGCATCTGGCGAAGGACATACCGAGTGTTCCGCTCGATGTCGCTGCTGACGGGAAACTGACTTGTCGCAACGCGCAGCTTCACCGCTGGAACCCTCCGCCGGGTTTACCGGTGCGCCGACCAACCGCATCGCCAACGGCGACACGGCCGCCGACCACCACGCGCGCTCGCAATCCGGCCCGGTTCGCCAGGTGCGGCACGACCTCTGTCGTCAGTAGCTGGCCCAGGTGCTGACAGGGCTCACAGGTGCGAATCCCCTCCAGCGTGACCCCGCCCACGTGAAACGTTTGCCCCACGAGATCGTTCAGGCGAACGCCTCGCGTCACGAGGTTGCGGCGAAAATCGCCGTAGCCGAAAGAAAAGCCCTGCTCCGCGTTGAAATGGTCGATCTCCTCGGCCTCGATGAGCGTCATGTGCCGATCCGGCTTGGGCTTCGAAAACGTACCATCACCGGAGTGATAACGATCGCCGACAATGCCGCGACCCTCCTCGACAACTGCCTCTGAGACGCTCTCAGATGTCACCGATGCCCTTGGGGCAATGTAGATGCCGACGACCACGGCAATGCCGGAACTGTGGAGTTGACCTGCTTTCGTGGACACCTGCGCCTCCTATTGCCGTTCGAGGCGGATCATCGACCGTGGCCCGTGGCCGGATCGATGCATCTCGCGTTAGACTGCATTCCCATAGGCGATGTCACCGCATCCGACCGTCCCAGTCGGGTCGCGGTATGTCTTGATCTCGATGACATTGTTGCTCGGGTCGGCCAGGTAGAACTTCCCCTGCTCCTCGGGCGTACCCGTGAACAGGATCACCGGGCGATTCACGAAGGCGACCCCGGCGGCATCGAGTCGGGCGGCCAACGCCTCCCACTCGTGCCACGGAAGTATCACGCCAAAATGGCGCTTGCCCTGAGCCTCCAGTGACGCGACCTCGCCGGGGCGCAGTTGCAGCGTGATCTGGTGACCCCAGAGCAGAACATCGAGCCAATCGTCCGCAGTTCGACCGATTCGTCCACCTAGCACATCCGTGTAGAAGCGGCTTGCCGAGGCCAAGTCGAGCACCGGTATCGACAGGTGGAAGATGTAACGATGAGGCATTCGCGTCTCCCCAAGCTACGGTCGTCAAAATCCGACAGCCCGTCGCCGTTTGTCCCTGTGTGCCACTATGGTCATCGCCCGGGCTGAGCCGTTTCAAGGCGACAGCGGCTGTGTGCACTAGCTTCCAGACACAAATCGCTCCAAATCGTCACCCGCAAGTCGAAAGTAGACCTTGTCCGATAGACTCCGCGCACCAACCTGGTGATAGAAATCCAGCGCCTCGCGGTTGGTGGCATCGACCGTCCAGTCAAAGCGGCTGCATCCCATCCGCATGGCGTATCGTGCGAGAAAGGTCATCAATGCGCTACCGATGCCCTCACCCCGGCGGTCAGACACCACGTAGAGCTCCTTCATGAACAACTGCCCGCGCTCCTTCGGCGCCGGATACAGAATCGATATCGAGGCCAGGCCCACGGCGCGATGATCCTCGCTCGCGATTACCAATCTCACGCCCGAGTGCTCTGCGAGGATGTTGTCAGCGAGATGTCGCCGGACCGTCGCGCAATCCGAGGCGTCTGCGCCGTTGTAGTGCGCACTCATCTCATGAAAGAGATCGACGACGGTCTCAAGCTGCTCGGACTGGAAGAACTCGATGCGCATTTGGATGTCCCCGCTAAGACCCGGCACCTACGCGGAAATTTAGCGCGCCACGCCGGCGACACACTGAGCAATCACACTCGCGCACGTGATCGATGTCGGCGTCCACCTCAAATCTGACGCGACCACAGTGGCAGGAGCCTTGGTAGGTAATCGTTGGCGCCGGACGTGGTTCTCGGGGCTCTTTACCCCCTCAACTGGTTACGCGGACGTGTAAACGGAGGCCGGTGGTCGTCCCCCGCTGAGCAATTATGCGCCTGACGAGGTAGGGCGGACGCCGAACTTAACCAATACTATTGCAGCAAGTCGGCCGAAAAGCGCGACCTGCCTGCATCCAAGGCGACGCCCGTCACCGTCTAAGGGGATAGATGACGAAAACATTGACTCATCGAGGGCCGTAGGACGATGGATCAGGTTGATAGTTGTTGGCGCTTTACACACCACCCGCGACTGCTGATGGCAGTGTTCACGGTTGCATCTCTAGTAACCGCAGCCAACGCATCTGCCGCCGGCGGCGCCAGCGGCGAACTGGTGGCCAAGGGCCTCGACTCGCAGATCGTGGCCGTCATTGACAAGTACCGCGCCTCACTGCCGATTACCATGGCCGAGCAGCAGGTGCCGGGTCTCGCCGTAGCGGTAGTGGTCGGCGGTCGGACCGCCTGGCTGCGCGGTTTCGGGGTCACAGACGGGCCGGGATCGCAGCCGGTCACGCCCGCCACCATGTTCAGCGTGCAATCGATCTCCAAGACCTACACGGCAACCGCGGTGATGCGCGCGGTCGCCGAGGGCAAGCTGTCGCTCGACGCACCGATTACCACGTACCTGCCGTCCTTCAGGGTCAACAGCCGCTTCGAGGCACAGCCCGAACGGCGCATCACGCTGCGGCTGCTGCTCAGCCATCGGTCAGGGCTCACTCACGAGGCCCCGCTAGGCAGCAATTTCGACCGGACCGCCACGTTTGACGAGCACATCCGCAGCATCAGCGACACCTGGCTCAAGTTTCCCGTCGGGCAGCGGTTCGCCTACTCAAATCTCGGCATAGACCTCGCGGGACGCGTGCTCGAGGTGGCGTATGAGCGACCCTTCGAGGATGTCATGGCCCAGCAGCTGTTCACGCCGCTCGAGCTCCGGGAGACGACAGTCGATCAGCCCCTGATCAGGTCCTCGGCAAACCGTGCCGTCGGGCACGCGAAGGGCTACGAGACGGTGCCAGTCGGCATGGCGATGATCCCCGCGGGTGGCGTCTACACGAGTGCACGAGACATCGCACGGTTCATGCAGTTGCACCTCGACGGGGGGAAGGTGGGCGAGCGCACCCTGATCTCCAGGGCCGCGCTCGACGCGATGTACGAGGCCTGCTGCAACGACGAGCTGAGCACCTACGGACTCGGCATCGGGCTGTCACGCCTCGAGGTCGCGGGCGCCGACGTGGCGGGGCTTGGGCATGGCGGCGGCGGCGACGGCTTTCTGGCTGACATGTACTGGTATCCGGAAGTCGGGCTCGGGATTGCTGTCCTGACCAACAGTGACGATCACCGGCTGCAAGGACGGCTCGCTACGGCGATGGCGCAGGACATCCTGAGTTCGCTCCCTACCCGGGTGGGGCGTCCCACCAACGCCGACCGCGCGCGACGGACACCCGTCAACGTCGCTGAGTTAAGGATGAGGCAGCTCGCGGGCATTTATCTCGAAGAGCGCGACATCGAGTTCGCGTTCGAGGACTCCAAGCTCTGCTGGAAGGTTCGGTCGGGCTGTCACCCAGTCGAGTTCTATTCGCCGGACGAGATCGGCGTCGCCCTGCCCTCGATGCGACTGGAGTGCCAGTTCCAGAAGGACCGCGACCGCGATCCGTCGGCCGCCGTGTGCCGCCTGCAGATAGGGTCAATGCAGCTGTCATCGACCATGCCCTACAACGGCAGCCCCGATGATCAGGGCGGTCCAGACCGGCCAGAGTGGCGCACCTATTTAGGTGATTACGAGATGTGGCTGTGGGGGAAGCTCAGCGCCACGTACAACGTACACGTGACCGGCGGCTATCTGTACTTCGGCAAGTATCGCGTGTTGGACGAGCACGAGCCCGGCCTTTTCTTTCTGGCTGACGGCGAGGCTCTCGACCTGCGGACGACACGGCCGACCTATCGCAACATTCCGCTTCGGCGCGCGGTGACACCGCTACCCTAGCCATAGGACGGCAAGGTTCCCGTAAGTGGGGCGAAACTGTGGAGGTCCTGCCGTGATTCCCGCTGGACGCCAAAAAAAAGCCGGCTGGGTCAGCGTCGCGACCGTTCTACGTGGGGTCAATTTATACGACTCGATGCACGCGCGTGCATGGGTATCGACGGGAGACAGGGCGCAGATCAGGACGATCCGCCTGGTTTCCTGCTGGCCGCATCCCCTCGACGGGTGCCACCTTGACTGGGCAAGCAAGCTAAGCTCCCTCGCGATGCTGCCTATAACCTGAGTCCGAGACCCGGGTTAGGCGTTCTTCCCGATGCGAGCCACTAGCTAGGAGGGGCCAGCTGACTGCTGAATTGCGTGCGGGCTGTCCAGCGCCAACGGGACGACTTAACTGTAGGCTGGTTCGATCTACTCAAATTCCAATGCCATATCCCTATCGGACTTTTCAACCTGCTGTAAGTGCGTCCATATCAGGGATCGGGCCGCCGCCCAAGCTGACGGCTGTTGCCGGACACGTTCGTAGTAGCCAATCAAGTCCTCAACAGTAGCGCCGCCAGGTTCCTCATACCTGCGAAAACTATCTAGTGCCTTATCACCCGCCAAGAGACGCACGTGCGCCAGCAGAGCACCAATTAGAAGCTGATCCGGATACGGGTCGTACACGGCGTGACGTGCTAAAGACGCGGCCTGCTCGACCGACAAATCGTCAAGATCAATTACCCTAGAGACGAGCGTCGAATCTTCGGCAACGTGGTCCAGTCGAAATCTCATTGTCACGGCTCCCTTCTGAATCACCACAACAGTCAGGCTCTATAAGGCCAGACTCTTCATCAATCCTCCACGGGTTGAGCATTGGATATCTCAGACTCGCTGCGTGACACCGCGTTTCCACGTCAAGTGTCATAGCGGCAGCGGCATCATCACCGAGGCCTTGAACCCATGCATTGAATTCCTTCGTGTGCCCGCACTCCTTAAGGTCCCGCAAGAGACCACCAATCAGTGTCCAGTTACGGAAACGGTTGTCCGAGAAAACTGCCTCCAGCGCCTGCGCGGGGGGTATGGTCCTGATGCCGCGGACCTCCAAGCCGTTGACGCTCATGTCGGAATTCTCGTCCGTTGATACCATCTCTTACCTCCTGGTCGAACTGGAGTTCACAGACGTGCTCGAAACTATCGTCAAATCCTGCAACTACCAATCTCAGTTGGCAACCGAATACGCAAAGCGGCGCTGAGTGCCCGCCTCCGAACGGGCTGGCAACCTGATGCACGCAAATCCGTCGCCTTCAGCGAAACCCTTACCCCGACAACTATGTCGGCGTTGTCTCAGACCGGCTGGTCTGCCCAGAGACACCGCGAAGACCTGACTCGACTCAGCTACCGCGCTTCTCATCCGCTACGTTACGGCCGCCTTCCTCGGCATCCACGATCTCGATGAACCGCCGGATCATCCGCTGCAGGTCTGCCGGCGTCAGGTCCTCGTCATCGCCCGCCGGGTCGAACTTGAACGTGTCGGGCAGGGCGATGGCCTTCCGCTCCTCCGCGAGCCCGAGGCGCAGCAGCTCGACGATGCTGCCCAGTGAGGTCATCCGCAGCTCGGCGTCGGTGAGCTCCCTCAGGCGGCGGATGGCGATGTCCTGCGCGACACGGGCGTAGGTGGCCTGCCGCACCCGGACGCTGAGCTCGCTGAACACGTCGGTGGGCGCCAGCATGCCCCTCACCTGCTCGCCCCGCTGTCGGCGCCGCTCCTCCAGCTGGCCGGGCCAGTTCTCCCGCACGGCCCGCACCCGCACTGTCTGCGCGGGGATGCCGTGGGCCCGCGCTAGATCGGCCATCGTGTAGGGGGTCTGGCGCTCCACGATATTCTGGTTCAGGTACTCCTCGCGCAGCAGCACCCAGTTGATCTGCCCGGGTTTTCGGCGAGAGGTGCCACCCGCTCCTGACCGCGCGCCATCAACGCGATGCGCTCCACGGCGGGATGTAGCGGCTCTCTGCTTCCGGATGGTTCGGGTACTCATGCCAACAATCTTCGCACCTCCAATCTCCCCGGCAAAGGGCACTCCCGCGGTGATGCAGACTCATGCCGCCGCCGCGCGATATGGCGGCTTAGACTGGGAGGTGCTGCGGCACTGACATAACTCGCAGTCGAATGACTGGATTGTGAAACCTGAAAGTAGTCACAGACCTCGACGATGCACGCGCATGCATGGTGACGGACGTGATATGAACGACGCAGATTGGCCCATGCATGCCTTCGCGATGAGCATGATGACCGTCGTGGTTACGCGGAGCTAGCCCCCCCGCATCACCGGAATCGGAAACGACATCGCGAATACGCCGTGTTCCCGTGTCACTTGCACCGTCCTCATAGGACCCGCCTCGGACACCCGGCGGAATCACTCAGGGCGCCCGCAGTGGTCCGATGAAACATTATCAAACCGTGGCCAACCGACCACAGTTTATTCCAGGGGGGTCTACGTGCGTTTGTTGCGGGGTTGTCGCTGCCCATGCAGCAGCCATGCAGTATAGTCACCGGCGATTAGTGTGACGGTGGGGGATCGACCCGGCTTAACCTCAAGCGTAATTAGGCCAGCCTTTTCGAGTCTTCTTAGGGTTCGCCGCGCAGTGCGATGTGGGATACCGAATAGTCTCGTGGTAGCCGGTGAAAGCGGCACGGTAACCGATTTGTGGAGCCGGACCTGCATACCGATGACCTGCAGTAGCACCACAGCCGTGGCAGAAATTGCCATACATCTCGCGCATGTCTCAGCTGGCAGTCCGGGAAGAAATCTGCCCCCGGTCCGCTCGCGCTGGGACCTTCGGCGGCCCTCTAGAGTCGGCGAATACGCGAGCGTCGTCGGTATCCGGTCATCCGGGACGTGACCGCCGATCACACGAGGAGGGTCAGTTTCCTTCATGAGTGGCTTCTTCATAGGTCATTCGCCGCAGGCCCCTGAGGTTTCGATTTAGAGCACTAAGACAGAAGCTAGAAGGATAGAGACGGGTGTCACTTTTTGGCCGGACTATCGGCCATTTCGGCCGCTGTCTGGGCCAACTTGGCCGCTCCACGTCCCCTTCACTAGCCAGCCCGCGCATCGGATTTCTCGCTGGCCAGTAACTGCCTCACCTGCTGCCACATGGCGGCACCACGAGGGTCCATGTACCGGTGTGGGGCCCGAACAATTTCGGCATCGGTACGGATGGTGAATCCATCGAGCACGGCGCGCGACGACGCCTCCATGATTTCCCGTAAAGCTTCAGTAGCGACATCAATGTCGGCGAGGTCGGCCTCGACAAGTAGTGCGTCGTGGATGGGACAGCACACGGCGAGCCCGGCTTCGGTCGCGGCCGAGCACGCGAGCCGCATCATTTCTGCCCCATTCGCCTGACACGGGAAATTTTGCAGCGAGCGCGGGTTCGCCCCTTCACCGGCGTGTAGCTTCCACCCGAACACAGTCTCGAGATACCCATAGACCATGGCGTGATCCACAGCCGCCTCGAGCCAGTCATAAAGCCGCGGATAGGTGCGCCGGTGTGCCTCCTGCAGGTGCCGGGCCCGTATCTCGGGGACGCCGATCCGCGCGGCGAGGCTGCCGGGTCCCATACCGTAATTCGCCCCGAGAACAAGCGCCTTCATCTGGTCGCGAACTACCTTGTGCGATTGCCGGATCGCGTGCGCTGGCGCGAGTCCGACCTCTTTTGCAAATGAAAGATACGGGTCGCCCGATTTATAGGCAGTTTGGTAGCGCACGTCGCGGGACAGCGCAGCGGCAATTCCCACCTCCTGCGCTGCCCAGTCCACATACGAGACCGCACGGCCTGGCTCCGGTTTGATAAGCCCTCGCAGCCAGGTACTAGGCCCAAAAATGAATCGCGAGTTGGAGGGCTGATTGCGCCCCGTCCTTGATCGAAACGGCATGAGGGCGACGCGATTGCGCCCGTCCTGCCCAACTGCCAGATCGTTGAGACGCAGTTCGCCAAGCGAGTGCCGGAGCTCACGCAGTGCTGTGATCTGCGGGTGCGCCTTCGCCATATCGCGGAAGGTGTCTCCGTCGAGGGCCAGCGCCCCGGAGTCGAGCCTCGGCCAGGGGATGCGCTCGCGGATCAGGTAGGCGGCGAATCTGTCCGCCTTGAATGTGCGACCGTCATACACCTGGTACTCGGAGTCCACAGCGGCGATCAGGCGGTCCTGAATGGCTTCCCAACCGTCCCGCAGCCGGGCGAGGGTACCCACGTCTATCGGTACGCCCCGGCGCTCCATGCGGGCTACAGCGCACATGTACCGCCCACGCAGCAGCGCACGTTCCAGGTCGCCCGGCGTCCGGAACATATCGCCCACCATCTTCGGCAACAGCCGCTTGAGGGCTCGGACGTCACTCTCGCAGTAGTCGAGAATGGCCGTGCGCTCCGCTGCATCCCACGGCCCGCCGGAGAGAATGAGCTCACGCATCGCCTTCTTTTCGTCTGACTGCATTCCGTCGAGCCCGTAGGCGGCCAACGCCGCGAGTAGTGCGGTCCCGAGGGGATGAGTCCGGCCGTTGGTCAGCCGGCAGAACTCCACATAGAGGTCGAGCACGCGCTCGGGCAGCGGCCAGCCGAGGACCAGATGGCAGGAGAACTCAGCCGGCGCGGCGTAGGCGACATAGAGCGCGCTCGAATCCATCGGGATCGGCGGACTGCGCATCCTGCGGAGCTCGTCTTGCCAGTAGCGCAGGAGCCGCCCGGACCGCAGCTCGAGCGCCACCATACAGGCGGGAACCGGGTGCTCGCCATCGGCCCCGATAAACTCAAAATCGACTGCCCACACCTCCCGGAACGGGAGCCCATCGGGGAGCATCACTCATCGCCGAGCAGACGGCGGATGACCGGATGATCCATGCTGCGCACGATCCGGTCCCGGAACGCCACTTCGAGGAGGCGTTCGAACTTGTGCTCGGGCCACTCCGGCTCGGAGAGGTTGCCGTTGGCGATATAGGTCTGGTAGCCGCCCAGGGACTTGTCCGCGACGACCTTTACCCACTTCTTCGTCGCCAGTTCGGCCGCCTCGATGGCGGTGTCGTACCAGCTGTTGGTCTGCCCGTCGGAGCCGGCCAGTTTCAGAGGCCAGAGAAAGACGACTCCCTGGCGGTTAATGGCCGTCACGAGCCGCGCGGGAAACCACTCACCGGGCATGGCTTCACGCACATCGGGGGTCAGCAAGTAGTACTCGTTCTCGTCTTTCAGTTCGAGAAGCGCGGTGTCCATGCGGTAGGAGTCGTCGTCGCGCACCCGGACAAACTCCTGGCGAGTCGGGCGCCGCACCGGAACCCGACCCAGCGCCTTCGTCACACCGATCTGTTCGCGGAAATTCTGTGACAGGCGGAGCGCGTCAATGTCGACGCCGGCGACCAGCGGAGGGTCAACGCTCTCAGGAGTAGGAAGGTCGCCCCCCTTATCTGATGCGGCTGCGGCGTCCTTCGCGATCGGCAGTTCAGTCTGCGTTTCACGGCGGGCACTACTGGTAGGGGCGGCTGAATCGGGTACTGCCGGGGCAGCCTCCGGCGCCACAGGTGCACGGGGGGGTGTAGATTTGCTTTTCTCGACGTCGGCCATTTTCGTTTCCTCTTGTGACTGTTCCGCAGGACCATCCCGCGTCGCAGGGGAGGAAACTTGGCCGAAAAGAGGTGAGATTACTGCCAGTTGGCAGAAATATGCTGCCACTGGCAAATAGAGCTGTCTCCTAAGCTGCCCGGATCAATTCTTGGTTTCGCTGATGGCCTCAATACCTTCGCTCAGTCGCTGGCGAAGGGCAGCTTGCGACAGGCCCGCTTCAGCTAGGCCAAACTTGCTTATGTGCTCACGAATGAGGGCGGCTATCGCGCTCTGATTCGGTTTTTCAATAGTGCCAAGGGGGAAATTCTTTTCGCGCACGCTAGCAGGGACTTGTCGTCGCAGGTCCGTCCTAACCTCCTCTTTAACGGATAGCACCAGCAGTCTCGCGAGAATTGCGATAGTGCGAAGCAGCGATTCGCGTTCCCTGGCATTAATTGGCGTGCTCTGTGCCGTCCGTAATGCATTGAATTGGGAACGCTCCTCGCTAGATATCTTGAGGTCCATGACCGGAATCCATGCACCTGTACCTGGCTCGACAATCGGGAAATACCATCTTTCCGGGAGCCTAAGTTTGCCGGACGAACGTGAGCGGTAGAGGATCAAGTCCTCCAGCCGCACGCAATGGCGACCGTTCTCATCGACATACTGGGGAGATTTCTGAAAGTACGGCAGGTACATCCAACCGGGGCCTATAGAAGTTCGGCCAACAAACGACAAACCCGAGCAATCGATCTTTCCGCCGTCGACGAACTGCGGCCCTGGATGCCGGTGCCGAGACGAACTTTCGCTACTAGACGGACTTCTTCCCTCCTCTTGAGCACCGTTTCTTGACCAGCCGTCAGGAGCATAGCCAATTTCCTCTTCCGGCAATTTGTCCTCGCCGGTACTTAGGTCGGCGTGCTCGTCCTGTTCAGAATCCTCCTGCCACGCCGAGACATCTATCCGGCCGGTAATAGGAAACGCTGGAACAATTCTTCCCATACGGAAGTACTCAAGTATGTCGTCGGGCGTGCATTTCCATTCCTTCGCGCACTCTTCTATCCCATAGAGATCTTTGTCGGGTAACTCTGTCATAACCCCTCCCAGTTGCCAGCGACGAGGGAAATTTGCCAGTTGGCAGAATTCACCCCGCATCTCATCAAGAATTGCATCGTCGTTAATGCCCAGAACCAGGCCGGTAGCCCCGATGTGCGAATCGACGGAAAAGGCGTTTCATGTCATACCCCGTTACCTGCGCCTGCGCGACGCCCCCGGCTACCTCGGTATGGACCGAAACCGATTTAACGCCGAGGTCCGCCCCTTCCTCACCGAGATTCCGATCGGCCGCCAGGGAATTGCCTTCGACCGACTTGAGTTGGACGAGTGGGCCACCCATTATAAGGAGGCCAACGGGCGCCCCGCTCGGAAGGAGGGATCATGGCTAAGAAGCCACCCGGCCTCCTCAAGCGGGGCCGAACATGGTGGATCGAAAAGATCGTCTGCGGGCAGCGAATTCGAGAGAGCACTGGAACAGATAAGCTCGACGAGGCGGAGCGGTACCTCGCTCACCGCATCGAGCAAGTCCGACAAAGTGCCATCTACGGAGTAGCGCGACCGCGTCGATTCGAGGAGGCGGCAGCTCGGTATGTGCTTGAGCATCAACACAAGCGGTCCATCAACCGTGATGTTCAGGCACTGAAGCTGGTTATGCCTCACGTCGGCCACCTGCTGTTGTCTCAGGTGCATATGGGAACGTTGCAGTCATTCGTTGATTCCCGTCGAGCTGCGGGCCGAAGTCAGGGCACGGTCAATCGTGATCTGGCCGCGGTCCGCCGCGTCCTGAATCTCGCTGCCCGTCTCTGGCGGGATGAGAACGGTCTGCCATGGCTGACTACACCGCCCCTGATTCAGCTGAGACCCTACGATGCCCGCAAACCCTACCCCCTCACGCTCGAAGAGCAGCAGCAACTTCTGGCCGCGTTACCGAAGCACCTTGCCGAGATGGCTTTGTTCAAGGTGAACACCGGCATGCGCGACCACGAGGTTGTGAGCCTCCTCTGGGAGTGGGAGATCAAGGGTGAGCGGGCGTTCCTGATACCGGCCGGTTACGTGAAAAACAAGCGCGACCGGCTGGTCGTCTGCAACTCCGTCGCGTGGTCTGTCATCCAGTCCGTGCGCGGGCAGCACTCCGACAGGGTGTTTACCTTCCGGGGCCAGCCCGTCACGAGGATGTACAACAGCGCGTGGAAGCGGGCGAGGAAGGCTGCGGGACTGCCAGACGTGCGGGTACACGATCTGAAGCACACCTTCGGATTCCGATTGCGGACTGCCGGGGTGAGCTTCGAGGATCGGCAGGACCTGCTGGGACACAAAAACCAGCGGATCACCGATCACTACTCCGCACCTGATATCTCGCGGCTATTAGACGCGGCTGAGAAGGTGGTGGATATCCGTCGGGAACCGGCGCTGCGCTTGGTCCGGCGGGAAAATCCCCACAAATCTCCCACAGAGTCGAGCATTTCTGCCCCACAACCTGTGGCAAGTGCTTGATCTAGGTGGTGGTGATGGGTGGACTTGAACCACCGACCTCAGCATTATGAGTGCCGCGCTCTAACCAGCTGAGCTACATCACCACGCGAGGGAGACCTCTGAGCGCACCGGCCGGCGGATCGTTGCCGATCGGCCCCGGTGAGGCGCGCATTGTCTTGGCCGGCCCGCAGGCTGTCAAGAAACCGTAGCGCGGTACCTACACTTCCGCGGGCCGCAGCGGCGCACCGTCCAGGTTGAAGGCCCGGGCGCGGTCGATGGCGGCAAGCGCACGGCGCACGGTGCGCGGGCTGGTGAGCGCCATCAGCAGCATGTCGCCGAGGTCGGTGAGCGTGATGTAGCCGGTGACGCAGACGCTGTCCGTGAGCATGGCGGTGCCGGTGCCGGGCCGGCGCGTGGTGCCGCCGGCGCGCACGATCGTCCATTCGAGAGCCGTCGAACGCAGGTGGTTCTCGGCCCACTCCTTGGCGCGAATGGCGCGGCCCGCCACGGCCTTGACGAGCGGGTCGAGCGCAACCGCGCTCTCACCGCAGCCGATGGAGGTGGTCAGCACGAACCGGCTGGCGCCCGCAGCGACCGCGGCGTCGATCACGTTGATGTTGCCCTGGGTGTTGAGCTGCGGCGTGCCGCCGAGGATGCACACGACCGCGAGATCCCCGCCGTCGCGGCCGGCGAACACGCGGTCCACCGCGGCGCGATCAGTCGGATCGCAGCGCACCGTCTCGGCGCCGGCGCGCTGGATGTAGTCGTAGGGGCGCGGCCCGATGATGACCGACAGCACCCCGAAGCCGGAGGCAATCGCCCCGCGGGTCAGGCGGTAACCGGTATCCGTGTCGCCGCCGAAGATGACAACGGTTCTGTAGGACATCGACGGCCACCATAACGCAGGCACCCGGGCGGCGCCACGCGTGCGCCCTGGCGCAGGCCGCTCCTACACGTTGAAGCGGAAGTGCATGACGTCGCCTTCCTGCACGACATAATCCCGGCCCTCGAGCCGCAGCCGCCCGGCTTCGCGCGCACCCTGCTCGCCCTTTCCTTTTATATAGTCGTCGAAGGCGATCACTTCGGCCCGGATGAAGCCTTTCTCGAAGTCCGTATGGATCTCGCCGGCGGCTTGCGGCGCGCTCGCGCCACGGCGTACGGTCCAGGCGCGCACCTCCTTCGGGCCGGCGGTGAAGAAGGTTTGCAGGCCGAGCAGGCGATAGCCGGCGCGGATCACGCGATCGAGGCCGGGCTCTTCGAGTCCGAGGTCGTCGAGGAAGGCCTGCTTGTCGGCCTCGTCGAGCTGGGCGATCTCCGCCTCGATGGCAGCGCACACCACCACGACCTCGGCGCCGTCGCCCGCGGCGAGCTTGCGCACGCGCTCGACGAACTCGTTGCCGGCAAGGCCGCGCTCGTCCACGTTGGCCACGTACATCACCGGCTTGGCGGTGAGGAGGAACAGCTCCTGCATTGCCGGGCGGTGCTCCTCGGGCATGCTGAAAGTACGGGCGGGATGGCCCGCGCCGAGGTGATCGCGCAGCCGCGCGAGCGCGTCGCGCCGTGCCGCATCTTCTTTCCTGCCCGCCCTGGCCTGCCGGTCCGCACGCTCCAGCGCCTTCTCCGCGGCGGCAAGGTCGGCGAGCAGCAGCTCCGTGTCGATCACTTCGATGTCGTGTACCGGGTCGATGCGCCCGGCGACGTGCACCACGTCCGGGTTCTCGAAGCAACGCACCACGTGCGCAATGGCATGGGTCTCACGGATATTGGCGAGGAACTGGTTGCCGAGCCCCTCGCCCTTCGAAGCGCCCTCCACCAGGCCGGCGATATCGACGAACTCCACCGTCGTGGGCACGATCTTCTCCGGCCGGGCGATCGCGGCGAGCTGCTGCAGGCGCGGGTCGGGCACCGCGACGACGCCGACGTTCGGGTCGATGGTGCAGAACGGGTAGTTCTCGGCGGCGATGCCGGCCGCGGTCAGGGCGTTGAACAAGGTGGACTTGCCGACATTCGGCAGCCCGACGATTCCGCAACGGATGGGCATGGCAGGGGCGGGCCTCGGTAAAGGGCGGCCATCCTAGCGGGAGCCCGGCGGCCATGCAAAGGCGCAGAATCCGCCGCAGCCGTGTAGGCTTGGCCACCTATGAGTACTGCCAATCTCCTCTGGGCTGGTGCACGCCGGTTGCTGCACCACGGTCGGCAACTCCTCGTCGTGCTCGCCTGCAGCCTGGTGGCGCTGGTCCTCGGCTTCACGATCTACGCCGTGTCCATGCTGCCGGACCTGCAGCCCTGGCATGTGCAGAAGGTCGACGACGAATTCTCCGCCATCATGGACCGCGGCCTGGATTTTCCGGGCTACCTCGATCTCGAAGCACGCCTCTTCGAGGAGGCCCGCAAGGTCTCGGCGGACTGGAGCGGCCAGGGCGAAGCGTTCACCTACAGCCGCTTCAATGCGCAGGGCAGCCCGCAGCTGCTTGCGGCCGGCGCGCCCTTCAATCGAACCTTCCGGCTGACGCCGCCCGCCGTGGCCGGCCACGCCTTGCTGATGCACGGGCTCACCGATTCGCCATACTCGATGAAGGCGCTGGCCGAGTCGCTCTACGCTCGCGGCTTCGAAGTCACGGTACTGCGCCTGCCGGGCATGGGCACGCTGCCCTCGATGATGACCGCGATGCGCTACCGCGACTGGGTGGCGGCCATGCGACTCGCCGTGGCCGACATCGCCGCGCATCACGAGGCCGGGCAGCGGTTCTACATCGGCGGCTACTCCACGGGCGCAACGCTGGCGTTGACCTACGCCCTGGAGGCACTCGCCGACCGCGAGGAGCTCCAGCCCGACCGGATCCTGCTCGTCTCGCCGGCCATCGAGGTGACACCGGTAGCCGTGCTGGCCAACGTGATCGACATCATTGCGGTCGTACCGTTGCCCCTGCTGCAGAAAGCGCGCTGGCAGTCGGTCCAGCCAGAATTCGATCCATACAAGTTCAACTCCTTTCCGGTCAATGCCTCGCGGCAGGTGAAACGTGCCACGCGTGTCCTGCAGCACGAGCTCGAGGAGGCCCATGGCGACGGCCGGCTCGCCCGCCTGCCGCCGGTGGTGACCTGGCAATCGGCGGTGGATGCCACGGTCGGTGCCACCGGTACGGTAGACCTTCTGTATCGGCAATTGCCGCAATTGCCCGCGAGCCACCACCGGCTCGTGCTGTTCGATGTCAATCGCTTTCGCGGCTTCAGCAGTTTGCAGCGGCCCGGGGCGCGACAGGTGATCGAGCGGGCGATCTCGGCACACTCGGGCTACACCCTCGAGGTCGTCTCCAACGTCAGCCACGACAGCCGCGACGTCGCCCTGCATCGCTACGCGCCGGGCTCGACCAGCGCCCTGGTGCTGCCGCTCGGCCTGACCTGGCCCGAAGGCATCGTCTCGCTTGGCCACGTCGCGCTGCCGTTTCCACCGGACGACCCCATGTACGGGTTCCTGCCCGGCAGCGGCCACGACGGCTACCCGAGTATCGGGTCGTGGTTGCTGCGCGGTGAGAATGGCGCGACCACCATCGCGCTCGGCGCGTTCACCCGGCTGCGCAGCAACCCGTTCTGGAGCCTGATCGACCGGCAGGTTGGAGAACTGGTGGCCGAAGACCTCGGCCGCCCGCTCCCGCAGTCCTGATCTGCCCGCGCCACCGCGGCGGATTGGTGTAGGCTGCTCGCCCCCATGAAGGCTCTTCGCGCCGCCCTGCTCGTCCTGCTGCTGCTCGTGCTGGCGGTCGCCGGCTGGGGCGCGTACACGCTGTCGAACGGCGCGGACCTCGGCTTTGCCCGGCAGTGGCTCGCCGAGAAGCTCACAACGGCGCTGGCGCGCCCGGTGCACATCGACGGCGGCGTCACGCTGACGCTCGGGCGCAACGTCACGCTGGAGATCGGCGATCTCACGATCGCCAACACCGCGTGGGGCCGCCACCCGCATCTCGCCCGGGCAGCGCGGCTCCTCGTGGCCGCGGATCTGCGCTCGCTGTGGGATGGCCCGGTGGTCATCCGCCGGCTGGAGCTGGCGGGCACGAGCGTGTTCATGGAACACAGCGACAAAGACGAGGTGAACTGGGACCTCGGGCCGGACGACGGCGAACCGCTCGATCCCGACTCACTGCCGCTGATCGACGTGCTGACGCTCGCTGAGGCCTCGATCCGGTACGACACACGGACGCTCACCCGGCCCGTCGAGCTGCGACTGGCCGAGGCCAGCGCCCGGCGTGAAGCATCCGGCTTCCTGCGGCTCGCCGCGAACGGCACCGTCAACGAGGGGCGCCTGACGCTGCACGCACAGTCGAGCCCGCTGGCAGTGCTGCTCAGGGGTCGCGACGTCAGCCTGCGGCTGCGCGCCGATGTCGATGGCGTGGACGTCAGGGCCGCCGCACGTTTCGATGATGTCGCCGACCCCGAGCGCGCGCTCGCCGACGTCCGCATCGCAGCGGACGATGCCGCCCGCGTGGGCGCACTGCTCGGCCTGCCGGATCCAGGCGCCGGCCCGCTCCGGGTCGATGCCTCGATCACGCCGCAGGAGCAGAAACTGCAACTGCGCCTGAACGGCACCGCCGGAGCATACGGACTCCGGCTCGACGGCACGGCCCGGCGCCTGACCACGCTCGCGGGCCTCGACCTCGATCTCAGCGGGCAGGGCCCGGACTTCAATGCAATCGCCGCCCTGCTCGGCTGGAAGGACGCCCCGGGCGGCGTCTTCGAAGTCGCAGGCCGGCTGCGCAGCGAGGGCGCCACCCTGCACATCGAACAGGCCACCATCGAACTCGCCGACCTGACGTTCGCGCTCGCCGCGACGATCGACGACCTGCCGCAGGGCGAGCTGCGCAAGCTCTCGGTGCAGGTTCGCGGTGCACAGATCGAGCGGTTCCTGGCGCTGCTCGAGCTGCCGGCCATCACCGACGGCCGCTTCAAGTTCACCGCCCGCGTGGACGAAGACGCGCTAGGAGCGGACCAGGTGGAGCTCGGGCTCGAACATCGCGCAGGCCAGTTCCGCGCAACCGGCACGCTCGGGCCGTTGCCGGAATTCTACGGCTCCGACCTGCGACTCACGGGCAACGGCCCGAGCCTCGCCGTGCTCGGCAGGATCGCCGGCACCGCAATCCTGCCGGCGGCAGCCTTCCAGCTCGAAGCGCAGCTGCGCTGGGTGCAGGACGGGCTGCGCCTCGGCGAGAGCTGGCTCACCGCCGGCGGGGAACGGCTCGACGTCTCGGGGCGGATCGCGCGTGCGCCACTCGGCCCGGGTACAGAGATCAGCGGCCGGCTGACCGGCAGGAGCCTGCGCGCAACCGGCGAGCGACTCGGCGCCGGCAAGCTGCCGCCGGTCAGTTACGAAGTCGATGCCACGCTCGCCCGCCAGCGCAACAGCACGCAGGTTCGCAACCTGCGCATGACGACGGCCGACACCCGGCTCAACCTCGAAGGCACCATTCCCGATCAGTCGGGGGCGGCCGGCGCGGTGCTGCGCATCGAGGCCGAAGGCGACGCCCTGCAGTCGTGGCAATCGCTGGGCAGGCTGCCGCTGCCGGCGGGTGCATTCGCCGCGCGCGGCGGTCTTGCGCTGGAGCGCGACGCGGTGGCGCTGCGCGACATGGACATCACGCTCGCCGGCGCCAGCGGTCGGGTCAACGGCCGTGTGGCACGGGCGCTCGACAGCGGCAGCTTCGATCTCGGCCTGCAGGGGCCGGCACTCGCGCGCCTGCTGCCGGGCGTGAAGGGCATCGAGAAGTTCGTCACCGCGTTCGACCTGTCCGCCCGCGGTGAATGGCGCGGCCAGCGCTGGACGCTGCGACGCGCGTGGCTGAAGGCCGGTGCGGATGAACTCCAGGCCAGCGGCGTGCTCGATGCGGGCGCCGAGGCGGCAGTGACCGCCATGCCGGTTACCCTGCGCCTGGGCAGTCTCGCACGTGCCGGTGAGCTGGCGGGCCTGCGGCTGCCGGATCTGCCGTTGCGGGTGGAAGGCAACCTGACCGGCACCGCGCGGCGCTTCAGCGTCGCCGGTTTGCATGGCGAACTCGCGGGCGCGGCGCTGGCCGGAAGCCTGGCGTTCGCGGCCGGCAAGCCGCCGGAGGTCACGCTGGATCTCTCGCTCGTGCGGCTCGATCTGGCCGCGTTCGCAACACCCGCAGGGAGCCAGACCCCTGCCGCCCCACCCCCGGCGGGCGGCCGGCTCATTCCCGACTGGCCGCTGCCCATCGCCTGGCTCGGGAAGCTCAACGCCGGCTTCGACCTCCATTTTGGTGATCTGCAGGAGGGGCCGATCCGATACGGCGCCGTCAGGCTGCAGGGCCAGTTGCGGAACCGGGCACTCAGGCTGGATCGGGCCACACTCAACGGCAGGGCCGGGCGGGCGGACCTGCAGGCGAGGCTGGACGCGGCCGGCACGACCCCGCGGCTCGCCATTCGCGGCGAGCTGCGCAACTTCGCGACCCACTACGGCACGCTGGCGCAACTCAGCTCGGACCCGCGTCGCTTCGACGTCGACCTGCAGCTCACCGGCACGGGCACCACACTGCGCCAGCTGCTGGCGCAGGCCGAAGGCCGGGTGCGGGTCGTCGGCGGGCCAGGCCGCATCCCGACCTCCGTGCTCGACAGTTTCTACGGCGACACGATCTCGCAGCTGCTGAACACCATCAACCCGTTTCGCCGCAGCGAGCCGCTGACCAACTCGGTCTGCACCGTGCTGCCGCTGCAGATCAAAGCGGGTGTTGCGAGCACGGCACCGACCATCGTCACCCT
Organism: Nevskiales bacterium; assembly: GCA_011526045.1. Lineage (GTDB taxonomy): Bacteria > Pseudomonadota > Gammaproteobacteria > Steroidobacterales > QUBU01. Next base: position 15,482 of record WYBE01000072.1, on the reverse strand, counting down.
GACCGACAAGCTCAACGTGATCGCCTTTGGCACCGTCAACCTCGCCAGCGAGCGGCTCAACCTCAGTTTCAGGACCGAGGCGCGCAGAGGCATTGGCGTGAGTGCCGGCCAGATCGTCAATCCGTTCATCCGGGTGACCGGCTCGCTCACCGAACCGCGCGTAACCATCGACCCGCGGGGCGCCACCATCACCGGCACCGCCGCCATCCTGACCGGCGGCATGTCGATCGTGGCGACCACGCTCTGGAACCGCGCATTTCGCGAGCGTGACCCCTGTGCCGCCGTGCTGCGGGAAGCCGACCGGTTGGCCGACAGCGACCCGGACGCCCTGGCACTGGCCGAGCGGGTGGACCGCTTCTTCCGGTAGCGGGCACGTACGGAGGGCGGCCACGCGAGAGCACGCCTGCACCCGGGCTTTGCTAGCATCCGGTCATGATCAGGCTCGAAACCACCATTGCCGGCAGCCTGCCCCGGCCGGACTGGCTCGCCGAGCCGGAAAAACTCAAGGGCGCGTGGAAACTGTCCGGAGCGGCCCTGGAGGACGGCAAGCGCCGCGCGGCGGCCGAATGGATCCGCCACCAGGAAGCAGCCGGCATCGACATCGTCACCGACGGCGAGGTCTTCCGCAGCCACTTCGTGCACGGCTTCCTGGAAAAGATCCGTGGCATCGACTGGCAGCGGCGGACCCTCATGGGCATCCGCAACAACCGCTACCAGCTCGAGGTGCCGACGGTCACCGGGCCCCTCTCGCGCCCCGCCCCGGTGCACCTCGACGAGGCGCGGTTCACCCGCGCGCAGACGCAAGCACGACTCAAGTTCACGCTGCCCGGCCCGATGACCATCTGCGACACCATCGCCGATGCGCATTACGGCAGCCGCCCGGCGCTGGCGATGGCCTTCGCCGCGATCCTCAACGAGGAGGCGCGCGATCTCGAGAGCGCCGGCGTGGACGTGATCCAGTTCGACGAGCCGGCGTTCAACGTGTTCACCGCTGACGTCAAGGACTGGGGCATCGAAGCCTTGCACCGGGCGATCGAGGGACTGCGTTGCACCACCGCGACGCATATCTGTTACGGCTACGGGATCCGGGAGAATCTCGACTGGAAGAAGTCCCTGGGTGGGGAGTGGCGCCAGTACGAGGAGATATTCCCGGCGCTCAACGCCAGCCGCATCGACCAGATTTCGCTGGAGTGCGCGGGCTCGAAGGTGCCACTCTCCCTGCTCGGCCTCATCCCCGACAAGCAGCTCATGATCGGCGCCATCGAGGTCACCGGCGAGCGGGTGGAGACGCCCGAGGAAGTCGCCGCAACGATCCGCGCCGCCATGGCCCATGTGGACACCGAGCGCATCCTGCCCTGCACGAACTGCGGCATGGCGCCCATCGCCTACGAAGTTGCGCTCGGGAAACTGCGGGCGCTCGGCGCCGCAACGGCGCTGCTGCGCCGGGCCCTGTGAAACTCCACCGGCACGGAGCCTCCATGCCCGCGCTGTCCCGACGGGTGCTGCCTGCGCTCTTCGCGACGGCGATCGCCGCCGGCGGCCTCGCGGCCTGCGCCCCGGCGACCCCGCCGCCGCCACCGGCGTTCGCCGGCTCGACCGCCTGCGCGGAGTGTCACGCGGATCAACACGCCGCCTGGCAGGGCTCGCAGCACGCACTCGCGATGCAGGAAGCCACGGCCACGGCCGTGCTCGGCGACTTCGGCGACGCGACGTTCACCGCCGGTGCGGTTACCTCGCGTTTCTTCCGCCGCGATGACCGTTTTCTCGTCGCGACCGAAGGGCCGGACGGCAACCGCGGTGAATTCGAACCGAAGTACACCTTCGGTATCGCGCCGCTGCAACAGTACCTCGTGCCTCTGCCCAATGGGCGCCTGCAGGCGTTCGGCCTCGCCTGGGACAGCCGCCCGGCGGCGGCCGGAGGACAACGCTGGTTCTCCCTCTACCCGGACCAGGAACTGAAACCCGGCAACCCGCTGCACTGGACCGGTATCGACCAGAACTGGAATTACCAGTGCGCGGACTGTCATTCGACCAACCTGCGCAAGAACTACGACGAGCAGACCGGCAGCTATGCGACGACGTGGTCGGAGATCAGCGTCGGCTGCGAGTCCTGCCACGGCCCGGCCTCCCATCACCTCTCATGGGCACGCAGGGAGAGCGGCTGGCGGGCCATGGATGCGAATCGCGGGCTTGCCAACGCGCTCGACGAACGCCGGGGCGTGAACTGGGCGGCCGGGGCATCGGGCACCGCGGCACGCTCGGCGCCTCGCCAAAGCTCCCGCGAGATCGACACCTGCGCGCGCTGCCACGCGCGCCGCGGCCAGTTCAACGACGACTTTCACGCCGGCCAGCAGTGGCTGGACGCCTTCCGCCCCGCGCTGATCGAGCCGGGACTCTATTACCCGGACGGCCAGCAGCGCGACGAGGTCTATACCTGGGGCTCATTCCTGCAGAGCCGCATGCACGCCGCGGGCGTCACCTGCGCCGACTGCCACGATCCCCACACGCAGCAACTGCGCGCGCCCGGCAATGAGGTCTGCGCGCAGTGCCATGCGCCGGCGGTCTTCGAGGCCACGAGCCATCACCACCACCGGCAGGAATCGCCGGCCTCTGCGTGCGTCGCCTGTCACATGCCGGCCGCCACGTACATGGTAGTGGACCCGCGCCACGACCACTCGCTGCGCATCCCGCGCCCGGATCTCAGCGCCACGCTCGGCACACCGAACGCCTGCGCCGGCTGCCACGCCGATCGCAACGCGCAATGGGCGGCCGCGGCACTTGCCCGCTGGTTTCCGCAAGGCAAACCCGGGTTCCAGTCGTTCGCCCCGGCCTTCGCCGCCAGCGAGCGCGGCGACCCGGCCGCCGCCGAATCGCTGGCTGCGATCATCGGCGACCCGGCGCAACCGGCCCTGGTCCGCGCCAGCGCCCTCGCCCGCGCCACGCACTTCCCCGCGCCTGCCGTTCTCTCGGCCACGACACTTGCGCTGACCGACAGCGACGCGCTGGTGCGTGCGGCGGCGGCGGAGGGCCTGGCCGCCGTTGCGCCGGCCGACCGCGCCGAGCGCCTGGCACCCCTGCTCCGCGATCCGGTGCGCCTGGTGCGCATGGCCGCGGCGCGCTCACTCGCCGGCGAAGCCGAAGCTCGCCTCGTCGGCGATGAACGCACGGTCTTCGCGGCCGCGCTCGGGGAATGGATCGCCGCACAGCGTTTCAACGCAGACCGACCCGAGGCACTGACGAACCTCGGCACCCTGGAGATCGAACGCGGCGACGCGCGCGCCGCGGTGGCCTCGTTCCGTCGCGCGCTGGCGCTGGATCCCACCTTCGTGCAGGCCGCCGTCAACCTGGCCGACCTGCACCGTGCCGGCGGCGACGAAATCAGTGCCGAGCGCGTGCTGCGCACGTCGCTCGAACGCAACCCCGATGCCGCCGCCGCGCATCACGCACTCGGCCTGTCACTGGTCCGCCAGGGGCGCACGAAAGAAGCGCTCGGCGAACTGCGCCAGGCCCACGCGCTCGCTCCGGAGGCAGCGCAGTTCGCCTATGTTTTCGCCATCGCCCAGCATGACGCGGGCGATCGCGCCGCCGCCATCGCAACCTTGCGCAGAGCCATCAAGCGCCATCCGTATGAACGGCAACTGCTCGAGGCGCTCGCCGCCTACGCAGACGAGAAACCGTAGGGCGTCAGCTCACCGCGCTCAGAACCGCCAGGCAAAACCTGCTGTCGGTCCGCCCTCGGTAACGTCCCAGCGGAACCGGTTGGACCCGCTGCCGCTGTCGTAGTCCACGTCGAGATAGCGGAAGCCGAGCATGATCGTCCCGTTCTCGGCAACCTGCCAGCCCGCATAGGCCGTCGCATGCCAGGCGAAATCGCTGCCGACGCCGAAGCCGCCGATATCGCCGCGTGTCACCAGCTCCCAGCCTGCGCCGAGCGGCATGACGTAGCGCAGTCCGACCACCGGGTCGATCCAGTCTTCCGTCATGCTGGCCGACAGTGTCTCGCCAAGCGGGCCACCGCCGACGACTTCGAGGTCTGTGTCGAGCCGCCAGTAGCGCATGCCAGCGTAGGTATCGAGCCGCTCGCTGATGGCATAGGAACCGTCCAGTTCGGTGATCAGCTGGTCGGCTTCCACCGTGGCGCGGGTGCGGCCGAGGGGCCCGAGGCCGTCCTTGTCCTGCTCCAGGCTCATGTAGATGAGATCGGCCATCACGGCCCAGCGGCCGCGTTCGCCCCGATAGGCGGCCATTGCGCCGAACTCGAGGTTGTCGAGGATGTCGCCGAAGCTGACGTCCACCTCCGCGGTCACGTCACCGATGCCGGCCGTGCCATCGATCGATGCGCCAACCATGTAGACCGCGACCGCGTGCTGCCACTCCTCCGCCACGGCGGTCGTGCCAACGCAGGCCAGCAGTGCCGCGCACACCACCGCGCCACGGCGTATTGAAGCTGTGCTCATCGTGCATCTCCTCCGCTGGTCCGCCGGATGCCCGGAACGTCCTGAACAGGAAAATTGTCGGCTATGCGGCCGGTCTCGCCAGGCCCGCAGCGGCCCGCGCAGCGGCCACCACGCCCCCCGGCCCGGAGTGTACTCCAGACGCTGCCGCGATGGCGGCGAAAACCTCCGCCGTTCAGCGGGTCTCGTCGAGGATGGAGCCCTCCGGGATTGGTCGGCCGAGCGCGAACTGCAACTGCCAGCTGTTGTTGTCCACGTATCCGAGCGACAGGATGAAGGGGCCGATCGGCGTGGTACCGCCAAGCGCACCCGAGATACCGTAGAGCGTGCCGTCGTGCACGTCGTCGATGCGCTCAGCCATGCGCCCCGCCTGGAGCCGGACGCCGCCGTACAGCGCCTGGCCGAACAGTGACTGAATTTCGGCGAGCCTCCAGAGCTGGCGCATGCCCGCGACCCAGTACTTTGTGCCACGCAGTTCGCCGGGCAGCAGGCCGGGGAAGGTTCGGATGCCGCCGAGCTGGAAGGCCTCGGTCACAGGGAGCTCCCCGTCGAGCTCTGCGCCGCCGCTGGCAAACAGCACCAGGGAGTCGCCCCGGAACCGGATCGCCTTCACGATGACGCCCTCGACCAGGTCGTAATCGGCCCGGCTGCCGAGCCATGAGTCGGATTGCGCATAGCGTGCGTTGATGTACGAACCGCTGGTCGGCAGCCCGGGCGAATTGCGGGTGTCATAGATCATGCGCAGCTGCGTGCTGGACATCTGGGTGGTCTCGAGGTCCGGCAGGATTTGCGGGCCGGTGTCGAGGTCTGCGCTGATCCAGCTACTGCGCAATCCGGCGCGCAGCTGTGCACGCGTCCCGATGTTGGCGCCCAGGTCCACCTGGCCGAAGCCTTCATTGACGTTGTACGTGGCGAGGCGGTCACCGTCATCGTAGATGTCCTCGATAGTGCGCTCGTACAGCACGAACGGCTGGACGAAGAAGCGCTGGCGGATGTCGAGCGGCTGGTACAGCTCCGTTGCGAGCAGCGTCTGCCGGCCAAGCTGGACCGCGTTATGCCAGCGACCGCCGCGCGGATTCAGCCAGGTGCGCTCGTGATCGGCGCGCAGCAGTGCATCGAGCCGGCCGTCGCCGTTGGCCGCGAGCCCCAGGTCGAAGCGCACGAAATCCGGCCCCCAGGATCGCTCGACCACGCCGATCTCGACGATCCGCGCCTCCGGCGGACCCTCGATCCGATACTCGACCCGTTCGAAATCGCCGAGCGCGTAGATCCGGCTCGTGTCTTCGCCAATCTCGGCATTGGTGACGGTCGCGCCGGGCACGACATTCAGAATCCTCGAACGAACGAACTGCTCGTTCACGCGATCGAGCCCGACGATACGCACTTCGGCCACGGCGATCTCATCGCTGCCGCCCGGGCGAAGGTTTGCACGCCAGGCGAGGTACTCGCTCTCGGGCAGCGCGTAACGCGACAGCGCCTCTTTGTGCACCAGGGCCGCCTCACGGCCGAGCGGGATCGCCTCCGGCACCCGCTGGAAATCCGCCGAGCCGATGGAGCCCATCGGCACGACGATGCTCACGTCGCTCCCGGTCAGGGTTGCAATCTGCGCATCCTGGTTGGCGACGATCATCACGTCGAGCGAACGCCCGACCAGCGCCAGCGCCGAGTTGAGCTGCTCCGACGTCGGCGCCGGCGACGCGAGCGAGACGGCGATCACGATATCCGCACAGACATTGCGGACGACGTCCACCGGCAGGTTACGCATCATGCCGCCGTCGGACAGAATTTTATTGCCGATGATGACGGGGGAGAATGCGCCCGGCACCGCCATGCTGGCACGCATGGCGACGGAAAGGTCACCGTCGCCCAGCACGACCATCTGGCCGCCCAGCATGTCGGTGGCAACCGCGCGGAAGGGAATGGGCAGCTCGTCGAAGTTGCCGGTGAGGCGGGCATCGGCAACGAGGCCACGAATCACGGTCTCGATGTCCTGCGTCCTCAGCAGGCCCGCCGGGGCGCCGATCCGGCCGTCCTGGATTCCGAACTCGAGTGAATTCGTATACGTGTTGCCGGCCATCTTGCGGCTGATCGGCATCTGGTCGCGCCGGCCTTCGCTGCCGACCGTGCGCGCCCAGTTGATGGCGAGCACCTTGCGTTCGATCTCCGCCGGCGGCATGCCCGCGGCGAAGGTGCCGCCGACGAGCGCGCCCATGCTGGTCCCGGCCACGCAGTCCACCGGTACGCGCAGCTCGTCGAGCACCTCGAGGACGCCGATATGGGCGGCGCCCTTGGCGCCACCGCCACCGAGCGCGAGCCCGATGCGTGGGCGGGAAGTCGTAGCGCCGGGGGCTGGTTCCTGGGCCGATAGCGGCGCCACCGCCAGCAGCGCGCCGAGTGTCAGAATGATCCTGCCAAACATGACTGTCGCCCCCCCGGGGCAGATGAGGCTCACGCGAACCGTGCGAACCGTGCGAACCGACGGTGCAAACCCTAGCGCAAACCCCTAGAATCCGCACCTGTTCGTCATCACGGGGGGAGCCCGGACACCATGAAAACGACACTACTCGCCATTACCGCAGCCCTCGCTGCCCTGCCAGCAGCCGGCATCGCCCAGGTGAACCCCGCCTTTGCGGACCTCACCGAAGCGACCGAGCAGGCGCGGACAATCGTGCACGCCGAACGCAAGATGATCGTCAGCCAGGCGCTGGCGCTCACGCCGGAGGAAAGCAATGCATTCTGGCCGGTCTTCGACCGCTACATGGCGGAGCTGAAAGAGATCGGCAACCTGCGGGTGAAGGTCATCACCGATTATGCGGCGAGCTACGACAACCTTTCGGACGCGACCGCGCAGCAGTTGATCGCCGACGGCCTGAAGTACCAGGAAAAGATGGTCGACCTGCGCAAGCGCTACCTGAAGAAGTTCCGCAAAGTGCTCCCCGAAACGAAGCTCGCCCGGTTCTACCAGCTCGAGTACAAGCTCGATACGATCTCGGCCTTCGCGCTGGCACGGCAGATACCGCTCGTGCCGAACAAGACCGCCGGACCATCGCTCGCACCGCCCGCGCGCTAGCCGGGGGTTCCCGCGGGCCGCAACCCCCAGATCTGCCGGCAGTATTCGCCGACCGCCCGATCCGATGAGAACCGGCCGGAGCGGGCCGTATTGAGGATGGACATGCGCGTCCAGCGCTGGCGGTCGCGGAAGGCGCGCTCGGCCTCGGCCTGCGCCTCCACGTAGGCGCGATAATCGGCAAGCAGCAGGAACTCGTCGCGCTCGATGAGCGCATCGAGCAGCGGCCGGAACAACTCCCGGTCGCCGCCGGAGAAGGTGCCGGCAGCGATCATGTCGAGCGCCGCGCGCAGTTGCGCGTCGCTTTCGTACAACGTCCGCGGCCGGTAGCCGTGCGCCCTGGTCGCGGCCGCCTCTGCAGCCGTCATGCCGAAGCGGAAGTAGTTTCCGGCACCCACCGCGGCGCAGATCTCGAGGTTGGCGCCGTCCGGCGTGCCGATGGTGAGCGCCCCGTTCATCATGAACTTCATGTTGCCGGTGCCCGAGGCCTCTTTCCCCGCTGTCGAGATCTGCTCCGAGAGATCGGCAGCCGGATAGATGCGCTCCGCGCTCTGCACGTTGAAGTTCGGGTAGAACACGACCGCGAGCCGTCCCCGGACGGCAGCATCGGCGTTGACCACCGCCGCCACCCCGTTGATCAGCCGGATCATGAGTTTCGCCATCTGGTAGCCGGGCGCGGCCTTGCCGCCGAAGACGAAGCAGCGCGGCACGAGGTCGAGCCCCGGGTCCTGCCGCAGGCGCTGGTACAGCGTGATGATATGCAGGGCATTGAGGTGCTGGCGCTTGTACTCGTGGATGCGCTTGACCTGAATGTCGAACAACGCGCCGGCGTCCACCGCCAGGCCGGTGCAAGCCTCGATCTGCCGGGCGAGCGCCGCCTTGTTGCGCGCCTTCACCCGCCGCCACTCTTCCTGGAAGGCCGGGTCGTCAGCGTGGGCGGCGAGTGCGGCAAGCCTCGGCAGATCAGTCACCCAGCCTGCGCCCACGGCCTCGTCCAGCAATCGTGCGAGTGGCCGGTTGCCGAGCAGCACGAAGCGGCGCGGCGTCACGCCGTTGGTCACGTTGTGGAAACGCTCCGGCCAGAATTCGGCGAAATCGCGGAACACGGTCTGGCGCAGCAGCGTCGAGTGCAGCTCGGCCACACCGTTCACCGCATGGCTGCCGACGACGGCGAGATGCGCCATGCGCACGCGCTTGCCGTCCGCTTCATCGATCAACGACATGCGTCGCAACCGATCCTCGTCGCCCGGAAAGCGACGGCGCGCCTCGTCGAGAAAGCGCCGGTTGATCTCCAGGATGATCTCCAGCGGCCGCGGCAGGACGCCCGCGAACAACGCCAGGCCCCAGGTTTCCAGCGCCTCGGGCAGCAGCGTGTGGTTGGTGTACGCGAGCGTATTGCGCGTGATGTTCCAGGCCTCGTCCCATGGCAGGTGCCGCTCGTCCATCAGCAGGCGCATCAGTTCGGCAACCGCGAGCGCCGGGTGCGTGTCGTTCAGCTGTGCGGCGAACAACTCAGCGAAGCGGGTGACGGGCTGACCCTTCATGTCCAGCAGGCGCAGCATGTCCTGCAGCGAGCAGGAGACGAGAAAGTACTGCTGCTCGAGGCGCAGACGCTTGCCCGCCTCCGGCTGGTCGTTCGGGTAGAGCACCTTGGAGAGTGTCTCGGAGGCGACCTTCTCGTGCACGGCGCCGTAGTAATCGCCGACGTTGAAGTCCCCGAGGTCGAAGGATTCCACGGCCTCGCTGCGCCACAGGCGCAGCGTGTTGCAGGTGTTGACGCGATAACCGAGCACGGGCATGTCGCAGGCAACGCCCCTGACGCGGCGGGCCGGCAGCCAGCGGACGCAATAGCGGCCCTGCGGATCGGTGCCGGGCTCGGTATGGCCGCCGAAGTTCACGTCGTAGCCGACCTCTGGGCGAATCAACTCCCAGGGGTTGCCCTTCTGCAGCCACTTGTCGGTGACTTCCACCTGCCCACCGTCGCGGATCTCCTGGTCGAAGATCCCGAACTCGTACCGGATCCCGTAGCCGACCGCCGGCACCTCCAGCGTGGCGAGCGAATCGAGATAGCAGGCCGCCAGGCGCCCGAGCCCGCCGTTGCCGAGCCCCGGCTCCTCCTCGAGCGCGGCGAGCGCGTCGAGGTCCTGGCCGAGGGCGCGCATCGCCTCGCGGGCCTGCGCCTCGATACCGAGGCTCACCAGGTTGTTGTGCAGCTGCGGCCCGACCAGGAATTCCGCCGAGAAGTAGCAGGCGACTTTCACGTCGGGCGATGCCCCGGCCCGCACGGTGCCCGCCCAGCGGGCCAGCATCCGGTCACGGACGCTGAACGCGAGCGCCATGTACCAGTTGTAGGGCGTGGCGATATCCGGGTAGCGACCCTGCAGGCAGGTCAGGTTGTCGAGCACTGCCGCGCGAATCGACCCTACCGAGAGCCCGGTGCGCACGTCATCGGCGCCTGCGGTGTGGATGGTCGCGGGAGGGTCGGATGGCATGGTGCGAACGGGCGGCCGAGGCCCGCACTCTGCGAGGTCTTGTCGTTTCCCTGATCGAGTCGGCAGACTATCACAATCGTGTGTCGCGGCATTCGCTGCGGCGCAGGCCGCGCGTCCAAGCAATCGTCACAACATCCAGGGAACCCCGTCATGCGTCGTGCGAGTCTCGTAGTTGCCGCTTGCGCCCTGCTCACGACCGCCTATGCCGCGGACCCACCGGCAGGCAACCCGGCGCAGGACTGGGGCGCACTGCGACTGCTGGGCCGGGAGGTGGCGCCCGGGGCCAAACGCAAGTTCAGCTACCAGTTCGCACAGACCTTCGAAGGCGCGTTCCTCGATACGGTGGTGTTCGCGGCGCGGGGGGCACGCCCCGGGCCGACGCTCTGCCTGACAGCGCTCATCCATGGCGACGAGCGCAATGGGTTCGAAGTCGCGCGTGAAATCGTCGCCTCGACCGATGCCGGAGCGCTCGCCGGCACACTGATCGCGTTGCCGGCCGCGAACATCCACGGGTTTCGTACCGGCAGCCGCTACATGCCCGATCGCCGCGACCTCAACCGCGCCTTCCCCGGTGTGGAGGGCAGCAGCAACACGGCGCTCATCGCCTCCATCATCTTCAGCAACCTGCGCGAGCACTGCGACGCGCTGATCGACCTGCACACCGGCTCGCTCGAGCGGGCCAACCTGCCGCAGATCCGCGTGGATCTCGCGCACGGCAGGGCGTTCGACCTCGCCAGGCATTTCGGTGCAGCCGTGGTGATTGGCGGGGCCGGACCGCGCGGCAGCCTGCGCCGCGAGATGATGGAAGCCGGAATCCCGGCGCTGGTCTACGAGGCCGGGCTGCCGCTGCGCTTCGAGCGCGAGGAGATTGCGCGCGGCGTGCAGGGGGTGCGCAACGTGATGATCCGCCTCGGCATGATGGCCGGCGAGGCCACCGCGCCCACACCGGACGCCCGGATCTTCAGCCGCTCCAACTGGGTGCGCACCCCGCTCGGCAACAGCGGCATTTTCTATCCGCGCAGCGTGCTCGACGGAACGGTACGCCGCGGCGACGTCATCGCCGAGGTCATCGACCCGTTCACCGACGAGCGCTTCGTCATCACCTCGCCCTACGAAGGCCACGTGGTCGGCATCGCGGTGCCGCAGGTCGTGTTCTCCGGTTACGCCATCCTGCACGTCGCCCGTAACTGATCCGGGCGGCGCGCACTCGCGGGAGTCAGCTGCCGGCGCCTGGCGGTGACTCCGGCGCATCCGTCCATGCGCGCAACAGCGTCCAGCTCACCGCCAGCACCACCGGCCCGACGAAGATGCCGATGATGCCGAAGGTGAGGAGCCCGCCGACGACGCCGGCGAAAATCAGCACCAGCGACAGATCGGCGCCCCGCTTGATCAGCAGTGGCCGGATGAAGTTGTCGGCCGTGCCGACGACGATGGACCAGACGAGCAGAAAGACCGCCAGCCAGGTCGGGCCGGTCGCAAACACCCAGATCACCGCCGGAGCCAGCACGAGCACGACGCCGAGCTGCGCCACGGTCAGGAGGAACGCCACCGCGGTCAGCACCGGCACGAACGGCACGCCGGCGATGGCGAGCCCGATGCCGGTGAACGTCGCCTGGATCAGTGCAGTGCCGACCACGCCGAGCGCCACGCCGCGGATGGCCTGTGCGGCCAGCCGCGCTGCGCGCTCACCCTGCTCGCCCGCCAGCCGGCGCGCGAATCGCAGGGCAAACCGCGCCGTCGCTTCGCCATTGGCATAGACAATGGCCGCCACGATGATCGTCAGAATGAACTGCACGATGATGAAGCCGACGTTGCCGATCTGCGATAACAGCCAGCGGGTCAGCTCGCCGACATAGGGCGTCGCGCGCCCGAGCAGCTCCATGTCGCTCAGCGCACCGACATTCGCCCATATACCGGCAACCGATGCGCCGACGAGCGGCAGGTTGACGAGCCACGCGGGCGGCGGCGGCAGCCGCCAGTCGGCGAGCCCGCCAACCCAGCCGACGAACGTACCGGCATTCGCAACCAGCGCACCGATCAAAAGCACGATCGGGATCACCAGCACCAGCAGCAGGCCGACCGCCATCACCGTGACCGCCAGTGCGCGCCGCCCGCCAAGCATCCGCTCGAGCCGCAGAAACAGCGGCCAGGTCGCCACCACGATCATCACTGCCCAAAGCAGCGCGCCGAGAAACGGCCACAGTATCCACAGGCTGCCGCCAATCAGCAGTCCCAGGAACAGCACGCCGAGGACGACCCGGGTCAGCTGGCTATCGCGCTCGGTCATGCGGCACCTCCACGCAGATGGCGAATTGTTTCTTCATCCGGCAGGCCCGGGGCCCGCATCGGGCGGCGTGGCCGTGTGCAGACGCGTCACCGCCCGCTGGAACCCCTGCGCAAACCAGGTCTCCAGTGCCTGCAGTGATTCGGCGATGGCGAAATCGATGAGGCCCTGCTCATCGCCCGACGGGCGGTGCAGCACGTAGCCGGCCACGTCGTCCCTGGACCCGGGGTGCCCGACACCGAGCCGCAGCCGCGGAAAATCCGCGCCGCAATGGGCAATGATGTCGCGCAGCCCGTTGTTGCCGCCGTGGCCACCGCCGGATTTCAGGCGTGCGGTCCCCGGGGGCAGGTCCACGTCGTCGTGCACGACCAGGATGGCGGCGAGCGGAATCTGGAAGTAGTCCATCAGCCGGCGCACGCACTGGCCGCTGCGGTTCATGAAGGTCGCGGGTTTTACGAGCCGCACCGGCTGTCCGCCGATCGCCACCTGGCAGTGGCTGCCGGCGAGCTTGGCTTCGTCGCGAAACTGCGCGGTGGCCGGGACGGCCAGCCGCTCGAGCAGCCAGAAACCGGCATTGTGACGGTCGGCCGCGTGCTTCGGGCCGGGATTGCCGAGACCGACGATCGCGGCGGGGAGGAGCGAGGCCTGCATGGGTCCACATGATAACGGGGACCGGCGCGGGCCGGTCCCCGTCGTTCATGAAGCAGGGCCGTTGGCACCGGCCACTGCGCCCCTGCGCTACTTCTTGTCCTTGCCCTTGCCGGCGTCCTTCGCGCCTTCCTTGGCCGGCGCGGCCGCGGCAGCCGCACCCGCGGCCGGGGCTGCGCCCTCGGCGGGCGCCGCCGCAGCGCCTTCGGCGGGCACTGCGCCCTCCACCGGCTCCTCGACCTCCTCCTTGACGAGGTGGATCGAAACGACCGGGCGGTTCTGTTCCGGGCCGCCGGCCAGTTCCGGAATTTCCACACCGGACGGCAGCTTGATGTCGGACAGATGCAGGATGCCGTTGAGATCGAGTTCGCCGATGTCGATCTCGAGGAACTCGGGCAGATCCTTCGGCAGGCAGGTAATGTGCACCTCGGTCATGAGGTGCGAGACGATGCCGCCGCCTTCCTTCACGCCCTTCGCGTTGGCCGCGTTGAGGAAATGCAGCGGGATTGCGATGCGGATCTTCTCGTTGGCGAGAACGCGCTGCAGGTCGAGGTGCATGACGGCGCGTTTCGCCGGGTGCACCTGGATGTCCTTGACGATCGCCTGCAAACGCTCGCCGGCGATATTAATGTCGAGGATGCTCGACAGGAACGCCTCCTGTTCCGCATTGCGCAGGACTTCGTTGCTGTCCAGCGTGACGGCGGTGGGCGACTGACCGCCCCCGTAGATGATGCCGGGAACCCTTCCGGCCCGACGCAGGCGGCGGCTCGCACCTTTCCCTGCGTCATCCCGGGCTTCCGCGGCGAGTGTAAAGCGCTTGGCCATGATGACTCCTGAATCAGATAACTGGTTGGTTTTCCGGCGGAACCGGCCTGCGACCGGCCGGCACCGCCCCCTTGCGGGGGGCGCAATGATAGCCCAACGAGGCGGATGCCGCGAACCGGACCCTGGCTGCCGGCGCCCCTCGCGGCTTGCGCCGCTCCTACCCCGCTGCGTTCAGCGCCGCGGCTGCCAACACCCTGCAGGAGCGACGTCAGTCGCGACCTGTGCAGGGGCTTGCGGTTTGTCGCGACCAACGCCCTGTCGCGGCTCGCGCCGCTCCTACGGCGCTTCGTTCAACGCAGTGGCTGGACAGCACCCTGTAGGAGATGAGATGGACCCCTCCCGCTCCAGACCTCGGTGAGGTATCGGCTCATGACAGCCAAGATAGCCACTGGGGCTTATCTGTAACGGAGTCAGGAGGGATCCAATGAGCAAGATTACGCTGGTGGGACTGGATACGGCAAAGTCGGTGTTTCATCTGGTGGCCGTGGACGAGCACGGTCAGGTGGGCTGGCGGCGATGTCTGCGCCGGGCGCAGCTGTTGAGTTTTTTCGGGCAGTTACCGCGGACCCGGGTGGTGCTGGAGGCGTGTGGTGGCAGTCATCACTGGGGGCGGCGGCTGAGGGAACAAGGTCATACGGTGCAGTTGATCGGTGCGCAGTTCGTCAGCCCCTATCGGCGGGGGCAGAAGAATGACTACCGGGATGCCGAGGCGATCGCTGCCGCTGCGCTCTCCCCGGGGATGCGCTTCGTGCAGGTGAAAAGCGCCGAGCAACAGGCGGTGCAGGCGCTGCACCGGGTGCGCGAGCGTGCCCTCAGCGAGCGGGTGGCTGTGGCTAACCAGCTGCGCGGGCTGCTTGCCGAGCACGGGGTGGTGTTTGGACGCGGCGAGCGGGCGCTGATCGTCGGGACCCATGAACTGCTCGAGCGCTCGCCGCTGCCCGCCCCGCTGCCGAAGCTGGTGGCCGGGTTACTGGAAGAGCTCGCGCGTGCTCGTGAGCGGTTGCGTGAGTATGAACAGGAGATCCTTGCGCTCGCCCGCCGCTCGGCCACGGCACAAGCCCTGCAGAGGCAGCTGCCCGGGGTGGGGCCGCTGACGGCCACCGCGCTACCGGTGCAGGTGGCCGATGTACGGGTGTTTGCCAACGGGCGGCAATTTGCTGCCTACCTGGGGCTGGTCGCACGCCAGCACTCCAGCGGCGGACGCACGCGGCTGGGGCGGCTGAGCAAGTGCGGGGACCGTTACCTGCGCAAGCTGCTCATTCACGGCGCGCGCGCCGTGCTACGGCACCTCGGCGAGAAGCCCGACGCCGACAGCGTGTGGCTGCGCGCATTGCTCGCGCGGCGCGGCTTCAACAAGGCCTGCGTGGCCCTCGCCCACCGCAATGCCCGACGCGCCTGGGCGATCATGGCGCGGCAGGCCGCGCTCGAAGCGCTGCCCGCCTGAAGGCGGCGTTGCCACTGAGTGTGAACCGCATCTGGCGAGTGCGTTGAGGAGGGAGATGACGAACCGGTTGGACCGGCGTGGGCGGAACTGAGACGTCGCCAGGACATCACAGGTCCGGGTAGGAGTGGAGTCGCCCACGCGCGCAGATATCATCGAGGCTGGGGGAAGCATCAGTTCCCCGAAACACGAGCCGGATATAAGCCTGCACTCACAACCGCATCGTCTGAAACCGCCTTGACACACCGGGAGGGGTCCATATAAGCGACGT
>WYBE01000071.1 GCA_011526045.1 Nevskiales bacterium | reverse complement strand
CCACCATGATGTCGAGCGCCTGCTGCGACAGGTAGACGTTGTGGGGCTTGCCGGCCTTCATGCGGCTCTTCGGAATCGTCCAGACGGCGTTCTCGAAGTCGACCTCGTCCCAGGTGGCCTCGATCAGTTCGCTCTTGCGCACGAGCGTCAGCAGGATCAGACGCAGCGCCAGGCGGATGGTCGGCAGGGTCGCGGTGGCGTCCAGCACCCGGTGCATGACGCGGATCTCGGACGGCGACAGCGCACGGTCCTTGGCCACGAATGTGGCGATCGATGAGGGGCCGACTTCGTCCGCGGGATTCGGCGCCTTCTCCCCGTGCAGCGCCGCGAAACCGAACACCTGCTTGACGATGTCGCGCACGTGCACGGCGGTGGCCGGCGCGCCGCGCGCCTTGACCTTGGCGCACAGGTTGCGCAGGTCCTCCGCGCCGATCTCGGCCATCAGCCGATTGCAGAACATCGGCAGGATGTCCCGGTCGATGATGCTCTTGCGCATCGACTTGGTGCTCTCGGCCATCCTGGCTTCTTCCAGCCAGCGCTTCGTGAACTCTTCGAAGGTCTTGGCCTCGGCCGCCCTGCGCTTCTCGCGCTGCTTCTCTTGGGACGGAGACCGGCCTTCGGCGATCGCCTTGCGCGCTTCCACGCAACGCTCGCGCGCCATCAGCAGCGAGATCCCATCCTTCGATCCGTAGCGGCCGATCGTGAGGGTCTCCCGCCGGCCGTTGAGCCGGTAGTCGAGACGAAAGGTGATCGTGCCCTTGGGTGAGACGGTCACGTACATCCCGTCCCGGTCGGCGATCTTGTAGGTGGTGGCCTGGGGCTTGATGCCCCTGAGCGTGCCATCGGACAGCATCGGCGGTCCCTCCTCTCGGGAGAATTTTACCGTCACGATGTTTTGGTCGCTACAACTTCTCTAAGTTGTTGTTCTGTATTGTTTTTCTTCATATTTTTTTACCGTCAATGACCGCAAAGCGCTGACGGTAAAAAATTCGGAGGGTGTCAGTGCCAGATCTTTACCGTCAGATTTACCGTCAAACTGGAAGGCATCCCCCGATAGATGTCGATAGATCTCGACAGACGTTCTCTATACGGGACAAGCACTTAGCAGTGATTTTCGATAGACCCAGATAGACCCTGAAAGACGCCGAATCATTCCCACTCAATCGTCGCGGGCGGCTTGCCGGAGATGTCGTAGGTCACCCGCGAGATGCCTGGCACCTCGTTGATGATCCGTCGCGAGACCTGGTCGAGGAAGTCGTAGGGCAGGTGCGCCCAGCGCGCCGTCATGAAGTCGATGGTCTCCACCGCGCGCAGTGCCACGACGTAGTCGTAGCGACGCCCGTCGCCCATGACGCCGACGGATTTTACGGGCAGGAACACGGCAAATGCCTGACTGACCTGGTCGTACAGGCCGGCCGTCCGCAGCTCGCTGATGAAGATGTCGTCGGCGAGCCGCAGCAGGTCGGCGTACTCCTTCTTCACCTCGCCGAGAATGCGCACGCCGAGGCCGGGGCCCGGGAAGGGATGGCGGTAGACCATCTCGCGCGGCAGGCCCAGCTCGATCCCGATGCGGCGCACTTCGTCCTTGAAGAGATCGCGCAGTGGCTCGATGAGCTTGAGCTTCATGTGCTCCGGAAGGCCGCCGACATTGTGGTGCGACTTGATGACGTGCGCCTTGCCGCTCTTCGCTCCGGCCGATTCGATCACGTCGGGGTAGATGGTGCCCTGCGCCAGCCAGCGCACGCCGGTGAGGCGCTCGGCCTGCTCCTCGAACACCTCGATGAACAGCCGCCCGATGATCTTGCGCTTGGCCTCGGGATCGGCGACACCGGCAAGCGCGCCGAGGAAGCGCGCCTCGGCATCGACGCGAATCACCCGTACGCCGAGGTGATCGGCGAATACCTCCATGAGCTGATCGCCCTCGTGCAGGCGCAGGAGCCCGGTGTCGACGAACACGCAGACGAGCTGGTCACCGAGTGCCTCGTGCAACAGCGCGGCAACGACCGATGAATCCACCCCGCCCGACAGCCCGAGCAGCACGCCGTCCTCACCCACCTGGTCGCGAATCGCACGCAGGTCGCGCGCGATGATGTTGTCGGGCTGCCAGCTGTCCGGGCAGCCGCAGATATCGCGCACGAACCGTTCGATGATGCGTTGCCCCTGCGGCGTGTGGGTGACCTCGGGATGGAACTGCAGGCCGAAGAAGCGGCGCTTCTCGTCCGCCATGCCCGCCAGCGGCGCGTTGTCACTGCTCGCGATCGGGACAAAGCCCGGCGGCAGGCGCGTGACCCGGTCGCCATGGCTCATCCAGACGTTCAGGCACGGCTGGCCGCCGGGCGACGCCACATCGGAGATCCCGCCGAGCAGCCGATCGGCCCCTGCGGGTGTCACCCGCGCGTGCCCGAACTCGCGCCGCGACGAGGCTTCGACCATGCCGCCGAGCTGCGCCGCCATGGTCTGCATGCCGTAGCAGATGCCTAGCAGCGGCACGCCAAGCCGGAATACCGCGTCGGACGCACGCGGTGGTTGCGCGACATTGACCGACTCGGGCCCGCCCGACAGCACGATGCCTCGAGCACCGAAAGCCGTGATGGCCTCGGCCGGCGCATCCCACGCCATGATCTCGCTGTACACACCAGCTTCGCGCACCCGCCGCGCGATCAGCTGCGTGTACTGGGAGCCGAAGTCCAGGATGAGGATGCGGTGCCCGGTCGGCGACCCGGCTTGATCGGTTTTCGGCATCGGAGAACTCGCGGTCGTCACTGCGGCTGCGGCGACCCGGCATCGATCGAGTCGCTCATGATCGAGAACCGCTCACCGGTCCATCTGGTAATTGGGTGCTTCCTTGGTGATCGTCACGTCGTGGACGTGACTTTCCTGGATGCCCGCTCCTGTGATGCGGACGAATACCGGCCGCGTGCGCATCAGCTCGACCGTGGCGCAACCCGTGTACCCCATGGCGGCGCGCAACCCGCCGATCAGCTGGTGCACGATCGCGATCAGGCTGCCCTTGTAGGGCACGCGCCCCTCGATGCCCTCGGGCACCAGCTTGTCGAACTCGGCGGCCGGGTCCTGGAAGTAACGATCGGACGAGCCGTGCTTCTGCGCCATGGCGCCGAGTGACCCCATGCCGCGATAGGACTTGTACGAGCGCCCCTGGTACAGCTCGACCTCACCCGGCGACTCCTCCGTACCGGCGAAGAGGCTGCCGATCATGGTGCAGTTCGCGCCCGCCGCGATGGCCTTGGCGATGTCTCCCGAGTAGCGGATTCCGCCATCGGCGATCACCGGCACTCCGGCGGCGCCCGCCACGCTCGCGACGTTGACCACCGAGGTAATCTGCGGCACGCCCACGCCGCTGACGATGCGGGTCGTGCAGATCGACCCGGGGCCGACGCCGACCTTCACGCCGTCCGCGCCGGCCTCGATCAGGGCCCGCGCTCCGTCCGCGCTGATGATGTTGCCGGCAATGACCTGCATCGCCGGAAACTCCTGTTTGACCGCGCGCACGCGCTCGATCACGCCGCGGGAGTGGCCGTGGGCGGTATCGACCACGATGACGTCGACCCCCGCCTCCACCAGTGCGCGCACGCGCGCGTCCGTGTCTCCTCCGGTGCCTACCGCCGCACCGACGCGCAGCGCTCCCCGGGCGTCCTTGCAGGCGATCGGGTAATCCTTGGCCTTCTGGAAATCCTTGGCCGTGATCAGCCCACGCAGTTCGAACCTGTCGTTGACGACGAGCACCTTCTCGATGCGGTGCTTGTGCAACAGCGCGAGCACCTCCTCCTTGCTCGCACCCTCCCTGACCGTGACCAGCTTCTCCTTCGGCGTCATCACGACCGAGACGGGTGCATCGAGGCGGGTTTCGAACCGCAGGTCCCGGTTGGTCACGATGCCTACGGTCTGGCCCCGGTCCACCACCGGCATGCCGGAAATGTGATTGGCCTGGGTCATTTCGAGCACGTCGCGGATCGTCATCTCCGGCGAGACGGTGATCGGGTCCTTGACCATGCCGCTCTCGAACTTCTTCACGAGCGCGACCTGCCGGGCCTGCTCGCCGAGGCTCATGTTCTTGTGGATGATCCCGATTCCGCCCTCCTGGGCCATGGCGATGGCCAGGCGCGCCTCTGTCACGGTGTCCATGGCCGCCGAAAGCAGCGGGATGTTCAGGCTGATTTCCCGCGTCAGGCGCGTCGTCAGGCTGACGTCGCGCGGCAACACGTCCGAGTAGGCGGGCTGCAGCAGTACGTCGTCGAAGGTGAGGGCTTCCTCGGCTATGCGCATGGTGGCTCCTGCCGGTCTCCCGCCCGACATGGCGGGAAACGCGTAATGGTACGCAGCGACCCCGGCACGGTAAACTGCCTTGTCGGTCCGTGCACCGGCAGCGCGGCGCAGTAGAACGCATGGAAAAGCCAGCCGAAGAGCCGGTCTATACCGTCAGCCAGGTCAACCGGGAGGCCCGGGCACTGCTGGAAAACGGCTTTCCGGCGCTGTGGGTGAGCGGTGAGATCTCCAATCTGGCCCGCCCCGTCTCGGGGCATCTCTACTTTTCTCTCAAGGACGAACGCTCGCAGGTCCGCTGCGCCATGTTTCGCGGTGCCGGACGCTCGCTGCGCTTCCGCCCGGACAACGGCCAGCAGGTGCTGCTGCGGGCACGGGTCAGCCTGTACGAAGCGCGCGGCGATTTTCAACTGCTCGTCGAGCACATGGAGCCGGCGGGCGACGGCGTGCTGTTGCGCCGCCTGGAGGAGCTGAAGAAACGGCTCGCTGCGGAAGGCCTGTTCGATGAGCGCAGCAAGAAGCCGCTGCCGGAACTGCCACGCCGCATCGGCGTCATCACCTCGCTGACCGGGGCGGCGGTGCGCGACGTCCTGCACATCCTGCGCCGCCGCTTCCCCGCGATCCCCGTGGTCATTTACCCGGTGCAGGTGCAGGGTGAAGCAGCCCGGCACGAAATCGCGGCGGCGCTCGCGCTGGCCGACGCACGCGGCGACTGCGACGTGCTGATTCTCGCGCGCGGGGGCGGCTCGCTCGAGGACTTGTGGGCCTTCAACGAGGAACTGGTCGCGCGGGCGATCCATGCCTGCTCGATTCCGGTGGTATCCGGCGTCGGCCATGAAATCGACTTCACCATCGCCGATCTCGTCGCCGACCTCCGCGCACCGACCCCCTCAGGCGCGGCGGAACTGGTGGTGCCCGATCAGCGCGAGTGGCGTACGCGGCTCGCGGCCCTGGAGCGCACGGCCGCTGCCGCACTGGATCGTTGCCTCGACCGCGTCCGCGGCCGCACTGCGGAACTGGAGCGGCGACTGCTGCGCACCCATCCCGAGTTCGTCCTGCGACAGCACAGTCAACGTCTCGACGAACTCTCGGGCCGGCTCGGTGGCGGCATGCAGCGCCTGCTCCGGGCGCGTCTGGCCCACGCCGGCCACACGCGCGCGCGCCTGCGCGGTGCGGCGCCCCGCGAACTGATCCGTCGCCGCAGCGAGGGCCTGGTCGGGTTGCGTCGGCGCCTCTCCGCGGCAGCGACTCTGAGTCTCCACGCAGCGGGGAAACGGCTGGCGGTCGCCGCCGCCTCTCTCCAGGCATTCAGCCCGCTGCAGACACTGCAGCGGGGTTACGCGATCGTCAGCGACCCGACAACGGGCAAGGTGGTGCGCCGGAGCCGTGACCTGTCAGTGGGCCAGGCGGTGCGAACGCGCCTGGCCGAGGGTGACTTCGAGGCGCTGGTACGCAAGATCGACTGACGGCCTCCTCCAGCGCATCTTTACCGGTGGGCGTGAAGAACCGCCGGATCACCGGCCCGAAGCGCTCCATGTCGACCAGAAAGGAATCGTGCCCCTGGATCGACGGCAGCTCCTCGAAGCTGACGCTGCCGCAGCCCTGCCGCAGGCCGGCGGCAAGTTCGCGTTGCTGGTGAATCGGAAACAGGAGATCGGTGGCCACACCGATCACGAGCGCGCGCTCGGCACGGATCCGGCGCAACCCTGCCTGCACGGAGCCGCCATGATCGGCGAGATCGAAAAGATCGCTGGCGCGCGAGAGGTCGAGATAGCAGTTCGGATCGAATTGCCCGGCAAATTTCCGCGCGTGGGCTTCGAGATAGCCCTCGATCTCGAAGTCCGGTGCAAACGGATCGCCACCCTGGCGCTCTGCGGCGACCCGCTGCCGGCCGAATCGCTGCTCCCACTCCGGGGCCGAGCGATAGGTGATCATGCCGAGCTTGCGGGCGAGCTGCATGCCGGCCGCCGGGCCGCCGCCGGGCGGATAGTTGCCGCCATTCCAGCCCGGATCGCGCCGGATCATCTCCCGTTGCAGTGAACGAAGCGCCGTGGCGAAGGGCAGCGACCGCGCCCCGCAGGAGATCAGCAACAACTCCCGCGCCTTGCCCGGATAAAGCGCGGCAAAGCCAAGTGCCGTCATCCCGCCCATCGACGGACCGACCAGCGCCCGCAGCCGGTCGATGCGAAGATGCTCAAGCAGGCGATGGCCCGCCGCCGCGACATCTTCGAGGCTGAGCTCCGGGAACGACAGCCGATACGGCTCGCCCGTGCGTGGATCCGTGGAAGCCGCTCCCGTCGATCCGAAGCAACTGCCGAGCGAATTCACGCAGATGACAAAAAAACGCCGCGTGTCGAGCGGCCGGGACGGTCCGACGATCTCCTCCCACCAGCCCGGCGCCGGATCGAGGACGGACGAAGCGGCATGGGCCGAGGGCGAAAGCCCGGTGAAGATGAGCACCGCATTGTCGCGATCCGCGTTCAGTTCACCCCAGGTCTCGTAGGCAACCGTCGGACGCTCGAGACTGCCGCCGCGCCGCATTGCGAACGTCCCGGGTATCTGAAAAAACTGTCGTCCGCCGCTCACCGTGGTGCGCCTCAAGTCGCGTGAGACAGCGATTATGCGCGCCCGCCACGGCGAGCGTTGGTCCGGCGTGGTTATATGCATATGCGGCGCGAGGCGCCGCCGGCCGGCTCAGCGGCGCTGGAAGCGGCGCAGTCGTTCGCGCTTTTTCTGCTGCCGCTGCGTCAGCGGGTTGCGCCGCCCGGCAAACGGGTTGCGTCCGGTGCGCAGTTCGAGTCGGATCGGCGTACCGGTCAGTTCGAACTCCTGGCGGAAGCGGTTGACCAGATAGCGGCGGTAACTCGCCGGCAGGAAATCCGTCTGGTTGCCGTGAATCACGATCAACGGCGGCCGGCGCCCGCCCTGGTGCGCGTGCGTGAGGCGGATGCGATGCCGCCGCACGACGGGGGGCGGGTGGGTCGCGACGATGGCGGACAGCACGCGGTTGAGGTCCTTCGTGGGCAATTCGGCGCGCGCGGCTGCGGCCGCCCGGGCGGCCGCCCGGAACAGGTCGACGATGTTGCTGCCATGGAGCGCAGAAATCTGATGTGATTCCGCGAAATCGAGAAACGGCAGGCTCCTGGTGAGGCCGTCCATCATGTGCCGCCGCTGACTCTCGTTGAGTCGGTCCCACTTGTTGATGCCCAGGGCCAGGGCGCGGCCGCGCTCGAGCACCAGGCCGATCAGCGAGGCGTCCTGCTCCGTCACCCCTTCGCGCGCATCGAGCAGCACGATCACGGCATCGGCATCATCGACCGCCTGCAGCGACTTGACGACGCTGAACTTCTCGATTGCATCGCTGACCCTGGCCCGACGACGAATGCCGGCGGTGTCGATGAGCGTGTAGCGGTCGCCGTCGAGATCGAACGGCACGCGAATCGCGTCGCGGGTGGTGCCCGGCTCGTCCAGCGTGACCAGGCGCTCTTCGCGCAGGAGGCGGTTGATCAACGTGGACTTGCCGACATTCGGCCGTCCGATCACCGCGATACAGACGCCGCCGGCGGCCGGTTCCCGCCCGGTGGCATCCGATGCCGGCTCCGGGCACTGCGCGACTGCCGCCTCCAGCAACTCGCGCACGCCGAGCCCACGACTGGCCGACACCGCCAACGGCGTACCGACACCGAGCTCGAAAAACTCCGCGACGGCAAGTTCGGGCGAGCGCCCCTCGGTCTTGTTGACCGCGAGCATGACCGGCTTGCCGGAACGCCGCGCGAGGTCGGCGACGAAGCGGTCGTCCGTCGTCGCCCCGTGCTGGCCATCGACCAGCATGATCACCACGTCGGCCTCGTGCACCGCAAGTTCAACCTGCCGGCGCATCAGTGCGGCCAGTTCATCGCCGGCCTCCATCAGGCCGCCGGTATCGATCACGATTGCGGGTGGCAACGATGCTTGCGTGAACCCGTACAGGCGGTCGCGGGTCAGTCCTGGAAAGTCTGCGACCAGCGCGTCACGGGTGCCGGTCAGGCGATTGAACAACGTCGACTTGCCGACATTCGGACGACCGATCAATGCGACAACCGGCAGCAGGGGTCAATTCTCCCGGCCCATGCCCGAGCTGCGGTAGGCCGCGATCTCCCCGCCGTCGCTCATCATGAAGAGCAGGTCGTTGACCACGAGTGGCGCCGAGGTGACGCGGGCTGAATCCATGCGCACGCGCGCCTGCAACATCCCCGTGGTCACGTCGAAGAAATGCACGAAGCCCTCAAGGTCACCGACCACCACCGATGAGCCATACGGAGTCGGCGCGGTCAGGTCACGATAGGCGAGGAGATCATGGCGCCAAATCTCGCGCGCCGATGATCGCTCGATCGCGATGAGCTCGCCCTGTGCGCCTGACACATACAGGTTGCTCAGGTCTGCGCCGAGCCCGCTGTAGCTCGAGATCTCCAGGCTCCAGAGGATCTGGCCGGATTCGCGGGCCAGCGCGACGAGACTGCCTCGGTAACCGACGGCATAGACCTCCCCACCGACCACCCGCACGGTCGCGTTGATGTCTGACATGCGCTCGACCTCCGTACGCCCGGCAGGAGGCGCAACGAGCACGTCCCAGATCACCGAACCGTCGTTCGCGTCGTAGGCGGCAACGCGGCCATTGTCGAACCCGCAGATGACGACGTCGCCATCGACCACCGGCGAGCCGGTGCCCCGCACGGATAGCCTCGGCATGGTCTGCTGCGCGAACCAGGCCTGCACGCCGTCGTCGCGGTTGAGCGCAATCAGCTTGCCGTCCACCGTCCGCACGAATACGTAGCGGCCGACCGCCGGCGCGGCCAGCACCTCACTGCCAACATTGGTACGCCACTCTTCGACGCCGTCTTCGGCGCGCAGCGCGATCACGATACCGTCGCTGGAACCGACCACGACGTGCCCGGCACCAACTGCCGGCCCGCCGGTGAGTGGCAACTTGGTCTTGGTACGCCACGCCAGACGACCGCGTTCGGCGTCGAATCCGCTCACCCGGCCGTCGTTATCGGCCGCAAAGACGCGGCTGCCATCGGATGCCGGAGACAACCCCAGGCGCAGCACCTCATTGCCGTCACCGATGTGGGCGGACCATACCTTGCGCACCTGCAGGCTGGGCTTGAAGTCGACCAGCTGGGCTGGAGGATTCTCTTCCTCTTCGCCCCCGAACCAGCTGCAGCCTCCGGCTCCAATGATCGACCCGATACCGGCCAGGACCAGAAAAGCCCGCAGCAACGTGCTCAAGTGTCCGCTCCTGCGACCACAGACATCGCCATTTCTTCGCAACATCCGCTGCAGGACTCAGTTCGCGGGGGATTCGGCCACACGATCGTCGGCGGCCTGCGTCGCGCCGCCGGCCAGCCCGTCGAGCTTGGCCTGAACGTACAACTGGTCGATCACCGCCGAATCGGCCCCGGTCAATGCCGCCTCGTACTCGGTACGGGCCTCGTCCGCGCGTCCCATGCTGACCAGCACATCGCCGCGCACCTCGTGGTAGCGGGGCGCGAAGCTGGAACCGACCGGCACCACCAGCACCTGCAATGCCTCGTCGTACTTCTCCTGCTGGGCGAGCACCCGCGCCAGCCGCAGGCGCGCTATGTGCCGGATCTCCTCGCCGCCAGCGCCATCCATCGCCTCGCGCAGATACTTCGCGGCATCGTCCGGCTGGTTGCGGTCCATCTTCACCCGTGCCATCGCCAGGCGCGCCTGGTCTGCGTACGGCGTCGAGGAAAAATCGGCGGCAAGCTTTGCGGCAATTTCTTCGGCTCGCGTGGCTCGCTCCACCCGGATCGAAGTCAGCAACTCGGCGTACAGCGCCGAGGCCTGCTCGGCGCTCTCGAGCTGGCTTGCACCCCACTGGCGCCACACGAAAAGCCCGCCCAGCCCCAGCACAATGCCACCGAGCAGGTACCAGCCGTTCTCGCGCAGCCAGCCCCAGACCTGCTCAGCGCGTTGTTGATCGGTCAGATTGTCATTCACTGTACTTCATCCGGTTGGTTCGATTACCGCGGAGAAACTCTCCGCGCACACCCGGCGACCTACCAACGATCCGCCGGTCAATCCCGAGGCATCAGATACGGCGCCAGGGCACGCGGCAGGTCTCCCCAGGCGACACTGCGTTGCTCGCCCTGTCCGCGCAACGGCTTCACCCCGGCGCAGCCACCCGCGACCTCATCGTCACCGATGATCACCACGGCCGCTGCCCCGCTACCGTCAGCGCGGCGCAACTGCGCACGCAAGCCGCCGCCCCCGCAGTTGAACTCCACGGTGCGGCCGGGCAGCGCGTCGCGCAATTGCTCGGCGACACGCATGGCCGGGCCAAGTGCCGCATCGCTCACCGTGACCATGTACACATCCGGCGGCGGGTCGGCACTGCCGCCACCACCCAGGCGGTACAACTCGACCAGCCGCTCCATGCCGATCGCACACCCGATCGCGGGGGTCGCAGTCCCTCCCAGTTGCTCAATGAGGCCGTCGTAGCGGCCGCCCGCGCAGACCGCACCCTGGCTGCCGAGCCGGTCGGTCACCCACTCGAACACGGTGCGATTGTAATAGTCCAGCCCGCGCACCAGCCTGGAATTCACCCGGAACGGAACGCCGCAGGCCGAAAGCAGCTGCTGCAGCGTTTCCAGGTGAGCCGCTGACCCGTCGTCGAGAAAATCCGCCATCGTGGGTGCCGCGGCGACCACAGCCTGCATCTCCGGGTTCTTGCTGTCGAGAATCCGCAACGGATTGCGCTCCAGGCGACGGCGGCTGTCCTCGTCCAGTTCGTCGAAATGGCTACGGAAATAAACGGCCAGTTGCTCACGATAGCGCGCCCTCGCCTGCGCCGTGCCCAGCGAGTTGAGCTGCAACTCGATATCGCGCACTCCGAGTTCGCGCCACATCCGGGCGGTCATGACGATCACCTCGGCATCGATGTCGGGGCCCTCGTATCCAAGCGCTTCGATGTCGAACTGGTGAAACTGGCGGTAGCGGCCCTTCTGCGGCTTCTCGTAGCGGAACATCGGCCCGGCGCACCACAGCCGGTGGCGCTGGCCGCGCAACATGCCGTTCTCGATCGCGGCCCGCACGATGCCGGCCGTGGCCTCCGGGCGCAACGTCAGGCTCTGGCCGTTGCGGTCGTCGAAGGTGTACATCTCCTTTTCGACGATGTCGGTTACCTCGCCGATGGAGCGGCTGAACAGCTCGGTACGTTCCAGCAGCGGTATGCGGATCTCGCGATACCCGTACTTCTCGAGCACGCCCCGCAGGCAGCTCTCCACCCGCGACCAGGCGGCCGCGTCAGCCGGCAGGAGATCGGCCATGCCCCGGATTGCCTGGATCTTCTCGGTCATCGGTCAGGGCTGTGGCGCGGGGCCGTCGTCCCGGAACGGCGTGTCATCCTGCACCTGCAGATCCGGTTGCGGCAATCCGCGCGCTGCGGGAGGTGTATCGACTGTCGTCGGCGGGTCGGTCACCGCCTGCGCCGGTGCCGCGTCGTCGCGACCGCCCACTGCGATCACGATGCCCACGATCACGAGCGCGGCAACCACCCAATAGACCCACGGACCCAGGGCAACCATGTCGGCGCGCTCACGCCGGCGCGCAACGAGCGGCAGCGCGTCGCTGTCCGGCACCATCGTCCGATACGCTTCGATGACCGCCTCGGGCGCAAGTCCGACCAGTTGCGCGTAGCGGCGCAGATGACCGCGCACGAACACCGGGGCGCCGAGCGCCTCGAAGCGTTCCTCCTCGAGGGCGAGTACGGCGGGTTCTTCGATGTTCAGCGCCGCGGCAACCTGCGCGACCGAGACGGCACGCGCCTTGCGGGCCGAACGCAGGCGCTCGCCCAGCCCGAGACTCGCGGACTGTGGGCGGGGCGCCCCGCTCACCGCATCACTATCCGGCATTGCGCTCACTCTCCAGCAGCAGCCGGGTCTCGACCGATGCGGGGAACACCTTGCGCAGTTGTTCCGCATAAGTCTGCGCGGTACTCGTCGCACCGAGCTTTCTTTCCACCCGCACGCCGAGCCACAGCGCTCCGGGCGTGGGATCCCCGGAACCGAGGTAGCGCTCGAGGAAGGCCCGTGACTGCAGGTAGTTCGATCGCTCGTAGGCCACATCGGCGATCTGCAGCAACGCATCCCGGAAGCCAGGATCGGCACCGAGCGCACTGCGGAAATAGGTCTCGGCCGCGGCGAGATCGATCCGCCGGGCGCAGACGCCGGCATTCGTATAGAGCATCGCCTTGTTGGTTTCCGCCTTCGACAGCGGAATCGCCAGGGCGCGCTCGAAGTTGCGCATGGCCTCGGCAGTGTCGTGTTTCTGCAGGCACAGAAACACCGCCAGCGCGTTCAGCGCATCCGGATCCTCGGGTGCCAGGCTGACCGCGCGCCGGTAGTTTCTCTCCGCACCCGGAATGTCGCCGAGGCGCTCGAACACCAGGCCGAGCGCGCGGTATGCCGTGGCCAGGCTGTCATCGTCGGCGATCGCCTTCTCGAGCTTCGCCTGGGCAGTTTTCAGATCACCCTGGCGCAGGTAACCGATCCCGAGCTGCATGTTGTACTGCGCCGCTTCCTTGCGTGAAGTCTTCGAGGAAACACCACTGGTGCTGGTGGAGACACAGCCAGCCATGCACAACAGCGCGGCCAACAGGATGCCGATACGGCCTGATCTCACGACAGACATGCGGTCTCCTGCAGCTTGCTTCCAAGGGGTGCGCGCACCCGGTTCTCCACCTGGCCAGCCAGTTGTCCGCAGGCGGCCGCAATGTCGTCGCCGCGTGTTCGCCGCGTGACGGTGACCACCCCGGCAGTCGAGAGAATCAGGCGGAACTCGTTGACGGCCTCCGGCGACGAGCGCCGATACGCGGCGCCCGGGAACGGATTGAAGGGGATCAGGTTCAGCTTTGCCGGGCGCCCTCGCAGCAGCGCCGCCAGGCGCCGGGCCTGGGCCGGGGAGTCATTCACGCCCTCGAGCATCACGTACTCGAAGGTAATTTCCCGGGTATTGGTCGCATCGACATAGGCCCAGCAGGCATCGAGCAACTCGGCGATCGGGTGCAAGCGGTTGATCGGAACGAGCTGGTTGCGCAAGTCGTCGTCCGGCGCGTGCAGAGATACGGCGAGGGCCACGCGTGATTCCCCGCCGAGGCGCCGGATCTGCGGCACCAGCCCACAGGTGCTGACGGTGACCCGGCGGCGGGACAGCTTGCAGGCCAGGTCATCGACCAGTACGTCGCACACCTGGACGACCGCCCGGAAATTCGCCAGCGGCTCGCCCATACCCATGAACACGACATTGGTGATCGGCGAACGCCCCTGCGAGTCGCCGAGTTCGCGCCTTGCCAGCAGCACCTGCGAAATGATCTGCGCCGCGGTGAGGTTGCGGTTGAATCCCTGCTGGCCCGTCGCACAGAACGAGCAATCCATCGCACAGCCGACCTGCGACGACACACACAGCGTGCCGCGATCAGGCTCGGGAATGAAGACGGTCTCGATCGCCTGGCCTGCCCCGGCATCCAGCCGCCACTTCATCGTGCCGTCAGCGGACTCCTGGGCAGCCAGGATCGACGGCAGGCGCACCGGCGCACGCGCGGCCAGATCGTGGCGCAACGCGATGCCGAGATCCGTCATCTGTGCGGGATCGAGCACACCCCGGCCATAAATCCATTTCATGAGCTGGCGCGCACGAAACGGCTTCTCGCCGATACCGGCGAAGAACTGCTCGAGATCGCGGCGCGGCAACCCGATGAGACTGATGGCCGGTGTGCTCGTCATGATTCAGCGAACGCGCGGACAGAGTTCGCTCTGGCTGAAGAAGAAGGCAATCTCCGCCCGCGCCGTCTCCGGCCCGTCGGAGCCATGCACCACATTCTCTTCGATGCTGGCGGCAAAATCGGCCCGGATCGTGCCTTTTGCGGCCTTCTTCGGGTCGGTCGCTCCCATGATCTCGCGATTGCGCTCGATCGCGCCCCGCCCCTCGAGGACTTGCACCATCACGGGCCCGGAGGTCATGTAGCGAACGAGATCGCGGTAGAACGGCCGCTCGCGGTGAACTGCGTAAAAAGCTTCCGCCTGCGACTCACTGAGCCGGAGCATGCGTGCGGCCACGATCTGCAGGCCAGCCTGTTCGAAGCGTCGGTACACCTCCCCGATCAGGTTCTTCTGCACACCATCGGGTTTCACGATCGAGAGAGTTCTCTCAATAGTCATTGTATCCTCATGATATTTATCGTTAAATTAAATTTACAGTTCCGGAGCTGAAACCAGGGGACCGACCCCGGCTGGCAGCCGCCTAGTATCCCAACCCCGAAAGCAGTTCCGCAAGGCATCCTGAATAATCAGCAGGCTACCGAACTTCCCGGCCGGCACATTGAGTTCAGCCGCCAGTGCGGCCGGGGACCACTCGTTCAACGCTGCAACCGGCTGCTGGACGAGTTGTTGCGTGACCCGGCCGCAGGCGGCAATGACATAAGGGCAGCCATAGGCGCGAAACGCCAGGCGGCGGATGACCCCGTCATCGACGTCCGCCTCGAATACGACCCGGGTACCGCTGGAGAACGCACCCGCCTCGCCCACCACGATCCGTGCGGGTGCAGGCGTCAGCGGAGCAAGATTCACCGGAGCATCGAAGAGCGCCATGACCCGGGGCGGGTACTCGGTCGGCATGTCGGGCGCTCAGACGACGCCCGCCGGCGCAACCCGTCGCAGGTGCCTGATCGCAGCGTGCAACTCCTCAGCAACGAACTCGACCTCGGCGGGCGTGTTCGTGCGGGCAAGGCTGAAGCGCAGCGAGCTGCGGGCCAGTTCGTCGCTCCGGCCAAGATGGTGCAGCACGGGCGAGGGCTCCGCGTCATTCGAGGCACAAGCCGAGCCACGCGAAATGGCCACACGGCGCAACGCCAGCAGCAGGCTCTCCCCCTCGGCCCCTACCACGCTGATGTTCAGGATGTGGCAGGCGCGCCGCTGGGGATGACCATTGAGCAGAACGCCGGGCACGCACTGCAAGCGGGTCCACAAGGCATCGCGAAGAGCCCGGATACGGTCCGGGTCGACGCCGATGCGTTCAGTGGCCAGGCGGGCCGCGACACCCATGCCGATGGCCTGGTGCGTGGCCACGGTACCCGGCCGCAGGGCATGTTCCTGCGCGCCGCCGACCAGCAGCGGTTCCACTCGGCGTGAGTGCTCCCGATCCAGAAAGAGGGCACCAACCCCCTTGGGTCCATGGAATTTGTGCGCCGACAAGGACAACAGGTCGGCCGACATCTTTCGCACATCGATCGGCTCACGCCCGGCGGCCTGAACAGCATCGACGTGAAACAACACGCCGGCGGCACGACAGATGGCGCCGATTGCGGCGATGTCCTGCACCACGCCGGTTTCGTTGTTGACCTGCATCACGGAGACGAGCGTCGTGTCGGGCCGCAATGCCGCGGCCACCTGCTCCGGGCCGAAGATCCCCTGGTCGTCCGGCACCAGCCAGGTGACCTTGAATCCCTGTGCCTCGAGACGCCGGAAGGGTTCGACCACGGAGCGATGTTCCGTCGCGCAGGTGACGAGATGCCGGCCGCCGCCTGCACGAAATTGCGCCGCCCCGATGATTGCGAGATTGTTCGCTTCGGTGGCCCCGGAGGTAAAGACGACCTCGTCCACCTGCGCCCCGATCAGCGTCGCCACTTCGGCCCGTGCCGCCTCGACACGCGCAGCCGCCATGCGACCCGGACGGTGGACGGAGGCCGGGTTCGCCTGCAGGCCAGGATCCTGCAGCGCTGCGGCAATGCTCCGGGCCACCAGCGGGTCCACGGGCGTCGAGGCCGCATGATCGAAATACGGCGTCATTGCTCACCGTCCCCTGCCGCGCCACCGACCCCGCGCCAGGAGCGCTCGCCCGAACCCGGCGCAACGGCCGCGAGGATGCCGCGCAGGATGTTCAGCTCGTTCTGATCGAGTCGTGCGCGATTGAACAGGCGCCGCAAGCGCCGCATGAGGTTGCGCGGATTGCCCGGGTCGAGAAAGCCGCTTGACTCGAGCACCCGCTGCAGGTGCTCGTAGAACAGGTCCATATCCTCGACGGTTGCGGCCGGGGACTCTGGCGGGGGTGCTTCCACCTTTATGCCCTGCGCACAGCGGATTTCCCAGGCGATGACCTGGGCGGCAGCGGCGAGATTCAACGAGCTGTATGCGGGATTGGCCGGAATGAAGACTATGGCATTGCAGAGATCGAGCTCGGCGTTACTGAGCCCGGCGCGCTCCGGGCCGAACACGACGGCTACAGGTCCGCCCTCACGCGCGCGAAGCAACGCCTCGGCGCATTCGCGGGGGGCCATTTCCGGCATGCCCAGCCGGCGATGACGGGCGCTGGCGCCAACGACCAGGCCGCAATCGCGCACGGCATCGGCCAGGCACGCGACGCGCTGCGCCGATTGCAGCACATCGATTGCGCCGGAAGCGCGCGCACTCGCCTCCGGGCCGTCGCAGTCCGCGGGGTTCACGAGCACCAGGTCGCTGAGGCCCATGGTCTTCATGGCACGTGCTACCGCGCCGATGTTGCCCGGGTGCGACGGTTCGAAGAGCACGAAGCGGATGGAGTCGGAAACCATGTCCTCTGTCGGTTCGGGCAGTACGCAGGGCGACGTATTCTACGGCGTCGGCGCGCAGGGCACCGCAAAAAGCGCGCACGGCAGCGCGACGCAAGCCACCCAGGGCGCGGGATTCGATCTCCCCGCGAATGCACGATGTACCGCACTCAGGGTGCGCTGCAGGCGCGAGCCGCAGTAGAATGGCGACCCACTTCGCCACCGGCCCTTCACCGTGTGGCGCCACCGCGACCAAGAGCGCTCACCTCGCATGCAGGCACTTCTGAACACGGCCGTCAAAGCGGCACGCAAAGGTGGCGACACCGCATTGCGATACCTCAACCGCCTCGGCAGCATCGAGGTGCACAGCAAGTCGCGCAATGAATACGTCACCCAGGTAGATCACGCGGCCGAGGCGGCCATCATCGACAGCATCCGCGAGCGCTACCCGAGCCACGGATTCCTCGCCGAGGAAAGCGGGCAGCACCGCGGAGACGAGTTCGTCTGGATCATCGATCCGCTCGACGGCACTACGAATTTTCTGCACGGTTTCCCGGTTTTTTCGGTGTCCATCGCCTTGCGCCTGCGCGCACAACTGGAGGTCGGCGTGGTCTACGACCCCTGTCGCCAGGAGTTGTTCACCGCCATTCGCGGCGGCGGCGCGCAACTCGACGGCCGGCGAATTCGCGTGACCGCCCAGGCAGGACTCGAGGGCGCCCTGATCGGCACCGGCTTTCCCTATCGCAGCAATCAGCAGTGGCTGCCGCAGTACATGAACATGCTGCGCGCCGTGATGGAGGCCACCGCAGGCGTGCGCCGACCCGGCTCGGCCGCCCTCGACCTGTGTTACGTCGCGGCCGGCCGGCTCGATGGATTCTGGGAATTCGGTCTGCACCCGTGGGACATCGCCGCAGGGTCGCTGATGATCCGCGAGGCCGGCGGCCTGGTCACCAGCCTGACTCCGGGTGGTGACCACCTCGAGACCGGCAATGTCCTTGCCGGCGCGCCGAAGGTTCACGGTGCTTTGAAGGAACTGCTCACGCCGCACCTGTGACCGCGCCAACAGGCCGCAGCACGCCCGACGGCTTCGGCGTTGCCTCGCGTCACTGCCGCCCGGAGCGGCCGCTGCTATGGCAGATCGTCGACCTGTTCCTGCTTCTTGACCGGCATCAGGTCCGCAGGTGACGCCTTCAGGAAATAGGCCAGCGCGGTGGCGACATAGATCGACGAATAGGTCCCGAACGTGATACCGAAGGCGAGCGCCGTGGAGAATCCGTGCAGCGTTTCGCCACCAAAAATCAGCAATGCGACCACCACAAGCAAGGTCACGCCGCTCGTGATCAGCGTCCGGCTGAGCGTCTCGTTGATCGAGCGGTCGATGACTTCCTCCGGTGTGCCGCGACGGGTGCTGCGGAAGTTGTCGCGGATGCGGTCGAACACCACCACCGTATCGTTCAGCGAGTAGCCGACCAGCGCCAGAATGGCAGCGACCACGGTCAGGTCGAACGGGATCCAGAAGACCGAGAAAATTCCCGCAGTGACGATCGCATCGTGTGCCGTCGATGCCACCGCGCCCAGCGCGAACTTCCACTGGAAGCGAAACATCACGTAGATCAGGATCAGGACCAGGGCCGCCAGCACGGAGAGAATGCCCTGTGTGGTCAGATCCTCGCCCACCTGCGGCCCCACGAATTCGACCCGGCGCAGCACGACCTGCGGGTCGGCGGCCTGCAACACGGCCAGAACCTGCTGGCCGAGCTTGCCGCCAGCCGAGGGATCTGCGTCGCCTTCCTGCGGCGGCAGGCGGATCAGCACATCCTTCGCAGTGCCGAAGTTCTGCACCTGCGCGTCCGGATACCCACCGTCGCCGAGTTGCTGGCGGACCGCGGACAGGTCCGCCGGGCGCTCGAAGCCCACCTCCAGCAACAAGCCGCCCGTGAAATCGATGCCGAAATTCAGGCCCCGCACGGCCAGTGATCCGATGCTGATCACGGTCAGCACGATTGAAAGGCCGCTGATGAAGCGGGCGTAGTGCATGAACCGGAAGCGGCTGACCTTCTTGAACAGTTCCATGACCGGATATCCTCAGACCGGCAGCCGCGTGAGCCGACGCCCGCCCCAGATCGCGTTGACGAGCGTGCGGCTGACGACCACCGCAGTGAACATCGACGTCAGGATGCCAAGGCACAGAACGATCGCGAAACCCTTGATGGGGCCCGTGCCAAACGCGAACAGGACGATGCCGGCGATCAGCGTGGTGAGATTCGAATCGGCAATGGTGGCAAACGCCTTGTCGTAGCCGGCATGGATGCTCGCCTGCGGTGAATTACCGTTGCGCAGTTCCTCGCGTATGCGCTCGTTGATGAGCACGTTGGCGTCCACCGCCATACCGACCGTGAGCACGACACCCGCAATGCCGGGCAGCGTGAGCGAAGCCTGGAGCATCGACAGCAGGGCCACCAGCAGCACGACGTTGGCGATCAGCGCCACGTTCGCGACAAGCCCGAAAGCCTTGTAATAGACCCCCATGAACAACACGGCCAGCACCAGACCGAGCACCAGCGCCTGCATGCCCTTGTCGATGTTGTCCTGGCCGAGGCTTGGGCCGATGGTTCTTTCCTCGACCTTGTAAACCGGAGCAGCCAGCGCGCCAGCCCGCAGGAGCAGCGCCAGATCGCGCGCCTCGGTCACATCCAGCCCGGTAATCTGGAAATTGTTGGAAAAGATGCCGCGGATGGTGGCGACGTTGATCACCTCACGCTCTTCGCGCGGCACCTCGATCACCTGCCCGTCGCGTTCGACACGTTCACGCTTTGTCTCGACGAAGAGCACCGCCATGGGCTTGTTCAGGTTCTTCTTGGTGACGTCGAGCATCTCGCGCCCGCCCTGGCTGTCGAGCCGGACCGAGACGGCGGGCATGCCCTGGTCGAACGCCTGTGCGGCATCGATCAGTTGATCGCCCGTGACAATGGTCCGCCGTTGCAGCAACACGGGGTTGCCCTGCCGGTCCTGGTGCAGCTCGCAACCGATCGGCGCACGACCCTTGCGCTTCGCCTCGACCGGGTTCGCGTCCGCACAAACCAGGCGGAA
This sequence comes from Nevskiales bacterium, assembly GCA_011526045.1. Lineage (GTDB taxonomy): Bacteria > Pseudomonadota > Gammaproteobacteria > Steroidobacterales > QUBU01. Next base: position 32,142 of record WYBE01000071.1, on the reverse strand, counting down.
CTCCAGTGTTGCCGTGGCCCCCAGCACGCGTTCGGCCTGCGCGGGATCCTGCACACCGGGCAACTGCACGACGATTCGATCCAGCCCCTGGCGTTGCACGACCGGCTCCGAGACTCCCAGCTCGTTCACCCGGTTGCGCAGGGTGACGGTGTTCTGCTCGATGGCGAAATCCTGCCGCTCCCGGATCTGCTGCTCGGTCATCCGGGCCAGCAGAATCACCGAGCCGTCTTCATTCCTGCGCTCGAGGCCGATCTGCGGATCGCTGTCCCGGATCAGTTTCTCGGCCCGGTCGGCATCCTTCGGATCCGGAATCTCGATCCGCACCACGTTACCGTCCACACGCACATCGCGGCGGATGCGATTGTCCCGCAGCAGTTTCGCGAAATCGGTTGCATAACGGTCGACACGCTGCTGCAGTGCTGCCTGCATATCGACCTGGAAAAGAAAATGCACACCGCCGCGCAGGTCCAGCCCGAGGCTCATCGGCCTCAGCCCCAAGGCGGTCAGCCAGCCAGGCGTGCGCGGCGCCAGGGTCAGCGCGACGACATAGGACTGGCCGAGTGCTTCGCGAATGCGGTCGGCGGCCCGGAGCTGCTCCTCGACACTGTCGAAACGCAGCATGAGCCGGCCGTTGTCGTCATAGGCCGAGCCGAAGGCGACGCCTGCCGTCTCGAGTGAACGCTTGACCTCCTCCATGCCGCCCTGGTCCAGGCGCGCGCCACTCTGGGGGCTGATCTGCACCGCTGGTGCTTCGCCGAACACATTCGGCAGCGCAACGAGAAATGCGCCGAGCAGGACGGCCGCGACAAGCGCGCTCTTCCACCAGGGATTCTGATTCATGGCGCCGGTAGCTGCAGTCAGGCGTTCTTGATCGTGCCTTTCGGCATCAGCGCCCCGACAGTGTGCCGTTGCACCCTGATCTGGACGCCATCGGCAATCTCCACCTTGACGAACTGTTCGCCAAGCTCGGTGACCTTGCCGAGCACGCCGCCGGTGGTCACCACCTCGTCGCCCACGGCCAGCTTCGCGACCATCTCCCGGTGCTCCTTCTGGCGTTTGCTCTGCGGGCGTATGAGGAAGAAATAGAAGACGACGAACACCAGCACCAGCGGCAACATCGACACCAGCGGATCACTCGGGTTCGGCAGCTCCTGCGCCCATGCGTCCTGGATGAAAAAACCCATAAAGCCCTCTGAATCAGGAATCGTCGCGGAAAAATGGCGGCGTATTATTGCACAGTTGCCTCGATCTGCGGCCGGTCCACGGCCCCCTGCCGGGCCAGGAACGCCCGCGAGAACTCCATGAAAGCCCCCGCCTCGATCGACTCACGCAGGCGGCGCATGAGATCGAGGTAAAAATGCAGGTTATGAATGGTGTTGAGCCGGCAACCGAGGATCTCGCCGCAGGCGTCGAGATGGCGAAGGTAGGCACGGCTGTAATTGCGGCAGGTGTAGCACCCGCAGTCCTCCTGCAGCGGCCGCGGGTCGTCACGATAGGCCGCATTGCGGATCCGCACGACACCGTGTTCGGTGAACAGGTGACCGTTACGGGCGTTGCGGGTCGGCATGACGCAGTCGAACATATCGACGCCGAAGGCAACGGACCTGACGATGTCCGCCGGCGTACCCACACCCATGAGGTATCGCGGCTGCGCCGGCGGCACCAGCGGCAGCAGGTCGTGCAGCACCTGCGACCGCTCCGGCTCGGGCTCTCCCACGGACAATCCGCCGATCGCCATACCGTCGAATCCGATGTCGAGCAAGCCGGCGAGTGATGCCGCGCGCAGCGACCGATACATGCCGCCCTGCACGATGCCGAAGCAGGCCCGGCCGGGTACAACATCGGCGTCGAACGCTTCGCGACTATGTCGAGCCCAGCGCAGCGAACGCTCCATGGACTCGCGGGCGACGGTTTCTGTAGCCGGCCAGGCGGTGCACTCGTCGAAAATCATGTGTATGTCGCTGCCGAGATCTGCCTGTACCTGCATGGCACGTTGCGGCCCCAGGAAGACCCGGCCGCCGTCGATCGGAGAACTGAACTCGACGCCCTCGGGAAGGACCTTCGTGCGCCCGCCGAGGCTGAATACCTGGAAGCCGCCGGAATCGGTGAGTATCGGGCGGTCCCAGTGCATGAAACGGTGCAGTCCGCCGAGGCGGTGGACCAGTTCGCTTCCCGGTCGAAGCATCAGGTGGAAGGTGTTTCCGAGCACGACCTGCGCGCCGAGCTGATCGAGTTCCTCGGGCGTCACAGCCTTGACTGTGCCGGCGGTCCCGACCGGCATGAAGGCCGGAGTGTCGATGACACCGCGGCCTGAGTGAATGCGACCGCGGCGCGCAGCACCATCCGTCGCCATGACTTCAAAACGAAAGCTGCTGCTCATCGCGACGCCGCAGATACCCGGCAAGGCAGCACACTCCCGCAGCGGGCAGGCCAGATCACGGGTTGCGGCTCCGTTGCAGGATCATCGCGTCACCATAACTGAAAAACCGGTAGCCGCGCGCCACCGCGTGACGATAGGCATCGAGCACCCGCTCGCGTCCTGCAAATGCGCACACCAGCATCAGCAGTGAGGAACGCGGGAGGTGAAAATTCGTGACCAGGGCATCGACCACCCGAAAACCATAGCCCGGGCGGATGAACAGGTCCGTCTCCCCCTCGAACGGCGCCAGCACACCCGCAGCGGCGGCCGTCTCGAGCGCGCGCACCACGGTGGTCCCGACCGCGATCACCCGGCCACCAGCCCGGCGCGTCGCGGCGACGGCGACCACCAGATCGGCCCCGACCCGGACCCGCTCGGCATGCAGGCGGCCGCTGGCGAGTTGCGGCTCACGCACCGGGGAAAACGTGCCGGCCCCGACATGCAGGGTCACGCATGCCAGTGCAACATTCCTTGCGGCGAGGCGCGCGAGCAGCGCCGCATCGAAATGCAGGCCTGCAGTGGGCGCCGCGACCGAACCCGGCGCGCGGGCGAACAGCGTCTGGTAGCGCTCGCGATCGGCCGGCTCGTCCGGGCGCCTGATGTACGGCGGCAGCGGCATGTGGCCAACCTGCTCCAGCACCGCCATTACCGGCTGGTTGAAGCGGAGCACGAAGAACTGCCCGCGCCGGCCGGTCACTACCGCGCCCGCGCTCCCTTCGAAACCGAGTGCGTCGCCCGGCTTCGGGGCATGACTGCAGCGAAGCTGCGCGAGCACGGAATGCTCGTCGAGGAGACACTCGAGCAGCATTTCGACGCTGCCACCGCTGGCCTTGCGACCGAACAGGCGCGCCGGCACGACGCGCGAGTCATTGGCGACGAGCAGGTCGCCCGGGCGCAATTCGCACGCCAGCTCGTGAAAATACCGGTCTGCAGGCGTACCCGCGGTGCCGAGCACCAGCAGCCGGCTGGCACTGCGCTCCGCGAGGGGCCGCTGCGCGATCAGTGCTTCCGGCAGCTCGAAGTCGAAATCGGCAGGTTCCACGGCAGCGGATTGTACGTTCCCGCGGCCGCGATGCCGCCCGAAGCGGGGTGGCGATCACCGGGCATCGCCCCAATGCGCCTTGGACGCCCCGGAGGCGGCGTGTATCCTTGGCGCCCGCGCCGGGATGGCGGAATTGGTAGACGCGGCGGACTCAAAATCCGTTGGTGGCGACACCGTGTGGGTTCAAGTCCCTCTCCCGGCACCAGATCCGCCGCAGCGGACGCTTAGCCTGTAGTCGCCAGATGCATCGGTACGCTGGTGACCGGCCTCGGTCCTTCCCGCATGACGTATTGCGCCATCGGTTCGCCGCGCAGAATCTGGCGCTCGACGAACTCCGCGGCGTGCTCTGCCGCGAGACCCGCATACCAGATGCCCTCCGGGTGGACGACCAGGACGGGACCGGTGGCGCCCTGCTGGCGGCATTGCATGAGCGTCACCTTGACCTGCGCGGCCAGCCGACGGCGCGCCAGTTCCTGACGTAGCGCTGCGAGCAACGCCGGTCCGCCATTGGCCTGGCAGCCGCAGAAGTCCCTGCCGTCGGCGCAGACGAACAGGTGATAGCGCAGCTGAGCGAGCGTCCGGAACTCGGACTTTTCAAACGGCTGCGCCGTGCAATGCTCGTGGTCGTCGCTCATCGTGCTGCCTCAGCCTGACGTTGCCACTGCCGGAGTGCTGCGTACGCCCGGCGGCTCGCCCGTTCTCAGCCGACGATGGATGAGATCCATTACCGGCCGTCCGCCGATGAGATGCTCTTCGAGAATTCGTTCGGCATCCGCCATGGTCTGGATCCGGTACCAGATTCCGTCGGGGTACACCATGACCACGCAGCCCCAGGCATGCTGGGCGATGCAGGCGTTCGGGCTGACCACGACGTCGGCCACGCCCGCCTCGCGCAGCCGGCGCTGGTACAGCTCATAAATCGGTCCGCCCATGGTCTGGCCGCAGTGCTGGCCACGGTGTCCGTCCGCGTGGTCTTCGGGCACCGCGTCACGGATGCGTTGGCGCTCGGCGTCGCTCATCGCTGCGGTCTGGGCCCGCTTCTTCGCGAGGGTGCCGGCCCAGTGATCCGCGTATTCGGTCGTGCAAACGAGTACATGTCTCATGACTGTTCCGTGCAGGCGTTGTTCGGGCTGGCGCGAGGGCTGATTCCTACGCCCGGATCGTCTCCGATCCGGCGCAGCGGTGTCCAGCCTTGCATGGCCGTACAATGCCTCGGCCTGGAATGAACCCGTGCCCGAACCATGAATTTCTGTACCCAATGCGGCCATCCAGTCACCGTGCAGGTACCCGACGGCGATAACCGGCCGCGCTACGTCTGCGGCCATTGCGGCCAGATTCACTATGAAAACCCGCGCCTCGTCGTGGGCTGCGTCGTTGCGCACCGGGGCGCGATCCTCCTGTGCCGGCGCGCGATCGAGCCCCGTCACGGGTTCTGGACGGTACCGGCCGGTTTCATGGAACTCGGCGAAACGCTGGCTGACGCGGCCTTGCGGGAAACCTGGGAGGAAGCAGAGGCCCGGGTCGAACTGGGACCCCTGTTTGTGCTGGTGGATGTCGTTCACGCACGGCAGGTCCACGTGTTCTTTCGTGGGACGCTCGCCGAACCGGTATTCGGAGCCGGTCACGAGACCATCGAGACCCGGCTGTTTTCGCCCGCCGAGATACCGTGGCGGGACATTGCGTTCCCGAGCGTCACCATCGCCCTCGAGCGCTATCTTGCCAACCCGCGCGATGACAGCCCGGTGCATCTCGCTGCCGCCCCGCGCTTCAGATTGATATAGGTCATCGGGTAGCGTGCGATGCTGCGACAGACGACGGATCGGGGATCGGCAAACGCGGCGAATCGTCGCAATTCGGCAAACCGCAATGCCGAATCCGTTGATTTCCTCTGGGAAACGCCTAAATTAGCGCGCCTCACCCGGTTTCGCCGGAGCGAGCGCCCCAGGAGAACAGCATGACGTTCGTCGTCACCGAGAAATGCATCAAGTGCAAGTACATGGACTGCGTGGAGGTCTGCCCGGTCGACTGTTTCCACGAGGGGCCCAACATGCTGGTCATCGACCCTGACGAGTGCATCGATTGCACGCTCTGCGAGCCCGAGTGCCCGGTCGAGGCCATCATGTCCGAGGACGAAGTCCCGGAGAGCCAGGGGCAGTTCAAGCAGCTGAACGCAGAGCTGTCCAAGCTCTGGCCGGTGATCACCGAGGCCGGTACGCCGCCGGCAGACGCCGACGAGTGGGCCAAGGTCGACGACAAGCTCAAGCACCTGCAGCGTTGAGTGCGCTTCGCGCCGGCGGCAGCCGTCAGCCCGTCGTCTGCTCCCCTCGCAGGTACTGGGCCAGTTCGTCCGACGGCACGTAACCCGGCACCAGCTCTCCGGTATCGGTGACGATCGCCGGCGTGCCCTGCACACCCAGGGCCAGCCCGAGTGAATAATGCTCCTGCACCGGCGTGGATTTGCAGCCGGGCACCTTGATGACTTCACCGAGTTTCGCCTTGGTCAGCGCGGCATTGCGATCCGGCGAGCACCACACCGCTTCGGCCTTCGCCCAGCTTTCCGTATTGGGTCCGCTGCGCGGGAAGAAGAGGTAACGAACGCGGATCCCCTGGGCGAGGTACTGGTCGATCTCGCGGTGCAGCCTGCGGCAATAGCCGCAGTCGATATCGGTGAACACGCTGATGGTGTGTTTCACCTTCGCGGGTGAAAAGATGATCATCCGGTCCTCGCCGACATCGTCGATTGCCGCAAGGCGCGCGCTGTTGCGTTGCGCTTCGGTTACGTTGGTGTCGGTGCTGACCTCGATGATGTCGCCACGCACAATGTAACGGCCATCGGCCGATACGTATGCGATCTGCGGGCCGATGCGCAACTCGAACAAGCCGGGGATCGGCGATGGGCGGATCTGCTCCACACGTACATCGGGGAATCTTTCGGCCAGGCGCTTCTGCACGGCTTCGGCGTCACCTTCGCCGAACGCCGGGAGAGACAGGATGCCGAGGAGAACGACGATCGAGCGTCGCAGGTTGGTCGTGATCATTGCGCACGAAGCTCCGGTGAAAGTCGCGCCCGGTCGCATACACCTCGCCGTACGGCGACCGGAACCGGGACCCGTTGAAGACGGCGCGAGTCTAGCACAGCGGCCATCGACGGCATCATTGGCGACCACGGGCGTCTCGGCCCGGTGGGCCTGTCGTTTCGCGTCGGGGCAGGAACTCAGCCGCGCGGGTGATGCTGCGCGTGCATCTCTTTCATTCTCTCGCGCGCGACATGCGTGTAGATCTGCGTGGTGGAAAGATCGCTGTGGCCCAGCAACATCTGCACCACGCGCAGGTCGGCGCCGTTGTTCAGCAGATGCGTGGCGAACGCGTGCCGCAAGGTGTGCGGCGACAGCTTGCCGAGAATATCGGCCTTCTTCGCATAGCGCTTGATGATGTGCCAGAACGCCTGGCGGGTCATTCGATCACCGCGCCGGGTCGGGAACAGATACTCGGTCTGCCGCTCGAGGAGAATCTCGACACGCGGCCCGGCCACGAACTCGCGCAGCCAGCGCTGCGCCTCCTCGCCAAGCGGGATCAGTCGCTCGCGATCACCCTTGCCGCGCACGCGGAGCACGCCCTGGTTCAGGTTGATCTGCCCCTGGCGCAGGTTGATCAGTTCGGAGACGCGCAAACCGGTGGCGTAGAGCACCTCCAGCATGGTGCGATCGCGATGCCCGATCGGGTCGCCGACATCCGGCGCACCGAGCAGTGATTCGACCTCCGATTCCGTCAGCGACTGCGGCAGCGCGCGGCCGATCTTCGGCATCTCGATCTTCAGCGTCGGATCCTCGGCGATCATCCCCTCGCGCAGCAGGAACCGGTAGAAGCGCCTGAAACTGGACAACTGCCGCGCAGTCGAGCGTGGCTTGGCGCCCTCTTTCGCCCGCCAGGCAATGAATGCCAGCAGATCAGCACGGGTAGCGAAGATGAGACTTTTGTCGCGCTGTGTGAGCCAGCGCTGCAGGGCGAGCAGATCGGCGCGGTAGGCGCCGAGCGTGTTCGCCGAAAGACCACGCTCCATCCAGATGGAATCGAGGAACTTGTCGATGACTGCCTCGGTAGAATTGGGCGGCGAACTCGCGCCGGCGACCGTATTGACTGATGTCGGGGACATTACTTAACTTCGCTCCGCTCAGCAAACCCGTTGCAGCCATGAACCAGCCTTGCCAGCGACCGTTGCCGGTCGATTCAACACCGTGGACTCTACTGCCGATACTGGCAGCGAGCCGCGCGCCTGGCCCTACGGAGATCAGTTGCACCTGCCGATAAGCCAGATGCCTCCGGTGCCCATGCTGATGGCGGCATCTACACTTGAGTATGCGCGGCAAGGATTTGCCCCGGCGTGACGGTACTCACAAATCCCTCAATGGGTTACATAAATTCCAGTTTTGACAAAACGCAGCAGCCAGGGCGATTCATGCCTGCTGCATCGCGAGTGCTGTATGGTGTCGCCGGCTGGTTGATATTCGTTCCGGTCGCCCTGGTCCTCGCGGCAACGCTTGCGGTTCTGCCCGGTGAGCAATTCCGGCGGGCTGCGGCGCGGCACGCGGCACGCCTGTTTCTGGCGCTGACCGCCATGCGTCCGGTGGTACAGGGAATTGAACACCTGCCAGCAGCGCCTTGCATCGTTGCGGCCAATCATGCGAGCTACCTCGACGGCCTGATCCTCACTGCAGTGTTGCCGCCACGATTCGCGTTCGTCATCAAGCGCGAGATGACTCGTGTGCCACTCGCGCACTTTGTCCTGCGGCGGCTTGGATCACAGTTTGTGGACCGATTCGACACGCGCCGGGGCGCATCGGATGCGCGGAGAATTTTCGGCTTGGCAGAACTGCGACACAGTCTCGCTTTTTTTCCCGAGGGCACGTTCCGACCCGAGCCCGGGCTGCGCCGCTTCCAGAGCGGCGCATTTGCCGCTGCGGTGCGCGGCAACCTGCCGCTGGTGCCGGTCGTGATCCGCGGTTCGCGCCACATGCTCGCCGCCGGCCAGCGACTCCCGCGGCGGGGGGCGCTCGAGGTTATTGTCAAGCCGCCGGTTCACCCTAACGGCGCCGAGGACGCGGTCGCCGCTTTGCTGGCCGAATGCCGGCGCTCCATCCTGGAAGACTTCCCGGAGCCGGACCTGCTCGCCGACGGGGGCTGATCGGCCCTGCATCCACTGCGCGGCAATTGTGGACTGCCCACATTGGCAGCGATTCTTTTGCGTCGCATAATCGAACTCGTCCGGCAGGCTAAATGCCAAGCCTTGCGGGCTATGCGTCGAGTAAGCACTGCAAAAAGGACCTGCATGAGCACCGAAGACATCGTCATCGTAGCTGCCCGGCGCACCCCCATCGGCGCCTTCCAGGGGGCCCTGGCTCCATTGAGCGGCCCCCAACTCGCCGCGGCAGCCACCAAGGCCTGCATGGACGACTCGCAACTGGCCGGCACCGAGATCGACCAGGCCATGATCGGTTGCGTCCTGCAGGCGGGCGTCGGCCAGGCACCCGCCCGTCAGGCAGTGCTCGCTGCCGGACTGGCGCCCTCGGTGGCCACCACCACCGTGAACAAGGTGTGTGGCTCCGGCATGGCCAGCATCATCATGGGCCACGACATGATCCGCAGCGGAACAGCCCGCACCGTGTTAGCCGGTGGCATGGAGTCGATGAGTAACGCACCGTACCTGCTGCCCAAGGCGCGCGCAGGATTGCGCATGGGGCATCAGGACATACTCGATCACATGTTCTTTGACGGCCTGCAGAACCCCTACGACAGTAACATGATGGGCCACTTCGCCGAGCAGACCGCACGCCGTTACCAGCTGAGCCGCCAGGACCAGGACCAGTACGCCGCGGAATCCGTGCGCCGCGCCCGGGCGGCCTGCGAGAACGGGAACTTCCGGGCGGAAATCGTTCCGGTCACGGTGAGCAGTCGCAAGGGCGAGACAGTCGTCAGCCAGGACGAGGAACCGTTCCGGGCGGACCTCGAGCGCATCCCGACGATGAAGCCCGCATTCGCCAAGGACGGCACGGTGACCGCCGCCAGCTCGTCATCGATTTCCGACGGGGCCGCGGCGTTGATCCTCATGGGAGAGCACGAAGCTTCGCGGCGGCATATTGCGCCCCTCGGGCGGATTGCCGGCTTCGCAGCCCATGCGCAGGAGCCGGAGTGGTTTACGACCGCGCCGCCCCAGGCCATCAAGTCGCTGCTCACGCGAATCGGCTGGCGCGCAAGTGACGTGGATCTGTTCGAGATCAACGAGGCATTCGCCTGCGTGGCACTGGCCGCCATGCGCGAACTCGGCATCGATGCCACACGCGTCAACGTCAATGGTGGTGCGTGTGCGCTCGGCCATCCGATCGGCGCCACCGGGGCGCGACTGATCGTCTCACTGGTGCACGCGCTGCGGCAGCGTGGCGCGCGACGCGGTGTCGCCGCGCTGTGCATCGGCGGTGGCGAGGCGCTGGCGCTGGCAGTGGAAGCCGGCTGAACGCGTCGTACGGCGAGCCTTCGAGCGAGCGGCAACGAAGCAAACATGCCCCGCAGCAGCTCCGGAGCGTCGCGAGGAAGCCCGGATGCGAGGCGTTCGCGAGCGAGAAGGCGAGACAGTACACAGAGTACGGCGAGCCTTCGAGCGAGCGGCAACGAAGCAGACGGGTTCCGCAGCAGCTCCGGTTACATGGCGGTGTAGTTCGGGCCGCCACCGCCCTCAGGCGGCACCCACTCAATGTTCTGCGCCGGATCCTTGATGTCGCAGGTCTTGCAGTGCACGCAGTTCTGCGCGTTGATCTGCAAGCGCGGCCCGCTTTGCTCCTCCACGATCTCGTAAACACCCGCCGGACAGTAGCGCTGTGCCGGTTCCGCGTAGAGCGGCAGATTGTGGCGCACCGGTATCTGCGGATCGCCGAGTTGCAGATGACAGGGCTGGTTCTCTTCGTGATTAGTGCTCGAGAGAAACACCGACGACAGGCGGTCGAAACTCACCACGCCGTCGGGTTTCGGATAGCGAATTGGCTCGCAATCCGCCGCCCGCCTGAGCCCGATGTGGTCGGGAACCGGGTTGTGCAGCGTGAACGGCAGGCGCCCGAACGCGATGTTCTGGTCGAACCAGACGAATGCGGCGCCGAGCAACGTGCCAAACCGGTGCTGCGCCGGGCCGAAATTCCGCGTGTTCTCGAGCTCACGGTACACCCAGGATTCGCGGACCCGGCGCTCGAAGTCCTCGGCCAGCCGGTCTTGCGTATCCGAGCCACCTGCCTCAAGGCCGGCGAAAACCGCCTCGGCCGCAATCATGCCCGTCTTCATGGCAGTGTGAATTCCCTTGATCTTCGCGCCATTGAGGAACCCGGCCTCACAACCGGCCAGCACGCCACCGGGAAAGCCGAGGCGCGGCAGCGACTGCAGCCCGCCCTTGTTGACCGCCCGCGCTCCGTAGGACACCCGCTTGCCGTTGGCGAGCACCGCCCTGATGCGCGGATGCTGTTTCCAGCGCTGGAACTCCTGGAAGGGATCGAGCCACGGGTTGCTGTAACTCAATGCGACGATGAACCCGAGATACACCTGGTTTCCGCCGGCGTGGTAGAGAAAGCCACCCCCCTCGGTGTCGTTCGTCAGCGGCCAGCCGAGCGTATGCACCACCGCGCCCTCCCGGTGATTCGCGGCATCGATGGTCCATACCTCTTTCAGGCCGATGCCGTAATGCTGCGGATCGCAATCGCGCCGCAGGTCGAAGCGGCGCATCAGTTGCTTGCCGAGACTTCCCCGGCAACCCTCGGCGAAGATCGTCTGTCGCGCACGCAGTTCGTAACCGGGCTGGAACGAATCCTTCGGCGTTCCGGTGCGGTCACGACCCATGTCGCCGGTTGCAATACCGGCGACTCGCTCACCGTCGTAGATCACCTCCGTCGCGGCAAAGCCGGGGAACAGGTTCACGCCCACCGTCTCGGCCTGCCGGCCCAGCCAGCGGCAGAGTTCACCGAGGCTGATGATGAAGTTGCCCTCGTTTCGCGCCGGCCGCGGGACGAACAGCTCCGGAATCCGCCAGCTCGCCGCTGCACCGCTCAGGAGAAAAAAATCGTCCTCCGTGACAGCGGTCGTTACAGGCGCGTCGCCGGCGCGCCAGTCAGGAAACAGTTCATCGAGCGCTTTCGGCTCGAGCACCGCCCCCGACATGACGTGCGCGCCGATCTCTGCGCCCTTCTCCACCAGCGCAACGCTGATCTCGCGATCCGCCTCGGCCGCAAGCTGCATCAGCCTGCAGGCCGCAGCGAGACCGCAGGGCCCGCCGCCGACGATCACTACGTCGAACTCCATGGATTCGCGCTCGCTCATCGGACCCTGACTCCGGATTCTGATCACGCCGGATGGCATTCTAAGGAAATGCGGACAGCACCGCGCCTGCTTTGCCTCCCCCGCGCCTGGCCGCTACGCTAAACGCCCCCGTTCATCCTCGTACCATGGATCTACACGCCCGATACGCAGCAATCCGCGCGCAGAAATCTCTCGATCACGATGCCGCGCAACTGCGGGCAATCGATACGCTGCAGCGGATCGGCGCGGACCTGATACGAGGACCAGCCACCGCCGGCCTCGTGTCGCGGCTGTGGCGCCGCATGGTTCCGACCCAGGCACCGCCTGTGCGTGGCGCCTATCTGTGGGGCGGCGTCGGGCGCGGCAAGACGCTCCTCATGGACCTGTTCTTCGAGGGGCTGCCCTTTCCCGAACGCCTGCGCTACCACTTCCATCGCCTCATGTACCGTGTGCACGGGCGGCTGCGGACCCTGCACAACGAGCCCGCGCCGCTGGAGATCGTGGCCGACGAATTTGCCGCCCAGGCGCGGGTCATCTGCTTCGACGAGTTCTACGTCTGCGACATTGCCGATGCGATGATCCTCGCAGGGCTGCTCGACGGGCTGTTTCGCCGCGGCGTCACGCTCGTCGCCACCTCCAATGTGGCACCCGAGGAGCTTTACCGCGACGGGCTGCAGCGCTCGCGTTTCCTGCCGGCGATCAGCCTCATCAGGAATCACACCGAGGTGCTCCGGGTCGATTCCGGCACGGACTACCGGCTGCGCGTGCTCGAGCGTGCGGAGATCTACCACACTCCGCTGAACGACTCGGCGACGGCCGGGCTGCAACGCTGGTTCGACGAGATCGCGCCCGGCGAGGGGACCTCGGGCCAGCCGATCGAAATCAACGGGCGTGACATCCCGACGCAACGGCGCGCAGACGGCATCGCCTGGTTCGAGTTCTCGGCGCTCTGTGACGGCCCGCGAAGCCAGGACGACTACATCGAAATTGCGCGCGCATTCCAGGCCGTGATCGTCTCCACCGTGCCGCTCATGGACGAGTCCCTCGAGAACCAGGCCCGGCGATTCATTGCGCTGGTGGACGAGTTCTACGACCGCCGCGTCAAGCTCATCCTCTCGGCGGCAGTGCCGGTCGACCGTCTCTACCAGGGCACGCGCCTGAAACGCGAGTTCGAGCGCACCCGCAGCCGACTGCTGGAGATGCAGTCGCACGACTACCTTGCGGCCGCGCACGTGCCGTAAGCCCCCGCGGCCACCGGCCGCGCACCCGCAACAGCATTCTGCGGGCACACCACCGCGGTGCGGCCCTGCCGGAGAGTCGTCGACAGCAGGCGGGTCGCGTTAGACTAGGCACCCACCCAGATTCACAAAAAAGGATCCCGCGCATGCCCGGCAAGCTGGTCCTGTGCCGCCATGGCCAGAGCACCTGGAATCTCGAGAACCGGTTCACCGGCTGGGTCGATGTGGACCTGACCGAGCAGGGCCGCGCGGAGGCCATCGAGGCCGGCCGGCAGTTGACCGCCCTCGGCCTGCAGTTCGACTACGCGTTCACCTCCGTGCTGAAGCGCGCGATCCGCACGTTATGGCTCGTGCTGGACCAAATGGACCTGATGTGGATCCCGGTGGAACGAAGCTGGCGCCTCAATGAGCGCCACTACGGCGCGTTGCAGGGACTGAACAAGGCCGAGACCGCCGCGCAGCACGGCGAGGACCAGGTGAAGATCTGGCGCCGCAGCTTCGACATCCCCCCGCCCGCGCTGGCAGCAGACGACCAGCGGCACCCGCGCTTCGACCGCCGCTACCGGGGAGCCGCGCCCCTTCCGGCCACTGAGTCGCTGAAGGACACGCTGGCGCGCGTGCTCCCCTACTGGGACAGCAGCATCGCGCCGCGGTTGCGCGCCGGCGAGAACGTGCTGGTGGCCGCGCACGGCAACAGCCTGCGGGCCCTGGTGAAAATGCTCGATGGCATTTCCGACAGCGAGATCACCGAACTGAACATTCCAACCGGAATCCCGTTGCTGTACGAACTCGACGCCGCGCTGAAACCCCGCGATCGTCGCTACATCGGCGATCCGGACACCGTGCAGAAAGCCGCGGCCGCAGTCGCCGCACAGGGCAAGGCCAGGTGATCTACGAACTGGGCGGTCGACGTCCGCAGATCGCCGATGATGCCTACGTGGCTCCGGGCGCGACCGTGATCGGTGACGTGCACCTGGCAGCAGAATCGAGCGTCTGGTTCGGCGCCGTGCTGCGCGGGGACGTTGAACGACTCAGCATCGGGCGCGGCACCAACATCCAGGACAACTCGGTCCTGCATTCCGACCCGGGGGCGCCGCTGGTTCTCGGCTCGCTGGTGACGGTCGGCCATCTCGTGACCCTGCATGGATGCGAGATCGGTGATGAAGCGCTGATCGGCATCGGCGCCGTCGTCATGAATCACGCCCGTATCGGCCCACGCTGCATCGTCGGCGCCGGAGCGCTGGTCACCGAGGGCAAGCAGTTCCCCGAGGGCGTGCTGATCATCGGCTCGCCGGCACGAGTCGCCCGTAGCCTGACGGCCGAGGAACTGGCCCGTGTGGCGGCCGCGGCGCGGCGTTACGTTGCTCGCGGTGGACTCTACCGGCAGGCACTGCGCCCGCTGGCCTGATCACCGGGCGCCGGTCGCTCACTGCGGCGCAGGCTTGCTTTCGCGCAGCCGTATCAGCCCTTCCTGCGCCAGGGACCCCACCAGCGTGCCGTCGCGGGTAAACACCTGGCCGCGTGCCAGTCCACGGGCACCGGATGCGCTGGGACTCTCCAGGTCGAACAACAACCACTCGTCGACCCGCAACGGCCGGTGAAACCACATGGCGTGATCCAGGCTCGCCATCTGCAGGCCACCGCGAGCGGCATGCAGGCCGTGCGGCAGCGTCGCGGTACCAATGAGTTCATAGTCGGAGACGTAGGCCAACAGCACGTGATGGAGGAATTCGTCGTCCGGCAGCCGATCGATGGCCTTCATCCACACCTGCTTGACGGGCTCGATCTTGCCCGGCGTGAGAAACTGACCCGGCTGCACGGGCTTGACGATGAACGGTCGCCGATAAGTCAGGAAGCGCTGCATGCGCGGCGGCAGGTCCGCGCCGTTGTTGCGGGCCAGTTCCACGATGTCCTCGAGTTCATCGGGACCGGGTACCGCCGGCATTTTCGCCTGGTGTTCGAGCCCCTCCTCGGGTGTCTGGAACGATGCGGCCATATTGAAGATCTGCGCGCCGTGCTGGATCGCGACCACCCGGCGCGCCGAGAAGCTGCCGCCGTCGCGGGCACGGTCCACTTCGTAGACGATCGGGGCATTGACGTCGCCGCGCTTCAGGAAATACGCGTGCAACGAGTGCACCTGCCGGCGTTCCACGGTGCGGCTGGCGGCCGCGAGCGCCTGGCCGAGCACCTGCCCGCCGAAGACCTGCGGCAGCCCGGTGTCATGACTCTGGCCGCGGAAGATGTTCTCCTCCAGCGGCTCGAGTTCGAGGAGCGTGAGCAGATCCTGCAGCGCCCGGTCCATGTTCCCCACCACCCGAAAACCGGGGCGTATTGTACGCCGGCCTGCGGCGCGGACTGCGGCTGTGCTAACGTCGGACCGGCCGGTAGTTGCAGGAGGACGGGGCACATGCACACGCAACCGAAAGGCACGCGGCTGAGCCGCATCGGCTGCTGGTCAGCCGCCATTGGACTGCTGCTGATCGCCGTATCAGCCGGCCACAAGCCGGGATTCATCGACAGCTGGCAGCTGGCCTTTGGTGCGCTGGCCCTGGGTGGCCTGGCGATGTTGGTCGCGCTGATTGCGGCCGGCCTCGGGCTGGTGCGCAGCGGCGGCAGTGCCGGAGCGGCCTCGCGACGGGCGACCTGGCTGGCCTTCCTCACCGCGCTGCTCATCACGGGATTCAACGTCAGTCGCATCAGCGCGATGGGTGGGCCGCCGATTCACGACATCAGCACCGACCTCGGCGACCCTCCGGCATTCGTCGCAGCCGTGCCGCTGCGCGAGGCGGCCGGGGCGACGAACCCGCCGGCGTATTTTCCCGAGCAAAGCGCCGCCTTGCAGGCACAGGCTTATCCGGACATCCGCACGATCGTGCTCGACATGCCCGCCGAGGCGGCCTTTGCCCGGGCCAGAACCGTTGCCACCGAACTCGGCTGGGAACTGGTCGAGGTCGCACCGGACGAAGGGCGCATCGAGGCCGTCGCGACCACCCCCTGGATCGGGTTCAAGGACGACGTGGTCATCCGTGTGCGCGTTTCCGGCACGCAGGCTCGCGTGGACCTGCGCTCGAAGTCCCGCGTCGGACGCGGTGACGCCGGGTTCAACGCGCAGCGTATCCGCGCCTTCCGCGACCGGCTGGCGAGCAGCTGAGCGCACCGGCCATGGCGCTGGCAAACGCTGTGGAACTGGTCGATTTCTACCTCGGTCTGCTGGTGACCGCCGGCGACTACGCGCTGGCGATACAGCCGCGCATTGCCGGACCCGACCAGAAGGACGGCCACAATGCCTGGGTCAGCGCCCTTACCGATGCTGACCTGTCGGTCCAGAACTTTATCGAAGTCGCCACGCTCGCCCGCTTCCCCGACGTTACGTTCTTCGGTGAAGAGCGTTCGGCGTCACTGAACCAGAAGTATTTCCCGGCGAGGTCGCAGACGTCGGTGCACCTGGACCCGATCAACGGCACCTACCTGTACAAGCACCAGCGGCCAAACTGGGACATCATCATCAGCATTGCCGAGCAGCGTCGACTCGTGGCGGCCATCAGCTACGTGCCATCGAGCGGCCGTTTTTACCTCGGCGTGCGCGAACGTGGCGCCCTGACGGGACAGCGCAGCCGGCCCCGCCTGGCCGACATGGTGCCGCTGCACACCCGTCCCGGCGCTCGTCGATGCCTGACCTACCAGACACCCGAGATCAACGCCCGCTTACGCGGTGAGTTCGAGTGCTTCGATATCGTCACGGACGACGACCCGGCACGCGGCCTGGACAACCTGAACGAGTTCTACAGCGGCCGGCTTGCGGCCTTCGCCTGCCGCAGCGGGGAGTGCCTCGACTGGGGCGCCGCCGCATTCATCGCGGTCCAGGCGGGCGGCAAGGCATCGCATCTCGACGGCAGTCCGTTGCGAATCTTCGAGGACTTCGACCCGGAGGAATCCGTGGACATGGTCGTGGCGGCCGATGCGCTCACCCATGCGGCCATCATGAACCGGCTGCGCGCCTGAGGGCTTCGACCTTCCGGCTCGCTCCGGCGCTCGTCGCTACGGGTTACGCCGGCGCCGTGCGTCCCGGCGCAGC
Source organism: Nevskiales bacterium (assembly GCA_011526045.1). Lineage (GTDB taxonomy): Bacteria > Pseudomonadota > Gammaproteobacteria > Steroidobacterales > QUBU01. The sequence goes on along the minus strand of WYBE01000071.1, from coordinate 15,040 downwards.
GCCCGCCAGCAGGCACCGCGCGGCATCAACGCATCGACTCGGTAGCAACGGCGCCCCGTCCCCGCAGATCGGCGAGGAACCTGAAAAATCGATCCGGAAAAAGATCGGGCCCCGCGGTGTCGTTCGATCGTTTGAACGACGCCCGCGGGGCCCTGGCTACTTACGCCTGTCTCTGGAGCAACCTCAGAGTCGGGTTTCCGGCTGCGCGGCCCACTCCTTGCCGCTCTCGTGGCCGTACTCCTTCTGGTAGGCCGCCCACTCGTCGGTCTCGACGTCCGTCTCGCGACGCAGACGCGCGCCCCGCGAGAGCACGAACCAGATCAGCGGCAACAGGCCTCCGACGACGAAGATCGACCCGCCGATCATGCGCAGGTAGGTCAACGTCACGAACACTGGCCCCTGGATGATGTCCGCCGACCGCGCGTGCCAGAAGCCGTCCGTCAGTACCACATAGATCTGGTACAGGCCGACCGGGAACAGGTCGAGGAACATCATGAGCGCCAGGCCGATCTGCAGCGACCAGAAGGCGGTTCGCACCAGCTTCTCGCTCCAGGCAGACTTCTCGAACAGGTGCTGGCAGCAGAACAGCAGGCCTGCCAGTGCGACGTTGCCCTTGACGCCGAACATCGCCGCGTGAGCGTGGTTCTGCGTCATGTAGGTCGCATGCTCGTAGTAGTTCACCAGCGGCAGAGTGATCAGCGAACCGAAGACACCGGCGCCGAAGATGTTCCAGAAGTTCACCGCGAGGATGAACAGCCAGACACTCTCCATCACGAACGCCTGCTTGCCCTGGACGCGGAACTCATTGGCCTTGATGCCCTCCTGGCGCATCTGCCAGGCATCGAGCGTGAGCAGCAGCAGTGGCAACACCTGCAGGGTGGAGAACACGCTGCCGACCGCAATGATGCCCGTCGGCTTGGCGATCCAGTAGAAGTTATGAGAGATGCCGTTCAGCGCAGTCACGAAGAACAACATCACCGCCAGGAAGATGACACGCTCGGCCATCAGCCTGGTCACCAGGCCCATCTGGACCAGCAGGTAGGCGACGATGACGGTCGTGAACACCTCGAAGGTGACCTCGACCCACATGTGCACCGTCATCCAGCGCCAGTAGTCGGCGACGGCCCAGTTGGAGCTCGGCACCATGAGGACGCTGAAGAACAGGAACAGCACCATCACGCCGCTGCCCCAGAGCAGCCACGCCGGCACGGACCAGACGTTCTTCATGCTGATCCAGGGCTTGATGCCGCGATAGATGATGTAGATCCACAGCGTGAAGGCACCGAGCAGCAGGAGCTGGAAGAAGCGCCCAAGCTCGATGAACTCCCAACCCTGGCTGCCGAACCAGTACGACATCTTGTCGCTCATCCAGCCGCGCTGGCCGGTGTAGATGCCGCCGAGGGCCCCGACGGCCACGATCACGGCCAAACCGAACAGCAGGTTGATCAGGAACTTCTGGCCCTTCGGCACCTTGGCCAGCCTGGGCAGGAAGAAGATCGTATAGCCCACCCAGCACATGAAGAACCAGAAGATCTGCAACAGCGCGTGATAGCTGCGCGAAACCGTGAACGGAATGAGCTCCTGGAGGTTGATGCCGAACGGACGAATGAAGTCCGTCGCACTGATGATGCCGGCCAGCACCTGCAGGCCGAACACGATGATGGCCAGGGCGAAGAACTTGTAGGTCGAACGCTGCGTCGGACGCACGTACCCGTTTTCCAGGTCCGTCGTCGTCAGCCAGTGCCCGTTACCGCTGCCCTGTGACTCGAACAGGTCGATCGGCTGCATCTTCATCTGGCCGTAGACATACAGCACGACGCTGATGCCTACCCACAGCGCAAAGATGGATATGAAGGTCCAGATGAACGTCGCGCTGGTAGCGTGGTTACCTGCCTCCGGATCGTAAGGCCAGTTATGCGTATAGCTGTACTCCTGACCCGGCCGGTTGGCAGCGGCTACCCAGCCGCCCCAGAAGAAGAATGAGCTGAGCGCACGGAGGTTGTCCGCTCCGGACACCTGGTTGATCGGCTCCATGCGGTCCCGGTAGGTCGGGTCGGTGAACATCCGGGTGTAGTGCTCGACCAGGCGCTCAAATGCATAGACCTGACCGGCGGTCAGGACGATCTGCTGTGCGTTCGCGTCGTAGGCGTTGTTGTGCAGTTCCCGGATGACCCGCTGGGCAATGGCGTCCTGCTCGAACGGCGTCAGTTCGCTGACCCCGTTGCGTGCCTTCATCTCGTCGGCATAGAACTGCCGCATCGTCACGACCATGCGGTGCAGGGCATCGGCGGTAAAGTCCGGACCGCGGTCGGCACCGTCACCCCAGAACGAGCCGTAGAGCATGAGCCCCCGCAGCTGGAAAATCTCCTGGCCGCGCGAGATCTGCTCCTTGCTGATGAACGTTTCCCCGTCCGGGGTCACGAATTTCACCAACGGTGGTGCGCCGGAATACGTCTGCTGGCCGAGGTACAACAGGCCAACGACGCTGATCAGCGTCACGATCATGAAATGCACGAACCAGTTCTTCTTATTGAGCAACCACATCGCCAGGTTGCTGTCGCCCGAGCTCGCGACCGTCTTCGTAGTCATGGTTAAAGCTCCTTAAAACGTCCCGCCGTCATCCGGTATACACCACCGTCGGGCGCTAGCTTGATAGTTTCGACCCCTGAGTAAATGACCTGGATCAATCACCGGTAGGTAATTATACGTAAAATGGCCGTTTGCCTCGCGTCTCTCTCCATCTGTTCACCGGTGGACCCCGTCATGCCCGCCGCGACCGCACACGACGACTGCGGTATTTTTTTTACACGCTTTCGCGGCAAAATTGACCGTCACGATGATACGGATAGTACCTATCTTTTCGTGAAGCCCTTACCGCTGGAATTTGGTTACGCTCGGGCAGCATGAAGAAGTCGATTCTTTCCTGGTTCAGATCGGCGACCGACGAAGCCCCCGCCGACGGGCCTTTCGAGATGCAGGGCGAGGCCGGCGAAATTCGCGGCCGGGGCAGCTACCGTAACGGCCAGCTCGACGGCGCATACGAGTCCTATTTCGAGGATGGACAGGCCGAACACAAGGGCTGCTTCCGCGAAGGCCAGCTCGATGGGCCGCAGGAGTGGTTTCACCGTAACGGGCAATTGCGGGAGCGGCAGGCGTACCACAACGGCAGGAAGGAAGGCCCGTGGGAGCTGCTGTACCCGAACGGGCAATGGCGTTCAAAGGGCCAGTACGTCGACGGCGTACGCAATGGACCATTCCGGACCGGCTTTCCGAACGGCGCGCCTCGATCGGAGGGCACGCACAGGAACGACCGGCGGGACGGACCATACGTCGCGTATCACGAGAACGGGCAGGTCGATGCGCGGGGCAGCTTCCACGACGGCCGGAAGGATGGCGTCTGGGAGTGGTTTCACAGCAACGGCCAACTCGCGCAGAAAGGCGTCTTCCGCAACGACGGGGCCGACGGCGTCCTCGAAACCTTTCACCCCAATGGCAGTTTGAAATCGCGCGAAACCTACGTCGATGGCGCCAAGAACGGGCCGTTCGAGACCTTGGCCGCCGACGGCCGACTCATGGCCCGCGGCACGTTCCGCGACGGTGTCCTCGATGGCGCCTACGAGCTGTACGATGACGACGGCAGGATCAGGGAGAAAGGCACGTACCAGGACGGCGTGCTCCAATAGCAGGCGGGGTAACCAGCGTGCTCAATCTCTTCCATGCCATTCTGCGAAAGGTCGGGCTCGCATCACGCTTCAGCCGCCCTGAAGGCCCAACCGAGTATTTCTACCGCAACGGCCAGCCCGAGTTCCGCGGCAGCTACCACAACGGCAAACAGGAAGGCCTGTGGGAGTTCTTCCACGAGAACGGTCGCCTGGAGTTCCGCGGCACGTTCAAGAACGGCGAACGCGACGGCCCGTGGGAGATCCATTACGACAACGGCCGCCTGAAACTGAAAGGCAACTCACGCGAAGGCCGCCCGGAAGGCGCGTTCGAGCGACGCTACGAGAATGGCCGCATCTGGGAACGCCTGAACTATCGCGACGGCGAGCTCGACGGGCCATATGAGACATACTTTGAGAACGGCCGGCTCAATGAACGTGGCAGCTACCTGGAAGGCCGGCCGGATGGTTTCTGGGAGTATTTCTACCCGAGCGGCCAGCTGCGCAAGCGCGGGCACTTCCGGGACCGCAGGAAAGACGGGCTGTGGGAAATCTTCGATGAGCACGGCCAGTTGCAGGCGCAGCGCGTCTTTCCCGACTGAGCGCACCGGCCACTGCGCATAATTGCGGATGGCGCAGCCTGGCGACCGACGTCATCGTCCGCTGGCCACTTGAACTAAAATCTTTTCAGCGCCGCTACGCGGCCCGGTGAATGCACATGTTCCAGCGACTCAATGCCTGGCAGAAATTCTGGGGGCTCTTCGCAATCGTGTTCCTGATATCAACCCTGGTCCTGGCCGTTTCGACATGGCCACGCCGCGACCCGGACGTCGTCGCCGATCTGCGCGCCCCGAAATGCAGCAGCTGGCGGGAAATCGAAGAAGGACAAATCCCGGTATTTCAGCCGGAACCCGGCCAGCCGTGCTATGCACTGGGCCAGTTTCTCTTTCATGAGCGGACCGTCGTCCGCTCCGAAAGCGACTATGACCGCGCTCGCTTCAGGGTCGGCGTGAGAAAAAGTCTGACGTTCCTTGCCATCTGGGCCGGCTTCATGGGATCGATCTATGTGCTCGGTGTCGCAGGCGTAGGCGCAAAGAAGGTGCTCGTCGGACGCAAGGGGCCACAGGCCGGGCAGTGACGCCGTCGGGCCGGTCCGATCCTGGCTGACCAGGAGGGCACCGCGGGAACAAACCCGGAGATCATCAGGACATGTTGCTATCGATCATTCTCGGCTACCTGATCGGCGTGCCGGTCACATTCTTCCTGACGCGGCAGTTGCTGCGGGTGTTGGCACAGCGGATGGCCACCGGCGAGGAGCCGCGACGCTGGATCAGAACGGTCGGCGGAGTGCTCGGCGCGCTGGCGCTCGCGCCTGCGATTTTCGCCGGAGTGATCTTCGCAGGCTACATGGGACAACGCCCCGGTGGCACGATCGGCAACGTGATGGGAATGCAGGACCTGGCCGTACCGACGGTGGTGGGTGTGGCCCTGGCCATCGGTACATTTGTCATCGTCGCGGTCGCGGCAACGCTCGGCGCCGGGCTCGGACTGCTGATGTCACGGGCGATATTTGCCGGGCGGCGGCCCTGAGCAGCCGGCCGGTCGGCGCCAGCCGGGCTCCGGCTATCTGGGTCGCTTGAGACGCCGGCCGCCGATTCCGGCCGGTTACCCCGGCTTCACCACGCGGGGTTACCGCTCGAGCAGCTTGAGCTTGTCCGGCACGCCGTCCCACTCCTCCGCATCGGGCGGGGGCGGCTTCCGGGTCTTGATCGTGGGCCAGATGGCCGCCAGTTCCTCGTTCAGCCGCACGAACACCCGCTGATCCTTCGGTACATCCCGTATTTCCATTATTGCGCCAACCGGGCAGGCTGGGACGCAGAACACGCAGTCGATACAGGTCTCGGGATCGATGACCAGAAAATTCGGGCCTTCGTGAAAGCAATCGGCCGGGCAAACCACGGCACATTCGGTATGTTTGCAGTTGATGCAGTTTCCGGTGACGACAAATGGCACGCCTGCTTCCTTCCGTAACGCGACAGCGCCCGACCATGTCGTTCAGCCGGGCCGTTGAGCGCGGCCAATCATACATGGCCGCCCGCGCAACATGTGACAATGGACGGCACCTCGGCCAGCGGTACGGGACCCGATGATTACCGTTGATGGAAATACCGGCTGCGCGACGATCGCCTACAAGCTCAGCGAGATCATCGCCATCTATCCGATCACCCCGTCCTCGCCGATGGGCGAACAGGCCGACAGCTGGTCGGCCAATGCACAGGCCAATCTCTGGGGCGCCGTACCACGCGTGATCGAGATGCAGAGCGAGGCCGGTGCGGCCGGAACGGTGCACGGTTCCCTGCAGCGCGGCGGACTCGCCAGCACCTTCACGTCGTCGCAGGGCCTGCTGCTGATGATCCCGAACATGTACAAGATCGCAGGCGAACTGCTGCCGGCGGTATTCCACGTGGCGGCACGGACCGTCGCCACCCACGCCCTGTCGATCTTCGGCGACCACAGCGACGTCATGGCCTGCCGCGGCACCGGCTTCGCCATGCTGTGCGCGGGCTCCGTTCAGGAAGCGCATGATTTTTCCCTGCTGAGCCATGCGACCGCGCTGGAGTCACGCGTCCCCATGCTGCATTTCTTCGACGGCTTCCGCACCTCGCACGAGGTGGCCAAGATCGAGCCGCTCGGTGACGAACACATCCGGCACATGATCATGGACGACTGGCTGCATGCGCACCGCTCCCGGGCACTGTCTCCCGACCGCCCGGTGATGCGCGGCACCGCCCAGAACCCGGACGTGTACTTCCAGTCACGCGAGGCGGTCAACCCGTTCTATGCGCGACTCCCGGATGTGCTCGAGCAGAACATGGAGCGCTTCGCGCACATCACGGGACGTCGCTACCGCTTGTTCGAATATGTCGGCGCGCCCGATGCCGAGCGCGTGCTGGTGATCATGGGTTCCGGTGGCGAGGCCGCGCACGACACCGTGGAGCACCTGAACGCCGGCGGAGCAAAGCTCGGACTGCTGAAAGTGCGCCTGTTCCGCCCATTCTCCGGTGAGCGCCTCGTGGCGGCGTTGCCGCCGACGGTGCGGCGCATCGCGGTGTTGGACCGGACCAAGGAACCCGGCGCGGCGGGCGAACCCCTGTACCAGGACGTCATCACCGCATTCGCCGAGCATCTGGCGACGCCGGACGCGCGCTTCAGCGCGATCCCCATCATCGTCGGCGGGCGTTACGGGCTGTCGTCCAAGGAATTCACGCCGGGCATGATCAAGGCGGTCTTCGACAACCTCGCGACGGAACGGCCGAGGAACCATTTCACCGTCGGCATCCACGACGACGTCAGCGGCACGAGCCTGCCGTGGGATGCGGGTTTCGAAACGACGGCGGACCGCGCCACGCACGCAGCGGTTTTCTATGGCCTCGGCAGCGACGGCACCGTCAGCGGCAATCGCAATACGATCCAGATCCTTGGCGAGGAGACTGACTTCTACGCCCAGGGGCATTTCGTCTACGACTCCAAGAAGGCCGGTGCCGTCACCGTCTCGCACCTGCGCTTCGGCACCTCGCCCATTCGCGCCACCTATGAGATCGGCGCCGGACAGGCGGAGTTCATCGCCTGCCACCAGACGACGTTCCTGGAGAACTACGAACTGCTGGACAAGGCGAGGCCGGGCGCCACCTTCCTGCTGAATGCCCCGTGGAAGCCCGAAGAGGCGTGGCAACGGCTGCCGCGCCACATCCAGACGCACATCATCGGGAAGCAATTGAAGGTCTACGTCATCGACGCTTACGCGGTGGCGAAGCAGGCGGGTCTTGGCCGGCGCATCAACACGATCATGCAGACCTGCCACTTCGCCCTGTCCGGGCTGCTGCCCCGACAGGAAGCGATCGACCGCATCAAGGCATCGGTGAAGTGCAGCTACCGCTCCAAGGGCGGCACCGTGCTCGAGGCGAACTTCGCCGCGATCGACCAGGCTCTCGCACACCTGCACGAACTGCCGGTACCCGACCGCGTGACTGCAACGCACGACCGGCGCGTCCCGGTGCCGGCGACCGCATCCGCATTCGCACGCGACGTCACCGCGGAACTCATTGCCGGGCGTGGCGATGGCGTGCCAGTGAGCCGCGTGCCTGTCGACGGCACCTGGCCGCTCGGCACCGCGGCCTACGAGAAGCGGCGGCTCGCACTCGAACTGCCGGTTCTGGAGCCCGACATCTGCATCCAGTGCGGCAAGTGCGCCTTCGTCTGTCCGCACAGCGCAATCCGCGCCAAGGTCTTCGATCCGGCCCGCCTGAAAGACGCCCCGGAGGACTTCCGCCACGCGACGGTCGTCGGGCCGGAGTTCGACAAGGGACTCGCCATCACCTACCAGGTGGCCCCGGAAGACTGCACCGGTTGCACGCTGTGCGTGGACGTCTGCCCGGCACGCGACAAGACCAATCGCAGCCGCAAGGCGCTCAACATGCATCCGATCGAACCGATCCTGGAACGTGAGCGCGCCAAGTGGAATTTCTTCCTGTCGTTGCCGGAGTACGACCGGCGCAAGCTGCGCTGGGACACGCTGAAGAGCGCCGTGGTCGCACAACCCCTGTTCGAGTTCTCGAGCGCCTGCGTCGGTTGCGGCGAGACGCCCTACATCCGGCTCGCGACACAACTGTTCGGCGACCGCATGATCATCGCCAACGCGACCGGCTGTTCCTCCATCTACGGCGGCAACCTGCCCACCGCGCCCTACACCACCGACCTGGACGGCCGTGGCCCGGCCTGGTGCAATTCGCTGTTCGAAGACAACGCGGAGTTCGGCCTGGGAATTCGCATCACGCTCGATGAGCAGATCGAGCACGCCCGGGAACTCCTGGCAGGCCTGCGCGAGGAACTCGGCGGCGAACTGGTGACCGCGCTCCTGGAGGCGGACCAGCGCGACGACGTCGGCCTGCAGCAACAGCGCAAGCGGGTCGAGGAACTGAAGGCGAAACTCGAGAGCCTCGATTCGCCCGCGGCACGCAACCTGCTGAGCCTTGCCGACGTGCTCACCCGGAAAAGCGTGTGGATCATCGGTGGCGACGGCTGGGCCTACGACATCGGCTTCTCCGGCCTCGACCATGTGCTCGCCTCCGGCCGCAACGTGAACATACTGGTGCTCGACACCGAGGTGTACTCGAACACCGGCGGGCAGATGTCCAAGGCCACCCCGCGGGCGGCCGTGGCGAAGTTCGCGGCGAGCGGCAAAGCGGTCCCCAAGAAGGACCTGTCAATGATTGCGATGGCCTATGAGCACGTGTACGTCGCCAAGGTGGCTTCGGGCGCCAAGGACGTGCAGACGCTGCGCGCATTCCGCGAAGCGGAATCCTGGGATGGCCCGTCCCTGATCATCGCGTACAGCCCGTGCATCGCCCACGGTGTCGATCTGCACCGCAACCTCCATCAGCAGGACCTCGCGGTGAAGAGCGGCCACTGGAACCTGCTGCGCTACGACCCGCGCCTGCGCGACGTCGGCGAGAACCCGCTCGTGCTCGATTCACGCGAGCCGAAGCTGCCGTATCGTGAGTTTGCACAGACGGAGATGCGCTTCGGGATCCTGATGCGAACCCACCCGGAGCTGGCGAAGAAGCTGCTCGACGAAGCGCAACGGGAAGTCCAGGAACGCTACCGCCACTACGAGCAGCTCGCTGACCTGGATTATTCCAAGCAGAATGAGGCCGGGGCAGGCGCTCCCGCTCCGGCGGGGACACCGCCGCGCGGCGGCAGCATCGCGGGAGGAACCTGAATCCATGGACCTCGCCACCAGCTATCTCGGGCTGCGCCTGAAGAACCCGTTCGTGCCCTCCTCCTCACCGTTGTCCAAGCGCCTCGACAGCGCGCGGCAGCTGGAGGATGCCGGTGCCGCAGCAATCGTGATGTACTCGCTCTTCGAGGAAGACATCGAGGCAGATGAGCGGCTCGCGCTGCAGCTCAGCCAGTACCAGGACATCGGGCATACGGAGGCCTCGAGCTACCTGCCGATGCACACGGAGTATCCGGGCAAGCGTGACGAGTACCTGAACCAGCTGCGCCGGCTGAAGGATGCCCTCGACATCCCGATCATCGGCAGCCTGAATGGCACGACGCGCGGCGGCTGGGTGCGGCACGCCCGGGCGATCCAGGAGGCCGGCGCCGATGCGCTCGAACTGAACATCTACTACATTGCCGCCGACTTCGCCGAGTCGCCTGCCGCGGTGGAGCAGCGCGTGGTCGACATACTGAGCGAAACCATCGGCCACGTCTCGTTGCCGATCGGCGTAAAGCTGTCGCCTCATTACAGCGCCCTCGGCAACCTCGTGCAGCGGATCGAGGCCGCCGGTGCCGCCGGCGTCGCGCTGTTCAACCGTTACTATCAGCCCGACCTCGACCTCGACAGCCTGGAGATATCCCAGGTGATCAACCTCTCGAGTTCCCACGACTCGCTGCTAACCATGCGCTGGATGGCTCTTCTGCATGGCCGCGTCGGGCTGTCGCTGGCGGCGACCAGCGGCGTACACACGGCCGAGGACGCCCTCAAGATGCTCCTGTGCGGCGCCGATGTGACCTATCTCTGCAGCACGCTGCTACTCAACGGCCCCGAGCGCCTGCGCAGCATCCGCGAGGGAGTCCTGCGATGGATGGACACGCACGAATACGCCTCGGTCGACCAGCTCCGCGGCAGCCTGTCGCAGCTCAACTCGCCCGACCCGGCTGCGTTCGAGCGGGGCAACTATCTCCAGCTTTTGTCCAATTACGAACCGCCCAAATCCGTCTGGCGTTGATGCATTCCCAGGCGTGTCGTCCGGTTTACTGCGTGCGTGCCGGGGATCCCGCGCCCCGATCAGACCTGCTCGTGCAGCGCAAGAGAACAGCGCGGCCTTGTGACAAGCTGCCGCGTGGAAAACCACACTGCCGTTACCCGCATGCCGGGAGTAGGGTTTACCGTACGAAACGACGGGAGGCAGGCCAATGACGAAGCTCCAGTCACCATTGACCGCCGTGTCCGGCAGCGGCACCGCGCATCACGATCACCACTGGCTGCAGGCGGCAATCGATGAGACCTGTGCCAGCCTGCGGAGCAGTTCAGCGCGACCCTCCATCAGCGACGCGCTCGGAGTCCTGTACGTGCGCAGTTGCGCGCATTTCGCCCTCGAGGAAACCATGCTGCGTGAGCGTGGCCCCGAGGTATACGCCGCACACAAGGCGCGCGACGAAATGCTGCTCGAACGCATGCGCACCATGATGGATGCCTTCGATGACGGCGCGTGCGACGCCTGCGACAAGTCGCTGGCGGAATGTCTCTCCGACTGGCTGGACGACCACCTCGCCGGAACGCCGCCGCCGCTGCGTGCACTCGACGGCTGACGCTGGTCATCACCGCGCGGTCCACACGCGACCGCGCCAGTGCTCTCGCCCGCTCAGCTCGCGCCGGGTTCTGCCCACTGCCCCTCGGGTGGACGCCGGAATCCTCCGGTCAATGCTTCGACCAGACGAGCCAGCTCGAGCACGGTGTAGTCCGCGAGGTAGGGGCCGATCAACTGCACCCCGACCGGCAGCCCGTCCGCGGCGAGCCCGGCCGGAACCACGGCAGCAGGAAGGAGCGACAGCGTGGCCAGTCCGCACCAGAAGGACTGCTGCATGTACGCAAACTCGCGGCCGCCGAGCCTCACGCTGCGTGCCTCGAAGGGGCGGTGGTCGTGTGGCAGCGCGGTCGTGGGCATGGCCGGCGTGAGGAGCACGTCGTAGCGCGTGAAGAATTCGTCCCAGGCGGCCCGATAGGTCTCGCGACGCTCACAAGTCCGAAGCCAGTCACGATGCCGCTGCGCGACCGCTCCCGGCATCAGGGTCAGCGCAGCCCGCTCCGCATGCCCGTCCTGCCGGCGTGCGGCCGCGGTGAATGCCCGAAACACGTTCTCTGGAAACCCCGCGCTCATCTCCGCGTACATGAGTTCCAGGAAGGCGCGGAAGTACTCGCCCGGGTCGAACCCGGGCCGCGCCTGCTCGTCGACGGCCACGCCGGCGCCCGCCAGCGCACGACAGGTACCGGCAAGCACCGCGCCCACATCGGACGCAACCGGACAGTTGTCGTCGTCGAGCCAGGCGGCAACCCGTAACCGGTTCGCCGGCGCGCGTGGCGCCGGTAGTCCCAGGCGCCAGCCAGCGGCCTCGCGCCCGGCCGGCCCGGCAAGCACGCCGAACAACAAGCCGAGGTCGGCCACCGTGCGCGCCATCGGCCCGGCCACGACCATATCGGGCGTGCGCAGCGCCCCGGGCAGCGAGGACAATGCGCCCGCGGTCGGCACGACACCGAAACTCGGTTTCAACGCACAGACGCCGGTGGCATGCGCCGGCCCCCGCAGCGAACCGGCCAGATCGCTGCCGATCTCGAGACTGGTCACCCCCGTGGCGAGCGCGACCGCGGCCCCGCCACTCGATCCTCCCGGCGTGCGATCCACATTCCAGGGGTTGCGTGTCACGCCGAAGACGTCGTTGAAGGTCTGCAGGTCGAGCGAGTAACGCGGCACGTTCGTCTTGCCAATGACGATCGCGCCCGCCTCCACCATGCGCGCAATCGCCGGCGCATGATGCACCGGCCGATACCCGCGCAGCTCGGGCGCGCCGTTGACCGCGGGGAAGCCGGCCACCTCGAAGCAGTCCTTGATGGTGACAGGCAGGCCATGCAGTAAGCCGGGTGCACGCCCCGTGCGCAGTGCCGCATCGGCCTCGCGTGCACGCCCGAGCGCCGCACCCTCATCGAGCGCCACGACGGGATTCAGATTGCGATTGATCTCGCGCACCCGCGCGATCGCGGCCCGGGTCAACTCAAAGCTGCTCAGGGTGCCGGCGCGCAGCCTGGCAATGAGTTCATGGGCAGGCGCGAAAACCGCGGTGTCTGGCAACAGAACTGCTCCGGCCGGAAGCACGCAACCCGGCCACGCCAAGGTAGCCGCGGCGGTTGCGCGTCACTCGCCGAGAAAATACAGGGCGATGACTTCTGCGACGCAGGCCGGCTTCGGCTGGCCCTCGATCTCGAGAGTGTTCTCTAGGATCACCTGCAACGCGCCGGCGCGCTTCTGCGCCTGCAACAGCACACTGCGCAGGCGGACCCGGCTGCCCGCCGGAACCGGGTTCTTGAAACGCACCTTGTTCAAGCCGTAGTTGATCGCGCGCTGCAGGGTCGGCATCTCGACGAGTTTGTCCATCAGCGCCGGCAACAGCGACAGGAGCAGATAGCCGTGGGCAATCGTCTGCCCGCCCGGCATCTCCTGTGCCGCGCGCGCGGTATCGGTGTGGATCCACTGGTGATCGTCGGTGGCGGCCGCGAACTGATTGATGCGGGCCTGGTCCACCGTCACCCAGTCGGAAACGCCAACCTCCTGGCCGATCAGCGCCTTGGCGTCGTCGATGGTCCTGACTATGCGAGGCATGTTGCTACCCGATCAGGCACGAATCGCGGTGAAGAACTCCGCGCGTATCCGGTCGTCATCCTGGAATGCACCCAGCATCTCCGATGTGATCATCTTCACGTTTGTGCGATGCACGCCCCGCGTCGTCATGCACTGGTGCTGCGCCTCGACCACCACCGCCACGCCGCGGGGCTCCAGCACGTCGTTAATGCAGCGGGCGATTTCCGCGGTGAATCGTTCCTGCACCTGCAGGCGCTTCGCATAGGCTTCCACGACACGTGCCAGCTTGCTGATTCCGGCCAGCCGGCGGTTCGGCAGGTAGGCCAGGTGCACACGACCGATGATCGGCGCCAGGTGATGCTCACAGTGGGACTCGAAATCGATATCACGCAAAGTCACGGTCCGGTCGTACTGATTGACCTGCTGGAACGATGCGCCGAGCAGCTCGTAAGGGTCGGTCGCATAACCGCAGAACCAGTCCTCGAACGCGCCCGCGACCCGCGCCGGTGTCCGGCGCAGGCCGGGCCGATCAGCGTCGTCACCCGTCCAGCGCAACAACACCCGTATGGCGGCCTCGACCTCGGCGCGAGCAGGACGGCGTACGGATTTTCTTCGGGCCATCGTGACAAACCTCGACGTCTCGTTGCGCGCGGTCCGCAGCCCGCATCGGCCGTCATGACCGGATCAGGCGTCGCATGTCCTCGGGCGTGTTGATGCTCCCCAGCTCACCCGGGTCCGGCGGATCCAGCAACACCGGGTGAGCGGCGGAAAGGGCCGCACGCAGACCAGAACTGCCGCCTGCATCGACCTCATTCCGCAGCCGGCTCAGGGTAGCCGGTTCATAGATCGCGCACAACGGCTCGGGCGATCCGGACGACCCGCGATAGGCCGTGGCGCCGCGACGCGGATCGCGCGCGGCAATCAGGGCGGCGAGCAGCGGCTCGCTCACGCCCGGCATGTCGCAGGCGAGCGCCAGCCAGGCGCTGGCCGGGTCGAGGTGATGGGCCGCGAGCAATCCGGCCGCCGGTCCGATGTCGCGATACGCGTCGGGCAGCAGGACGAAGCGCCGTCGCAACTCGTCGGACAGTTGCTCCTCGCGCACCGCCACCTGCACGTCTGCAACCACGCGTGACAGCAGCGTAACCGCGCGCTCGAGCAGGCTGCGGCCAGCGATCTGCAGCGCGGCCTTGTCGCACCCGAGCCGTTCGCTGCGGCCACCCGCCAGCACGAGCCCGCGCAGCGGTTCTGGTCGCCCGCTCATGCGTGCTCAGGGCGTCTCGCCCACGGGCGTGTGAAAATCGCTCTTGCCACCGGTCTTGCTGACGAGGCGGACATCCGCGATCACCATCTCGTGCGAAAGACCCTTGCACATGTCGTAGATGGTGAGCGCCGCGACGGCCGCTCCGGTGAGCGCCTCCATCTCGACGCCGGTGCGGTGTTCGACGCGGGCAACACAGTCGATGACTGCATGGCCTGAATCATCCACGGCGATCTCGATGCGGCAGGCATCGAGGCCGAGCGGATGGCAGAACGGAATCAGCTCATGGGTCTTCTTGGCGGCCATGGTGCCGGCGATGATCGCCGTCTGGAACACCGGCCCTTTCGGCGATCGCAGCTCACCCTGAGCGAGCCCGCGCCGGATGACCTCGGGCAGCCATACCCGCGCGCGCGCGTGGGCAGCCCGGGCCGTCACGGGCTTGCCACCCACATCGACCATGGTGGGCTGATTCTGGTCGTCGAGATGCGAGAACATCGGCACGATTATAAGGTTCATCGCCGATCCGCGGGGACGGGGCGCCGTCGCTACGGAGTCGAAGCGTTGACTGCGCACGGTGGCGGCTGGCGGGGACGCTGCTCCGGGGCACAGGCGCGGGCGTCGGAGCCGGACGGCCTGCGCCGGGACGCTCGCTTCGCACCTCCCTGTGCTGCGCTCGCTCGGGTTCGGCTGCGGCGGCGCTCCTG
>WYBE01000070.1 GCA_011526045.1 Nevskiales bacterium | reverse complement strand
GGCTGGCCCTGCGGGTGCCCTCGCAGGCGTGCTCGCTGCGGAGTGCGCGCCACTCGACATCCTTGATCTCGTGGGCGCGCAGCAGCGGCATCCCTGCCGCTGCCTCTGCGAGCTTAGCCTTGCTCGCCACGCCTGCTCGGCCAGCCGCCTGATGGGCTCAGCCCGGTGACGGGCCGAGTCGCGGCTCTCAGGCCATCGCATCCGCACTGCAGTCGTCGCCTGAGACCACGCGTGTCGTTACGCCGAGGAAGCGGTGGTTGCGGCTCCGGCGCGGGCATGTGTGGAGCCGGCTGCCAGGAGGGCAGCAGCCGGCGTAACCCATAGCGACGAGCACATGGACGTGCGAGGAGCGGCACGCGCCGGAGCCGTGACCACCGCACCCTCGACTGAGGATCCACGACATTCCCGCAGACCGGCGATGACCTTTTTTTCCCGGATCCCGGCGCTCCGGCGGGTCAGGCCTCCGGCCGCTGGTGGGGACTGCGCCCGCACAGAGGGCAGACCAGTCTTCACTATTTGCGCGGCCCGAGATCGAGCGGCGTCACGTCCATGACGTGCACGTAGTTGTCACTCATGAACCGCTTGCCCATGCTGCGCGCAAACGCGAGCTTGGTGCCGTCCGGCGAGAACGACGGGAAGCCGTCGAAGCTGTCGTTCCAGGTGAGCCGCTCCGGCGGCTGCTCCGGGTTCTGCATGTCGTAGAGGAAGATCTCCCAGTTGTTGTTCTCGATGACGCGCACGACGGCGAAATGCCGCCCGTCGGGCGCCGGATAGCTGCTCCAGTTCATGCTGGTGTTCGGCGGCGTGCGCGCGGTGAGCTCCGAGCCATCGTGCTTGATCGTGAATACCGTCATGGGCGTCGGCCGGATCTTGCCGAAGTCCTCGTAGCGCCACGCGCGGAACATCACCGTCTCGCTGTCGGGCATGTACATGGGACGGCCCTCGTCCCAATCCTTCGTGTTCGTGACCCGCTGTTCGCCCGTGCCGTCGGCGCGCATGCGCCAGAGGTCCATGTTGCCGTCGGTCTGGCGACCGAAGACGATCCACTTGCCGTCCGGGGACACGGATATCTCCGCGTCGTAGATCGTGTTGCGGGTCAGCCGCTGCACGTTGCCACCGTCGATGTCCGCCTTGTACAGCTCGGCGCCCATCGGGTAGTCGCGCGGGTCGGACCAGTTGCCGACCGGCATCTCCATGTTGTCCCGGGTCGAGGTAAACACGAGCTGCTTCATGCCAGGGAAAAAGTACGAACAGCCGTCCTGTCCCTTCGAGTTGATGCGCCGCAGGTCCTTGCCGCGATCGGTAAAGGTCCAGGTCAGCGCGCCACCGGCCGCCCCCGGCTTCGCCGGGATCGCATCGGGATCCTGCACCTGCGCGATCAAGGTCGTGTTGTCCGTCCCGAAGTACGGCTCGGCCGCCGACGGGATGTTGGGCACCTTCCACACCGTGAGCTGGCGCGGGCCTTCCCTGGCAGTAACGACATCGTCGGCCTTCACTGTGCCGCACACCGCCATGACCGTGACCGTGACCGTGACCGTGACCGGCAACAGCCTGCGCCACGTCCGAACTGCCTTGCAACCCATACGTTCCCTCCCCAGGGCAACGAGTACCAACGGCGCTATTGCGCGCCCGCGCGGGGACCGTGTCAATGGCTGGCCAGCCGCTGCGGCGCCAGGGCCCTGCGCACCCGTGACGTTGCGGCCTCCGGCCGTGCGTGAAGCGCAGCCCACAAGCGCTTGCCATGATTTTGCTAGCATAGGCCGTTCCGCGCGATCGCCAGCATCTACCGCATCCCATGCCCAGCCAGACCCGCGACATCCTCGTCACCAGTGCGCTGCCCTATGCGAATGGCCCGATCCATATCGGGCACCTCGTCGAGTACATCCAGACCGACATCTGGGTGCGCTTCCAGCGCATGGCTGGCGCCCGCTGCCTGTACCTCTGCGCGAGCGATGCGCACGGCACACCGGTCATGCTCAAGGCGCGCGAACTCGCCATCACGCCGGAGGTGCTCGTGGAGCGCTTTCGCGTCGAGCACCAGCGCGATTTCGCCGGCTTCCACATCGCCTTCGACAACTACCACACCACCCACTCGGAGGAGAACCGGCTGCTGGTCGAGCGCATCTACGCGCGGTTGCGTGAGAAAAACCTGGTGGAGTGGCGCACCATCCGGCAGGCCTACGACGAACAGGCGCGGATGTTCCTGCCCGACCGCTTCATCCGCGGCACCTGCCCCGCCTGTGGCGCAAAGGATCAGTACGGCGACAGCTGCGAGTCCTGCGGCGCGACGTACTCCCCTGCGGATCTGCTCGACGCCCGCTCCGCGGTGAGCGGCAGTACGCCGGTGCAGAAGGACTCGGAGCACCTGTTCTTCCGGCTCGGTCTGTTCGAGGACTCGCTGCGCCGCTGGACCAGCGCCGGCCACCTCGACCCGAGCGTCGCGCGCAAGCTCGAGGAATGGTTCGCGGCGGGGCTCAGGGACTGGGACATCTCGCGCGACGCGCCGTACTTCGGCTTCCGGATCCCCGGTGTCGAAGACAAGTATTTCTATGTCTGGCTCGACGCCCCGGTCGGCTACATGGCGAGCCTGGCAAATCTTGCCGACAAAACGAGAAATAATCGGCAAGATATTGATTTTGATAAATACTGGTCAGAGAGCAGCCAGACCGAGCTATACCATTTCATCGGCAAGGACATCGCCTACTTCCATACCCTGTTCTGGCCCGCCGTGCTGGAAGGCGCCGGCTACCGCAAGCCGAGCGGCGTGTTCGTGCACGGCTTCCTGACCGTCAACGGCCAGAAGATGTCGAAATCCCGCGGCACGTTCATCGCCGCGGCGACCTACCTCGAACACCTGAACCCGGAGTGCCTGCGCTACTACTACGCCTTCAAGCTCGGTCCGGGTACGGACGACATCGACCTCAACCTCGAGGACTTCGTCGCCCGCATCAACTCCGACCTTGTAGGCAAGTTCGTCAACATCGCCAGCCGCTGTGCCGGTTTCATCAACCGCCAGTTCGACGGTGAACTGGCCGGCGCGCCCGGCGATCCGGCCTTGTACGCGGAGTTCGCCGCGGCGGCTGGTCCCATCGCCGAGTGCTACGAGTCGCGCGAGTACGCACGCGCCATGCGCGAGATCATGCGGCTGGCAGACCGCGCCAACCAGTTCATCGACGAACGCAGACCCTGGACTCTCGCCAGGGATCCCGCACGCGCGCCGCAAGTGCAGAGTGTGTGCACCGACGGGCTGAACCTGTTTCGTATGCTGCTCGTCTACCTCAAGCCCGTGCTGCCGGCACTCGCGGCACGGGCGGAAGCATTCCTCGGTTGCGGGCCGCTCGCCTGGGCCGACGTCGGCACGCCACTTCTCGGGCGACGCATCAACGCCTACGAGGCACTGATCACACGCATCGACCCGGCGGCAGTAGCACGCATGGTCGAGGCATCGAAAGCGACCACCACCACGGCACCGGAACCCGTCACCGGACCGTCACCAGCGGAAGACCCCATGATCGACCTCGACGAATTCCTGCGCGTGGACTTGCGCGTCGCCCGCGTGCTCAGCGCTCAGACGGTGGAAGGCGCCGACAAACTGCTGCGAGTCACGGTCGACCTCGGCGGCGAACAGCGTACGGTGCTTGCGGGCATTCGCGCCGCCTACGAGCCACAGTCGCTCATCGGGCGCCAGGTGCTGCTGGTGGCGAATCTCAAGCCGCGCAAGATGCGCTTTGGCGTGTCCGAGGGCATGCTGCTCGCGGCCGGCGACGGCGGCAGCGGCATTTTCCTGGTCAGCCCGGACGAAGGCGCCGAGCCCGGCATGCGGGTTCGATGACGAGCACGTGACCGACCTGGCAACACTGCTGATCGGACTGGTACTCGCCAATTATTTCCTGCTGGTGCCGCAGCTCGCGCCCGGGGGCCCGAAGGAGGCCACCGCGTGGCCGGCGGCTCTCGCGACCGCACTGGCGCTGCTGCCGGCCGCGGTGCTCTGCTGGGGCGCCGGCAAGCTCCTGTTGGCTCCGCTCGGCTTGCCGGACCTCGCGTCACTGGTCGCCGTGGGAGCCGCATGCCTGCTCGCCCCCGTGGCGACGCACCTCGTGCAACGACTTCCGGGTCCGGGCACGGTATCGCCGTCGGCCATGAGGGCGCTCAGTGGCGTAAACACCAGCCTGCTCGCCGTTGCCCTGCTGGCGATGGACCGGCTCGGCACGCTCGCCGCGTCCCTTGCCTGGTCCTTGCTGGCGGGCACCGGATTCCTTGCGGTCACCGTTCTCTTCGCCGGACTACGCGAGCGGCTCGAGGCCGAGGAGATTCCCGCAGCGTTGCGTGGTCCCGCAATCGCGCTGGTAACCGCCGGCTTTTTCGCGCTGGCACTCGGCGGCGTCGGTACCCTGATCCGCGGCTAGGGTGCCGGTGGTCCGCACGCAGAAACCGCCGGCTTCGTCAGCCTGACGCCTGTAGTATTCCGGCAGGCATCCGACTCCGCAGTACGGTCATCCCCGATGAGCACCGCGTGGACCTACAACCCGCAGCCGCCCCGGCCGGACTGGGGCGTGCGCGCACCGGCGCTGAAGAAGCTCTCGCTGCGCCAGCCGATACGTGCGGCACCGCTGCCGGTCGAGGCCAGCATGTCCCTGCAGATCGGCGGCTCGATCGAACTGCCCGCGATCGTCGCTCCCGGCGATCGGGTGCAGACCGGCCAGGCGATCGCCCGCAACACCGATGGCATGGCCGTGCACGCGTCGATCTCCGGCCGCGTTCTTGCCGTGGGACCGCAGCGGGCGCCCGTGGCGAGCGGCCGACCCGTCCCCTGCGTGGTCATCCGCGCGGAGGGCCCGGAGCAGATGCATGGCAGTTGCATCCCGGTGAACGAGGATCTGCTCTCGCCGGAGGAGATTCGCGCGCGGGTGGCCGCGGGCGGCATCGTCGGGCTCGGCGGAGCCCAGTTCCCGACGGCGCGCAAACTGACCCCTGGCGTTCCCATCCGTGCGCTGATCGTCGACGGCGCCGAGTGCGAACCATGGATCACCTGCGACGAGGTGCTGCTGCGCGAGCGCGCCGGCATGGTCATCGAGGGCGTGGGCGTCATGATGCGCGCGCTCGGCACGGATCACGCCGTCGTCGCCGTGGAAGCGGACATGCCCGAGGCCCATGCCGCGCTCGACAACGCGCTCGGCGCGGGCGGCAGCGGTGGCATCGGTATCGCCGTCGTGACCACCAAGTATCCGGCCGGCGGTGAACGCCAGCTGATTGAAATGCTGACCGGGGATGAGGTCCCGGCGG
The DNA here is from genome assembly GCA_011526045.1 of Nevskiales bacterium. GTDB lineage: Bacteria > Pseudomonadota > Gammaproteobacteria > Steroidobacterales > QUBU01. The sequence goes on along the minus strand of WYBE01000070.1, from coordinate 12,439 downwards.
GCGGCCTGCCGCGCGACATCGGCTACGTGTGCCAGAACGTGGCCACAGCCGCCGCGGTCGGCGAACTGTTCCGCTCCGGTCGCCCGCTCATTTCGCGCATCGTCACCGTCACGGGTGGCGGCATCGCCGAACCCGGCAACTTCGAGGCGCGCATCGGCACCCCGATCCGCGATCTGGTGCAGGCGGCCGGTGGCTATCGCGCAGCGCCACACCGGCTGCTCATGGGCGGGCCGATGATGGGGTTTGCGCTGCCCGACGACGACCTGCCGGTCACCACTGCAACCAACTGCCTGGTCGCGGCGCTGGCGACCGAGCTGGCACCCGATCGGCCCGAGATGCCCTGCATCCGCTGCGGCGAGTGTGTGCAGGCCTGCCCGGCCCGCCTGTTGCCGCACGAACTGCTCACCGCCGTGCGCCGCAACGATGCCGGGCGACTCGCCGAATTCGGCCTGCGCGACTGCATCGAATGCGGTTGCTGCGATTACGTGTGCCCGAGCTACATCCACCTGACCGCCCGCTTCTCCGCCGCCCGGGGCCGCGAGCGGAGTCGGGCATGAAGTTCGCCACCGCACCCGCTCCGCACTGGCGGCCGGCGGCGGACGTCGCTGCGGTCATGCGCCAGGTCCTCTACGCGCTGGCACCTGCGGTCGCCGCCTATACCTTCTTCTTCGGGCCCGGCCTGTTGCTGAACATCGTGGTGGCGACCGCGGCGGCGCTCGCCACCGAAGCGCTGGCGCTGAGGTTGCGCGCACGCCCGGCACGCGTGTTCCTCAGCGACGGCAGCGCAGTCGTGACGGCGGTGCTGTTTGCCTTCTGCCTGCCGCCGCTGACACCCTGGTGGATAACGGTCACGGGGATCGTGTTCGCGGTAGGAGTCGCCAAGCACCTCTACGGCGGGCTCGGCTACAACCTCTTCAACCCCGCGATGGCCGGCTACCTCGTGGTGCTGGTCGCGTTTCCGGGGAAGATGACCATGTGGCTCCCGCCCACCACCGGCGACCTCGATTATCAGTCGTTGTCGCTGTGGCAGACGCTGCAGTACACCGCGACTGCCTCGCTTCCCGCCGGATTCGAATTCGACGCCGTCACGCGTGCCACGCCACTCACGGTGGTGCGCACCGAACTCGGGCTCATGCGCACCATGAGCGAGATTCGGGTGAATCCCGTCTTCGGCGATTTCGGCGGCGTGGGCTGGGAGTGGATCGGCAACTTCCTGACGCTCGGCGGAATGTGGCTGCTGTACAAGGGCATCATCCGCTGGCAGATCCCCGCGGCGATGATCGTCTCGCTGATGGCCTGCGCACTGGTGTTCTACCTCACCGATCCCGAGACACACCCCTCGCCACTCTTTCACCTGTACGCGGGCGGCACGCTGCTCGGGGCATTCTTCATCGCGACCGATCCGGTCTCCTCGACGGTGACCGATCGAGGCCGGCTCATCTACGGTGCCGGGTGCGGTGTGCTCACTTACGCGATTCGCACCTGGGGCGGATACCCGGACGGCGTGGCATTCGCGGTGCTGCTGATGAACATGGCGGTGCCGCTGATCGACCGTCATACGCGCCCGCGCATCTATGGACACTGATTCCCGCAGCCAGGCGTCGATCGAATCACCCGGGCGCGGCCGCTCGCTGCTCGTCCTGCTCGTGATCTTCCTCTCGGCTGCCGCCACCGTCACTGCAGTGGTCATCGCGACACGCGAGCGCAGCACCCGCAACGAAACTGCGCAGATCATGAAGGTGCTGCGCACCGTGCTGCCCCCGGGAGGCTACGACAACGAACCCGACCGCGACCGCATCCTGGTGCGCTCGCCCGACCTGCTCGGCAGCGACGAGCCGCTGCCGCTGTATCGCGCACGACTGCGCGGCGCGCCGGTGGCGGCAGTCCTGACCGTCGTGGCTCCGCAGGGCTACGTCGGACCGATCCGGCTGCTCGTCGCCATCGACGTCGATGGGCGCATCATCGGCATGCGCACCCTCGCCCACCGTGAAACCCCGGGACTCGGCGCCCGGATCGACGCCACGCAGTCGGGCTGGCTGCGGTTGTTTCGCGGCCGTTCGCTCACCGAACCGCCGGCCGACGCCTGGACCGTGCGGCGCGACGGCGGGCAGTTCGACCAGATCAGCGGTGCGACGGTGACCAGCCGTGCCGTGGTGCGCGCGGCGCGCGACGCATTGCTGTACTTCGAGCGACATCGCGCGGAGATTTTCGCGGACAGCACCGGGTAAACAACCTTCACTCCAGCCGCCACGCGAGCCACTGGCCGGCGAGCATGGCGAGCACGAACAGCAGCACGCCCGGCGATCCGGTCACGAGCCCGGCCAGCGCCGGACCGGGGCACAGGCCGCCGATCCCCCAGCCGGCACCGAATATCAAGGCGCCGCCGAGCAAGCGGCGATCGATCTGCGTTTTGGTCGGCAAGCGGAACGATCCACCGAGCAGCGGCCGTGCGCGGCGGCGCGCCAGCGCGAGGCCCGGCGCTGCCACCGCCAGTGCCGCCGCCATCACCAGGGCGAGCGTGGGATCCCAGGCACCGGCGACATCGAGAAAGCCTGCCACGCGCGCCGGGTTCGTCATGCCCGACCAGGCGAGGCCGGCCCCGAACAGGGTGCCGCACAGCAAGGCCGCGAACCACCGGGTCATGTCAGCAGGTGGCGCAGGATGAACACCGTCAGGATCCCTGCCGCCATGAACAGAGCAGTCGCCGTGATCGAACGGAGCGAACCGCGCGCGATGCCGCAGACGCCGTGGCCGGAGGTGCATCCGGAACCGAGGCGCGTCCCGAAACCGACCAGCAATCCGGCCACGACCAGCGTCGGCCACCCGCCCAGCAATTGCTGCGGCAGGCTGCCGGCCAGCGCAGCCACGAGCGCCGCTCCGGCCGGCAACCCCAGCAGGAACGCCAGCCGCCAGCCCCGGTCTCCCGACGCGCTCAGGAGCCCGCCGAAAATCCCGGAGATACCCGCCATCCGCCCTTCGAGCGCAAACAGCAGCACCGCGGCAAGCCCGATCAACACCCCCCCGCCGAGTCCGCCGATCCAGTCGGGCGGGATCATGGCGGCCTGCGCTTGCCGCAGGCGAGGTTCGCCGCAATGGCGATATCCATCATCTTCGGCCGCGGCAGGTTCAGGTTGCGCATGATCTGCACATACTCGTCCTCGCTCTTGCCGGCCAGGCGTGGATTGAAGCGGCGCTCCTCGCCGATCGTCGATACCGTCCAGCCCTTGTAGTCGTGGGCCGCGTATACCAGCGTCTCGTCGGGAAGCCGAAAGAGCCTGTTGACGATGGAATCCCACGACCGGTGCGGATCGCCGCTCTGGAAATCGGTGCGGCCCGTGCCGCGGTAGAGCAGCACGTCCCCGGTAAAGACCCGGTCGGTCAGCCGGAAGCTGAACGACTCGCTCGTGTGCCCCGGCGTGAACAGCGCCTGGAGCTGCAATCCGTCGCAATCGATCACCTCGCCGTCGGCGATGCGCCGCCCGATGCACTCGGCCGCGGTGTGCTCGCCCATCACGGTCACGCAGCCGGTACGATCATGCAGCACACCGAGCGCGGTCACGTGATCGGCATGCGTGTGGGTGTCGATCGCATACTCCAGTTTCAGGCCGAGCTGCCCGATGAGCTGCAGGTACATGTCGGCCTGCGAATCCACCGGGTCGATGAGCAGCGCCCGCCCACCCGGACGCGCCGCGACCAGGTAGGTCCAGGTGGAACTTTCCTGTTCGAACAGTTGCCGGAAAATCATCGGTCGGTCACCTGGCTTCGGTTGAGCGGACGGGCGGCTGGGCTAGAATCGAGGATAACCGAAAAGAAGCGGCATTCGCCGGAGCACCGAGGCCGATGGCGGGCACACAACCAGACGCTGGCAGTGGCATGACGCGACCCGACGAAGCCGCGATGGCGACACTCGTCGGCCTGTGCCCCATGCTGCCCGGAGCGGACTCGCTGATCAGGGGGCTCGGCCTGGCACTGCTCACGGCTCTGGTACTCGCCGCTTCGGGCCTCGTTGCCGCCACGCTGTGCCGGCGAATCGGGCCGGAGGATCGCCGCGTGCCCGCCTGCCTGTGCGTCATTGCCGCGACCGTCACCCTCGCCGGGGTACTGTCCCGCGCCTTCTTCTTCGAGCTGCACCTCGTGCTTGGCACAACGCTGGCCTTGCTGGTAGCCAACTGCGCAATCTTCACCCGCACCCTGCAGCTCGCCTCGCCAACGGCCGCAGGCACGGGTGCAGCAGCAGTCGCCGGCGATGCCGCACGTTTCGCGCTCGTGCTCGTCGCGGTCGGCGCGTTACGCGAGTTGCTCGGCCACGGCAGCCTCTTCGACGGCACGCAGGATCTCCTGGGCGGGGGCGCGTCCGCGCTCGTGCTGCATCCGATGCCGGCCAGCAGTTACTTCTCGCTCGCTGCGGTGCCACCCGGCGCGTTCTTCGCTCTCGCCTTCCTGCTGGTCGCCTGGCGGATCGCATCGGCAAGCGGCCGACGTCCGTGAACGCTGCGCGCCGCGCCGCGATCTTCCAGCGCCTGCAGGCCGCCAACCCCCACCCCACCACGGAACTGCAGTACGGCAGTCCGTTCGAGCTGCTGGTGGCCGTAATTCTCTCCGCGCAGGCGACCGACATCAGCGTGAACCGTGCGACCGCCCGGCTGTTCGCCGTGGCCAACAGCGCGCCGCTGATGCTGCGCCTCGGCGAGCAGCGGCTGAAGACGTACATCCGCACCATCGGGCTGTTCAACACCAAGGCCGCCAACATCATCGCCAGCTGCCGCATGCTGGTCGATCGCCACGGCGGCGAGGTGCCGCGCTCACGGGAGGAACTCGAGGCGCTGCCCGGCGTCGGTCGCAAGACCGCCAACGTGGTACTGAACACCGCCTTCGGCGAGCCGACCATCGCCGTGGACACTCATATCTTCCGCGTGTGCAACCGCACCGGCCTCGCGCCGGGCCCAACGCCCCTCGCGGTGGAGCACCGGCTGCTGCGGGTGGTTCCGGCAGAGTTCCGACGCGATGCCCATCACTGGCTGATCCTGCACGGCCGTTACGTCTGCAAGGCCCGGCGCCCGGCCTGTCCGCGCTGCCCCATCGCCGATCTCTGCGAGTACCGGCACAAGACCGTCGAGACCACGACGGCGGTGTAAACTGCCGCCGGTCCTGGCGGAGCGCGACGCATGAAAGAAGAATCGGTGTTCTGGTTCGGCGGCAAGCCGGGTGCAAAGCAGGCTGCCGCTGCGCCGCCGGCCGCGGCCGGACTGGAGCCGGCCGTCCGCGCCGCCTGCAGCGCCCGGGGGCTGCAAGCCGAGGAATTCGTGGCAGCGCTCGGCGGCCATGGTAGCTGGCTCGTCAGTTTCTCGAGGAACGGCTGCCCGGAACGCATCGTATGGAACGGCAAGGACCGGAAACTCGTCCTGCAACGGGCCTTGCCGAGCGGCGGCTGGGCCGACCTGCGCGAAACGCCGGCGCCCGCCTCCGACGCGGACGTTTTCACCTCGGCCATTGCCGCACTGCTCGACCCTGACGTGACCGGCCCCCGCTGATGCGCTCCGCCAACCTGCGTGGCATCGCCGCGATGCTCGTGGCGGTGGCCGCCTTTGCGGCCATGGATGCGCTGCTCAAGGTACTGGCGGCACGCTATCCGCCCATGCAGGTCAGCGCCCTGCGCGGCGCTGCCTCCCTGCCCTTCGTGCTCGCCATGGTGGCCATCGTCGGCCGCTGGCGTGGCCTGCGCCCGGTCAACGTCCGCCTGCATGTCGTGCGCGGCCTGCTCGGCGTGGTGATGATCGGCGGCTTCGTCGTCGCGCTCCGGACTCTCTCGCTCGCCGATGCCTACTCGATCTTCTTCGTGGCACCGCTCATGGTCACGGCGTTTGCGGTGCCGCTGCTCGGCGAGCACGTCGACTGGCAACGCTGGCTCGCGATCTTCACCGGCCTGCTCGGCGTGTTCGCGATGCTGCGTCCGTCGGCAGGCGCCCTCGGCACCTTCGGCGCGGCGGCGGCGCTAATGTCGGCAGTCGCCTATGCGCTCAGCGCGATATCGGTCCGCTTCCTGACACGCACCGATACGACGCAGAGCATGGTCTGGTGGTTCCTGGTGTTTCTCACGGTATTCTGCGGAGCGCTTGCCCTGCCCGGCTGGGTGGCGATCCGCGCCGAGGACTGGCCGTCGATCGTGGCAATCGGCGCCATCGGCAGCGTCGGGCAGCATTTCATCACCGAGGCGTTTCGCCACGCTCCCGCATCGGTCATCTCGCCGTTCGAGTACACGGCGCTGCTCTGGGGCGTAGGGATCGACTGGGCGTTCTGGGATGTGTTGCCCGGCGCCCGGGTGTACTTCGGCGGCGGCGTGGTGATCGCCGCCGGCCTGTTTCTCATCTGGAAAGAACGTCGCCTGCACCGCGAACTCGCCGCGAGCATCGAATCGCCGGCCAGCGTGCACTGACCGGCGTGGCGAAGATCAGAATACGTATTCGAGGTTCATCGAGCCCCGAATCGGCTCGTCGAGCCGACCGTCGAAATCGACCGCGAGATACTCGGCCTCGGCAACGACGGCCCAGCGGTCATTCACCCGTATGCGGAAACCGAAGGCCGCCGCGAAGCCGTCGTCATCGTCGCTGACGTCGATGCCACTCCCGACCAGGCCCACGCCGGGCTCGAACACCGTCGGAAACTGCACGTCGAGACTGAGATCCTGGAAGGTGTAACCGAGCTTGCCGAGCAGGTCGAGGTGCCCGGTAAGCGGCCAGCGGCCGATGCCATAGACCGTGATGCCGTCGATATCGGTCTTCGATGAGCCCCGCAACGGAGTCGCCGACAGGTTGGAAATGGTCGGTTCATCGCGCGCATTGCCGGAAGCGCTGTAACGCACTTCGGCACCAAAATGCCCGCTCACCATCACGCCGAGCGTACCCTGCCAGCCAATCGTCACGTCGGCGAGTTCGTCCGCCACGGTGAAGCCCTCCGCAGCGGCATCCGCGATGAAACCGGAACTCTCGATGTTCGTGACGGGAATGCCTGCGCCGAGGTACCACTGCCAGGCCTGGTCCTCACCCAACGCGGGAGCCGCGGCAATCCCGGCCAGCAGGGCCAGCGACATAGTGCTGATGACGCGCATCGACATCCCCCGATCAACGTGAGTGACTTCCGGAACGACCTGGCGCACGCAGCCGTCACCTCGACCGCGCGCGCATCGGCCCAAGGTTAGCCGCAATGGCCGGCACTTAGAAAGCGCGCACCGGCACTCCCCACCCATGGATGCATCGTCTGTCCGAACCCCGGTCGCGCAGCCCCTGCCCGACCCGGGGGACCGCAATTAAATAATCCACTGCTCCGGCACCGACCGCCCGCGTATGATAGGCGGCAGCCAGTTTGCGGTTATGTACCCAGCGGGAGGCGAGCATGATGTTCCGAAAGGCCCTGTATGCGGCATTGCTTCTGCCCTTGGTCGCGGCGGCCGAGCCGGCATGGCTCCGGTTGGGCGACGCGGACCGGCGGGCGACGAGCCCGGAGATCGCGGTTGGAGCCGACGGCTCCGTGGTAGCCGTCTGGCTCGATCGCGGGCTGACGGCCGACCGGCCGGCACCCAAGCCGCACAAGCCCGGCGAGCACACCCACCGCTCGTCGACGGATCTGTATTTTGCGCGCTCGGCCGATGGCGGCGCGACGTGGTCGAAAGCCGTGCGGGTCAATGATGAGGCCGGCTCCGTCTGGGGATTCGCGGTCAGCAAGCCGCGGATTGCCGTCGGACGCAATGGCACCATCCACCTGTTCTTCCCCGGCAACGAACGCTCCCCGGTCACGGGCCTCGATGTCGTCACTGCCCGTTACACGCGCTCGACCGACGGCGGCCGCACGTTCGAGAAGGCCCGCACCATCAACCGGCCAGCCGACTTCGATCAGACGGACATGCTTGGCGAAGGACTGTCGGCCACATTCTCCTTCGGCACGATGGGCGTCTCGCCGGACGGAACCGTGATTGCCGCTTGGCAGGACATCGGCGCCATGAAGGACAACGCCGATGGCGCCAATGCGCACGTCGCCATCTCGACCGACGACGGCAAGACCTTTACGCCGGAGCGTGCGGTGATCGAGACGAATGCGGTGTGCCCGTGCTGCCAGCTCACGGTAGCCTTCGGTGGCGATGAGGCCCTCATCGGCTACCGCAAACTCTATGCCGACGGCCGCGACAGCACCGTTGCCCGCATCAACACCGGCAGCAAGACCCTGAGTGGCGAAACCCGCCTGCCCTTCGCGCCGTGGAAAATCGACGGTTGCCCCTTGAAGCCGACCGATCTCGCGGCCCATGGCCAGATGGTGTACGCGGCGTCCTTCACCGCGGGCGAGAATCCAGCCGGGGTGTACTTCACGCGATCCACGGACGGGGGACGCAGCTTTACGGGCAGCAAAGCGGTGCATCCCGGGGCGCCGTACTCCGACGCCCCGGAACTGACCGTGGACCGCAATGGGCTGGTACGCATCGTCTGGCAGGCCAAGACCGACGGCCCGCGCCGACTGTTCACCGCCGTGTCGACGGACCGCGGCGCAACCCTGTCGGCACCGACCGAGATCGCAACGCCGGCCGGCAATTCCGCCTACCCAGCGACGGCGGTGGCGCCCGACGGCACGGTGCTCGTGATCTGGGAGCAGGAGAACGAACAGGTCTTCATCACCCGCCTGCCGCCCGGCAGCGCCGCGGTGGCGGCGAACTGACGGACTGCGAACCACGGGGCCGGTTGCGGCGCCAATCCGGTGCACGGAGACCGGCATCCCGCATTTGCCGTGCCGGTTCGACCCAGCCCCACGGGTGGGCGGCTGACCCCAGCCCTCGCCCGCAAGCGCACGCCTGATTTTTTCGCCTGGCGCCGATCTGCGGAATACGCCGGCGGCGTTGCATTGGTTTGGCGAGGAGTTGCTGGCGGGGACGCTGCTCCGGGGCTCACGGCACAGGCGCGGGCGTCGGAGCCGGACGGCCTGCGCCGGGACGCTCGCTTCGCACCTCCCTGTGCTGCGCTCGCTCGGGTTCGGCTGCGGCTGTGCTCCTGCTGCGCCGGCCTCACACGCCCGTTACAGGCCGTCCGGCTCCGAAGCCTGCTTCCGACACGCCTGTCGTGACCTCACCGCCAGCCGCCCGGATGAGTCCGGATCAGCGGCGGCACGCCGCCCGTGGTTTGCGGTCAAGGGGTGGCCCGGTGTCCGGCGAGAGCACGTGTGGAGCCGGCTGCCAGGAGGGCAGCAGCCGGCGTAACCCGTAGCGACGAGCACAGGGACGTGCGAGGAGCGGCGCTCGGCGGGCAGCGGGGCACCACCACTCGCGCGAGCCGGGTGCGGACACGGGCGTCCCCGCAGGTCGTCGATGCAACCGTGTTTTTCAGTATGATCGCCCGACACGGGTGGCGACCAGCCGCCGCTCCGCGGAGTATCGATGAGCGACAACAACACGCAACGGCGGGCTCAGAGCGGGCCTGCACCCGTCAGCGCGGCCCAGCGAATCGTGGCTCTCGACGTCACACGCGGTTGCGCCGTGCTCGGCATCCTGCTGTTGAACATCTGGTCATTCGCAGGGCCGCAGGCGTTCTTTGATTACCCGCCGCTCGTTGCCGATCGCCCGGGCGCCTCCCTCGCCACCTGGGCGGTCGTGCACACGCTGTTCGAGGGCAGCCAGCGCGCCCTGTTCTCGATCCTGTTCGGCGCCGGCATGCTGCTGCTCGTGGACCGGTTGCAGGTCCTGACGCCCGCGGTGCCCGTCGGGCGCATCTATTACCGGCGCATCGCGATCCTGCTGGCGATCGGCCTCTTCGATGCCTTCATCCTGCTATGGCCGGCCGACATCCTGCTGGTCTATGGCTGGTGCGGGCTGCTGCTCTATCCGCTGCGCCGGCTGAGCGCCCGGGCCTTTCTGCTGCTCGGTGTCGCGGTGATGGTGCTGGCCGCGCTGCTGCGCATGGCCGACTGGAACGAGGCTGCGCAACTGCAGCGCGAATACCAGGCGGCCGAAGCGAGTCCGGCCGGGTCCGGCGCGATGGCGCCCGAGCGTCTCCGCAGCTGGGAGGTTCGCCTGCAACGCGCCCACCCGAGTCTCGATGACGGCCGGATCGAGAAATCCATCGCGATCATCAGCGGGGGCAGCTTCAAGGAGTTCTATCTCGAGCGCGCCAAGGCCAGTCTCATTCTCCAGACCGTCGTCGCATTCAATTCGTGGTTCCTCGATGCGCTGGCCGCCATGCTGATCGGCATGTTCCTGCTGCGCTCGGGCGTCCTGACGCTGGAGGTGCCGGCGCGCAGCATCATGTGGCTCGGCATTGCAGGTTATGCCATCGGCCTGCCACTCGCCGTCTGGGAAACGGTCACCCTGATCGGCAGCGACTTCGATCCCGTGCTCAAGGCGCGTCACCTGATCCACTATGACGTACGCCGTGTCGCGATGGCCTTTGGCCATCTCGGTCTCATTCTGACGCTGTGCCGCGCCATGCCGCACAGCGGACTCGCTCACCGGCTGGCAGCGGTCGGGCGGATGGCGCTGTCGAACTACCTGGCCCAGTCCGTCATCGGCGGTTTCATCTTTTATTCGGTCGGACTCGGACTGTACGGCCGGTTTACCGGTTATTACCTGTATGTCGTGGTCGGCCTGATCTGGGCCCTGCAACTCGCCGTCAGCTGGCGCTGGCTCGAGCGCTTCCGCTTCGGACCCTGCGAATGGCTGTGGCGCACACTGACCTACGGGCGCCGGCAGCCATTTCTCAGGCGGCCTGTTGCCGCCCCCGCCTGAGCAGCAGCACCGCCCAGATCAGCAATACGACATTGGCCGTAGCCACGAACATGAACGGGCCGATACGGCTCACGTGGTCGAACAGCCAGCCACCGGCCAGTGCGACCACGAGGATGCCCGCGGCCCCGAACCAGCTCCACATGCCGAGCACCGCGCCGCGCCCGCGCTCCGGGGCTTCCTGGCCGACCAGCGAAGTGGCGGAGAGATTGGCGCTCATCTCGCCCACGCCGATCAGCGCGGCTGCGACGAACATCGTGGGGCCGAGCGGATCGGCCACGAGGTACAGCGAAAAGTAACCGACAGCGGCAATGGCCATCGCGATCGCGAGCCCCACCACCCGGTCGATCCGGTCGAGCACATAGCCCATGACGGGCGCAGCCGGCAGGGCGAATGCCTGGATCACGATATAGAACGTCAGCGCCTTCTGGCTGGCCTCGGCCGTGCTCAGGCCGGCACCGACCCCGGCCTGCGTGAGCCAGAGGACAAAGAACGTGCTGAGCACGGCCATGTCGCCGCGCGACACACTGGCGGCCAGATACGCGAGCGCAATGCGCGGATTGCGCGCGGCACGGATACCGACACGAAAGGTGGCGAGGACCGGCTCGCGCGGTTGCAACTGCTGGGGCGCACCCGGCTTCAGGCCCAGCAGGATCACGCTGCCGACCATGATGCACACGCCCGTCATGGTCCACAGCCAGTAGCGGCCCGCGGTGACCGGATCGAGGCCGAGTTCCGCGAAGCGCACCGGCAGGCCACGCATGACCGCGAGAATCAACACCAGGCCGAGACCGTTGCAGATGAAGCAGGCCGCGAGCATGCGTGCGCGGCTCGCTTCCAGCGGATAATCGTTGGCGACCGCCGGCAGCATCACGGCATTGCCCGCCACGCCCGCAGCGAAGAGGATCCGGAACAGCACCAGCGTCGACACCACACCGGCGAGCGGGTAGAGGAAATAGGCGGCGCCCATAATGAAGAACGCGGTCGCATAGACGGGCTTGCGCCCGAACTTGTCGGAAACCGCGCCGATCGGCGTAAGCAGCGCCAGCAGCGCGACCTCCTGGACGAACACCAGCTGCCCCGACAGCCTGCCCTGCTCCTCGAACGGCACGCCGATGATCTCGGTGAGCACGTAGGGCTGGCTCGCGTTGATGAAGCTCATGGTCGCGATGCCGAAGAACGACGCGAAGAACAGCGTCAGCACATGGCGCAGCGCCACGCCCGGCTGCATGCGCAGCGGCCCGATCCGGAGTCCGGATGAATGCGCGGACGGGTTCGCGCCGTCCTGGCTCATGGCACACCGACCGCGCGGGCGCGCGGCAGTCCGGGGGCGGCTGTCTTCATGCGGACGACGATCCCTGGAAAGAGCGCAAGCAGTATAGACGCCGGCCTGCATCCGCCCACCGGCCGTGGTGGACATTTGGCGCGCGCGACCGCCTGTAGGTGCGCGATGGAGCTATTTTCTGGTTCATCGCCGATCTGTGGGAATGTCGTGGATTACTGGTGGAGGATGCGGTGGTCGTGCCCCCGGCGCGTGCCGGACTCTGCCCGTCTCTGGGCCTCGCCGCCGGCTGGCCCTGCGGGTGCCCTCGCAGGCGTGCTCGCTGCGGAGTGCGCGCCACTCGACATCCTTGGTCTCGTGGGCGCGCAGCAGCGGCATCCCTGCCGCTGCCTCTGCGAGCTTGG
>WYBE01000069.1 GCA_011526045.1 Nevskiales bacterium | reverse complement strand
GGCGCGCACTCCGCAGCGAGCACGCCTGCGAGGGCACCCGCAGGGCCAGCCGGCGGCGAGACCCGGGGATGGGCGGAGTCCTATGCAGCCTTCGCCGCATGATGACCCCGCAGATCGGCGAAGAACCTTTTTTATTTCCGGTCCAGCCGGCGGATGCCCGTGTTCTCAGCAATCAGAATCACGTCGGCCGGTCGTTGCGCAAAGATGCCGACCGAGACGACGCCTGGAATCTGGTTGAGTCGCGCTTCCATCTCCAGCGGGTTCGTGATGACGAGGTTGTGCACATCGAGGATCAGGTTGCCGTTGTCGGTGACAAAGCCCTTGCGCAGGATCGGCTGGCCCCGTGAGCGCACGAGTTGCCGTGCGACATAGGCCTGGGCCATGGGGATGACTTCCACCGGCAGCGGGAAGCGGCCGAGCACGGCAACCCACTTGCTGTCGTCGATCATGCAGACGAAGCGGCGCGAGGCTGCCGCGAGCACCTTCTCGCGGGTCAGTGCCCCGCCTCCGCCCTTGACGAGGTGGAAGTGCTTGTTGGCTTCGTCCGCGCCATCGATGTACAGGTCGAGGTCACCCGACTGGGGCAGCTCCGTGACCTCGATCCCGGCTGCCCGCAGCCGCGTCTCGGTATCCAAGGAGCTGGCGACGACCTGCGTAATGCGGTCCCGCAGTCCCGCGAGTTCTTCTATGAAGAATCCGACAGTAGAGCCCGTGCCGACCCCGAGCCGGATGCCCGGTTCGATCAGTGCGGCCGCGGCGCGTGCCGCCTGTCGCTTCTTTTCCGCCTGGTCCATGCGCAGCTCCGTGACAGCAGCGCGGTCGATAAACCGATCCCCGCGGCCATTATAGCGGTGCTGACCGGGCAGGTGCCGTCGCGGCAGGAGAGGGCGTCGAATCGACAGGTCCACAAAAGAATATGCCCGCCAGAGGCGGGCACATTCTTCGAATCACTTCCCTTTGGGAAGCCGCGGGAACCGTTGCCGGTTCCCGCGTTTCAGCTCTCAAAAGCTATTTCTTCTTCTTAGCCTTCTTCTTAGCCTTCTTCTTCGTAGCCTTCTTCTTCGAAGCAGTCTTCTTAGCCATGTTGGTCTCCGTGTCGGGGTAACCGCCGTTGAGTATATACATCCGAAATGAAAATTCCAGAATTTTCGTTTGATCGTCAGTGACCTGTTCCTCAGATTCAGTCGTCCGTCATTGAGTGTCACCCGTGAGGTGGCATCGCTCGTTCGATCAAGCCGAGCGCAGGAGACTGCATCGACATCACCGGCAGGAAGCTCCGGCGGTGCGTCAGGTTCAGAAAAAACTGGCGCCGCATTCGTTGACTACGGCGTGCAACGAAACGTCCCAGTCGTGTACAGCGATCGACTCGACGCGCTGGAATCGGTAGGCAATCCCGACAAGAAGTGGCCGGCGCCAGCGCCCGCGGTGGCGCAGGAACGAGAAGCTGCGATCGTAGAATCCGCCGCCCATGCCGAGTCGGTGTCCATGATCGTCGTAGGCCACCAGTGGCGCGAGCACCACATCGAGATCCCGGCCACGCAGACAGGGGCCGGCGTCCGGCCCGGGCTCGGGGATCCCGAACCGGTTGCTGACCATCCGTTCGGGCGCCTGCGCCGGGGCGAACACCAGCGTCTCCCCGTGGATCACCGGCAGATAAGTCTTTCGCCCCCTGGCGGCTGCCTGGGCGAGGAACGCGGCGCAGTCGACCTCGCCACCGACGGCAACATACCCGGCGATGCGGCCGGCACGGGCGATCGCGGTCAGGCTCCAGAGGTGATGTGCGATTCGCGCCGAGGCGTCCTGGATCTGCGCCGGGGTCAACCCGGCGCGCTGGCGGCGCATTGCCGAACGCAGGCGGATCATGTGGACGCCCTGGTCAGGCATTGCGCCGGATGAGGTCGGGATGGCGCTCCCGCCAGTGCCGTATCGAACCGTCGCTCTCGGACCCGAGCGAAAGGTGGGATCGACCGTAGCAGAGCAGGCATTCCGCGCGAGGCGGTCGTGCACAAAGCTGCCGACAGGCCCAGATCCCTGAGGTGCATTTAAGGGTCGAAGGCAGTCAGCTCTTCTCGAACACCGCAGGATGCGCCGTCAGGAATTATACGGCGACGAGGCGGAAAAAATGAGACCGATAGCGCCGTTTCGGTTCGCCGGGCCGTCAGATTTCCATTTGCCGGCCGGACTGCAGGACGCTCTCGACCCGTTCGCGCATGGCCCGAACTTTTGCCTTGGCCCTGGTCTCGAGATTTTCGCCCCGGTCCCTGGACCGTAGCAGTTCGTTGGCCATGTTGAGAGCGGCCATTACCGCGATGCGTTCAAGGCCGACCACCCGGCCGACGTCACGGATTTCCTTCATCTTGGTATTCAGCAACTCGGCGGAATCCAGCAGGGCGCCGCGCTCGTCCGGAGGGCAGGCCACCTGGTATTCCTTCTCGAGAATCCGGATGCTGATTTTGGCCGACTCGCTCATGCGCCATGCTCCATCGCCTTCAGTCGCCCGATCATGGCCTCTACCCGCGCCCGAACCTGCTCATTCTTCTGCAGCAGCGTCGCTCGCTCCGCAGTAAGAGCATCCTGGCGCTGGCGCAAGGAGCGGTTTTCTTCCTTGAGCTGATTGCAGGTCAGGACGAGGTCATCAAGGCGTTTGGCGAGGCGCTCGAGCTCGTCGCCGAAAGACTTTTCAGTGGCGGTAGTCACCGGAAGGAATATAGTTCCGGGCCCCGCAACGGTCAAATGCGGCAGAGGCCGTGCGATGCTAGGATACTGGCGTTCCCGGTCGCACCGCCCGGTTATGAAAAGTACGGGGGGCGGCGGGTCCTGCGGTCGGTCGGATGAACAGCTGCAATCCACCCAATTTCGACATGGTCGACGGCGTGCTCCGTCGCATTGGCGCTGCCGGTGGCGCTCCCGAAGCGCACGGCAGTTTATGCGGGCTGGCGTGTTTCCTGGGTGCGCAGGCAGGTCGCGTGTGGGTGGCGGGACTGGCTTCCCCGGGTGCGGGTTTACCACCGGCTGCCGGCGGCGACGCTGGCGTTCTCGGCGACCTGGCGCTGGTCACCGTCGATGCGCTTTCGCAGGGCGACATGTCCTTCTCGCCACTTCTGCCACCGGATGATCGTCCGTTGTCGCTGCGCACCGCCGGGCTGGCCGACTGGTGCGCAGGCTTCATGCACGGGCTTGGCGAAGCGGCGGGTCACCGGTCCGCGCAGGAGGCGCTCGGCGGCGATATCACCCAGGAGGTGATGGCGGACTTCGGCGAAATCGCGCGCGTGACGCTCGACGATGAGGAGACCGATCTCGAGGCCGAGACGGCCTATACGGAACTGGTGGAGTTTGTCCGCGTGAGTGTCCAGCTGGTCTTCGAGGAACTGCACACGGTGCGCGAGAATCTGTCGTCGGCGAGCGTCCACTGACGTCTTGTCTGTGAACCTGGACGAGTTCGCCAAGCGGCGACGACAACTCATGCAGATGATCGGCCGGGCCGGCATCGCCGTCCTGCCGGCCGCGCCGAGTCGCGTGCGCAGCCGCGACGTCGAGTATCCGTACCGGCAGGACAGCGACTTCTACTACATCACCGGTTTCGCTGAACCGGAAGCCATCGCGGTGCTGGCGCCGGCGCGCTCGAAGGGCGAATACATTCTCTTCTGCCGGGACCGGGACCCCACGCGCGAGACCTGGGATGGCGTGCGCGCCGGCCCGGATCGGGCCGTCGCGGATCATGGCGCAGACGATGCCTTTCCCGTGACCGATGTCGACGAGATCCTGCCCGGACTGATCGAGCAGGCCGAGCGTGTCTACTACACCATGGGCGCCAATCCCGACTTCGATACCCGGTTGATCGGCTGGGTCAGCGCCCTGCGCAGCCGTGGCAGCCCAGGCGCACACACGCCAGACGAGTTCATTGCGCTCGATCACCTGTTGCATGATCTTCGCCTGTACAAAAGCCGCGCCGAGATCGCGAGCATGCGGCGGGCCGCGGCCGTCGCGGTGAATGCCCATCTGCGGGCCATGGCTTGCTGCCGGCCGGGCCTGTACGAGTACGAAATCGAGGCGGAGTTTCTCCACGAATTCCGGCGCAACGGCATGCGTCCGTCGTACCTGCCGATCGTCGGTTCAGGGCCGAACTCCTGCGTGCTGCACTACTCGGCCAATGGGCGGCAGATGCAAAGCGGCGACCTGCTGCTGGTTGATGCCGGCTGCGAGTACGACTGTTATGCGTCGGATGTGACGCGGACCTATCCGGTCAATGCCCGGTTCAGCCCGGCGCAGCGGGCGATCTACGACATCGTGCTCGAAGCGCATGGGGCGGCGCTCAAGGCGGTTCGTCCCGGTAATCACTGGAACGACCCGCACGATGCAGCGGTGCGGGTCATCGCCCGCGGGCTTCGTCGCCTGGGCTTGCTGGAGGGAACGGTCGCCTCCATCATTCGCTCCGGCGCCTATCGGCAATTCTTCATGCACCGCACGGGGCACTGGCTCGGGATGGACGTGCACGACGTTGGTGACTACAAGGTGGGTGACCAGTGGCGCGTCCTGGAGCCGGGGATGACGCTTACGGTGGAGCCAGGCATCTACATTGCGCCTGGCAGCAAGGGGGTCGCCCGCCGCTGGCAAGGCATCGGTGTGCGCGTGGAGGACGACGTGCTCGTGACCCGGGACGGCGCGGAGGTGCTGACGAGCGGGCTGCCGCGCAAGCCCGAGGAGATCGAGGCGCTGGTGGGCGCCAGGTCATGACAGCGGCGAGCGCTCCCGGCGGCGCCGGCGAATGGCTAGACTGGCGCACGCAGAGCAATTGAACCAACCAGACAGCGGCCCGTGTCAGATTACAAGGTTTCCATTTTTGCGTTGCTGCTCGCTGTCGTGGGCCTGGGCATTTTCGCGTACAAGCTGCGGGTCCTCGGTTTCCCCTTGCAGCCTCATGTGGAAACGCAGACCTGGACGGTGGAGACCCGGGTGGCGTTCAAAGCCGCCGGCGGGCCGGTCAAAGCGAGCCTGTTCATCCCCGGTCTCACGCCGGGTTTTTCGATCATGGCCGAGAACTTCGTCTCCCGCGGCTTCGGCTTCACGACGCCCTATGTAAGCGGCGGCCGCCAGGTGCAATGGGCCGTGCGCCAGGCGGAGGGAGCGCAGACTCTCTATTACCGGGCGGTGGTCTATCGGGATCCGACACGCCTGCAGAGTGACACGACGCCGCCGTTTCCGCCGGTTCCCAAGCTGGCGGAGCCGTTCAACACCGCCATGGAGACGGTGGTCGATCGGGTGCGCGCCCGCTCGGCGGATCCCACCTCATTCACGGCCGAGTTGCTGCAGCAACTGGCCAGGCCCAATGGCGACCAGGAGGTGGAGCTGTTGCTCGGCGATGCGCCGGATTCCGTTGATCGCGCCCGAACCGCGATGACAATACTGGCTGCTGCACGCATCCCCTCGCGGCTGGTGCGCGGCGTGCAGATGACCGCACGCGAACGCAATGTCGATGTCGTTCCCTGGCTCGAAGTCCACGATGGCGAGCGCTGGCTTTACTTCGATCCGGTGACGGGCAACGAGGGACTGCCGCCCGATTTCCTGGTGTGGTGGCGTGGCGAGGACCCGCTGGTGCAACTCGACGGCGGCAGCGACCTCGATGTCGCGGTCTCCATACAGAGCACCGCTGCAGACCCGATCGTGGTGGCGCGACGCCGGGCTGAAGCGCACCAGGACCGCATCGGCGAGTTCTCCCTGTTCTCCCTGCCGATTGAGAGCCAGGCGGTGTACGGGGTGTTGCTCGCAGTGCCGATCGGGGCCCTCGTGGTCGTCATCCTGCGCAACATCATCGGCGTGCAGACTTTCGGGACGTTCATGCCGGTGCTGATCGCGCTCGCCTTCCGCGAGACCAAGCTGCTCTGGGGCGTGCTGTTGTTTTCCGTGCTGGTCGCTATCGGCCTGTCGATCCGCTTCTACATGGAACGGCTACGCCTGCTGCTGGTGCCACGCCTTGCGGCGGTGCTGACCATCGTCGTTCTGCTGATGGTGTTCGTCAGCCTGGTCAGTCATGAGCTGGGCTTTGAAACGGGGTTGTCCGTCGGGCTGTTCCCCATGGTGATCCTCACCATGACCATCGAACGCATGTCCATCGTCTGGGAGGAACGCGGGCCCGGCGACGCCACCAAGCAGGGACTCGGCAGCCTGATGGTGGCGGCGATCTGTTACGTGGTCATGGGTGTGGAACTCGTCGAGCACCTCGTGTTCGTGTTCCCTGAGCTCCTGCTGGTGACGCTCGCGGCCACGCTGCTCCTTGGGCGATACACCGGCTATCGCCTGACCGAACTGCTCCGGTTCCGCGAAATGCGCAGCGGAGAGGGTTGATGTTCGGCTGGGCGCGGCAGCTTCGCGAGCGCGGCGTGCTCGGCATGAACGAGCGCAATACCGAGTACATCATGCGGTTCAATCCGCGGCGCCTGTACCCGCTGGTCGATGACAAGCTGCTGACCAAGGAGCTGGCGCTCAAGGCCGGAATCGCGGTGCCGGAGCTCTACGGCGTCATCCGGGCGGAACATGACATCGCCGGTCTGGGGGAGCTCGTTCGCGACCGGCAGGATTTCGCGATCAAGCCCGCACACGGTTCGGGCGGCGACGGCATCATGGTGGTGACCGGGCGCAGCCCGCGCGCGCCGGGGCTGTACCGTCTGGCCGACGGCAGCGTCATCAGCGAGTCCGAGATCGCCTTTCATCTCTCCAACATCCTGAGCGGGCAGTTCAGCCTCGGCGGGCATCGTGACGTCGCGTTGCTCGAGTACTGCATCAAGGTTGATCCGCTGTTCTCCGAGTACAGCTTCCAGGGCGTGCCCGATATCCGGGTGATCGTGCTGCGCGGCTATCCGGTCATGGCGATGATCCGCCTCCCGACACGGCGGTCGCGCGGCAAGGCCAACCTGCACCAGGGCGCCATTGGCGCCGGGATCGATCTCGCGAGCGGTGTGACCACCTACGGCGTACACGGCAACTCGCGGGCGATCGAGCATCCCGATACGGGCGCGACCATCGCCGGGCTCGCGATTCCGCGCTGGGAGTATCTGCTCACGCTGGCGGCGCGATCGTACGAACTCACCGGGCTCGGTTATGTCGGTGTGGATATCGTGCTCGACCGGCGTTTCGGACCGCTCATCCTCGAACTGAACGCGCGGCCCGGGCTGAATATCCAGATCTGCAATCGCGCCGGATTGCGGCTCCGGCTGGAACGGGCGGTGGCGCTGCCGGCAGAAACAGACATTGCGGCCAGGGTGGCGAAATCCCGGGAATTGTTTGCCACTGCGGCCTGAGCGGCCGTTCCCGTGGCGGCCTGCACCCGGTCCGCAGCGCAGATGCGGCGTTGCTGGTGAGTCGCTGGCGGTTTCGCTTACACTTGCACGCCTGATCAGGCGCGATCGCGGGAGAGAGCCGGTTCACCAGCCGGCCGCCGAAGGCGCAACCCGCCCGGAAACGCTCAGGCAGAAGGGACCGGGATCGCGGATTGGCTCTGGAGAGTGGCCGGCACGCCGGCCCACCGAAGGGGAGAGGTGGAGGTCGCCGGCCGGCCAGCCACCCGATCTCTCAGGTATCAGGACAGAGGGGCGGCAGGCTCGGGCCTGCCGCTTTTTTTTTCGGACGGACGCAATGACCAGGCGCACTCCGCTCTACGACCGTCACATCGCCGCCGGCGCGCAGATGGTGCCCTTTGGTGGCTGGGACATGCCGCTGCGGTACGGTTCCCAGATCGACGAGCACCACGCGGTACGGCGCCGTGCGGGGGTCTTCGACGTATCGCACATGACCGTGGTGGACGTGAGCGGCGCCGGCGCTGGCGATTTCCTGCGCCGTCTGCTGGCGAACGACGTCGCGCGCCTCGCTCCGGGCCAGGCGTTGTATAGCTGCATGCTCCATGACAGCGGCGGCGTCATCGACGATCTCATCGCCTACCGGCGGGTGTCGCGCGGCGGCGTGGCCTACCGGCTGGTGGTGAATGCAGCGACGCGGGAGAAGGACCTGGACTGGATGCAGACCGTAGCCGGAACGTTTGCGGCCGAGCTGCGCACGCACGAGGACCTGGCGATGATCGCGGTGCAGGGGCCTGCCGCCTGCGACCTCGCCGGTCCGCTGCTGCCGGACGCCGTTACCACCGCTGCGCGCGCACTGGCGCCGTTCAGTGCGATCGAGGCGGGCAATCTTTTCGTCGCCCGTACCGGCTACACGGGCGAGGACGGCTGGGAGATTCTCCTGCCGGCGGGCGAGGCCGCGCGGTTGTGGGACGCGCTGCTCGAGGCAGGCGTCACGCCCTGCGGTCTCGGGGCGCGAGACACGCTGCGACTGGAGGCCGGCATGAACCTGTACGGCCAGGACATGGACGAATCGGTCTCGCCGCTGGTGTCGGGTCTTGCCTGGACGATTGCCTGGGAACCGGCCGGGCGTGAGTTCATCGGTCGCGCGGCGCTGGAACGCGAGCGCGCCGCCGGCACTGCGGCGCGCCTCACGGGGCTGGTACTCGCCGAACGTGGTGTGATGCGGCGCGACCAGCGGGTCGTGACACGCGCGGGTGAGGGGCGCATCACCAGTGGCGGTTTCTCGCCGACCATGAACTGTTCGATCGCCCTGGCGCGCGTGCCGGTTGCGGCAGCGGGCGAGTGCGAGGTGGAGATCCGAGACGTGCTGCGGCCTGCCCGACTGGTGCGACCGCCGTTCGTGCGCCACGGGCGCGTGCTCGTTACCTGACAACGCGGATAAGTGACAGAGGAACGCAGACCATGGGTGCATTGCCGGGCAACCTGAAGTACACGAAGGACCACGAGTGGATCCGCACCGAGGCGGACGGATCGGTCGTGGTCGGCATTACCGATCACGCCCAGCAGCAACTGGGCGAACTCGTATTCGTCGAACTGCCCGAACCTGGACGCGCCGTTGCGGCGGCGCAAGCCTGTGCGGTGGTCGAGTCCGTGAAGGCCGCCTCCGATGTCTATGCGCCGCTGGCAGGCACGGTCATCGCCGCCAACGAGGCCCTGGCTGAGGAGCCCGGGCTGGTGAACAGCAGCCCGTACGAACAAGGCTGGCTGTTCCGGTTGCAGACGGCAAACGCGGGCCTCGAAGGGCTGCTCGATGCCGCTGCGTATCAGCGGCTGCTCGACGCAGAAGGCTGAGCGGGTAACCGCCCGTGCCCTTCATTCCCCATACCGGCGAAGAAATCGCGTCGATGCTCGGTGCCATTGGCGCCGGCAGCATCGAGGATCTCTTCGATGAGATTCCCGCCCGCCTGCGCGTGCCCGGGTTGCCGCAGATCGGGCCGGGGCTCACGGAGGCGGAGATCACCCGGCTCATGACCGCGCGCGCCAGCGCGGATGCGCGTGCGCTGTGCTTCATCGGCGCCGGCGCCTACGATCACTACATCCCCGCGGCGGTCTGGGAGTTGACCACCCGCGGCGAGTTCTACAGCGCCTATACGCCTTACCAGGCCGAGGCGAGCCAGGGGACGCTGCAGCTCCTCTACGAGTTCCAGTCCATGATCGCGAGCCTCACCGAGCTCGACGTATCCAATGCGTCGCTCTACGACGGCGCAACGGCATTCGCCGAGGCCTGCCTCATGGCGGTGCGGGCCAATCGCGCCATGCGCTCGCGGCGAATCCTGAGCACCCGCGCCATGTCGCCGCTGTACCGCTCGGTCGCCCGGGCGATTCTTTCCGGCCAGGGTGTGGAGCTGGTCGAGTTGCCGCAGCAGCAGGGCGTTACCGACCGCGAAGCGCTCGATGCGATCAGCGGCGAGTTCGCCGCGCTGGCGATCCAGCAACCGACCTTCCTCGGCGGGCTGGAGGCCGTGGACGAACTGACGGACTGGGCGCACGAGCGCAACATGCTCGTGATCGGTGTCTGCCACCCGACCATGCTCGCGCTGCTCAGGCCGCCGGGAGTCTGGGGGCGCAGTGGCGCCGACATCGCCTGCGGCGAGGGGCAGCCACTCGGTATCCCGCTGTCCTCCGGCGGCCCGTACTTCGGTTACCTCGCCTGCCGCATGCCGCTGGTCCGGCAAATGCCGGGGCGCATCGTCGGCCGGACCCTGGACGTGGACGGGAGGCCGGGCTTCACGCTGACCCTGCAGGCGAGAGAACAGCACATCAGGCGCTCCAAGGCGACGTCCAACATCTGCACCAACCAGGGCCTGATGGTGACGGCGGCGACGATCTTCATGTCGCTGCTGGGGTCCGAGGGGCTGCGCCGGCTGGCCGCGCAATGCCACGCCAACACGCGCGCGCTGGCGAACGCGCTCTCCAGGCTGCCCGGTGTGGCCGTGGCGTTCGAGCCCTATTGCCATGAGGCGGTGCTGCGCTTCGATCGGCCCGTCGCCCCGATCCTGCAGGACCTGGCAGCGCGTGACATTCTCGGGGGCTTCGACCTTTCGGCCGACTATCCGGAACTCGGGCCAGCATTGCTCGTGTGCGCCACCGAGACACGTACCGCAGCCGATATAGAGCAATACGCCGCGACGTTGCGGGGGCTGCTGGCCACCCCGATGCGCGCGCGCGGTGGTGCCTGAGGGAGTGACATGAAGGGCGAAGCACTGATCTTCGAGCTCTCGCGCCCCGGCCGGCGCGCGACTTCGCACGCGCCGGCCGTGATGGCCGACATCGGCGCTCTGCCGGCTGCCGCGCTGCGCCGCGATCCGCCGCTGCTGCCGGAGGTGTCGGAGCTGCAGGCGGTACGGCATTTCACGCGCCTCTCGCAGCTCAATTTTTCCATCGACACGCACTTCTACCCGCTCGGCTCCTGCACCATGAAGTACAACCCGCGGGCCTCGAACACGCTCGCGATGCTGCCCGGGTTTCTCGCGCGCCACCCTCTCGGTGCGGTGGAGCACGGCCAGGGCTTTCTTGCCTGCATGCACGAACTGCAGGAGATGCTCAAGGCGGTGACTGGCATGGCAGCGGTGTCCTTGACGCCCATGGCCGGGGCGCAGGGCGAGTTCGCGGGCGTGGCCATGATCCGGGCTTATCATCGCGCGCGCGGTGACGAGGCGCGCCGGATCATCATCGTCCCCGACGCGGCGCACGGCACCAATCCGGCCACCGCCACGATGTGTGGCTTCGACGTGCGCGAGATTCCGACGGACGACGCCGGCGATGTGGACCTCGATGCCCTGCGCCAGGCCGTCGGCCCGGATACCGCAGGCATCATGCTCACGAACCCCTCCACGCTGGGTGTTTTCGAGCGCCGTATCGAGGAACTCGCCGGGATCGTTCACGCCGCCGGCGGGTTGCTCTACTACGACGGTGCCAACCTGAACGCGATCCTGGGCCGCGCGCTGCCCGCCGCGATGGGATTCGACGTCGTGCACATCAACCTGCACAAGACGTTCTCGACTCCGCATGGGGGCGGCGGTCCCGGTTCGGGCATCGTGGCGGTGAACACGAAACTCGAGCCGTACCTGCCGGTGCCGATCGTCGGTTGCGAGGCGGGCCGCTACGGCTGGCTCACCGAGACCGAGCGCCCGCAGACGATCGGCCGGCTCTCGGCATTCATGGGCAATGCGGGGATCCTCCTGCGTGCGTACGTCTATATGCGGCTGCTCGGAGCCTCGGGCATGCGTCGTGTCTCGGGGTTCGCCACGCTCAACGCGAACTACCTGATGGCGCAGTTGCGCGCAGCAGGTTTCGAGATTGCCTTCCCGCAGCGTCGCGCGAGCCACGAGTTCATCGTTTCGCTGAAGGGCGTGGCCCGCGAGACCGGGGTCACCGCGATGGATTTCGCCAAGGCTCTGCTCGACCACGGCTATCATGCGCCGACGACCTACTTTCCGCTGCTGGTGCCCGAGTGCCTGTTGATCGAGCCCACCGAGACGGAAAGCCGCGAGGAGCTCGACGGCTTCGCTGCCGCGCTCATCGCAATCCGCGATCTCGCGCAGCGCGACCCGGCGGCGGTCAAGGCCGCACCGCGCAGCACGCCGGTGCGCCGCCTCGACGACGTGCGCGCCGCCAGGGACCTGGACCTCACCTGGCAGGCCAGGCGCGCGCGACCCGACGGGCCATGATGCTGCGTTCCGCAAGGAGACTGATGTGACTGCGCTGATCTGCGGTTCGATCGCCTATGACAACATCATGGTGTTCCGGGGCCGGTTCAGGGAGCAGATCCTGCCCGACCAGATCCACATCCTGAACGTCGCCTTCCTCGTGCCCGACATGCGCCAGGAACTCGGTGGCTGTGCGGGCAATATCGCGTACAACCTGCGGTTGATCGGCGGCGAACCGCTGATCATGGCCACCGTAGGCCGCGATTTCGGCCGGTACCGCGAACGGCTGCGGGAGCAGGGCCTGTCGGAACGCTACGTAACCGAGATCCCGTCGGCGCTGACCGCCCAGGCGTTCATCACCACCGATCTCGACGCCAACCAGATCACTGCATTCCATCCCGGCGCCATGGACCATGCGCACGTCAACAAAGTCCCGCGCGATGCAGGCATTTCGATCGGGATGGTTTCTCCGGACGGCCGCCAGGGAATGATCGAGCACGCCGGGCAGTTTGCTGCGGCGGGGATTCCGTTCATCTTCGATCCCGGCCAGGGGCTGCCGATGTTCGACGGCGAGGAACTGCGCCATTTCGTCACCCAGGCGAGCTGGGTGGCAGTCAACGATTACGAGGGCCGGATGCTGTGTGAGCGCACCGGCTGGTCACTGCAGGATCTCGCGCGGCAGGTGCAGGCGCTGATCGTGACCCGCGGGGCGATGGGCTCGACCATTTTCACCGCCGGTGGCGCCGTGGAGATACCGCCGGTGGCGCCGTCAAGGGTGACCGACCCCACCGGATGCGGCGATGCTTATCGCGCCGGGTTGCTGCACGGGCTGATGCGCAGGTGGTCGTGGGAGGACACGGGCCGGCTGGCTTCGCTGCTGGGTTCGATCAAGATCGCCCACCAGGGAACGCAGAATCACCGCTTCACGCCCGAGTCGCTGACCGCCGGCTTCAGGTCCGCGTTCGGCGCCACGATCGACCTCTAAGGCGATTCCGGAGCAAGCCGCATCAACAGGCACATCCTCCTTCTGCCGTTGGCCGTGCTGGCGCTTGCCGGTGCGCCGCACGGCCTTGCCGACAACGCGGTTACCGAGCCCGACCGGGCCGAATCGGCCGCGTGGCGGCGCACTCTCGAGCGCATTGCCTCCGGCGTGGTCGCCATCAAGGTCGATGCGACCCGCGCCTTCGACACGGAATGGAACGAGTCGAGCCAGGCTACCGGCTTCGTGGTGGATGCGAAGCGCGGACTCATTCTCACCAACCGCCATGTGGTGTCGTCCGGGCCGGTGCGGGCGGAGGCCTTGTTCATCAACCAGGAAGAAGTCGAACTGACACCGGTCTATCGCGATCCCGTGCACGACTTCGGATTCTTCCGCTACGACCCGGCGAAGCTGCGCCACATCGTCCCGGCCGAGTTGCCGCTGGCGCCGCACCGTGCGCAGGTCGGCCGCGAGATCCGGGTCGTCGGCAATGACGCCGGGGAGCAGCTTTCGATCCTCTCCGGCACCATTGCCCGCCTGCGCCGGCCGGCGCCGGGCTACGGTCGCGGCAAGTACAACGACTTCAACACGTTCTATCTGCAGGCTGCGTCGGGCACCTCGGGAGGGTCCTCGGGATCACCGGTGATCGATATCGACGGCCGCGTGGTCGCATTGAACGCCGGTGGAAGCAACGAGGCGGCCAGCAGCTTCTTCCTGCCGCTGGACCGGGTCACCCGGGCGCTCGAGTTGCTGCGTGAGGGGCGACCAGTCACCCGGGGAACCCTGGGCGCGATCTTCACGCACCAGCCGTTCGACGAGCTGCGCCGGCTGGGTCTGCGCGAGGAAACGGAAGCGACAGTGCGCCGGCAATTCCCGAACCAGATCGGGATGCTGGTGGTCAACCAGGTCATTCCGGGCAGTCCCGCCGACAGCCAGCTGCGTGTCGGCGACATCCTCGTACGGATCGGCGAGGACTACGTGACGGAGTTCGTGCCGCTGGAGGCCGCGCTCGACGACAGCGTCGGCGAGCGGCTTCGCTTCGGCGTCGAGCGCAACGGGCAGGTCCTCGCCATCGAGGTGCCGGTGCAGGATCTGCACGCGGTGACGCCCGACGAGTACCTGCAATTCGGCGATGCGGTGGTGCACGCGCTGTCATTGCAGCAGGCGAGGCACTTCAACCGGCCGGTGGACGGCGTGTATGTCGCCAACCCGGGTTACGTGTTCGGTACCGCCGCGATTCCGCGCTCGAGCATCATCGTGAGCGTGAACGAGACGCCGGTGCACACCCTGGATGACTTCGAGGCCGTGCTGTCGGGCCTGGCCGATCAGCAGCGCGCGGCCGTGCGCTTCTATACCTTCGATGATCCGGCCACGAGCCGCCTGCGCGTGATCCGCATGGACCGGCGCTGGTTTCCCGCCGAACGCTGTCGGCGCGACGATGCCTCCGGCGTCTGGCCCTGTCGCGCGCTCGCGACGGGACCGCCACCGCCGCCGCCGGAGGTCGGTTCGACGCGGCTTGCGGAGCAGGGCGAGCGGCGGCTCGAGGAAGTCGCCGCGTCGCTGGTACTGGTCAATTTCGACATGCCGTACACGGTGTCCGGCGTGGTGGACCGTCATTACTTCGGCACCGGAGTCATCGTCGATACCGAGCGTGGTTTCGTGGTCGTGGACCGCAACACGGTCCCGGATTCCATGGGCGACGTGCAGATCACCTTTGGCGGCAGCCTCGAGGTTCCCGGTCGCGTGGTCTACATCCACCCGACCCATAATCTCGCGCTGGTTGCCTACGACCCGGCCCTGATTGGGGACACGCCCGTGCGTGCCGCCCGGCTGAGCGAGCGCCTGCCGCAGCCGGGCGACGAGGTTCGGGTGGTGGGACTGCGCAGCGATTTCAAGCTCGTCTACCGGACCACGCAGGTCGCCTCGATCGAGCCTGCCCAGTACCCGTTGTCGAGGACGATCCGGTTCCGCGAGACCAATCTCGAAACCCTTGCCCTGGTCGCCGGGCCGGGCGACATCGACGGCGTGATTCTCGATCGACGCAGCGACGTCGTTGCCCTCTGGTCGAGTTTCTCCTTCCAGAACGGCGGTGACACGGCGCAGGAGAACCGGGGCCTCCCGGCCGATCTGGTACTCGAGCTGACGAATCTGGCGCGCGAGGGCGGGGAGCTTCGGTCGCTCGAAGTCGAGTGGACCCAGATTCCGCTCGCCAGTGCCCGCAAGCTCGGGCTGCCGGACGAATGGGCCAGGCGGATGCAGGAGCATGCTCCCGAGCGACCACAGGCCTTGAGCGTCGTGCGCACGGTAGCGGGCACACCGGCCGCGCAACTGCTGCAGCCCGGCGATCTGTTGTTGTCGATCGACGGGCAGATAGCCACGCGCCCGCGCGAAGCAGAAAAGGCGGCGCGAGCCGAGCACGTCGAGATGCTGATCCTGCGCGATGGCCAGCCGCTGTCCCGGTCCGTGCCGACGACGGCACTCAATGGCCAGGGCGTGAACCGTGCCCTGATGTGGGCCGGTGCGCTGCTGCAGGCGCCCTACAGGGACATGGCGGCCCAGCGCGGTGTGGAACCGTACGGTGTCTACGTGGCGTTTTTTGCCTATGGTTCGCCGGCTTCGCGCTACGGTCTGCTCGCCGGTCGGCGAATTGTCGAAGTCGATGGCCGCCCTACGCCCGATCTCGACAGCTTCATCGCCGCGGTGAGCGGCAAGCTCGACCGGGAACCCGTGCGCCTGACCACCGTCACCTGGAACAACCTGACGGACGTGCTGACGCTGAAGAT
Organism: Nevskiales bacterium; assembly: GCA_011526045.1. Lineage (GTDB taxonomy): Bacteria > Pseudomonadota > Gammaproteobacteria > Steroidobacterales > QUBU01. The sequence continues at coordinate 140,411 of WYBE01000069.1, read as the reverse complement.
GGACCGGATCTACTGGCCTACGTACGAGATTTTCCGTGACGCCGACGGCTGGCGCACCCGCTCGCTCGAGTAACCGTCCCGGCGTGCGCCGGTGGCCGCCGGTGCGGCATCAGCCAGGCGAATCAGGCCCGACCGCCAGCACCCGTGCGAAAGCCCGCAATGCCGAGCAGCAGCCAGCCGAGCATGAAGGAGCTGCCGCCGAGAGGAGCGACACCGCCGATGGTTTGTGGCGCTCCCAGCACCTCGGCGTAGATGCTGCCGGAGAACAGCACCAGGCCGGCGAGAAACAGCGCGGCAGCGGCCCGCAGCAACAGTGACCCGGGCGCATGCTGTAACAACAGGCCGACGATGATCAGGCCGAACGAGTGGAAGAACTGAAACTGCGTCGCCCAGGCCCACGAGGCGAGCCTGGCATCGGGGACCTTCCCCGGAAGACCATGGAAACCATAGGCGCTCAATGCGGCAGCGATCATCAGGCTGACGCCGGCAATCAGGAAGAGACACCGCGACAACAATGGCATGAGAAGCTCCTCGTGCGGCTGTGCGGTCCGAGTATACGGGTGTGCGGAATGCAGCACGGAGGCAGTGGTGAGGCAAAACGCCGCGATGCGGCGCGGCCTGGCGACGGCTCATCTCCCTCCAGTGCCCGCGCCGGCGCGGTCGACGGTTCACTGGCGAATGGCCGGAGCGCGGAGCCGTGATCGGAACGGCCTGCGCCGGGGCGCTCGTGCCGGACATCCATGTCCTTCGCTCGCTCGGGTTCCGCTGCGCTCCGCATCCTGCTCCGCTGGCTTCAGCAGTGCGCCCGGTCCGCGCTTATAATGGCGCCGGCCGTAACCGCACAACAACCCTCACCGACGTCCGGAGGCTCCGAGTTCCATGACCCAGCAAGTACCTCTTCGCGAGCGTGTCGCCAACGAGCGTCGGCGGTTGAAGTCCGTCCGTGAGGCGCTCTCCACCGCGCTCGCGCAGGGCGCCGGCGGCGATGCCGGATTCGTGCCGTTCTACATCGCGGCAGCCGACTACATGGAGGCCGCCATGCACCGCCTGCACATCCAGGACGTGCGGATGGGCGAGATGATCCGGAGCAAGCTCGGCACGGCCGACGCGAGTGCGAAGAAAGCGATCGCGGAGCTCGACGAGCGACTCGGCGGTAACCAGCATCATCTCAACCAGTTCCTGGCGGCGCGCAATGCGCTCAAGCAGGAAGGCGCGGCTGCCCTGGAACGCTTCGAGAAGGTGAGTCGCGACTACACCGGCTTCATCACCGCCAACATGGGCCACCATGGAGCCACGACCGAGCTGGCGCAGAAGCTGTTCTCGCTCGACGACTGGGCCTACATGGCCGGCATCACGGACGAAGAGACCCGCAACGAGCAGGCCCTGCACCAGCGCGTGTTCGCGGCTGTGCCGAAGAGCCTGAAGTTGCCCGCCCAGGCCTGAGCGCGGGCTGTGTGCCCGCCCGCGGCGACGGATACGGGTCGTATGCGCGGTGAGATTCAGACGGCCTGGATGAACGCAGCCAGGGATTGCGCCTCGACGGCGGCGGTGCCGGCGGCGTGGTACCGGGTCACCCATTCCCCGAAGGCCTCGGCGGGCATCGGCCGGCTGATGAGGAAGCCTTGCGCGCACTCGCAGCCATGCTCGGCCAGCCAGCGCAATGCCGCCGGGGATTCGATGCCCTCGGCCACGACCTGCAGACCAAGATCGTGCGCCAGATCGACGGTGGCCCGCACGATCGCCGAATCGGCGCGATCACGTGGCAGGCCCATGACAAACGAGCGGTCAATCTTCAGTTCATCGACCGGCAGGTTCTTCAGCTGGGACAGCGATGAGTAGCCGGTGCCGAAATCATCAATCGCGATCCGCACCCCGAGGTCGCGCAGGCATTGCAGCACGAGCGTCGCACGGGAGAAGTCGCGGACCAGCGCTTCTTCGGTGATCTCCAGTGTCAGGTGCCGCGCCGCGAGGTCGTGATCGCGGAGCAGGGCGAGGATGAACAGCGGCAGCTCCTGATCCAGCAGATCGCGGCTGGAGAGGTTCACCGCGACCGAGAGGTCCAGTCCGTCCTCGACCCACAGGCGGCACTCCCGGACGGCAGCGCTCAGTGCCCAGCGCGTGATGAGCGAAATGTTGCCGAACTGCTCCGCGATGCCGATGAACTCTCCCGGGGACAGCCAGCCGTACGCCGGATGGTCCCAGCGCACCAGCGCTTCGGCACCACAGACGCGGCCGTCCGCCAGCGAGACCTTCGGTTGCAGGTACAGTCGCAGTTCGTCGTAGCGCGCTGCGCGGCGCAGGTCACCGAGAATCGCAAGCTGGCGCACGCGGCGTTCCTCGCGCCCGTCCTGGTACACGTGAATGCTCTGATGCGTACTTCGCGCATCGTCCTTGGCCACGGTCGCACGCAACAGCAGCTGCAGCGGATCGCGCGCATGTTGCGGCCAGCACGCCATGCCGATGACGACATTGAGGCTGATATTGACGTCGCGAACGGAGAGCCCAGGCCCGAACAGTCGCAGCAGGTCCTCGGCGAGTTCCCGCGCGCCTTCCGATCCTATGCCGTCGAGGATGACCGCGAACTCGTCGCCCTCGATGCGTGCCACCGTGTGGCGGGCATCGACACTGGCGCGCAGCCGCTCGGCCGCCTGGGCGAGGAGGGCGTCGGCAATCTCGTGACCGAGCGCCGAAGCGATATTGCCGAAACTGCCGAGGTCCACCACCAGCAGGCTGACTGTCGCGTCCGGGTCTGTCGCCCCTGATAGCGCCTGCTCGAGGCGTTCGAGGGCCAGCAGGCGGTTAGGCAGCCCGGTGAGCGTATCGAACTGCGCCTGGTAGCTGATGCGATTCTCGCGCTCGGCAATACCGTTCTGCATGGTATTGAACGCGGTCGCCAGCATGCCGAGGTCGTCGTCGGCCGTGAGCTTCACGGCCTCACTGTAGTCGCCGTTGCGGATACGCAGAGCCGCGATGGCCAGCTGCCTGACCGGGCGTGTTATGGCGCGCGCAACCAGTGCAGCGCCGGCGAGACCGACGCCCAGCGCCAGCAGGCCGAGTCCGATCACCGACAGCCGCTGGATCCGATAGGGTGCGAGCGCCTTGTCGAGGGATTGCAACAACAGCACGCTCACCGCGTCGTCTCCCGGCACCAGCGGGCGTTGCATGGCAAGAAACCGCGCGCTGCCGATGGTCAATTGCCGCACGCCGTCCGGGTCGGTCGCCCGTGACTGCAAGGCGCGTGCGATCACATCGGCTTCACTCCGGGCGAACGAGCTGGCCACGATCCCGGGACCTGAATCGCCGGTGGCCACGATGGCGATCTGCAGGTCGGTGAGTTGTTCGATGCGACGCACGCGTCGCTCATCGAGCGCGATGCCCATCGACAACCACTCGCGCTGTGGCTTGCCCGCCAGCCTGAGCGGGATGGTCGCAATTTCGAACGTGCGCTGGCCAATGCGAACCGTGCTGCGGCCGGCTGCCGGAGCGGCGGCGGGCTGGTGGACGATCGCCGGCATGGCCGCCGGCAACGGCGCCTGTGCGCCGGTTTGTGTATGACCCGCCAGGACCCGGCCATGCTCATCGAGGACTACCGCGAGGTCGGTCTGGATGCGCTCCACGGATCGCGCCAGGGCGGCGGTCACCGCGCCGGTATCGCGCCCCATCAGCCCTGCGACGAACACGGGATCGGAAGCGAGCACGAGCATTGAGCTGCGCAGCTGGTCGGCGCGTAGCCGCAGCACGCGGTCGAGGACCTCCCCCGACTTGAGCAGACTGCTCCGCGCGGTCTGCTGTACTTCCCGGTTGGCGGAGTACAGGACGGCGCTGATGGTGCCGAGCTGGGTCAGGATCACCAGCAATCCGGCGAGTACGAGAATTTTCAGCCGCAGACTCCGCATCGAGGCGAACGGCGGACCGGTCTCCTTATGACAAGAGGACTGTTATCGTAGTGAGCCGGCGCTGTGTATTATGTGTAATGCGTCACGAAGCGCGCTGCGGTTCGGGCCGTCGCCGCAGATGCAGGGGATTATGACAAGCGGCAAGCGGTGCCGCGTTGGCCCTGGGGCGAGCGCGCCGGCAATGTCGGAATGCCGTGATAGGCGATTTCTCCCGGGGTGCTGATGATCGGGCGAGCCGCACGGGCCGCCAGGGAGTGCTGATGACCAAGGTTTCGACCATGAAGCCGTTCGCGGCCGGGGACATCTTTCTCGGCTGCACCTATCTCAATCACCCGACCGACGATCATGCCGGCGAAGGGCGCATCCTGCAGTTTGATCGCGACCTCGTTCCGAAGGGCACGTTGTACACCGAGGGCACATCGCACCTCGTGATCAACCTGAGCTTTGCTCCCGACGGTGTGCTGTGGGCCTTCGACCCGTTCGAGCGCGTCGTGGTGCGCGTCGGGCGCGACGGCAGGCAGATGCCCAACCATGACTTCGGTCAGCGCGGCTGGGGAAGCGTCGTGTTCGGCAAGGACGGGAGCATATATCTCTGTGAGTACCTGAAGGGCAGCAAACCCTACCAGGGCGGGCAGATGCGCCTGCTCGAAGGCACCGAGGTGGTCGGCTACGGACGCATCCAGAAGCGCCGGCCGGATCTCGGCGTGGTCACCGAGTACGACAACGAGACGGCGGCCTCGCTGACCGGCTTTCATGGCGTGACGCACTCCGCCATGCACCCATCCGGGCAGTTCATCACCTACATCACCGACCTCAGCAACCGCGTCATGCGCTTCGACGTTCAGGCTGGCCGCCAGATGCCCGACCTCGTGACCTACGAGCCCGGTGCAGAGCTGGCGCGCAAATGGACGACCGGGGTGGCGTATCTCGCCGACGGTACCCTGCTGCTGCTGCGCGGAAGCTTCATCGACTTGCTGGACGACGCGGGCCGGTCCCTGCGCACGATTCCCCTCGACGAATATGGCTACGCCATGATCCGGACATGCCGTGACCCGCGTTACTGTCTCGTCACCAATATTTTCACGGGCGTGATGTCCAGGGTCGATCTCGCGGAGAGCCGCATCGTCGGCCAGATCGATACCGGTTTCGCCAAGCCTTTTCGCAGCCTGGCGGGCGTCGCGGAGTGTCCTGGCGGAGCTTGAACGTCGCCGGCGATGTCCGCAGCGGGCCACGCATCGGCGCGATGCGGGTGGCGACGCGGCGGCCGGATTACCGCCGTCGTTCCGGTTTGCCGTCCGCGCGCGGTCCGGTCAGGATCGGCCAGTACACCCACAGGAATAATCCATAGGCGGCGATCCAGCCCGTTGCCGCCACATCGATCAGCGACAGATAAGCGCCAACCGGGCTGAGGATGCGCACCAGCACAGCGGCGTTGAGTGCTACGTAGGCCGCCACCGTCAGAGGCGCGGCCGTCAGCGCACGGCCCGTGTGGCCGAGCGACACGCGGGTCGTGACGGCGAGCACCATGACACCGACGCAGCCCATGGTCAGGGCATGGAGCGCGGCAGATCGGGGCATCGGCAGGCCGAGGTAGGTCAGGGCGAGCAGCAGGAAACCGATGGGCAGCCACGCATAGGCAACGTGCAGTACGCCGACGAGTGGTTCTGCTCGGGCCGCCATGCCCCGCCAGCCAGCCAGGCGGGAGGCGTGCAGGACGCTGGTGCCGAGCGCCAGCCCGGCCACGGCGACCGGCGGAACGCCGACACCGTTCACGGCCAGCGTATCGGCGATGCCCGCCGCAGCCATGACCGCGAGCAGCGTGCGCTCGATCCAGGGACGCCCCACCGGCAGGTCCTTTCCTCCGTTGCTGCGCAGCCAGTTGGCCGTAAAGCTGGGGATGATGCGACCGCCGATCAGGGTGATGAGCAGCAGCAGCAGGTACGCGCTCAGGGTGATGCCGACTGCGTCGGCCCCGGGCCAGATCGCAGCGCGCCCAAGATGAAAGAGCAGGTTGAGAGAGGCGAACAGCGCCATCGCCACGGCGATCCCGAAGTTCCTGCGGCTGGCGCCCCCGAGGATTTCCCGGGCGGCAAGAGCTGCGAAGAGCACCGGGAACAGCATGTCGGCCACTGCAACGGCCGCGGCGGGCAGTGGTACGCCGGGCGCCATCGCCAGGCGGCCGGCGAGCCAGGTCATCACGAGCGCCCCGAGCATCGGCCCGGACAGCGCTGGCCGGTTGGTCCAGGTCGCGACCGCGGTCATCAGAAACCCGGCGACGATGGCCAGCCCGAAACCAAACAGCATTTCGTGGGCGTGCCACAGGACGGGATCCGGTGAGGCCTGTGCCCACGTCCCGCCGTGGAGCGATACGATCCAGAGCATGAGGGCCACGATGCTGAACAGGGCCCCGAGGAGAAAAAACGGGCGGAATGCGTAGTTGAGAATCGTCCAGGGGTTTCCGGTCATGATTATTGCGCCTGCACTCGAAAGCCCGCGCATGTTACCCCGCACCGCCGGCGAGCGACATCTGCGGCTTTCCGCCACCCACGACACTCGCTGGCTTGCAACGGCTGCAGATTCCACTAGGCTGTGCCGCCACAGCCCCGCCCGGCGCGGGCTCCGGGAGCCTCGATGTACAAGCGGCTGCACTTCCAGATCGCCGCTCAGCCGGACCTGGTTACCTGCGGACCGACCTGCCTGCATGGCATCTACCGCTACTTCGGCGACGACATCAGTCTCGGGGAAGTGATCGGCGGCGTCGACATGCTCGCGGAGGGTGGCGGCACGCTCGATGTGTTCCTGGCCAACCACGCACTGAGCCGCGGCTACCGCGCGACGCTGCACACCTACAATCTCTACATGTTCGATCCCACCTGGGTGCACCTGCCGGTGCCCGAGCTGATCGCGCGCCTGCATGCGCAGGCGGAGGCGAAGGAGGATCCGAAGCTGCGCACCGCCACCGCCGGCTACGTGCGATTCCTGGAGCTCGGCGGCCGGCTGCGCTTCGAGGAACTGCGTCCGGCGCTGTTCCGGCGCTTCCTCGGCCGGGGCATCCCCATCATGACGGGACTCTCGGCAACCTATCTCTACCAGTCGCGCCGCGAGATCCCCGACACGAGCACACCGGATGACATCCGCGGCGTGCCGGCCGGCCACTTCGTGGTGTTGTCGGGCTACGACCGCGCGACGAAGCTGGTCGATGTCGCCGACCCTTATGAATGGAATCCGTTGAGCGGTCAGCGGTACTACTCGGTGGACCTGCACCGGCTCGTCGGTGCGGTGCTGCTTGGCAGCCTTACCTATGACGCGAACCTGCTGGTGATCGAAGTGCCGAGGCGACTGCGATGGCGACGCTGATCGTCGTCGACGAGCCGCGGGACTGGCCGCTGCAGATACCGTCGGCCGAAGTCGTGGCGGCGCGCTCCTATCTCACCGATGGGCGTTTCAGCGGGCTGCGCCGGCCGCGTGTCTACAATCTCTGCGAGTCGTACGCTTACCAGGCCACCGGCTATTACGTGTCCCTGCTGGCCGCGGCGCGTGGGCACCGCCCGCTTCCTGATGTCCTGACCATGCAGGACATCAAGTCTCCGGCGCTCATTCGCCCGACCGAAGAGCTCGAGGAACTCATGCAGAAGGCGCTGCACGAGCGCAACGAGGAGCGTTTCGACCTGAGCGTCTACTTCGGCCATCACCCGGAACCGCGTTTCCAGCGCCTGGCCCAGGCGCTGTTCAACGTCTTTCCGGTGCCCCTGCTGCGAGCGAGTTTCCTGCGCCGGCCGAAATGGCGGCTGCAGGGGCTGCGGCCGATTCCGGTGGGCGATATTCCGGCCGAGCAGCGTGAGTTCCTGCGCGGCGCCATCGAACAGCACTTCGCGCGTCGCATGCCCGCGCCCAAGGCGCCGGCGGTACGCTACGAGCTCGCCATTCTGGTGAATGCGGCCGATCGTTCGCCACCTTCCGACCCGCCGGCCATACGCCGGTTCGAGCGGGCGGCCGAGGCGCACGGCTTCGAGGTCGAGGTGATCGGGCCGGACGATTTCGGGCGCCTCGCCGAATTCGACGCGCTGTTCATCCGCGAAACGACCCAGGTCAATCACCACACCTACCGGTTTGCGAGCCGTGCGCGTAACGAAGGGTTGATCGTGATCGACGACCCCGACTCGATCGTGCGCTGTGCGAACAAGGTCTATCTCGCCGAGTTGATGACCAGGCTGGGCATTCCGATGCCGAAGACCCTGATCGTCCACCGTAACAACATCGATCGCGTCGAGGCCGAGCTCGGTTTGCCCTGCGTGCTGAAGAAGCCCGACAGCAGCTTTTCGCAGGGCGTGGTGAAAGTTCAGGATCCGGTCGCCTTGCGGCTTGCGCTGAGACAGTTGCTCGAGCGCAGCGATCTCGTGATCGCGCAGGAATACCTGCCCACTCCGTTCGACTGGCGGGTCGGAGTCCTGGATCGCAAACCGCTGTATGTGTGCCGCTATTACATGGCCCGCAATCACTGGCAGATCTACAAGCAGCAGGCCGGCGGCAGGCTCACCGGCGGGCGCTGGGACACGCTGCGGGTCGACGAGGCGCCGCCGGCCGTAGTGGAACTCGGGATGCGCGCGGCCGACGCCATCGGCGACGGCTTCTACGGCGTCGATATCAAGGAAGTAGACGGCCGGTGTCTCGTGATGGAGGTCAACGACAATCCGAGCGTCGAGCGCAGCGTGGAGGACCAGGTGCTCGGTGACGCGCTCTATGAAGCGGTAATGCGGGTGTTCCGGACGCGGCTCGAGCTGGCGCGAGTCAGCGGGAATGGCCGCTGAGGGGTCGCCCAGGTCGTGCTGCGGCTCTTCGAGGCGTTTGGTATCGAGCTCGAGTACATGCTCGTGTATGCGGCGACACTCGATGTCGCGGCGCAGGCCGACTGGTTGCTGGCCGAGGCAGCCGGCGCGATCACCGGCGAATATTCGAGCGGACCGCTCGCCTGGAACAACGAGCTGGCGCTCCATGTGATCGAGTTCAAGCTGGCGGAGCCGAGCTCCACGCTGACTGGAGTGGCGCCACTGTTCCAGGCGGACATCGGCGCGGCGAACGCCTTGCTGGCGCGCCGCGCCATGCGCCTGATGCCCGGCGGAATGCACCCGTGGATGGATCCGGTGGGAGAGTTACACCTGTGGCCGCACGACAATCGCGAGGTGTACGCCGCGTTTGACCGGATCTTCTCCTGCAAGGGCCACGGCTGGGCGAACCTGCAGAGCATGCACCTGAACCTGCCTTTCGAGGGGGAGGCCGAGTTCGGCCGGCTGCATGCTGCGATACGTTTTCTGTTGCCGATCCTGCCCGGGCTGGCGGCCAGTTCACCGGTGATGGACGGACAGCTGACCGGCTGTGCGGACAATCGGCTGGCAGTCTATGCGACGAATTGTGTGCGCATCCCGTCCGTGACCGGAGCGCTCGTGCCCGAGGCGGTGTTCGGTATCGACGCCTACCGCAGGGAGGTCCTCGAACGGATCCAGGGCGATCTCATGGCCCACGATCCGGAGGGCGTGCTGGCTGCGGAATGGGTCAATGCGCGCGGAGCGATTCCGCGATTCGAGCGCATGGCGATCGAGATCCGCGTGCTCGATGTCCAGGAATGCCCGATGATGGACCTTGCCTATGCGAGCCTGATCGTTGCAGCGTTGCGCGCGCTGTGCGTCGAATCCTGGGCCGATCATGCTGCGCTCGCCGGTTGGCGCACGGAAGATCTCGCGCGCCTGCTCCGCGTCGTCATAGAAGGCGCCGAAACCGCCGAGATCAACGACGGTCGTTACCTGGCCGCCCTCGGCTATCGTGGCCGCCACGCGTCGGTAGCGCAGGTATGGGGGCACCTGGCCGATCACGCCGCGGCCGGTGGTCAGCTCGATACCGCGGCCGAGCGCGCGATCGAGCACTACCTGCGTCATGGCTCGCTTGCGACCCGCATCAGCGCCGCGCTGCCGGCCAAGCCCGACCGCGCGGCCCTGCAGCGGGTGTACGCAGAGCTTTGTGCCTGTCTCGCCGAGGGCCGGCCGTACGCACCGCGAATCACCGGCTAGGCGGACCTGCGCGAGCCGTTCGCCTGCCGTCGCAACTGGTGTGCCGGAACCCGTCGGTCAGCCGTCGGCTGGTACCAGGTCGCGAACTCGCGCTCCGCGGTACGCCAGGCGCCCAACGGGTCGGCGCTGACCACGTGGAATGAATCGAATCCGGCCCGCCGCATGAAGGGCATCTGTTCCAGCAGTACCACGCCCGTAGCGCGCAGCTCACCGTGGAATCCCCATTGCTCGCGCAGCAGCCGCGCGTAATGGTAGGGGCGCCCGTCCCGAAGCACCGGGAATTCGAGTTCGATCACGGCAAAGCAATCGAGATCGTCGGCGATCACCTCCGGGTGCTGGTCGCTGCGTAGCCGGATGCCGAGCGGATCGCGCCGGACGCTGAGTTGATGCACGTTGTCCAGCCACTGGAGGAGCCCGACGATGACGGCGCCTTTCGCGGGAATGAGCGCCGCACCGACGGCATCGGTGAAGTGGTCATCGACCAACCGGCCGTGGCGGATCAGGGCCATTACGCGGCTTCCCGGCCGGGACCGACACGGTCGCGGCGGGTGAACGGCCTGAGGAAGCCGGCGCGCAGGCGATTTGCAATCGCCGTTCTGGGCGTTCTGGACATAGGCATGCGGGCTCGTTGCGTGGCAGCCCGTGGGCCGGGCTGAGGGAAAATCAATAGGGGTCAGCTTAGCGAAGCCCCAAAGGCGTGCTTAGACGAGCTGCTTAGATGGATATGTCGTCGGGCTTCGTGTCTGTCTGCGGCCCGGGCCGGCGCGCGAGTCGCCGGCGCTTGATGAGTTCCATCACCACCGGAATGAAGGGCAAGGCCGCCCCGAATGCCATGATGCTCCAGTGGGTGAAGAGCCCGAGGAAGACGAGGCACAGGCCTATCGCGAGCAGCAGGGACCAGGCACCCATGTCAGGCGCCCGGCTCGCGGGTCGTGGGGGGGCAGACAGGAGTCCTGCGGCGCATCGACGCTCGGGTTGCGTGCCGCCCGGTCATCCGCGCGCGCGCTGCGGGTCGGTCGTGCCAGGCGACTCGGCGGCAGTCGCCTCGCCGAACTGCAACTCCGCGAGTCGCGCGTATAGCGGGTCGCGTCCGACCAGTTCCTCGTGCGTCCCGATGTCGACGATCCTGCCCCGATCCATCACGACGATCCGGTCGGCCTTGAGCACGGTCGCCAGCCGGTGCGCGATGATGATCGTGGTGCGGCCGTGCATGAGATGGTCGAGCGCGGTCTGCACCTGCCGTTCGTTTTCCGAGTCGAGCGAGCTGGTCGCTTCGTCGAGGAGCAGGATCGGCGGGTTGCGCAGGATGGCGCGTGCAATTGCAATGCGCTGGCGCTGCCCTCCGGAAAGCCGGGTGCCACGCTCGCCGAGGAACGTGTCGTAGCCCTGCGGCAGGTCGTCGATGAAGGCGTCGGCCACGGCGGAGCGGGCCGCTGCCCGCATCTCGTCTTCATTTGCGCCGGGCCTGCCGAAACGAATGTTTTCGCGTGCGGTGGCCCCGAAGATCACCGTCTCCTGGGGCACCAGACCGATGCGTGCGCGCACATCCTGCGGGCTTGCCCGGGCGATATCCGCACCGTCGATCAGTACGCGTCCCGCCTGCGGGTCGTAAAAACGCTGCAGCAGCTGGAAGGTGGTGCTCTTGCCGGCGCCGGACGGCCCAACGAAGGCCACACGCTCCCCCGGCCGGATGTCGAGGTTGAAGTTGTCGAGGGCCTTTTGTCCGGGGCGCGAGGGGTAACTGAAGCTCACGTGCTCGAAGCGTATGCGCCCTGCGCCCGGGGAAGGCATTGGCACCGGATCCGCCGGCGCCCTGATCCCCGGAGTGGTGCCGAGCAGTTCCACGATGCGTTCCATGGCGCCCGACGCACGCTGCACCTCGCCCCACATCTCGGTCAGGGATCCGGCCGAGGTGGCCGTGAACATGGCGTAGAGCAGGAACTGGCCGAGTTCACCGTAGCTCATGGTGCCGGCCAGGACGGAGCGTGCACCGATCCAGATCACGAAGGTGATGCCGCCGAATACGCACACGAACGTCACGAAGGTCATCACTGCGCGCACGCGCGTACGGCTGATCGCCGTGGCGAAGCTCGCCTCGACCGCTTCGTGGAAGCGGCCCGTCAGGACCGGCTCGGCCGTGAACGCCTGGACGATCTGCACCGCATTCAGCGATTCGGCGGCCATGGCGCTGGTGTCGGCGATGCGGTCCTGCGAGGCACGCGAGAGCCGGCGTACGCGCCGGCCGATCAACACGATCGGCAGGATCACCGAGGGAATGAACAACACGATCATTCCCATGAGCTCGAGGTTGGTCACCGCCAGCATCACCAGCGCTCCGGGCAACTGCAGGAGCGAGCGCAGGACCAGCGAAAAACCGACGCCTGCGATCGACTGGATGAGCGTCGTGTCGGCCGTCAGGCGGGACAGCACCTCGCCGGTGCGCGTGACCTCGAAGAAGGCCGGGTCCATGCGGATCATGTGGGAATAGACGGCATCGCGCACGTCCGCGACCACGCGCTCGCCGATCCATGCGATCAGGTAGTAGCGCAGCGAGGCGAATGCGCAGAAGACGACAATCAACAGGCCAAACAGCAGGAAATATCGGTTGATGGTCGCCCCGCTGCCGGAGGCGAAGCCGTGATCGATCACGAAGCGCGCTGCCACCGGCAGCGAGAGCAGCAGCGCGGACGCCATGAGCAGGGCCGCGACTGCAAGCAATAGCATGCCGCGGTACGGGCGCAGAAACGGCGCGAGATGCAGCAGCGGCCTGAGCGAACGGCCCTTCGGCCGGTTCCGGGCTTCGTCCTCCGGAGTTGCCATGACGTCAATCTATCCTATCGGCAACGCGCAGAGGCGGTGGGGCACCGGCTTTCCGGTCCGTGCTGCTGCAGTTGCGCGACGGCGGCCTGCCGCCCGGCCAGTCAACCGGCGGCGGTGCCGACGCTGTAGGTCATCGACAGGTAACGACGGAGATGAGCGTCGTTCACAATGAACCGCCGGCCGTTCGCCTCACGGACCTCGAGCGAGGTGTCCAGTATCCTCCGGCCGTCGGCCAGGATCAGCACCGGACAACCCTGGTTTGCTTCGCCGAGTTCCGCCACGATCGCACTGCGTGGTTTGTCGAATTCGACGTACTGCACGTCGAGCTTGTGTCGCAGCTTCGGGTAGTAGGAGAGCATGCCCTCGACCAGGGCACATTCCGGGCAGTAGAACGGGCCTTCGCTGCCCTTGTGAAAATCCGGCTTCAGCAGGAAAAGGCGGTCCTTCGTCATGGAGTTACCTTCCGTTTCGTCAGGTTCCAGTCACGCGATGAGTGTGATGCCGGGCGCTACGCATGGAGACGCGATACGCGCTTGCGATCGCTCTCCAGCAGCAGCTTTTTGCGCAGCCGGATGCTTGTCGGTGTCACCTCGACGAGTTCGTCGTCGTCGATGAACTCCAGCGCCTGCTCGAGCGAGAAACGCACCGGTGGCGTCAGCAGGATATTCTCGTCGGACCCTGCCGCCCGGATGTTCGTGAGTTGCTTGCCCTTGGTGGGATTGACCACGAGATCGTTACCGCGGCTGTGGATTCCCACGATCATGCCCTCGTAGACCGGTTCGCCGTGGCCGATGAACAACCGGCCGCGTTCCTGCAGGTTGAACAGGGCATAGGCGAGCGCCTTGCCCGCGACGTTCGACACCAGCACGCCGTTGATGCGCTGGCCGATCGCGACCGGCACGCGCGGAGCGTAGCGCTCGAAGACATGATAGATGAGGCCGGTGCCGGCGGTGGCGGTCAGATACTCCGTACGAAACCCGATCAGCCCGCGGGCTGGAATGCGGTAATCGATCCGCATGCGGCCGCGACCGTCGCTCTGCACCGCAAGCAATTCGCCCTTGCGCTCGGCGAGCCGGCTCATCACGGCACCCTGGTGCTCCTCCGCGAAATCCACGGTGAGCTGTTCCCAGGGCTCGCAACGCACACCGTCGACGTCATGCTCGATGACTTCGGGCCGGGAAACGGCCAGCTCGTAACCCTCGCGGCGCATGGTCTCGATCAGCACGGACAGATGCAGTTCCCCGCGCCCGGAGACCTTGAACTTGTCGGCGTCGTCGGTGTCCTCGACGCGCAGCGCCACGTTGTGCAGCAATTCCTGGTCAAGTCGGGCGCGAATCTGGCGGCTGGTGAGGAAACGACCTTCGCGCCCGGCCAACGGCGACTTGTTGACCTGGAAGTTCATGCTGATCGTCGGTTCATCGACCTGCAGCGGCGGCAGGCCGGAAGGCTGGTCGCGGTCGCACAGGGTGTCGGAAATACGCAGATCCTCGACTCCGCTGAAGGCGACGATATCGCCCGCGGTTGCCTGCGAAACCCGTTGGCGCCCGAGGCCCATGAAGGCGAACAGATCGCCGATCCGTCCGTAACGAATCGTGCCGTCGCTCGCGACCACGCTGACGGACATGCCCGCATTGGCGACTCCGCGGGTAACCCGGCCGATGCCGAGCACACCGACATACGAATCGTAGTCGAGGCTGGAAACCTGCAGCTGCAGCGGTCCCGACTCATCGACCGCCGGAGCCGGCACGTGCTGGAGGATTGCCTCGAACAACGGGGTCATGTCGCCGCTTCGCACGGCCGCGTCGGTTCCGGCGTAACCGTTCAACGCCGAGGCGTACACGACCGGGAAGTCGAGTTGCCGATCGGTTGCGCCAAGGCGATCGAACAGGTCGAAGGTCTGGTCGAGCACCCAATCGGGCCGCGCGCCGTCACGATCGATCTTGTTGATGACGACGATCGGCGTGAAGCCGCGCGCGAACGCTTTCTGCGTCACGAAACGCGTCTGTGGCATCGGCCCGTCGACGGCGTCGACGAGCAGCAGGACGCAATCGACCATCGACAGCACCCGCTCGACCTCGCCGCCGAAGTCGGCATGGCCGGGCGTGTCGACGATGTTGATGCGCCAGTCCCGCCAACCGATGGCGGTGTTCTTGGCGAGGATGGTGATGCCTCGCTCGCGCTCCAGGTCATTGGAATCCATGGCGCGCTCGGGCAGCACCGTGCGCTCATCGAGCGTGCCGGACTGCTTCAGCAGTTGATCGACCAGCGTTGTCTTGCCGTGATCGACGTGGGCGATGATGGCGATGTTGCGGAGGCGGTCGGCGGCGGGCATGGGACGGCGGGTGGCTGCGGGCGAGCGGCGCATTATACGGAGCGATCAACGTAAATACATGAAAGATTTGGCGGATTCCGGCGGGGGCGCGACGCCGGCAGGCTACGCCTATACTCACTGGCCTATGGCGCATGACTTGGTCTGCTGGCGCTGCGGGGCGAGCCTCGCCGCGCTGTCGCTACCGCTGCGGCGGCTGGAGGAATGCCCTTCCTGCCGGGCCGAACTGCACGTCTGCCGCATGTGCGTTGCCTACGATCCGCGGGTCGCCAGGAAATGCACGGAGGACGACGCGGAGGAGGTCAAGGCCAAGGAACAGGCCAATTTCTGCGATTACTTTCGTCCGCGCCGGGGCGCCTTCGACTCGTCGCTGGCCGCCGCCGAGCGGCACGCGAAAGATGAACTGGCTGCATTGTTCGGCCGGCAAGGCCCGAACGGCGCAAGCGCCGAACCCACTGGGGCCGCCGAAGCGTTGTTCGACCCGCATCGCAAAACCAGCCGCTGAGCGCCGGCGCCGGCGCAAAACCGTGAACCTGCGCATTCTCCTGTCGGCGCCGCGTCGCTAGAAGTTCGTCACGGAGGGCTGATTCGATGCGGCGTGTTGTTGGACTCATGATGCTGTCGCTGCTGGCCGTGCAAACTGCCGGCTGCGGGCTGCTGTTGTACCCGGAACGGAAGGGTCAGAAGTCCGGGAACATCGATCCCGGGGTGGCGATCCTGGATGCCGCCGGCCTGGTGGTATTCATCGTGCCGGGCCTGATCGCCTTCGGTGTGGACTTCGCCACCGGCTGCATCTACCTGCCGCCGGGCCAGAAGGGTGCGGCAGCCGAGGAAGCGGCACCACGCACGCTCTACGTTGATCCCGCCACGCTCGACCAACCCGCGCTCGAGGAAACCGTTGCCCAGGCCACCGGCCGGCCGGTCGACCTCGGTGCGCCCGCGGTACGGGCCGTCGCCGTTGCGGACGCCGAGGCCGTAAGCGCCGTGTTTGCGGCAACGCAGTAGTTGCTCCGGGCGCATCGCCCGGCCGCTTTGAGCCGCTGCCACCCGCCTTGCCGGCTTTGAAAACAATGAGTTGGGCCGGTCTCCGTTGCGCTGCACGGGGCCCGGATGCTAACTTGCACGGCTCTTTCCACTTTGGCGCTCCGGTTCCGTCCCGACCGGCCCGAGCGCCAAAGCCGGCAACGAATCCCGCTGCAACGGTGGCGACAACGGCCTACCCAAGGCCCCTGAGGCAGTTCCATGGCGAGCGCAAGGGCAAAGACAAAAACCAAGAGCAAAACGAAGGCGGTCGAGAAGCCGGAGGAAAAGAGTGCCGCGCACGCAGAACCTTTCCGGCTGGTCGCAATAGAGCGTACCGAGCCGCCTGATGGTGCCGCCGGCAAGAACTGGTACCGCTACACGATCCGCCAGGGCGCGAATGCCATCAACGGCTATCTGCAGGGCACGCAGACCGCGGTGAAGACCTCGGCGGAGCAGATCGTCGGGCAGCTCAATGAGCGCCGCGCGGGTCGCTGGGGTTATCGCACGACGCGAGCAGCGGCGCCTGCCCAGAGCGGCTGACGCTCGATCCTGCCTATTGCGCAAGCTCCAGAGCGTGAGCCAGCGCGTCGTCCACGGTTTCCAGCCAGACGAACTGCAGCTGGTCGCGTGCGCTCTCGGGGATTTCCTCGAGATCTTTGCGGTTGCGCGCGGGTAGCAGCACGGTGCGAATCCCGGCGCGCAGCGCGGCGAGCGCCTTCTCCTTGATCCCCCCCACCGGCAGGACGAGGCCGCGCAGGCTGATCTCACCCGTCATCGCGACATCGCTGCGCACCTTTCGGTCGGTCAGCAGCGAACACACCGACGTGAAGAGCGCAACCCCGGCGCTCGGGCCATCCTTGGGAATCGCCCCAGCGGGAACATGGATGTGCAGATCGTGCTCGTCGAAGCGGAAATCGGCGAGCCCGAGCCGCTCTCCCCTGGCTTTCGCCAGGGTCACTGCAGCCTGCGCGCTTTCCTTCATCACCTCGCCGAGCTGGCCGGTCAGGATCAGCCCGCCCTTGCCACGCACCGCCGTCGTTTCCACGAACAGGATGTCGCCACCGACGGGGGTCCAGGCGAGCCCGGTCGCCACTCCGGCGAGGCTGGTGCGAAGCGCCACTTCGGACTCGAACTTCGGGGCACCGAGGATCTCGGTCACGGCCGCCGCGTCGATGTGGAGCCGCTCGGTTTTGCCCTCGGTGATGCGTACCGCCGCATTGCGTAGCACGCTGCCGATCTCGCGTTCGAGATTGCGCACGCCGGACTCACGCGTGTAGCGCGAGATGATCTCGCGCAGGGCGTCGTCGCTGATTTGCGCCTGCTCGTCACGCAGGCCGTTCGCCTTGAGCTGGCGCTGGACGAGGTAACGACGGGCAATTTCCAGCTTCTCTTCCTGCGTATAACCCGGCAGCTCGATGACTTCCATGCGGTCGCGCAGCGGCCCCGGAATGGTGTCGAGCACGTTGGCCGTGCCGAGAAAGAACACCTTGCTCAGGTCGAACGGCACACCTACGTAGTTGTCGCGGAACGTCGCGTTCTGCTCTGGATCGAGGACCTCGAGCAGCGCAGAGGAGGGGTCGCCGTGCAGGCTGACGCCAAGCTTGTCCATCTCGTCCAGCATGAACACCGGGTTGCGGGTCCCCGCCTTGCGGATCTGCTGGATGACATTGCCGGGCAGCGCGCCAATGTAGGTTCGGCGGTGACCGCGGATCTCCGCTTCGTCATGCACGCCGCCGAGGCTGGCGCGCACGAACTTCAGTCCGAGCGCGCGGGCAATACTCTGGCCGAGCGAAGTCTTGCCGACACCGGGGGGGCCGACGAAGCACAGGATCGGGCTGCGGCCTTCCGGGTTGAGCTTGCGCACGGCCAGGTACTCGAGGATCCGCTGCTTCACCCTGGTGAGGCCAAAGTGATCCTCGTCGAGGATCTGCCGGGCCCGGGCAATGTCGATCGACTCCTCGTCGAGTTTCGCCCAGGGCAGCGCGATCAGCCACTCAAGATAGCTGCGTACCATGGAGTGCTCGGTCGATTCTTCCGGCATGCGCTCGAGGCGTTTGAGTTCCTTGGTGGCGTGCTGCGCCGCCTCTTCGGGCATGTTCGCTTCCGCGACGGCCTTGCGCAGTTCCTCCAGCCCGCTGCCGTCGTCGCCTTCGCCGAGCTCGCTGCGAATGGCCTTCATCTGCTCGCGCAGGAAGAATTCGCGCTGTCGCTCGTCGATCTTCTCCTTCGTCTGTTCCTCGAGCTGCCGGGAAATTTTCAGCACTTCGATCTGGTGGTTCAGGTGCTCCAGCACCTTGTCGAGGCGGCTGCGCAGCTCGAGCGTTTCCAGGATCCTCTGCTTGTCGCCGGGCTTGATGTCGAGGAAGCCGGCGACGAGATCGGCAAGCTGGCCGGGTGACTCAATGCCATTGACCACGCCGGCGAGTTCGGGCATCGCCTGGGGCAGCAGGCCGATCGCCTCGATCGCCCGGTCCTTGAGAATGCGCATCCGGGCCTCGAGTTCCGTGCTCTCGGCCGAATGCTCTGCGACCAGGTCGAAGCGCGCGGCGAGGAAGGGCAGTCCTGCGATGTAGTCGAGGGTGCGGAACCGCCGCTCACCCTGGCAGACCACGTGCTGGGTGCCGTCGCGCGACGTGAAGTAACGCACGATCCGGGCGATCGTGCCCACGGGGTAGAGATCGCTGCCCGCCGGTTCGTCGATGGTGGGGTCGCGCTGCATCACCAGCCCGATGCGGCGACCGCTGCGGCTGGCTTCCTCGGCGGCGGCCAGCGAGATCTTGCGCCCGATCGTCAGCGGGATCACGGCGCCGGGGAACACGACGGTGTTGCGTACCGGCAGGATGATCAGCACATCCTCCGGTATGCGCCGTGCGCCGCCGTCCTCTACGGTCGACGGTTCGCCTGCGGTCTCGGGTCGCTCGTTGCTGGAGTCTTCCATCGGTTCGTGGTCCTTCGTGTAATCCGGGGCTGGGCCTGCCTCGTACTGCCAGTCTGCAGCAGTCATGATGGGGTCAGGGCGGCCAATTTCAACGTGATCCGTTACAGAAACCCGCGTCCGTAGAGCCCCGAGCGGACTTGGCGGTGCCGGCGATTTCCGACATATTGGACCGGCTTCGGGGGCAGGAAGTGCCGCAGCCGTGTGTGGAGCATCCGCCCGCGTACGGGCCGCGAACGCGGATGGGTGATCATGCGGGAAGGACAGGAACAGGGGCCGGACCCGGCCGGGGCGCAGTCGGGCGATCTGATCGTGGTCGCCCGTGACCTGCGCAAGGAATTCGATGGCCGGATCGCGGTGGGCGGGATCGACCTTGCGATTCCGCGTGGTGGCTGCTTCGGATTGCTGGGGCCGAATGGCGCGGGCAAGACCACGACCCTGCGGATGATCCTGGGCCAGTCGCCCGTCAGCAGGGGCAGCCTGACGGTTTTCGGGCTGCCGGTCGATACCGGAGTGCGCCAGATCCGCGCGCGCACCGGCGTGGTGCCGCAGAACGACAACGCAGATCCGGACTTCACGGTGGCGGAGAACCTGCGCATGTACGCGCGCTACTTCGGGCTGCGGGCGGCAGCGGTGGCGCCGCGCATCCGGGAGTTGCTCGAGTTCATGGAGCTCAGCGACCGCGCGAACGACCGCATCAAATCCCTATCGGGAGGCATGAAACGGCGGCTGACCATCGCGCGGGCCCTGATCAATGATCCGGAACTCATCGTGCTGGACGAGCCGACGACCGGGCTGGATCCGCAGGTGCGACGCATGATCTGGAACCGGTTGCGGCAACTGCGCGACTCCGGCAAGACACTGCTCCTGACCACGCACTACATGGACGAGGCAGAACGCCTCTGCGACGACCTCGTCGTCATCGACAAGGGCCAGATCATCGCGCAGGGTCCGCCACGGGACCTGATCCGGCGCCATGTCGAGTCCCATGTCATCGAGATCCAGGGTTCAGCCGACGTCGTGGCACGTATTTTCGACGGGCTTCCCGGCGTGCGGACGGAACGTATCGGTGGAACCTGCTATTGCTACACCAATGATCTGACCGCAGCCCTGCAGCGTCTCGAGCAGGCATCCGGGCTGATCTGCATGCACCGGCCCACGACTCTCGAGGATGTATTCCTCCGTCTGACGGGACACGAACTGCGGGAATAGGGCGCCCGAGGCGCCATGGAGGTACCGACGATGACGACGATGACCTTGCTGTTGCCGCATCCGCGGCCGGCCGCACTGAAGGTGTGGCTGCGCAACCTGCTGGTCTGGCGCAAGCTGATGGTGGCGGGCCTGTTCCTGACCTTCGGCGAGCCATTCGTTTATCTGATCGGCCTCGGCTTCGGCCTCGGGCGGTTCATCGGCGACCTGTCCGGCATGAGCTACCTGACGTTCCTCGCCTCCGGGCTGCTGGCCGCCTCTGCCATGAATGCGGCGGCCTTCGAAGGCATGTACTCGGTGTTCACCCGCATGGTGCACCAGCAGACCTACGACGCCATCCTCGCGACACCGCTGCAGGTCGACGACATCGTCGCCGGCGAAATGCTCTGGTGCGCAACCAAATCGGTCATCGTCGGCGTGCCGATACTGATCGTCGCCACCCTGATGGGCGCCGTCATGAGCTGGGGCGCCCTGGCAACGCTGCCGGTGTTTTTCCTCGTCGGCCTGTGTTTCGCCGGCCCCTCGATTTTCGTGAGCTCGCTCGCGCCGTCGTTCGACTTCTTCAACTACTACGTAACCCTGCTGATCACGCCGATGTTCATCTTCAGCGGCGTCTTCTATCCGATCGGCACCTTGCCAGAGTTCGCGCAGGCCATCGTCCACGTGCTGCCGCTATCCCACGCGGTGGCGCTCATCCGGCCGCTGGTCGCAGGCCAGCCGCTCGAGCAGCTGTTCCTGCACGTCGGGGTGCTGCTCGCCTACGCCGGCGTGGGTTATCTCGCGGCGACGATTTTCATCCGGCGGCGATTGATCCGGTAATGGCCTGCAAGGTGGCCAGCCGGGTGTTCCGGGCTTCAGACGCCCACTGTTGCGACGGGGTCGGGGTGTCCGGAATTGGTGGGCCCGGCTGGACTTGAACCAGCGACCAACGGATTATGAGTCCGCCGCTCTAACCAACTGAGCTACAGGCCCACCGACGCCGCGGTGTTGAAATGCCGCGAATCGAGACTCGATCGGACGGGGCGCATTCTAGCAGCGGTGGCAATGGCGATCACCGCGGCCGGGTGACCGGGATCGGCTGATTCTGTTACTGTCGCGGCCGCAAGTCGACTCGCGGGCGGGTATCGATGGGCCACAGAACCAGGGAACTTCCGCCGCTGGCGGGCATCGCCGGCGTCGTGCGGGAAATGCGCTATCACGAGGTGTCGCGCCAGGGCCTCGGGCTGCTGCTCATGCCCTTGTATGCCGTGCTCGCGCAGCCGATGCAGGCCGGGTTTGCCGCCGGCGTGGCAGTTTCCGTGCTGGGCGCAATCGTGCGGCTCTATGCTTCGGGTTTCATTACCAAGAACGAGCAACTGGCGACCGACGGGCCGTACTCGCTGGTACGCCATCCGCTGTACACGGGCAACCTGCTGTTGCTCGTGGGGTTCACGCTCGCGAGTGGCCTGTGGTGGGCCGTATTGCTCTCGGCGTGGTTCTGGTGGTTCTACTATCCGCCCGCCATCGATTACGAGGATCGCAAGCTGCGCCGTATCTTCGGCGAGCGCTGCGCCGAGTGGCAGAGTACGACCCCAGCGGTGTTGCCACGGTCCCTCGTGCCGGCGCGCGGCGGCACCTGGTCGCTCGGCACCAGCCTGCGTCGCAATGCCGAGCCCGCGGTGCTCGCCTACACGTTCTTCTGGCTGGGCTGGATCTATCGGCTGCTCTGAAGCGATCGCCCATGAGCGGCTCAGGTTTCGATGGCGAGTCCGGGCCGAGGAAGGCGTCGGGACCATTGTGTGAGGAGCGCCGGATTGCGGGCGGCTACCAGGGGGTCGTATACCTCGTCGAGGGCCCTGACGGAGTAAGCATCGTGAAGCGGCCGGACGGCCGTGGTCCGATGCGCGCACTGCGCCGGGCGATGCTCCGTCGCGAACACAGCATCTATCAGCGATTGCCCGGGATCGCAGGAATACCCGCCTGCATGGGCCTCGGACCGAACGGCGAGTTGCGGCTCGAGTTCGTGCGTGGCGCATCGTTGCGCGACGCACAGCCCGCATCCGAGCAACGCGAGCAGTTCTTCGCGGACCTGCGTGACCTGATCCTGGCAATGCACCGGGCGGGTGTGGCGCACGGGGACCTGAAGCGCAAAGACAACATTCTGATCGCGAGCAGTGGGCGCCCCTATCTCATTGATTTCGGCACTGCGATCGCGGTTTCACCGCAGTCCGGGTGGTTCCGGTGCTGGATGTACCGGCAGATGTGCCGCATGGACCTCAATGCGTGGATCAAGCTCAAGTATCGCCATGACCGTGCCGGCATCGATCCGGCCGATCAGGTCTATGACCGGCCGACGCTGGCCGAGCGATTGGCCCGTGTCGTCAGGCAAACATGGCGCCTGGTGACGCTTCGTCGCTGGCGCAACGCACGTCGTTGAGTCCGGTGCCCGGGAAACGGCGAGGCGCTTGCCGCTGGGGCGCGCCGGGTGCTGGCCGACCGGGATATCGATGCGGCGCGGCTGAGAAACGACGCGCGTGGGTTGCCGCCGCGCGTCAGCAATTGACATAAGCACGTTCTGGCCGGCTCGCTTACGTTCTGAGCGCCAGGTCCCTACCAGGAGCGCGGCAGCCGTGGGAGAATTCGTGCGGACGACACCTCCTGGTGACGTTCCCACACGGCACTCACGCCGTGCGTAGCATGGGAAATTCGAGCATGTTCTGGAATCGCGTACGCCGGTCGGCGTTGGTGCTTGCTGGGTTTTCGCTGGCCGTCCTGATGGGCCTGACGGCGCTCTCCCTGTTTGCCCGGCATGGCTGGATGGCGGAACTCGCCTCGCACTTTCGGCCGCAGTATTTCCTCCTGCTGCTCGCGCTGTGTGCCGGGTTTGCCGTTGCACGTCGCCCGTTGCTTGCCCTGCTGGCTGCGGCAGCGATGCTGCCGAATGGGTGGTACGTGGTTCCCTATGCGTTGCCGGCGCTGATCACGCCCTCCATCGCGTCGTCGAGCGGCCATGACGTGTCCATCGTGGCCCTGAATCTGTTTGTCAGTAACGATGACTACGCGGCAGTGCGTTCCTACCTGGCGCAGAAAAATGCCGATGTGCTGGTGCTCTCGGAGCTGACCCCGACCTGGGTCGTCGAGTTGCGCGACATCACGGCAGATTATCCCTACTGGGTTTCCGTGGACCGGCGCACGCCATGGGGGCTGGGTGTCTACTCGAAGTATCCGCTCAAGGATGCGCGGCCCGTGGATCTTGGGCTGGCCGGCAGCGTGAACGTGGTCGCCACGGTTGCATTCCCTGGTGGCGATGTGCAACTGGTCGGCGCGCATCTGGCGTCGCCGACGTCGCCGACGCGCGCCGTGCAACGCAATGACCAACTCGAGCAGCTGTCCACACTTCTCGGTCCGTCCCGAAAACGGACCGATGCGAGTTCCCCCCGACGCCTGCTGGTTGGCGATCTGAATCTGACGCCGTTCTCGCCGTACTTCGGCGAATTGCTCGAGCGCACCGGCATGGTCGATGCACGGCGCCAGCAGGGCTGGTCTGCGACCTGGCCGACCTGGGGTCCGCCGGTGGGCATTGTCATCGACCACTGCATCGTCGATCCCGATCTGCCGGTGACGAGCGTGGTGCGCGGACCTGCGGTCGGCTCGGATCACTATCCCCTCGAGATTGCACTGCGCCAGCGCGGCTGAACCGCGTGGCGGCCCAGGCCACGCCCCCCGTGGCCATGCCTCGATGCAGTCTCCGCTGTGTCTTCGGCAGGCGCGATCGCGTGCCGGCAGGGTGCAATCGCAGATCACCGGTGTTAAATAAGACGCTGCGTCGGCGCGGATCCGGCGCTGTGCGCTCCAACCGAGGTCCACGGGGGGTTCTGCATGAGCCTCGTCAGCGAGATTCTGGGTCTGTTCGCCTACCTGTTCGTGTTCGCGCTCGGGCTGGGCGCGATCGCGGCGGCGGTCATCTATGTCATCGACAAGACCCAGACCAGGCACGCGATTCGCCGCAATTACCCACTCATCGGGCGATTCCGCTACCTGTTCGAAACCATCGGCGAGTTCCTGCGCCAGTATTTCTTCGCGATGGACCGCGAGGAGATGCCGTTCAACCGGGCCGAGCGGGCCTGGGTGTACCGCACGGCGAAAGGTGAGGAGAACACCGTCCCGTTCGGCTCGACACGCGACCTGCGCCACCCCGGCACGGCAATTTTCGTGAACTGTGCTTACCCGATGCTGGAGGAGGAAACCGTCCCGACCTCGGCGGTCACGGTCGGCCCGAACTGCCGCCGGCCCTACACGACGGCGCGGTTCTTCCATGTCTCTGCGATGAGTTACGGCGCGATTTCCAGACCCGCTGTGCTGGCGCTGTCGAACGGGGCGAAGGTGGCCGGCTGCTGGCTCAATACTGGTGAGGGTGGTTTGTCCCCACATCACCTGGCGGGCGGTGCCGATCTCGTGTTCCAGATGGGCACCGCGAAGTATGGCGTGCGCGATGCCGACTCACGGTTGAACGAGGCGCGCCTGCGCGAACTGTCGAGTTACGAGCAGGTGCGTCTGATCGAGGTCAAGCTGAGCCAGGGCGCCAAGCCCGGCAAGGGCGGCATCCTTCCGGGGGCCAAGGTCACCGCCGAGGTCGCGCGCATACGCGGCATCCCGCAGGGCGAGGATTCCATCAGCCCCAATCGCCACCCGGAAATCCGCGACGCCGGATCACTGCTCGATTTCATCGCTCGTGTGCGCGACGTGAGCGGCCGGCCCACGGGCTTCAAGGCCGTGTTCGGCGCCTACGACTGGCTCGGGCAGGTATTCGAGGAGATCCAGCGGCGGGGGCCGGAGAGCGCGCCGGATTTCATTACCGTCGATTCCGGCGACGGCGGCACCGGTGCTGCACCGATGACGCTGCTCGACAACGTCGGACTGCCCGTGCGCGAAAGCCTGCCACGTGTCATCGACCTGCTCGTCGAACACGGTTTACGGGATCGCATCAGGGTCGTGGCAAGCGGAAAGATGATCAATCCCGCCGGCGTGGCCTGGGCGCTGTGTGTCGGCGCAGACTTCGTGAACTCCGCCCGGGGTTTCATGTTCGCGCTGGGCTGCATCCAGGCGATGAAGTGCAACAAGAACACCTGCCCGACCGGCATTACGACACACGACAAGAACCTGCAGCGGGGTCTGGTGGTGACCGACAAGGCCGAGCGGGTTGCCCGCTACCAGCAGGGAATGGAGCGGGAGGTCGCAACGATCGCCCATTCCTGCGGCGTCGCCGAGCCGCGGCTCCTGCGCCGGCAGCACTGCCGCATCGTGCAGGCGAGCGGTCAGAGCGCTCTTCTGAGCGACCTGTACCCGGACGCGTCAGCAGGCTGATCACGCTGCGCGTGCGGGCGCTGCTCAGTCCTCGATGAGGAAGCTGCGTAGCTGATCGCTGCGCGACGGATGGCGCAGCTTGCGCAACGCCTTGGCTTCGATCTGGCGGATGCGTTCCCGCGTCACGTCGAACTGCTTGCCGACCTCCTCGAGCGTATGGTCGGTATTCATGTCGATACCGAAACGCATGCGCAGGACCTTGGCTTCCCGCGGGGTCAGGCCTGCCAGCACGTTGTGAGTGGCTTCCTTCAGGCCCTCGGTGGTTGCCGCATCGAGCGGCGAGGAGATCGTGGTGTCCTCGATGAAATCCCCGAGATGCGAGTCCTCGTCGTCGCCGATGGGCGTCTCCATGGAGATCGGTTCCTTGGCGATCTTCAGGACCTTGCGCACCTTGTCCTCGGGCATCTCCATGCGGACAGCCAGTTCGTCCGGGGTCGGTTCCCGGCCCATTTCCTGCAGCATCTGCCGTGAAATACGGTTGAGCTTGTTGATCGTCTCGATCATGTGCACCGGGATCCGGATCGTTCGCGCCTGGTCGGCGATGGAACGGGTAATCGCCTGGCGGATCCACCACGTGGCGTAGGTCGAGAACTTGTATCCGCGGCGGTATTCGAACTTGTCCACCGCCTTCATCAGGCCGATGTTGCCTTCCTGGATCAGGTCGAGGAACTGCAATCCGCGGTTGGTGTATTTCTTGGCGATCGAGATGACGAGGCGCAGGTTGGCTTCCACCATTTCCTTCTTGGCACGGCGGGCCTTGGCCTCGCCGATCGACATCTGGCGGTTGATCTCCTTGACCTCCGCGATCGACAGGCTGGCCTCTTTTTCGATGGCCTGCAGCTTGCGCTGGCAACGGACGATTTCATCCTTGAGTCGTGCGAGTGCGGAGGAATGCTTGCGCTTGGCGCGGATGTGCTTGTCCACCCAGCCGATGCTGGTCTCGTGCGTCGGGAAGGTGCTGAGGAAATCCTTCCGCGGCATGCCAGCCTCGCGGACCGACAATTGCATGATGCGCCGCTCCTGCGCACGGATCGCCTCGACGGTCTCGCGCAGGTGTCCGCAGAGCGTGTCGAAGAGCTTTGGCGAGAGCTTCAGCTCCATGATCTCCGAACAGAGCTTCTCGCGCGCCCGCATGGTCGTCTTATGGGATGCGCCACTCGCGGCGATTGCCTTGAGAACTTTCTTTTGCTGGCGGAAAACGGATTTCAGCCGTTTGTCGGCCTCCACGGGATCCGGTCCGAGATCCTCGTCGCTCTGGGAGTCTTCGCCTTCGTCCGATTCTTCCTCTTCACGCGCGCTGGCCGGCAGCACTTCTTCAGGCTGGTTCGGGTCGACAAACCCCGTCAACACGTCCTGCAGGCGCGCCTCGCCCGTCTTGACGGGCTCGTATGCTTTCTCGATCACGTCGATCGACGACGGGAAGAAGGCGACGGAACGTTTGACCTGGTCGAGGCCTTCCTCAATGCGCTTGGCGATGCGGATCTCGCCCTCGCGGGTCAGAAGTTCCACCGTTCCCATTTCGCGCATGTACATGCGCACCGGGTCGGTCGTACGCCCGAACTCGCTGTCGACGGTCGCCAGCGCGGCGGCAGCTTCCTCGGCGGCTTCCTCGTCGTTGGTCAGGGATGCATCGGAGAGGAGCAGCGAGTCGTTGTCGGGGACCTTCTCGTAGACCGTGATCCCCATGTCGTTGATCATGTTGACGATGTCTTCGATCTGCTCGGGATCGACGATGTCGTTGGGCAGATGATCGTTGACCTCCGCGTAGGTGAGGTAACCCTGCTCCTTGCCTCGGGCAATCAGCAGCTTGAGCTGCGACTGCTGTTCGGCAGTGCTGACGTTCTCGGCAATGTCGTCCACCGTGGTACCTCGGTTCCTGCGCGTAAACGGCGCATTATATGGGGGCGGCTGACGGCCATCCACAGCGCGGCGCGTGCTGGCCATTCGGTCGCTGCGGCCGCCGCCGGTTCGGAAAAATCACTTAACCTATTGATTAAATGACGGAATAAGATCCGCTCCTCGGCTGGGATGTGGCGCGTTGGCCTCCGGGGGGATATCGGCGCTACCCCCGCATTCTTTAACCTAATGCCCGCCGGCCACCTGGCGTTGCAGTTGGCGAAACGCCGCACGCTCCTCGGCCGTGAGCACGCCTGACTCCGCTTTAGACACGAGTGCCGCGAGACGTTCCTCGCGGTCGAGCGCCATGATCCGGCACAGGCAGTCATTTAGTTCGCGTGCCGCTGCCGCTTCGCTGACGAGCACGGGCGCCGCCAGCAACTCGGCCAGGTGTTTGCCCTCCGGGCGCTCGCGGAACCTCTCCGCTACAGCGCCGGGACCGAGGCCGGGGTGATTGCGGGAGAGATCCAGCAATTCGAGCAGCAAGGGCACACCCTTCTGCGATACTTCCGCCAGACCCATTGGCACCTCGACCTGTGCTCCAAGGCCGGGAAAATTGATGAGCAGCGTTATCGCCTGACGCACGAGCGATGGTCGCGCGTGCGGGCTGCGGCCGCGGCGCGCGGGCCGCGGGTGCTCATCGGCCGGCACTCTGGCCTCCGGCACCGTGCCGAGCGCAGTCGCGAGACGATCCCTCTTCAGGCCGACTTCCTGTGCCAGGCGGTCCGTAAGCAGCTCCCGGTAGATGCCGGCGGGAATCTGCTGCAGCAGAGGCCGCGCGAGTTCCGCGAGTCGCGCACGGCTATCGAGCGATTCCGTACCGCTCTGGTGGCGCAGCTCCTCCAGCAGATAATCCGACAGGGGCTGTGCGCCCGCGAGTCGCCCGCGGAATGCCTCCGCGCCTTCCTTCCGTACGAGCGAATCCGGATCCTCACCGTCCGGCAGGAAGAGGAATGCGATCTGGCGGCCGTCGCGGATCTCGGGCAGGGATGCCTGCAGCGCGCGCCAGGCTGCAGCACGGCCGGCCCGATCGCCATCGAAGCAGAACACCAGGCTCGGTACGACGCGAAACAGGCGCTTGATCTGTTCGCTGGTGGTCGCCGTGCCGAGCGTGGCGGCGGCATCGCGAATTCCATGGCGCGCCAGCGCAACGACATCCATGTAACCCTCGACGACCAGCAGCCGGGTGAGCCGTCGCTCGGCCTGCCGCGCTTCGTACAGGCCGTACAACTCCTGGCCTTTGTGAAAAACCGCCGTCTCGGGCGAGTTCAGGTATTTCGGTTCGCCGCTCCCCATGACCCGCCCGCCGAAGCCGACGATCCGCCCGCGGCTGTCGTGGATGGGAAACATGATCCGATCCCTGAAGCGATCGTAATGACCGCCGCCCTCGCGTTCGACGAGCAGGCCGGCCGCAAACATGCGTTCCCGGCGTTCAGCGGAGTCCCCCAGTTCGCGCAACAGGCCGTCCCAGGCAGGCAACGCGTAACCGATCCGGTACGCTTTTACGGTTTCCCCATCGAGGCCACGCGAGCGCAAATACTCGATGGCCGCGGGACGGTCGCGCAACGAACGTTCGAAGAACGTTGCTGCGGCCGCGAGGGCTTCGTAAACGGGCGCGAGCGGGGCCTGGGCCGGCCCGGTGGAATCGCGTGGAACCTGCAACCCGCAGCGGGCGGCGAGCTCCTCCACTGCGGTGACGAAGTCGAGGCGATCGTACTCCATCAGGAAGCCGAGAGCTGTGCCGTGGGCGCCGCAACCGAAGCAGTGGTAGAAGCCTTTGGTCGGGCTGACGGTGAAGGAGGGGGTTTTCTCGCCGTGAAACGGGCAGCAGGCCTTGTATTCGCGCCCGGCCTTCTTCAGTTGTACCCGGGAGCCGACGATCTCCACGATGTCGGCCCGTTGCATCAACTCGTCGATGAAGTCCTGTGGAATGCGCGCAGTCATGGGGGAAGCCGCTTTCCGGGAGGCGGTCTTGGCCGCCAGCATACGGGTTGCGCCAAGCGGGCGTCCATGCGTCGATGGCACCGTTCTGGCCGACGTGCCGGACCGGGCCTTGCGCTGGCGGCGTACCCCGGCTCAGCCGGCGAGTTTTGCCTTCAGCAGAGCGCTGACCTGGGCCATGTCGGCCCTTCCCTGCAACCTAGGTCGCAGGACGTTCATGACTTTGCCCATGTCCTTCATGCCGGCCGCGCCGGTTTCGGCCATCGCGGCGTCGAGCAAGGCCTGTATCTCAGCTTCCGTGAGCTGAACGGGCAGGTATACGGAGAGGATCCGCGTTTCTTCGAGTTCGCGGGCTTCCAGGTCGCTCCTGCCTGCGGACTTGAACTGGGCGGCGGCCTCCCGTCGCTGCTTGATCAGCTTCTCGACGATCTGAAGGATGTCGCCGTCGGAAAGCTCCCGGCGTTCGTCCACCTCGCGCTGCTTGATCGCGGCAAGCAACATGCGGATGGTCGTCAGCCGCAATTTCTCGCCGCCG
Organism: Nevskiales bacterium; assembly: GCA_011526045.1. Taxonomy (GTDB): domain Bacteria; phylum Pseudomonadota; class Gammaproteobacteria; order Steroidobacterales; genus QUBU01. The sequence continues at coordinate 110,422 of WYBE01000069.1, read as the reverse complement.
CGCAGGGCGCTTTTCATGTCGTCGCTGACCTGGGTCTTGAGCGACATAGGCGCAGGGAGGTCTGATCAGTACAGTCGGCGTCGGCGATTCGTTTCGCGCGAGGTGCGCTTGAGCTGACGCTTGATCGCCGCGGCCCGCTTGCGCTTGCGTTCCTGGGTCGGTTTCTCGTAGAACTCCCGCCGGCGCAGCTCCGTCAGGACGCCCGCCTTCTCGCAGGCGCGTTTGAAGCGACGCAGGGCGGCATCGAAGTGCTCGTTTTCGCGGACGCGTACGCTGGGCAAGTTAGTAGTCCTCAGGCGAAAAAAACCGGCTCGCGGCCGGTGGAGGACGCACAATATAGCCATTTCGGCGCCGATTGCAAAGGATGCAGGGGTGATCCCCCGGACCATGGCCGTACTGGGAATCGAGACCAGCTGTGACGAGACGTCGGTGGCCGTTTATGACCGCGACAGTGGCCTGCTCGCACACCTGATCCACAGCCAGGTCGCCATCCACGCACCGTATGGTGGTGTCGTGCCGGAACTGGCCTCCCGCGACCATATCCAGCGCCTGCTGCCGATGGTGGAGCAGGTCATGGCTGAGGCCGGTGTGCGAGGCGACGACCTTCAGGCGGTCGCCTATACCGCCGGGCCTGGGCTCATTGGTGCCTTGCTGGTAGGCGCCACGGTCGGCTGCGGCCTGGCGAGCGCCTGGCGCCGGCCCGCAGTCCCCGTGCACCACATGGAGGCCCACCTGCTCGCGCCGTTACTGGAGCCGCAGCCGCCGCAGTTCCCCTTTGTCGCCCTGCTGGTTTCGGGAGGTCACAGCATGCTCGTGCAGGTGGCCGCGCTGGGCCGCTACCGGATCCTGGGGCAGACCCTGGACGATGCGGCCGGCGAGGCCTTCGACAAGACCGCCAAGGTGCTCGGTTTGCCCTATCCGGGCGGTCCCGCGCTCGCGCGTCTCGCAGCCGACGGCGGTCGCGACCGCTTCGCATTTCCGCGACCGTTGCTTAATCGCAATGGTCTCGATTTCAGTTTCAGCGGGCTCAAGACGGCCGTATCGGTGAAAGCCCGGGAGTTGCGCGATCCAGCCGGTGCACTCGACGACAGCGACCGGCGCGATCTCGCGAAATCCTTCGAGGAAGCTGTGGTCGACACGCTGGTTGCCAAGTGCCTCCGTGCGATGAAGGCGACCGGCCTCGAGCAGTTGATCGTGGCCGGAGGCGTCGGGGCCAACGCGCGGCTGCGCGCCAGGCTGCGGCACGAACTGACAGCCGCGGGCCTCAGCGTCTATTATCCGCGAAACGAATTCTGTACCGACAATGCAGCCATGGTCGCACTGACCGGAGCCCTGCGACTGCGCGAAGGCAGTTCCGCGGCGCCGGCCGTGCAGGCCAGGGCGCGCTGGGAACTCGAAGAACTACAACCACCCTGAGCGGTGCGCCCTACGCCGATGGACACGATCTTCCTCAAGGACCTGCGCGTCAGGGCCATCGTCGGCATCTGGGAGTGGGAACGGCGGCTGCCTCAGGACATCAGCATCGACCTCGAGATGGCTGTGGATGCGCGCGCGGCAGCGGAGCGCGACCATATCGACGCAACGCTGGATTACAAGGCGGTATCCAGGCGTGTAGTCGATCTCGTGCAGGGCTCGGGTTTCCATCTGGTCGAGACGCTGGCCGAGCGCATCGCCGAGACCGTCATGGCGGAGTTCGCCGTGCCATGGATGAAAGTAGTCGTGCGTAAGCCGTTCGCGATTCGCGGCGCACGCGATGTCGGCATTTGCATCGAGCGGGGCGATCCTAAGACCGTGCCGCGGCGCGGGAAGCCTGGCCGTTGATCGACCACGGCCCCGATGCCGGCCGGCATGACCCCGTCACTTCTGCCGCTGTCCCGGTCTTCGTCAGTGCAGGCAGCAATATCGACCCGGTCCGCAATCTGCGCATGGCCGTGCGCGAGCTCGAGAGGCGTTTTGCGCCGCTGTTGCTGTCGTCCGTTTATCGCAACAAGGCTGCAGGGTTCACGGGCGACGATTTTCTGAACATGATCATTGGGTTTACGACCCGTGAACGCCCCGAAGGCATCCTTGCCGAACTGGAACGGCTGCACGCGCAGGCGGGCCGGGTACGGGGGCAAAACCCGTTTGGCCCACGGGCCCTGGATCTCGACCTGATTCTGTACGGCGACGCAATCGACGAGAAGCTGCGCCTGCCGCGAGAGGACATCAATCGCTACAGTTTCGTGCTGGGGCCGCTGGCCGAGGTCGCCCCGACCACGCGCCATCCCGTGACCGGCGAAACCCTGGGCGAGTTATGGGCGCGATTCGACCAGGCGCGCCATCCGCTCGAGTGGCTGCCTCTGTCGGTGCTCGACGCGGATCCGCGGGGCAGGTCCGGCTGAATCGCCGGTCGGCTCACCAGCCGATGCTTCGTCCGCCATCCACGGTGATGATCTGGCCGGTCACGTAGGGCGCGTCCCGCACCAGGTACAGCACGCAGCCGGCGATATCCTCGGGCGTGCCGGCGCGTCGCATCGGGATCTGGCGGACGATGCTTTCGCGAGTGCGATCCTCGATGCCGTCGTCCGGCCACAGGACCGCCCCGGGTGCCACCCCGTTGACGCGTACCTCCGGCGCGAGGTCGCGGGCCAGTGAGCGGGTCAGCATGGCGAGCCCGGCCTTGGCCGCGCCGTAAACCGGGTGATCGCGCAGCGGGCGTATGGCGTGGATGTCGATCAGGTTGACGATCGAGCCTTGCGCCGCGCGCAGCTGCGGCACTGCCGCCTGCGACAGGAACAGGGGTGCCCGCAGGTTCGTGCCTATCAGGTCGTCCCATTGCGCAGCGGTGATGCTGCCGATCGGCGTCGGATAAAAGCTCGAGGCATTGTTGACGAGTATGTCCAGACGCCCGGCGTGATCGAGCACCTCGCGGAGCATCGAATCGATGGCTGCTTCCTGCCGCAGGTCGCATCGCGTGATCAGCGCTGAGCCTGCACGGCTTGCATTGAGCTCTGCGGCGAGCGCCCGTGCAGGTGCGTCCGACTCGCGGTAGTGGATGGCAACCGATGCACCGCTTTCATGAAGGCTGCGCGCGATGGTTGCGCCAACCCGGCGTGCCGCTCCCGTGACGAGGGCCCACTTGCCGCCGAGTGCTGCCGTGCCTGCTGCCATGCTGTTGTCGCCAGCCTTTGTCCCGAACGTGTGCCGATTCGACGACACGACGCCGTAAGATTACACCACCATGGCGAACCGATTCGATCTGCCGCCTCCGTCCGAAGAGGCACTGGCACACAGCCGGCGCGTTGCCGGATACATCGCGGAGCGCATTCATCGCGCCGGCGGCTGGATCGATTTTTCCGAGTTCATGGATCTCGCCCTGTACGCGCCGGGACTCGGCTATTACAGCGCCGGAGCAGAGAAATTCGGTCCGGCGGGCGATTTCGTCACGGCGCCCGAAATCTCGGCGCTGTTCGGTCGCTGTCTGGCGAATGCATGCTGTGCCTGGTTGCGCGACAGTCCGGACGCCGTGATCCTGGAACTTGGTGCCGGCAGCGGGGCTCTGGCGGCCGAGGTCCTCGGCGCATTACAAGGCCATGGTGTGGTGCCGGCGCGTTATCTCATCCTCGAGGTGAGCGCCGGCCTGCGCAGGCGGCAGCAGGATACGCTGCAGCGCCTGCCGCAGGCGCTGCGCGATACCGTGGAATGGCTCGACGAACTACCGCAGTCGCCGCTGCGCGCGATCATTCTCGCCAACGAGGTGGCGGACGCGTTGCCGGTGACGCGCTTTCGCAAACTCGAACACGACGTCATGGCACAGGGTGTCAGCGTGGCCGGTGATGGGTTTGCCTGGGCCGAGCGGCCGGCAGGCCGGGAGTTGCGCGCTGCAGTTGCCGCCATCGAGAGCGGGCTTGGTCGCGAACTGGACAATGGCTACACCTCGGAAGTCAGCCTGCGCCTGCCCGCCTGGATCGACTCCATCGCCAGGATCATCGAGGCGGGGGCTTTCCTGGTCTGCGATTACGGCATGGCGCGGCGCGAGTACTATCATCCGGAGCGGCGCGATGGAACGCTTCTTTGTCATTACCGCCATCGCGCGCATGCCGATCCGTTCCTTCACCCGGGGTTGCAGGACATCAGTGCCTGGGTCGACTTCACCGCGGCGGCAGCGGCCGCCGACGCCGCAGGACTATCCGTGGCGGGATACAGCACCCAGGCGCATTTCCTGGTCGACAGCGGCGTGTTGACCGAACTGGAGCGATTGCAAACAGGGCAGGTTCGCGATCGAGTTGCACTGGCCGGTCAGGCACGCCGCCTGTTGATGCCCGGCGAGATGGGCGAACGCTTCAAGGTTCTCGCCGCCACGCGCGGGCGTGGCCACTGCGATGGTTTCGGCTTTCGCGATCTGCGCCACCTGCTTTAGCAGTTTTGCATCAACCTGTTAGCTGCCGGTGCCGGGAAACCTGCCCCGGGCAGTCCAACCGGACCAGAGCGGGTCGTCTCCGGCCTGCGCCCTGCGGAGAAAATTCATGACCAGTGATAGGCGGAAGCGCTGATGCCCAGTAAAACAGTCAACCGGCGTGATGTAGTCCGTCTCGGAGTTACCGCGGGGACGCTGGCAATCACGGCGGAGGCCGCGGCGGCGGCTCGTAGCGGGCCGGCGACCAGCGGCATGCGTCGCGATCATCCGCTCGAGTTCCGCCTGGGCAGCGATTTCCAGCCGGATCTTTCCCGCAATGCGGCCCGGGGGCTGACGGATGCGGTGCTGGAGTTCCTGCTGGATTCGCATCCGCCCGGCATGACGCTGTCACACTGGGATCTCAACCCGCGTGACATGCCGTTCCTGCAGGGGCACATCGGGAAGATCGTCACTCACGTCTTCGATGGCATCCGGGACAATCGCGAGCTGCATCCCGTCGACCCGCTCCTGGTGCTGTCCCTGCTGTACAACGAGTCGCGGTTCGCGCCGACTGTGGTTTCTCCTGCGGGTGCAGTCGGCATGGCCCAGTTCATGCCGGACACGGCGCTGGAGTATGGGCTCGAGCCGTTAGGCAGGCACTACTTGTGGGAGCGCTTCCGGGACCTCCAGCGTGCGCGCAGGGAAGCAGTGACAAAACGAATCGAGGCATTCAAGTCACGGTTCGGGGTTGCCGGCTTCGATGCCCGGGCGGTGATCGATCGCGCCGTGGCTACGGGGGATCTCGAAATCCTGCGGGAATTCGTGGCCATCAACGTGCCCGACGAGGAGGTTGAGGCGGCGAGGCGGGCCTACACCGCAGCCCTGCAACAGGACTTCGCGAGTCACGACTTTTTTGCCGGTGGCGCAGCTGCACTGCAGGCGACCGACGCCCGCGTCGGCTACGGGGCCATCGGAAAGTGCGTGACCTATCTCGCGCGTCGCTTGCGCGAGAACGACGGGATGGTCACCAGCGCCGTGGCTGCCTACAACGCGGGACCAGAGGCGGTCCGGGTCAGAAATCCGCAATCGGTGCTATATCGTTTTGGGGAAATGCCCGCCCTGGCGGAGACCGTACGGTATGTGCAGCGGATACTCGCGGTCTACTCCGACATCAGGGATCGACTCTGACCGGTTGATGCAAGACTGCTGCGCAACCCGCTGGCTGCGTTGCACGGTGCCCGGCCGCCCGCGGCGGCCCAGCCCGTCGCCCGTGCGACGGGTGCTCGAGCGGACGGAGCAGCGCTTCGCCGATTCCGCTCTCGCCCGGCGCAGGCACCTCGGAGCGGGGCTGCCGGGCCCCGGTTTGCCCTGGCGGGCCCAACGATCCTGTGGCAGGGTCGAGAGATGCAGCGGGCGGCTCACTGTGGTTCGTGCGTGCCTGGTGCACACCGCGTCTGGTATCGACCCGTAGTCGCGGGGGCGTCGGACGCCGGGTCAGGGCGCAGTGCCTGAGTGTCGCCGCGCGACGGCGATGGCGCGTACACGTGCCTCGCGCAGCGCTTCACCGAGTGCGGGGCCGTCCAGGCCACGCGCGGCCAGCGCACGCGCATCCACGGCCACCGCCGCCTCACGTGCCTGCCGCAGCCATTGCGCCTGCGGGTATGGGCTGTCGGAGAGTCCCAGGCGGCCCCGCGCGTCGGCCTCGCAGGCGAGGAGAAAATCCTCGAATCGTTCAGGACGACGCATTGCATCCACGCCCTCGAGCAGGCGCAGTATCGTCCCGGGTCGCAGCTCGAACGCGCGGTGGCAGAGGCCGTGATAGCGAGCCACCGCGCAGCCGAGGTCACGGAACCGATTCGGTGCGCCGACCCGCTGGCACAGCGCGCGGGCGAGGGCGACACCGCGCTCCTCGTGGCCGGTGTGCCGCGGCCAGAATCGCGGCGGCGTCGTGCCCTTGCCGAGGTCGTGTACCAGGACAGCGAAGTGCACCTCGGGCTTCGGTGAGAGCCGCGCGCTTTGCTCGAGCGCCATGAGCAGGTGCACGCCGGTGTCGATCTCGGGATGCCACCGCGGCGGCTGCGGTACGCCCCACAGCGCATCGACCTCCGGGTAGATTGCCGCGAGCGCCCCGCAATCGCGCAGCGTACTGACGAACACGTCGGGCCTGGTGGTGGCGAGCGCAGTCTCGGTCTCCTGCCAGACACGTTCCGGCACGAGTTCGGCTGCTTCTCCCGCGGCCACCATTTCCCGCATGAGCTGCAGCGTTGCGGGTGCCACGCTGAAACCGAGCGGGGCAAAACGCGCGGCAAAACGCGCCACGCGGAGGATGCGTACCGGATCTTCACGAAAGGCATCGGAGACGTGGTGCAGGCGCCGTGCAGCCAGATCACGCTGGCCGCCGTATGGGTCGATCAGGCGGCCGTCGGCGTCCTCGGCGATGGCATTGATCGTAAGGTCACGCCGGCGAAGATCCTCCTCGAGCGTTACCTCGGGTCCGAAGGCGACCGCGAAACCCCTGTAGCCCCGGCCCGTCTTGCGCTCCGCACGGGCCAGCGCATATTCCTCCCCGGTCGTGGGGTGCAGATACACGGGGAAGTCCGCGCCGACACGCCGGTAACCGAACGACTCGAGATCGCCGGGCGTGGCGCCCACGACCACCCAGTCGCGCTCGGCGACCGGCAGGCCCAGGAGGCGATCCCGCACCGCGCCGCCGACGAGGTATGACTGCATCGCGGTATTGTAGCCGCTATCGTTATGTCCCCATGAGCCTGCCACGAAGACTGTTCTGGTCCGCAGGGTCCGCGATCGTGCTGGCGCTGGGTGGTGGATGCAGCCCGGCGTACGTAACCCAGGCGGTGACGGGCCAGCTCGAGATCGCTGGTGTCGAGCGTCCTGTAGACGACGTACTGAATGATGCGCGGACCACGCCTGAACTGCGCCGGAGTCTTGCGGCGGCGAAACAGGTGTTGCGTTATGCGCACGAAGAGCTCGGGCTCCCGGATAACGGCAGTTATCGACAGTTTGCGGCGCTCGACCGGCCGTACGTGGTATGGAATGTTTTCGTTGCGCCGGAGTTTTCCCTCGAACTGCATACCTGGTGCTTTCCGGTGGCCGGCTGCGTGGGATATCGCGGTTACTTCGACGAAAAAGATGCGCAGCAATTCGCGGCGGGCAAAGCAGCGCAGGGCAGTGATGTCGCTGTACGTGGCGCTCTGGCGTACTCGACGCTGGGATTCTTCCGCGATCCCCTGCTCAGCACCGTCGTGCATCTGCCGCCGGCAGATGTTGCGGGGCTGGTCTTTCACGAACTGGCCCACCAACGGATTTACGTGGCAGGCGATACCGCATTTAACGAGAGCTTCGCGACGCTCGTCGAGCAGGAAGGCACGATCCGCTGGCTGGAAGTCAACACGAACTCCGAGGGTCTGTGCGCCTATCTCGTCGGGCTGCAACGTGAACGAGAGGTCTACGCGCTTCTCGAGCAAGCCCGCGCAAGGCTGAAAGCGGTCTACGCCTCGAAGCAGACGGAGGAAGCACGTCGCAAAGCCAAGGAAGCTGAGCTGACGCAGTTGCGTGAACGGTACCGGCAGTTGCGCGCCCAGTGGCACGAGCCGCCCTATTTCGACGGGTGGTTTCGGCAGCCGCTCAACAATGCCGCGCTTGCGGCGATTGCCGCCTATCGCAGCTACGTCGGACAGTTGCGGGTGATCCTCGACAGCGAAGGCGGCGACCTGGAACGGTTCTATCGACGGGTCGAGCGGCTCGCCCGACTGACTGCGGCCGAGCGGGCTGCCGTCCTGGGCGAGATCACCGACCCGACCGACCGGCAGCCCGGCGCAGGATGCCCAGGCGGCCCGGGCTGAGCAGGTCATCCAGTGCGGCGCTCAGGTTGGCATCGAAGGCACGCGGCTCTATGCCGAGCGCGGCAAAACCATTTTCGGAGCATACGCTGTCGACAGTCAGCGACAGGAAGTTGTCGGTGGAGAACGGCTTGCCCGGCACGAAGTCCATCACCCGCGCCTGCAGCCGGGACGCCCACCGTGGCAGCCCGATGACGCGCCGCTGCAGGCCGAGGGCAGCAACGATCCGCCGTACGATGTCAATCAGCGACAGCACCTCGGGCCCGCACAGCTGATAGGTTCGCCCGTTGGTGCCAGGTTCCTCGATGGCGCGCACGATTGCCGCGACGACGTCATCGACGTGGACCGGGGCAAACCGCGCTTGCGGCATCGCCAGCGGAAAGACCCACGGCAGACGGCCGAGGAGTCGGCCGAAACGGTTGGTGGACGAGTCACCGGCTCCGAATATCAAGGACGGCTGCAGGATGGTCCACGCCGGGGATGTCGCGTGGCGGATGGCACGTTCCGCTGCGCCCTTGCTGCGAAGGTAATGACTGGGGCCTGCGTCGGCGTCGGCTCCGAGTGCACTGACCTGTACCAGTTTGTGTATTCCCAGGCGTGCGCTGGCAGCCACGACCGCAGCGGCGAATTGTGAATGAGCCTGGCGGAAACCGGCGCCGTCGCGGCCGCGCTCATTCAGGATCCCGACGAGGTTCACCACGACGCGGCTGCCGTGCAGCGCAGCCTCGAGCGCAGCGGGCTGCCCGACATCGGTCTCGAGCAGTCGCACGGTAGGCAGTACCAGCAGGTGGCGCGCGCGGGAGCGCTGCCGGGTCGGGACCACCACCGGGTAGCCGCGGGTGGCGAGCGCGGCGGCCAGTCGCGAACCAACGAAGCCGGAGCCGCCCAGCAGGCACACTGGTGGCAGGGCGGACGTCGGTGCGTCGCCGCGACGCCCGGGCTGCCTTACCGGTTGATGCATAACTGCTGCGCAGCCCGCTGGCTTCGTTGCGCGGTGATCGGAATTCTCATGTACTGACGTGTACGCTGCGGTTCCTGCGCTCCGTACGCCTCGCCATCGGACTCCTCGCGACGTTTTGCATCAAACTGCTAACGCACCTGCAACATCAGGTCGCGGCCGCCGCGGCGCACCGACAGGATCAACAGGCTCTGCTGGTCGGCCACGTCACGCATCTCGGATACAGAGTGCACGCGCGTGCGGTTCACCGCGAATATTACGTCGTTTGCCCGCAGCCCGACCGCTGCGGCCGGGCTTTCCGGCTCGACCGCGACAACCTGGACGGCGGGTCCGTTGTAGCTGCCGCTGCCGTCGTAGTTGGCCAGTTCTGCGCCGGCAAGACCCAGGTGCAGGCTGCCGGCATCGGCTTGCTCCGCATCCTCGCGTTCATCGAGCGTGGCGGCGAGCGTGCGCCGGTTGCCGTCGCGCAGGACTTCCAGGCTGACCTTCTCGCCGCGGCGCTTGACGCCGATGGTGGCGCGCAGTTTCGACGCTCCCGTGATGGCCTCGCCGTCCACTGCGAGAATGACGTCGCCGACTTTCACTCCCGCTTTCTCTGCTGCCGAGCCAGGCACGACTTCCTGGACCAGGGCGCCCTCGTGCGCATCGACGCCATATGCCTTCGCCGTCTCGGCGTTGAAGTCGCTGATGCTCACGCCGAGCAGGCCGCGCTGCACTTTCCCGAATTCCAGGATCTGCGACATGATCGATTTCGCGATGTTGACGGGTATCGCAAAGCCGATGCCGATATTGCCCCCGCTGCTGGAGAAGATGGCCGAGTTGATGCCGATCAGGTCGCCATTGAGATTGACCAGGGCGCCGCCGGAGTTGCCCGGATTGATCGACGCATCGGTCTGGATGAAGTCTTCGTAGCCGTCCGGGCTGATACCGCTGCGCCCGAGTGCGCTGACGATCCCGGATGTCACGGTGTGCTGCAGGCCGAACGGATTGCCGATGGCGACCACGAAATCGCCCACCAGCACCTGATCCGAGTTGCCGAGACTGATCTGCGTCAGCTCCGATGGTTTTTCGATCTTGAGCACGGCGATGTCGGTACCCTGGTCCGAGCCGACCACCGTCGCCTTGAGGCTGCGGTTGTCGTACAGGATCACTTCGATCTCGTCGGCGTTCTCCACGACGTGGTGATTGGTCAGGATGTAGCCGTTCTTCGCATCGACGATGACGCCGGACCCCGTGCCGCGCATTTCACGCGGTTGGCGCGGTACACCGAAGAAACGGCGGAAGAACGGGTCTTCCATCAGCGGATTCGGCGGTGCGCTGACCGTACCACGGGTTGCAATGCTCACCACTGCGGGCGAGATCTTCTTCACGAGCGGTGCGAGGCTTGGCAGCGGCTGCTCGCCGACCATCGCAGGCATCGCAGCCGGGGCGACCCGGGCGACGGCCAGGCTGGTCACCGTGAGCAGGATGGCGGTGAGCGTGCTCGTTTTCATGCGGCTTCCTCGGGGTGCTGCGCAGGCAGGAAAATTCGAGCGCGAATCATAGCGGTTTCGATCCGGCAACGATGCCCGGGCAGCAGCCGGCCGGGCCGCCCGGCGCGGCTGCCCGGCGGTGCATGACCGGTGAAAAACCTGCTGACTGGCGGTTGATAAGCTGGGGAGTCCGAACACAATATCTTGTGTTTCAGCTGGTTCTGCGGATGTCCTCGGCGACGTGCTGGCGACTAATTGCTCAATCTGAAACCTGATTTTCAAGCTATTGATTTAAAATAAAAAAAATCTATAAATTTCAGTGCCGGAAATTCTTGACACCTTGCTCCGGCTGGACATAACCTACGTCCCGGTCGGCACAACATCTTGTGTCGTCGCTTCTCGGTGCATCGATGGGTCCGGCGGACTGGCGCGGGCCCCATGATTCCGCCGAAAAGTGACCCTCGATGTCCGGCGGCGGCAAGGGAAGGGGCGGCCTGCGAAGCGGGTCGGAAAACCAGCAGGGGGTCACAGTCGCGATGAAAATGGCTGTCCAGATGGAGCGAGGGAAGACGCCGGGTATTTCTTTCCAGGAAGCATCGGTCGATATCTGGGACAAGAAGTACCGCCTCAAGTCGAAGACCGGCGAGGTCATCGATGAGACCATGGACGATACCTACAAGCGGATCGCCAGGGCGCTTGCCGAGGTGGAGGGTGAACCGGAACGCTGGTTCGACACGTTTCTCTGGGCTCTGCGGCGCGGTGCCATTCCCGCGGGTCGCATCGTGTCGAATGCCGGCGCCCGTGAGCACAAGCCGGCTACCTCGACCATCAATTGCACCGTATCGGGCACGATTGCCGATTCGATGCACACGATTCTCGAGAAGGTCCACGAGGCCGGCCTGACGCTCAAGGCCGGCTGCGGCATCGGCTACGAATTTTCGACCCTGCGGCCCCGTGGTGCATACGTGAGCGGAGCCGGCGCCTATACCTCCGGGCCGCTGTCCTTCATGGACATCTACGACAAGATGTGTTTCACGGTGTCCTCGGCCGGCGGGCGACGCGGCGCCCAGATGGGCACCTTCGACATCGGCCACCCGGACGTGCTCGATTTCGTGCGCGCCAAGCGCGAAGCCGGCCGGCTGCGCCAGTTCAATCTCTCGCTGCTGGTGACTGACGATTTCATCCGTGCGGTAAAGAACAACGAGCATTGGGCACTGGTATTTCCGATCGATGCGCGGCTGGTGGAGCAGGGCGCAATCGATGTCGATGATCCGGAGCAGGTGGTATGGCGCGACTGGCCGGTCACGGACGGTTATCACGTCAACGATTCCGGGCAGGTTGCCTGCAAGGTCTACAAGCGCATTCCTGCGCAACGGCTGTGGGACCTCACGATGGCGTCCACCTATGACTTCGCCGAGCCGGGCTTCGTCCTCATCGACCGCGTCAACGAGATGAACAACAACTGGTTCGACGAGACGATTCGTGCGACGAACCCCTGTGGCGAGCAGCCGCTGCCGCCCTACGGTTCCTGCCTGCTTGGATCGGTCAACCTCACGAAGTTCGTCGTCGATCCGTTCACGGAGGCGGCCCGCTTCGACTGGGACGAGTTTCGTCGCGTGGTCTGCGTGTTCACGCGCATGCTCGACAACGTCGTGGAAATCAACGGGCTGCCGCTCGGGCGCCAGCGCGAGGAAATACACCGCAAACGGCGTCACGGCATGGGTTATCTCGGCCTGGGTTCGACCATGGCGATGCTGCGCCTGCGGTACGGCTCGGCCGAATCGGTGCAGTTCACCGAAGACGTGTCACGCGAGATGGCAATGGCCGGCTGGGAGACCGCGCTCGAACTGTCGCGCGAGAAGGGCCCGGCACCGATCATGCTGGAGGAGTTCACGGTTACCCGCGAGATGATCCGCAAACGCCCGGAGATGGCTGCCGACGGCTGGAAGCCGGGCGATCGGATACCGGGACGCGAGCTGCACGCCCGCTACAGCCGCTATATGCAACGGCTCGCCGGGGTTGCACCGGAGCTGGTTCGCGAGCTCGCGGAGGCCGGTGCACGCTTCACCCATCACAGTTCCATTGCGCCGACCGGGACGATCTCACTCTCCCTTGCGAACAACGCCAGCAATGGCATTGAGCCCAGCTTTGCGCACCATTATTTCCGTAACGTGATCCGCGAAGGCAGAAAGACCAAGGAGAAGGTGGACGTCTTTTCCTTCGAGCTTCTGGCTTACCGGCAGCTCGTCAACCCGAACGCCATGCCAGGGTCGGCGAAGGCCGAGGAACGGCTGCCGGATTATTTCATTACTGCCGACGACATCACGCCGCGTGAGCATGTGGATATCCAGGCGGCGGCCCAGAAGTGGATCGACTCGTCCATATCGAAAACGGCGAATGTGCCGACGGATTTCGCCTACGAGCAATTCAAGGACATATACCTGTACGCATACGAGAAGGGCCTCAAGGGCTGCACGACGTTCCGTTTCAATCCGGAAGCGTTCCAGGGCGTGCTCGTGAAGGAGAAGGATCTCAAGAATACCGAGTACACCTTCGTCCTGGAGGATGGCCGCGAGATCACTCTGAAAGGCGACGAAGAGGTCGAGTACGACGGCGATGTCCACTCTGCCGCCAACCTGTATGACGCACTCAAGGAGGGCTATTACGGCAAGTTCTGACGAACTGGCCGGGCCGCACAGCAACCATGTCCAAGGTAACCATAGACCAGAAGATCGTCGGGTACCGCGTAGCCGGCGCCGAAGCGCGAGCCGCGGCAAAACAGGAAAAGCCGTCCGTTCGAGAGGTAAGTGCCGACGGCAAGGTCGTGCGCATGCACGAGAAGCTCGAGCGGCCGGAAATGCTGCAGGGCTCGACCTACAAGGTGAAGACCCCGGTGTCAGACCACGCGATGTACGTGACCATCAACGACATCATCCTGAATCCAGGGACCGAGTACGAGCAACGGCGCCCGTTCGAGATCTTCATCAATTCGAAGAATCTCGATCATTACCAGTGGATCGTCGCGCTGACGCGGTTGATGTCGGCGGTCTTCCGCAAGGGCGGCGACGTGACCTTCATGGTGGATGAACTGAAGGCCGTCTTCGACCCGAGAGGCGGATACTGGCAGCCCGGTGGCAAGTTCATGCCGTCGATCATCGCGGAACTCGGCCATATCATCGAGAAGCACCTGAAAGCGATCGGGTTGCTCCCGCCCGATTCGCTCGATGAGCACCAGAAGCGGCTGGTCGAGATCAAGCGCCGGGAATTCGAGGAGCGCAATCGCCAGCAGGATGCGTTCGCGAAGAGCATCTATCCCGAGGGCGCCCAGCTCTGCAAGGTCTGCAATACCACCGCTGTCGTGATGATGGACGGATGCCTCACCTGCCTTGCCTGCGGCGATTCAAAATGCGGGTGAGTACATAGCAGCAGGCTCCTGGCGGCGGCAGAGTTCGAACGTACGCTTTGCCTGTACACTTAGCGCCGCGTCGGCAGCAATACACGTCGCCAGATGAGCCTTATCGTCCCTGACTTTGCTTCCGTCAAGGCACTGGTCGCCGGCGACCTGATGCTCGACCGCTACTGGTTCGGCCCGACATCCCGCATTTCCCCGGAGGCGCCGGTCCCCGTGGTCAAGGTCACCCAGACCGAAGTCCGGGCCGGTGGCGCCGCCAACGTGGCAGTGAACCTCGCGAGCCTGGGTGCCCGGACCATCCTCACCGGTGTCATCGGCCGGGACGCCGATGGTGGCGCACTGCGACAGCTGCTCGGCGAGCGCGGCGTCCGCCTCGAGCTGGTCGAGTCCGCCCGCTGCCCCACCATCACCAAGCTGCGCGTGCTGAGCCGCAATCAGCAGCTCATACGGCTCGATACCGAGGATCATTTCGAGGCCGCCGATGCCGAGGCCCTTACAGCGCTCGTCGACCGCCAGGCGCAGGATGCCTCGGTATGCATCCTGTCCGATTACGGCAAGGGGACGCTGTTGCAGGCGTCCTCGCTGGTGCGCCTGGCGCGGGCACGCGGCATACCGGTCCTGGTGGATCCGAAGGGCACCGATTTCGGCCGTTACCGCGGCGCGACCGCGCTTACGCCGAACCTGGCGGAATTCGAGGCCGTGGCGGGAACGGCCGATAGTGATGCGGACCTCGTGGCGCGCGCCCGCCGCCTGCGAGCCGAGATCGATCTCGGTGCGCTCGTCGTCACGCTCGGCGAGCGGGGCATCCTGGTCGTCGCGGAAGACCGCGAAGCGGTCTTCCTGCCCGCGCGTGCCAGGGAAGTCTTCGACGTGACCGGCGCCGGTGACACCGTGATCGCCACGCTTGCGGCTGGGCTTGGCGCCGGCATGACGCTGGTCGATGCGGCGGAACTCGCCAACGTTGCTGCCGGCCTGGTGGTCGGGCGGATCGGGGCTGCGTCGGTGACTCCATCGGAACTGCAACTAGAACTGCACGAGCACGGCCGTGGCGGCCGCGGGCTGCTACGCCGGGATGAAGCGCGCCGTGTGGCTGGCCAGGCGCGTGTACGCGGTGAGCGTATCGTCATGACCAACGGTTGCTTCGACATCCTGCACGCCGGCCACGTTGCCTATCTCGAGGAAGCCAAGACGCGCGGTGACCGGCTGATGGTGGCGGTCAACGACGACGATTCGGTGCGCCGGCTGAAAGGTGCGGGGCGCCCGATCAACCCGCTGGTCGATCGCATGGCCGTTCTGGCCGGACTCGCCGCGGTCGATTGGGTCGTGCCCTTTAGTGAGGATACCCCCGAGCAGCTGATCGGCGAGGTTCTGCCCGATGTGCTGGTCAAGGGTGGGGATTACCGGCCGGAGCAGATTGCCGGTGGTGCCATCGTGACGGCCAACGGCGGCCGCGTGGAGATCTTGCAGTTCCGCGAGGGCCGCTCCACAACCGGCATCCTGGATACCATTCGACAACGCAGCTGATCGCCCCGTCGTGCGGTTCGTCTACCTGCTGCTCTCCTGGCTCCTGCTGCCCGTTTTCCTGGCCCATCTGCTGTGGCGCAGTCTCAGCCAGCCGGAGTACCGGCGCCGGCTCCCGGAGCGGCTGGGGTACGGCGCGGGCCGCCCGCCGGCACCAAGCATCTGGATTCACGCGGTTTCCGTCGGCGAGGTGACCGCCGCCGCGCCCCTGGTGCGAATCCTCCGGGAGCGTTTCCCGCGCAAGCGGCTGGTAGTTACCACCATGACGCCCACGGGGTCGCAGCGGGCGCGGGATCTGTTCGGCGACACCGTGACTCACTCCTACGTGCCCTACGACGCTCCCGGTCCGGTGCGTCGCTTTTTCGACTGGGTACAGCCGGAACTTGCGGTGATCCTCGAGACCGAAATCTGGCCGAACCTGTATCACGAGTGCGGCCACCGCCGCGTGCCGCTGGTGATGGCGAGCGCGCGGGTGTCGGGGGAGTCGGTGCGTCGCTACCGCGTGCTGTTCGGGCTCATCCGCGACACCCTGGCGCACGGGATCGTCATCGGCGCGCAGAGCGCAACGGACGCCGAGCGCTTCCGCCAACTCGGCGCGAATGCGGACCGGACGTTCGTAACCGGCAACATCAAATTCGACTTTGAACTCTCCACAGAGGTTGCCCGACGCGGAGGGGAGTGGCGTGCGCTGAACGCTCCGGACCGGCCCGTCTGGATCGGCGCGAGCACCCACCAGGACGAGGAACAAGTGCTGATCGAGGCGCACCGCCGGGTACTCGAGGCATGCCCTGGGACGCTGCTGATACTGGTGCCACGGCACCCCGAGCGTTTTGCCGCAGTCGCCGCGCTGGTGCAGCGCGCGGCCCTGCCGCTGGCCCGGCGCAGCAGTGGCGAACGTTGCATGCCAGGGACGCAGGTATTCCTCGGCGACAGCATGGGCGAGCTCACCATGCTTTATGCCGCTGCCGATGTCGCTTTCGTCGGCGGCAGCCTGGTGCGCATCGGCGGCCATAACCTGCTCGAACCGGCGGCTCTCGGCGTGCCGGCGCTCACCGGGCCTAACAACTTCAATGCGCCCGATATAGCCGATCTCCTGACGGAGCAGGGAGCCACCGTAGTCGTGCACGATGCCGGACAGATCAGCGCCGAGATCATTCGGCTGCTTGGTGATCCGGTGGAGCGGTCGCGGCGTGGTGCGCTGGCGCGGGATCTGCTGGAAAAAAACCGGGGGGCGGTCAGCCGGCTGCTCGCGCTCGTTGCGCCCCTCATGGATGGGCCCGGGCCACCGCGGCATCCGGGCCAGGACGCCTGACTTACTGCGCGGCTGACACCGGCTCGAGCCAGGAATCGACTTCCTGCACATCGTCCTTGTTGAGCGTGCCCGCCGCCTGCTTGAGCTTCAGCACGTTGACGATGTAGTCGTAACGGCTTCGCGCGAAGTTCGTTTCGGCCTGGAACAACTGCCGCCGCGACTCCAGCACGTCAACCGTCGTGCGCGTGCCGACCTCGAACCCGGCCTCAGTGGCCTGCAGTGCCGTCTGCGCCGACTTGAGCGCCTGCTGGAGTGCTCGCACGCGGGAGATCTCGGAAGTCACGGCGAGATAGGCGTCCCTGGTTTGCCGTTCGGTCTGTCGGGCGGTCCTTTCGAGGCGCTCTTTCGCGGCGCGATGCTCGTAGACGGCTTGCCTCGTCTCCGAACTGGTCGCGCCACCGCTGAACAGGGGCACCTTGAACTGCAGCCCGAAACTGTCCTGCGACGTTTCGAAATCCGTAGGCTGCCTGACCTGGTCGTTGAGGGAGCCCGACGGCTGGCCCTGCATGTTCAGAAGGGTCTTCTGCTTGGCGTCCGAATCGACGTCCGAATGACTGGCAACAAAGTCCACGGTCGGGAAGTGACCGGACCGGGCGATCCGGATGTTGTCGCGGGCGATGTCCGCGCCGAGCTGGGCCGACTGCAGGCTCAGGTTCTGTTGCAGCGCGAGTTCCACCCATTGGTTGTCATCGGCAGGGTTGGGGCTAACCAGTGGGATCTCGCTGCGAGGCTTGGAGAGATCTCCGGGGTAGTCGCCGATGATCTCGCGAAGCACCTCCTTGTTGGTAGCGAGCTGGCGTTTGGCGAGAATCTCCGCCGCCACCGCCTGGTCGAACCCGGCCTGCGCTTCCTGCACGTCCGTGATGGCGATCAGGCCGACTTCGAAGCGCTTCTGTGCCTGCTCGAGCTGGCGGCCGATCGCCTCGCGCGCGGCGACGTTCGACGTGAGCGTGTCTTCGGCTGCGAGCACGTTGAAGTAGGCTTCGGACACGCGGATATACAGGTCCATGTCCGCAATCTGGTAGTCGACGTCCGCCTGCAGGACCTGCTTGTCGGCCTGCCTGAATCTCACCCACTGGTCCCAGCGAAACAGCGTCTGGGTCAGGTCCACCCGCCACTGCTCGGTGCTGCTCCGGCCGTCGAACTGGCGGTTGGCCAGCACGACCTGGGGTGGCGTAGCCGGGTTGCCGTCATCGTCGATGGCCTGGGCAAAGACGTTGCTGCCGTCGTTGCTCACCCAGTCCTTGCCGGCGCTGGCGTCGACCTGCGGCAACAATGCGCCGCGCGCCTGGGGCCGGGCCTCGCGTACCGCGAGCCGGTTCGCATCCGCTTCGCGCACCTGCGGATCGTTCTGGCGCGCTAGCTGGTAGACGTCCAGCAGCGAATCGGCGTGCGCGAGTGACGTCGCGAGCAGCGCAACGACAAGGCCAAGGCGACTGGTGATTCTGACCATGGGTGCCATACCGGATCTCTCGCAATGTGCAGGGATGTGCCCCTCGCGGGACGGCATCAGGTTGTTATTCCCCCGTGACAGCCTAACGCAAGGCCGGGCACGAGCCGAAGCGGATACTGTAACGATTTGTAACGCCTGCCGCCCTCTGGCGCGAATCGGGCCAGGGCGCCGGCCGGCATCGAGGCTCGGTCAAAACACGAACCGTTCGGGTCGTGGCGCATTGTCGAGCGGCGGCAACACGGTCTCGAACAGCGACACCCGGCTGAAACCCGTGCCGGATGTCGCGCGACGGATCAGCAAGGCCTCCATGGCTGGGGTTTCGCCGACCACCACGAACATGCGCCCGCCGGGCGCCAGCCAGTCCGTGAACGCGGAGTCGGGCACCCACACGGAGCCGCCGACGGCAATGCAGTCGAAGCGCTCTGCCGGCTGCCAGCGGAAGGCGTCCTCGGTGAGGATCACGCAATTACCGATGCCGAGATCCCGTAGCCGCCCGCGTGCGGCCTCGGCCAGATCGGGCCGGATCTCGAGGCTCGTGACATGCGCGCCGAGTTTTGCGAGGCAGGCGGTGAGGAACCCGCTGCCGGTGCCGATTTCGAGGATCCGGTCGGTTGGCGTGATCTCCAGAGACTGCAGCAGGCGGCCGGCGAGCTGGGGGGTGAGCATGTGCTGGCCATGCGACAGGGGAATGGCGGTATCGGCAAAGGCGAGCCGCCCGAACTGCGGCGGCACGAACCGCTCGCGTGGCACGGTCCCCATGACGCCCAGTACCGCAGGGTCCAGCACGTCCCAGGCACGAACCTGCTGGCTCACCATCTGGTGTCGGGCGGACTCGATATCGACAGGCATCGCAGGCTCCTCGGGCGGGCGCTTAGGGTAAGTACTTTGAACAGGGCAGACAAGGCGGCCGGCGCGGACGATTATGGTGAAATGCCCCGGTCTCGTGCCGACCCGGTGGGCTATCCTACCGAGGAAAACCGCGATGGGACGTGGATGTCCCTCCAGGCGCCCCACAGTGCCACCCGCTCGCGGCACATCAATGGTCAGCCCCGCGGCACAGGGATGCAGAAGACATCATGAAGAGGCCGGGTGTGAGCCCCAGACTTCCCGCGTGGCGCCGATGACCGAGTACTGGCTGATCGGCTCCCTGATGCTCGGCTGCCTCGGGTTCGCCGGCGTGGCGGCGGTGCTGTGGCTCGCCCTGCGTCGCCAGGTCGGGCAGATGGATGCCCTGCAGCGGCAGGTGCACGAAGTGGCCGAAACGGCCGGGTTCGTTCGCAGGGTCGACTTTCCACGCGATCCACCGGAGCTTGCGGGCCTCGGCGATACCGTCAATCGGCTGCTCGACGCCCTGCAGACCCGTGACCGCCAGGTGCGGGACCGCGAGGCGCTGTTTGCCGATCTGGCCAACACGATGCCCGAGGCGATCATCGTGCACCGGGAGCGGATCATCTTCGCCAACAAGGTGGCGGCCGAACTGCTCGGGCTCACTCCCGAGCAACTGGTCGGCCGACCCGTGACCGACCTGGTGCGACCCGCGTACCGGGCGATGACGCGCAACGCGATCACGAAGCGGCTTGCCGGTGAGGTCCTGCCCGATCGCATGGAGGTGCAGCTCGCCAACGGTCACGAGACCGATATGTGGGCCGAGGTGACGGGTGGCATCATCGACTACCGTGGCCAGCGCGCCGTCCTGAGCATCGCGCGCGACATCAGTTACCGCAAGAACATCGAGAGCACTCTCGGGCGCGGCAAGCAGCAGGCGCAGATCACGCTCGAGTCCATCGGCGAAGGAGTCATCACGGCCGACACCGAGGGACTCATCGACTACATGAACAGCGCCGCCGAGAAACTGACCGGCGCGCTGCGCGAAACGGCGATCGGCAAGCGGCTCACCGACATCGTGAACCTCATCGACGAAACCGACCGGCGCGACCTCGGCGACCCGATCCAGCGCTGCCTGACCGATCGGCGCCGGGTCAACATGGGCCGTCGCGCGATGATGCTTTCCCAGGCCGGTGGCAAGGAGCTTTCGATCGAACTCACGGCTTCGCCAATCAAGGGTCCGGGCGACGTGCTCGCCGGCGCCGTCGTGATCATGCACGACGTCTCCGAGATCCGCGGCCTCACCAAGCGCATGAGTTACCAGGCCACGCACGACGCGCTGACCGGGCTCATCAACCGGCGCGAGTTCGAGCGCCGGCTCGAGGAGGCCCTGCAATCTGTGCGTGAACAGAACGTGGCGCACGTGCTCTGTTACCTGGATCTCGACCGGTTCAAGCCCGTAAACGACTCCTGCGGCCATATCGCGGGCGACAGCCTGTTGCGCAGTGTGGCCGCGCTGATCCGGGAAAAGGTCCGCGAATCGGATGCGGTGGCCCGTCTCGGGGGCGACGAGTTCGGAGTGCTGCTGCTCGGCTGCCCGCTGGAGAAAGCGCGCCAGATCGCCGATGACGTGTGCGCTGCCGTGCGCGATTACCGTTTTGCCTGGCAGGACAAGGTGTTCCAGATCGGCGTCAGCATCGGGCTCGTCGAGATCGGCCGCGACAGCACCTCGATCGAGGACCTGCTTGCGGCGGCGGATTCCGCCTGCTACGTCGCCAAGCAGGAAGGGCGCGGCAAGGTGCACGTGTATTCGGCGCGCGACGAAGTGACTGCACGCCAGCGCGGCGAGATCTACTGGCTGCGCCAGTTGCAGGCGGCGTTGAAGGAGAATCGTTTCGATCTCCACGTGCAGCCGATTCTCGCGGTGGCCGGCCGTACCGGAGACGGTCCCGCGCTGGAGGTCTTCCTGCGCCTGACCGACGAGGACGGCAAGCTGGTCCTGCCGCGGCAGTTCATGCAGGCGGCCGAGCGTTATCACCTGATGGGCAGCCTGGACCGCTGGGTCGTGCGTACCGCGCTCGCCGCCCTCGGCCAGGGCGCCATCCGCCTGCCGGAGAACCGCAGTTGCACCATCAACCTCTCGGCGCAGACTCTCGGCGAGGACGATTTCCTCGAGTTTGTGGTCGAGTGCCTCGACCAGAGCCAGGTGTCGCCGCCGCAGATCTGTTTCGAGGTGACCGAAACGGCACTGCTGGCGGATCTCGAGCGTGCGGAACGATTCGCGAGCGTCCTGCATGGCATGGGCTGCCAGTTCGGGCTGGATGACTTTGGCAGCGGTGTCGGTGCGCTCGCCAGCCTGCAGGGGCTCGACATCGACTACCTGAAGATCGACGGGGCCTTTACCCGCGACCTGCGCCCGGACAACCTCAATGGCCAGGTGGTCACAGCGATCACCAGGCTGGCGAAGACCGTCGGGTTCCGCGTGATCGCGGAGCAGGTCGAAACCCAGGCGGACTTCGACGCGTTGCGCGAGATGGGGGTCGACTACATCCAGGGCCACTACGTCGACCGGCCACACCGTATCGGTGAGCCGAGCGCGCTGAGCGTGGCGGTGCATTGATGCCACGCGCGCTGCCTGGCAGCCGCGCAATTTCCTGATTCGCGGGCTACCAATCGCGATCGCCGCGAGGCTCTGGTGGCCGACGACCGGTGCGGCCCTCTATGCTGTCGGTCACGTTCGTGGTCAGGCAGAGGAGCCGCGGTATGCGACTGAGCGGGAAAACGATCTGGATCACCGGCGCGTCTTCGGGTGTCGGCGAGGGGATGGCCAGGGTATTTCACCGCGAGGGTGCGGAGCTCATTATCTCGGCGCGACGGCGCGGGGAACTCGAGCGGGTGCGACGGGAATGCAGCGACGGCCCCGGCGGCGTGCATGTGCTTGCGTTCGACGTGACCGATACCGCGGCGAGGGAGGCGGCTGCCGGCGAGGTGCTGCAGCGCCACCCCCGCCTGGACGTGCTGGTGAACAACGCCGGCATCGGGCAGCGCTCGGCCCTGAAGGAGACGTCACTCGACGTCGAGCGGCGCATCATGGAAGTCGACTTTTTCGCGCCGGTTGCGCTGGCGAAACTGGTGTTACCCCGAATGATCGCCCAGCAGGGCGGGCACATCGTGGTCACGTCGTCGGTCGCGGGCAAGCATGCCGTGCCTCACCACAGTGCCTATTGCGCTGCCAAGCACGCCTTGCACGGCTACTTCGACACCCTTCGGGTCGAGCACCTCGACGACAACATCCACGTGACGCTGCTGGTGATTGCCGGTATCAAGAGCCACGTCTTCCGTCATGCGCTGACCGGCGACGGCTCGGAGTACGGCCCGAGCGACTGGGACAGCGCGAACGGCATGCCGGCCGAGGAGTGCGCGAAGCGGGTGGTGGACGGAATCCTCAATGACGAGTACGAGATGGTCATCGGCATTGAGGCTGCCCTGCAGGCCATGCGCCTGCGTGAGCAGGATCCGCGGGCGTTCGTGCGACGGATGGCGGGCATGACGAAGTGGATGAAGAAATAGCCAGAAAAAGCAGTCGCTGTCCGGCGCTGTCGCGCAGGCCGGCCGCTACAGCAGCGGCACGAGCAGCAGCGCCACGATATTGATGATCTTGATCAGCGGGTTGATGGCAGGTCCGGCGGTGTCCTTGTAGGGGTCGCCGACCGTATCGCCGGTCACCGCGGCCTTGTGGGTGTCGGAGCCCTTGCCGCCGAAGTTGCCTTCCTCGATGTACTTCTTGGCGTTGTCCCACGCGCCGCCACCGGTGCACATGGAGATGGCAACGAACAGGCCCGTGACGATCGTGCCGATCAGGAGGCCGCCGAGCGCGCGCACGCCGGCGCCTTCGCCCATCGCGACGTTCATCGTGACGGCCAGCACCACGGGCACGAGGATCGGGAGGAGCGACGGCACGATCATCTCCTTGATCGCGGCCTTTGTCAGGAGATCCACGGCCTTGGAGTAGTCGGGCTTCGCCTTGCCCTCCATGATGCCCTTGATCTCCCTGAACTGGCGGCGCACCTCGGTGACCACCGAGCCCGCCGCGCGGCCCACGGCTTCCATGGCCATCGCGCCGAAGAGGTAGGGCACGAGGCCGCCGATGAACAGCCCGATGATCACGGCGGGATCCGACAGGCTGAATTCCTGCAGCTTGCCCGCCGCCTCGAGGTTGTGGGTGTAGTCGGCGAAGAGCACCAGCGCCGCGAGGCCCGCCGAGCCGATCGCGTAGCCTTTGGTGACGGCCTTCGTCGTGTTGCCCACCGCGTCGAGCGCGTCCGTGATCGTGCGGACGTTCTTCGGCAGGCCCGACATCTCGGCGATGCCGCCGCCGTTGTCGGTGATCGGGCCGTAGGCGTCGAGCGCCACGATCATGCCGGTCATCGAGAGCATGGAAGTGGCGGCGATCGCGATGCCGTACAGGCCGTCGAGTTCGTAGGCGCCCCAGATGGCGGCGCACACCGCCAGCACCGGGAGCGCGGTCGACTTCATCGAGACCGCGAGGCCCGCGATGATGTTGGTCGCGTGGCCGGTCTGCGAGGCGCCGGCGACGTAGCGCACCGGGCCGTACTCGGTCGCGGTGTAGTACTCGGTGATCCAGATCAGGACACCCGTCAGCACGAGGCCGATGACCGCGCAGCCGAAGAGCGCGCCGGCCTGCTCGCCCATCATGGCGTTCGTGACCGGGTAGAAGGCGATCAGCGCGATGACGCCCGACACGACGACGCCGCGGTAGAGCGCGTTCATGATCTTGCCGCCCTCGGAGGCCTTCACGAAGAAGGTGCCGACGATGGAGGCGACGATCGATACCGCGCCGAGCACCAGCGGGTAGGCGATGTAGGCGAGGTCGAGCGCGCCGTCGGCCGTCTTGAACAGCAGGCCGCCGAGCAGCATCGTCGCGACGAGCGTCACGGCGTAGGTCTCGAAGAGATCGGCCGCCATGCCGGCGCAGTCGCCGACGTTGTCACCGACGTTGTCGGCGATGACCGCCGGGTTGCGCGGGTCGTCCTCGGGGATGCCGGCCTCGACCTTGCCGACGAGATCCGCGCCCACGTCGGCGCCCTTGGTGAAGATGCCGCCGCCGAGGCGCGCGAAGATCGAAATCAGCGAGCCGCCGAAGGCGAGGCCGACCAGCGCGTGCAGCGCGTGCTCGTCGCCCACCATGCCGCGCAGCACCGCGAAGTAGCCCGCGACGCCGATCAGGCCGAGGCCGACCACGAGCATGCCGGTGATGGCACCGCCGCGGAAGGCGATCTGCAGTGCCGGGTTGAGGCCGACGCTCGCGGCCTGTGCGGTTCGCACGTTGGCGCGCACCGATATATTCATGCCGATGTAGCCGGCAGCGCCGGACAGGACCGCGCCGACGACGAAACCGATGGCCGTGGGCCAGTCGAGGGCGATGCCGAGCACCACCGCGAGGACCGCGCCGACGATGCCGATCGTCATGTACTGCCGGTTGAGGTAGGCGGCAGCGCCTGCCTGCACGGCGGCAGCGATTTCCTGCATCCGCGCAGAGCCTGCGGACTGCGCCAGGATCCAGCGCACGGAGAACACTCCGTACAGGATGGCCAGGATGCCGGCGCCGATCGCCAGCCACAGTGCCAGGTCAGTTGACATCAGTAACTCCTTCAAGCATCAAATCGTGGGCCGCAGGGCCATGGGCCGCAGCATCCGGCCAGTACCAACCCTGACGGACGGTCCGTGTCCGTGCGGGACTGGATCTCCGACATAGGCTGTATGCAAGGCTTTGGCCGGTGTTCACGGCAAAGCCGGCAGCCCCCTGAGTCTGCCGTGTCCATATTGCGGGTCGGCCTGCAGTACGCGCCGCGGTTCGTCCCGCGGGCGACGCTGTCCCTGCCTGACGGCCACGCGCCGCTTCTTCGTGAGGGATTCAGCCGCCCCGGCAAAGGCGCGGCATGATAGCACCGGGGCGAGCGCGGTGGGAGGGCTCTACCTGCGTGGTGGCAGCTTCTTCGGGACCGGGATATTGCTCAAAGTGACGTAATCCGGCAGGCCGTTGCGATAGGGCGGGTAGGCTTCCCCCTGCACCAGCGGCGTGAGATAACGACGCGCTGGCGCCGTAATACCGAAACCGTCGGGGGTGATGTAGCGGCGCGGCATCATCTTTTCCTTGTTCGCAACGCGGGCGAGCGGAGCCGAGCCGATGGACCAGCGGTAGGGCCGGTCGGACTGGCGCACGATCACCGGCATGACGGCGTTCTTGCCTTTCAGGGCGAGTTCGACCGCGGCCTTGCCCACCGCGTAGGCCTGGTCCACGTCGACCTTCGAGGCGATATGCCGCGCCGAGCGCTGCAGATAGTCGGCAATCGCGTAGTGGTATTTCAGTTTCAGCTCGGAGCGGACGAGGTCGGCGACCACGGCGGCGACCCCGCCGAGCTGCTTGTGACCGAACGCGTCCGTGGTGCCCGCGTCGGCGAGGAACCGGCCGTCGGGATTGCGCACGCCCTCGCTGACGACCACCACGCAGTACTCGTAGCGTGCGACGCAGTCGCTGACTTTCTTCAGGAAGGCAGCGCGGTCGAAGGCGACCTCCGGGAACAGGATGATGTGCGGCGGGTCCCCTGGCTTCTCGCCGGCGAGGCCCGCTGCCGCTGCAATCCAGCCGGCATGACGCCCCATGACCTCCAGGATGAAGACCCTGGTCGAGGTCTTCGCCATGGAGGCCACGTCGAGCGCGGCCTCGCGGGTCGAGACCGCCACGTACTTGGCCACCGAACCGAAGCCGGGGCAGGTATCGGTAATGGGCAGATCGTTGTCCACCGTCTTCGGGACGTGGATCGCGGTGATCGGGTAACCGAGCTTCGCGCCCAGCTGTGACACCTTCAGGCAGGTGTCGGCCGAATCGCCGCCGCCGTTGTAGAAGAAATAGCCGATGTCGTGGGCGCGGAACACCTCGATCAGCCGTTCGTATTCCGCCCGGTTCTGCTCCAGGCCCTTGAGCTTGTAGCGCGCAGAGCCGAAGGCGCCCCCCGGGGTGTGGCGCAGGGCCGCGATCGCTTTGGCGCTTTCCCGGCTGGTGTCGATCATTTCCTCGTCGAGCGCGCCGAGGATGCCGTTGCGCCCGGCGTAGACCTTGCCGATCCTGCCCTTGTGGCGCCGGGCGGTCTCGATGACGCCACAGGCGCTGGCGTTGATGACGGCGGTGACGCCGCCGGACTGGGCGTAAAAGGCGTTCTGCTTCGACATGACCGCGAGGTTCCGCTGGAAATTGCAGCGTCGAACATAGCATAGGCGCCGTGGCGGCACAGGCCGGGCGGGTCGCCGTGTTTTCCGCCCGGCGGACGGGCATGCAGTCGCCGGCCCGGGACCGCGATCGACCCGGTGGCCCACGAATCCGCTGATGAGCCGCGCGATGACCGTTTGACGCACCCGGGCCGAGCTTGTAGGTTCAGCGCCGCTGAGGCGATTGTCGAAGGGGTCGTGATGCGAATTGTATTCCTCGGGGCACCGGGCTCCGGCAAAGGCACCCAGGCGCAGCGCCTGACCGCCGAGTTCTCCATGGTGCAGCTATCCAGCGGCGACCTGCTGCGCGAGGCGGTCAGGGCGGGCACGTCGCTCGGACTCAAGGCGAAGGCGAAGATGGATGCCGGCGAGCTCGTCTCCGACGACATCGTGATCGAGCTGATTCGCCAGCGACTCGGCGCGCCGGATACGCGCGCAGGGTTCATCCTCGACGGATTTCCGCGCAACGTGGCGCAGGCGCAGGCGCTCGAGCCGGTGCTCGCCGCTGCCGGGCAGGCGCTCGATGCCGTCGTGCTGCTCAACGTCGATCCGGACATCCTGATGAAGCGACTGACGGGACGGCGTACCTGCTCGTTGACCGGCAAGCTGCTCAATATCCATTTTTCGCCGCAGGCCGAGCTCGATGCCTGCCTCGATGCGGGCGGGGAACTCCTGCAGCGCGC
The DNA here is from genome assembly GCA_011526045.1 of Nevskiales bacterium. Classification (GTDB taxonomy): domain Bacteria; phylum Pseudomonadota; class Gammaproteobacteria; order Steroidobacterales; genus QUBU01. The sequence goes on along the minus strand of WYBE01000069.1, from coordinate 83,264 downwards.
CGACGACAACGAGCAAACCATCGGCAACCGCCTGCGGGTATTTCGCGAGCAGACCGAGCCGCTCGTGCAGCACTACCAGCGGGCGGGCCAGCTGCGCGTCGTCGACGCGGAGGGCAGCTCCGACGCGGTCTACGAGCGGATCGTCGGGGCGCTCGGCCTGCGACGTTCCTAGTGTTGGCGGAATCGGCCGCGTTCGTCGCAGATCGCGCGGCGTCTACAGCGCGCCAAGCAAGGTGTCGCCGATCACGGCGCGGCGCCAGCCACGCAGCGGCCGCATCTCGCGCGAGCCACGCAGCAGCAGGGTCAGTTCGGCGCGCGTCGCGAGGATTTCCGGCGCGATGCCGAGGTCGGCAGCCACCTTCTGCACCAGGCCCGCGAGCTGTTTCAGGCGGCTGCCGTCGGGGGCCGTCGGGCGTGACCATTGCTTCGGATCGATGGCGCCGCTCGCGAGGTCATCGTCGGCGCGGCGCAGTTCGGCGAGGACGGCCGGGCCGGAGTTGCGCACGGCGCCCGCGGGCAGCACGTCGAGGCGCTCGATGCCGGCCACATCTCGCGGGTTGGTGCTGGCGAGGGCGAGCAATGCCTGATCGCTCAGGATCCATTGCCTGGGCCGGTCGGCGCTGTCGGCGCGACGTTCGCGCCACGCGGCCAGGCGGCGCACGCGGGCCTGCACGGCGGCCGGCTGATACTCGACGCCGGTGAGCCGTTCCCAGGCGCGTTCCGGGTACACGCCGTAAAGGGCCGGGTCGAGCAGGGCGGCGCAGTCTTCCTGTACCCAGCGGATGCGATCGAGGGTCGCGAGGCGCTCGCGCAGCCTGTGACCGAGTTCCAGCAGGAAGGCGACGTCGTCGCCGGCATAATCGACCTGGGCCGCCGTGAGCGGCCGTCGCGACCAGTCGGTGCGGGTCTGCGTCTTCTCCAGGTGAACGCCGAGTTCGGCAGCCACGAGGGCGGCATAACCCGCCTGCGGTGGGTGGCCGAGGAGCGCTGCGGCGATCTGGGTGTCGAACAGCGGTCCAGGCAGACCGCCGAATCGCAGCGCGAGAACCTCCAGGTCCTGTTTCGCCGCGTGGATGGTCTTCAGCGAACCGGTTGCGGCAAGCGCGTCCCAGAGCCGCCGGGTGTCGAGCCCGGCAAGCATGTCGATGCAGAGCATCTTGCCGGAGGCGGCGACCTGCAGGAGGCACAACTGCGGCCGGTAGGTGTTGGTGCGGGCGAACTCGGTGTCGAGCGCGATCTCGCCTTGTCCGGCGATGGCCGCGCAGCTCGCATCGAGTTCGGCCTGGCGATCGATGAGTCGCGCGGGGTTGCGAGGGGTTGGCATGGGTGGCGAGTGTAGAGGAATATGTCGGCCATGCTCGCGTTGATCGAGGTCTTCTTCCATATTCTGACTCGCCGTCGTGGCCCGGAAGATCTGCCCGATTCGCAGTTTCTGCTCAGCATCGCGCTGGGGGCGTATGTGATGGCGCAGGCGCCGGTGGCCGCACTGCTGTATGGCTGGTCCGGCGCGGCGCTGCTGGCGATCATGCTCGACACGGCGCTGCTGGCGCTTTGTTTCTGGCTGCTGCTCAGCTTCACGCGGCATCTGGGCCGTTACCGCCGTACCCTCACGGCGCTGCTGGGAACCGGTGCCTTGCTCGCGTTGCCGCAGGCGCCGCTCGTATTTTTCTCGAAACTGGCTGCGGCATCGGGGCAGGCGCCGATCGGGGCGACCGTGGGCCTGCTCGCGCTGCTGTTCTGGTCCATCATGGTGCAGGCGCACATCGCATCGCGGGCGCTGTCGAGTAATTTCGGCATCGGCCTTGCGGTTGCGCTCGCGTATTTCCTCCTCAGTTACCAGGTGTCCGGGCAGTTTTCCCCGGCGGCAGGCTGATGCACATCCATATCCTCGGCATCTGCGGAACCTTCATGGCGGGCGTGGCCGCTATTGCGCGCGAGGCGGGCCATCGTGTCACCGGCAGCGACAGGGACGTATATCCCCCGATGAGCGATCAGCTGGCGGCGCTCGGAATCACGGTGACCGAGGGCTACGCGGCGGGCCAACTGCAGCCGGCGCCGGATGTGGTGATCGTCGGCAACGTGATGTCCCGAGGCATCCCGGTGGTCGAAGAGTTGCTCAACCGCGGTATCCCCTACTGTTCCGGGCCGGAATGGCTCGCGCGCGAGGTGCTGCGATCCCGGCATGTCATCGCGGTGTCGGGTACGCATGGCAAGACCACCACGAGCAGCCTCGTGGCATGGATCCTGAGCCAGGCCGGGTGCGACCCCGGATACCTGATCGGTGGCGTGACGCCGGATCTGGGCGTATCGGCCCGGCTCGGCCGCGGCGATGCCTTCGTGATCGAGGCCGACGAGTACGACACGGCGTTCTTCGACAAGAGCGCGAAGTTTCTGCATTACCGGCCGCGCACGCTGGTGATCAACAACATCGAATATGACCACGCCGACATCTATCCGGATCTGGCGGCAATCCAGCGTCAGTTCCACCTGCTCGTCCGTGCCGTGCCTGGAGAGGGCCGGATCATTTGTCGAGCCGATGATGCCAACATCCGCCAGGTCCTCGATCAGGGTTGCTGGACCCCAGTCGAGACGTTTGCGAGCCGCACCGGCATCGCGGCGGACTGGACCGGCAGGGTGGCGGATGACGGCGGCTATCAGTTGTCACAGGCGGGCCGGGAGGCAGGCCTGTGCGCCTGGCGACTCGCCGGCGATCACAATGCCGAGAATGTCACCGCGGCACTGCTCGCGGCCCGGCACGTCGGCGTGGACATCGCGGTGTCGCTCGCTGCGGTAGCCCGGTTCGGCGGGGTGAAGCGTCGCCTGGAGTTGCTCGGCACCTGGGATGGGGTCAGGCTGTACGACGACTTCGCCCACCATCCGACGGCGATCGAGCGCACGCTGGCGGCCGTGCGCACCACGCTGCGGCCGCAGCGGATCCTTGCGGTCATGGAGCCGCGTTCGAACACCATGAAGATCGGCGTCCACCGCGACACGCTGGCCCATGCGCTGGCCCGCGCGGACTCGAGCTGGATCCTGCGCCAGGAGGGGCTGCGCTGGGACCTGGCCGCGACGCTGGCCGGTGTGCCCTCGGCTCGCATCTGCCCGGATACCGCCACGATCGTGGCCGAGGTGGCCCGGGAGTGCCGCGCGGGCGATGTCATCGTCGTCATGAGCAACGGCGGTTTCCAGAACATTCGCGCCGACCTCGCGGCGGCGCTGGCGGCGCGCGCCCGGCGTAACTGACACGTGGCTGCATGCCGGCGACCAACCTGATGATCATCTGCCCGGAGGCAATCCGATGACCGACAAGGCCGCGTTGCGACGCTGGATGTGCCTGAGTTGCGGGCACATCTACGACGAGGCAGAAGGTGATCCGCAGTCCGGTTTCCCGCCGGGCACCCGCTTCGAGGATCTGCCGCTGTCGTGGCGGTGTCCGGATTGCGGGGCCGGCAAGGAGGACTTCGAGCTCCTGTAGCCTGTGCTCAGTGCAGCTGCCGTGGCGCGTGCCCGGCTTCACCCAGCATCTTGATCAGGCTGTCGCGGCCGACGAGGTGCAGAGTGCCGACGACCACGAGCACATCACGCTCCCCGCGCGCGAGAGCCTCGATCTTCCGAACCCAGTTGCGGTTTCGTTCGACGACGATGCGCCGGTAGAGTTCGGGCTGGTCGCGCATCCCGTCGAGGAGGTCCGCTTCCATCGCGCGCAGATCGCCGGTGCGCCAGGCCGACACGATGTTTCCGATGCGATTCTCGATGTCGGCGGCTTCATCGAGCGTTGCCAGCAGGAAGTCCCGCTGGGTCGCGGGCGGCAACTGGTCCATGGCCTCGAGCTGTTCCTCGAGGGTCTCCAGCCCCTTGATCTCCTTGCGATCCCGCTGCGCCAGCGCGAGCAGCTGCTGCTCGACGCCGGCGCTGGCGTCGAAACCGAGCATCTGCAGCTTGAGCTGCGTAAGGGTAATCGCCGCGAGCCAGGGCTCGTAGGCGCTGAGGAGCGCCAGGTCGATGCCGATCGCCTGCGCCTTGGCGGCCGCTTTTTCGTAGTCGCGGCTGCCGAGGAGCACCGCGAGCGGGCGCCCGTCCGGATCGGTCCCCAGGCGTTGCATGACGGCGGCCGATGCCAGCGGATCGAGATCGTCGAGATCGAGTTCCATCACCACGACGTCGGCATCCTCGTAGGCGCTGAGAACGCGATCGGGCAGGCGATCTTCACCGGGGCGCAGGAAGTGAATCGAGCCGAGGATGAACACGCGGTTCGTGTCACCGCGCAGCTCCCATAGCGGCAACCCGTCCGGCCGCGCCGGGGATGCGAGCAGGAGCAGTGCTGCGAGGAGCAGGGGGTGCAGGAGCCGGGCTCGTAGTGCCAGATGCGTTGAACCGCTCGTCGTCATGACCTGCATCGCTCGTTACTCCGCCGCCCACCACTGCGTGCAGGGTACCGGAAACGCGGCTTGCAGCGTGCGGCGATTCAGCGGGCCGTTTCTGTCCAGACGACCTCGGTGTCGATGCTGCCGTCGCTCTGCAGGTCGAGCCAGCGGAAGCCGGGCGGGCGACGATCGACCGCGAAGACGTCGCTTTCGGGCAGGAACTGGAAGCAGGTGGACGGCGTGGTGAGGTAGCGCACGCCGTTGCGGGAAAGGTCCGACGCCTGGTGCACGTGGCCGGCCACTACCGCCCGCAGCCGCGGGCAGCAGTCGAGGACTTCCAGCAATGCATCGGCGTTGTACAGGCCAAGTTCGTCGAGCCAGCCGCTGCCGAGCGGCAACGGGTGGTGGTGGATCGCGACGAGCACGTGTGGCGCGGTCGCTGCCTGCAGCGTGGCGTCGAGCCATTGCAAATGGGCGGGCGCGAGGCGACCACCGTGATCGCCGGCGAGGTAGCTGTCGAGCAGGATCACGCACCAGTTGCCGGTGAGGTGCGCCCCGCCGACCCGGAATTGCGGCTCCGCGAGGGCGGCCCGCATCGCCCGCGGCTCGTCATGGTTGCCGGGCAGGCACCAGACGGGGATGTCGAGCGGCGCCAGCAGGTCCCGGAATGCAGCGTAGGAAGCCGGCGTTTCGTCCTGGCTGAGATCGCCCGTCGCGAGCACCGCCTGCGCCGGGCGGGGATCGCAGCGCGCCCGATCGAGTACGCGTGACAGCGTCAGGAAGGTGTCCACGCCGCGCAGCCGCGTGTCGTGCGCGGCATGCAGGTGGGTGTCGGTGATGTGCAGCAGTCTGGGCGCGGACGGAGCCACGTGGGCGTGCCGATGGCCAGCTTTGCCGGCGGCAGTGGAACTCATTCGGCGCCAATATAGCCGACGACCGGCGGAGCGACCGGGTCGCAGGTCTCAGCGACGGCCGGCGAAGTGTGCGGGCGGTCGCGTTGCGGCATTGCGGCTGTCGGCTCCGGCCGTTCACCCGCCCGGCGCTAGTAGCGATAGTGCTCCGGCTTGTAAGGGCCACCGACTGGCACACCGATGTAGTCGGCCTGGCCCTGCGTGAGGGTGGTCAGCTGCGCGCCGATCTTCTTCAGGTGCAGCCGCGCCACCTTCTCGTCGAGCAGTTTCGGCAGCACGTACACCTTGCGCTCGTACTTCGAGCTGCCGGTCCACAGGTCGATCTGCGCGAGCACCTGGTTCGTGAACGAGTTCGACATCACGAAGCTCGGGTGCCCGGTGGCGCAACCGAGGTTCACCAGCCGTCCTTCCGCCAGCAGGATCAGGCGCTTGCCGTCCGGAAAAATCACGTGATCGACCTGCGGTTTGATGTTCTCCCACTTGTACTTGCGCAGGGAGGCGACATCGATCTCGCTGTCGAAGTGGCCGATGTTGCAGACGATCGCCTGGTTCTTCATGCGCTTCAGATGATCGTGATCGATCACGCGGAAGTTGCCGGTGGCGCTGACGAAGATGTCGGCCTTGTCGGCGGCGTAGTCCATGGTGACCACACGGTAGCCTTCCATCGCTGCCTGCAGGGCGTTGATGGGGTCGATCTCCGTGATCCAGACCGTGGCGCCGAGGCCGCGCAGGGATTGCGCACAGCCCTTGCCGACGTCGCCGTAACCGGCGACCACCGCGATCTTGCCGGCGATCATCACGTCGGTGGCGCGCTTGATGCCGTCCACCAGCGACTCGCGACAGCCGTAGAGGTTGTCGAATTTCGACTTCGTGACGGAGTCATTGACGTTGATGGCGGGGCAGGCGAGTGTGCCCATTCTGGCCATGTCGTAGAGCCGCTTGACGCCGGTCGTGGTCTCCTCGGAGATGCCGCGCACGTTCTTCATCAGCTCCGGGTACTTGTCGTGCATGATCGCGGTCAGGTCACCGCCGTCGTCGAGGATCATGTTCGGCCGCCAGCCGTCGGGGCCAAGAACCGTCTGTTCCACGCACCACCAGTACTCCTCCTCGGTCTCGCCCTTCCAGGCGAACACGGGAATGCCGGCGGCGGCGATGGCGGAGGCCGCGTGGTCCTGGGTGGAGAAGATATTGCAGGACGACCAGCGCACCTCGGCGCCGAGCTGCACCAGCGTCTCGATCAGCACCGCGGTCTGGATGGTCATGTGCAGGCATCCGGCAATGCGGGCACCCTGCAGTGGCTGCGTCGCCGCGTACTCCTCGCGCACCGCCATCAGCCCCGGCATCTCCGTCTCGGCAATGCGGATTTCCTTGCGGCCCCAGTCGGCGAGCGTGATGTCGGCGACCTTGTAATCGGCCCTCGCGGCCACTGCGGGTTTGCTGCTCATCGGTTGTCGTCCTTTTGTCTGCTATGCGGCCCGGCGGCGGATGCCGGCGGCTTCGCGCAGGGCGGTGGCCCGGTCGGTTCGCTCCCACGGGAACTTCGCGTCCTCGCGGCCGAAGTGACCATAGGCTGCTGTCGAGCGATAGATCGGCCGGTGCAGGTCGAGCATCTCGCGGATGCCGTAAGGCGTCAGGTCGAAGTGCCGGCGCACCAGCTGCGTGACCTTGTCGTTGGCGATGCGGCTGGTGCCGAAAGTCTCCACTGCCACCGAGGTCGGCTCCGCCACGCCGATCGCATACGACAGCTGCACTTCGCAGCGATCGGCGATACCGGCCGCCACGATGTTCTTGGCGACGTAGCGGGCCGCGTAGGCGGCCGAGCGGTCGACCTTGGTCGGATCCTTGCCGGAGAAGGCGCCGCCACCGTGACGCGCCATGCCGCCGTAGGTATCGACGATGATCTTGCGCCCGGTGAGGCCGCAGTCGCCCATCGGCCCGCCGATCACGAAGCGCCCGGTCGGGTTGATGTGGAAGCGGGTGCCCTTGTGGACCAGCTTTTTCGGCAGCACCGGTTTGATGATGAGGTCCATGACGCCTTCTTTGATCGTCTTCTGGCTGACGTCCGGCGCGTGCTGGGTGGAGAGCACCACGGCATCGATGGCGACCGGCTTGCCGTCCTCGTAGACGAGCGTGACCTGGCTCTTGGCGTCCGGGCGCAGCCACTTGAGCTTGCCGGATTTGCGCACTTCGGACTGCTTCTTCACCAGCCGGTGGGCGAGGGTGATCGGCGCGGGCATGAGCACGTCGGTCTCGTTGCTCGCGTAGCCGAACATCATGCCCTGGTCACCCGCGCCCTGCTTGCGTGGGTCCTTGCGGTCCACTCCCTGGGCGATGTCGCCGGACTGTTTGCCGATGGCATTGAGCACGGCGCAGGCGTTGCCGTCGAAACCGAGGTCGGAGTGGTTGTAGCCGATGTCGTTCACCACGCTGCGCACCAGCGGTTCGAGGTCGACCCAGGCTGAAGTCGTGATCTCGCCGGCCACCAGGACGAAACCCGTCTTGACCAGCGTCTCGCAGGCCACCTTGGCCATGCGGTCCTGCTCGAAGATCGCATCGAGCACCGCATCCGAGATCTGGTCCGCCATCTTGTCCGGGTGGCCCTCGGAGACGGATTCCGAGGTGAAGAGGCTTCTGGTAGGCATAAACGGGTCCTGGTCAGCGAAAGCGCCGCATTATAGACCGGCAGAAAACGGAAGCCCTGCCGAAAATCGAATTCGATTGGGTCATCTACGTATGGCCCGCGGACGGCGCTGACCACATTGTGGCCGGCCTCGACCTCAAGGGCACAGCCGCCCTCTACAGTACAGGAGTCACGATGTCGCAAGCCGCCCCTTCATTCATCGACGTGCGCACGATTGTTCCGCGCGAGCGTCACCCGGTCATCTTCGGGCGATTCCACGCCTTGCAACCCGGCGAGACCTTCGACCTGGTCAACGACCACGACCCGAGGCCGCTCTACTACCAGATGCAGGCGCAGAATCCGGACAGCTTTACCTGGACCTACCTCGAGTCGGGCCCGGAGATCTGGCGGGTGCGGATCGGCAAGACGGCAGCGACCGCGGCGCGGCCTGCCAGCGACGGAAATTGCTGCTCGGGCGGCAGCTGCGGCTGAGCGGCGCCTGGGCGGGGCAAAAAGCCAAAAAGCCAAAAAGCCAAACCCGGCACCTGACATACACAACCCGGCGCCATTGCGGCCTGGCCGCGACGTAAGCGACAATTTGCGGCCCCAATCCGGGCCGGGACCATGACCAGCAGAACAAACCCCGCCACTGCGCCGGGGCGCCGCGAGCTTGCCAATGCCTTGCGTGCGCTGGCGATGGATGCCGTGCAACAGGCTAATTCGGGCCATCCGGGCATGCCCATGGGCATGGCCGACATCGCCGAGGTGCTCTGGAACGACTTCCTGCGCCACAACCCGGCCAATCCCGCCTGGCCGGACCGGGACCGCTTCGTGCTGTCCAACGGCCACGGCTCGATGCTGCTGTACGGGTTGCTGCACCTCACGGGCTATCCGCTCACCATCGACGACCTGCGGCGCTTCCGGCAGATGGGTTCGCCCACGCCCGGCCACCCCGAACGCGACCCGGCGCGCGGCGTGGAGACGACCACGGGCCCGCTCGGCCAGGGGCTCGCCAACGCGGTGGGCATGGCGCTCGCCGAGAAAGTCCTCGCGGCGACCTTCAACCGGCCGGGACTGCCCATCGTGGACCACCACACCTGGGTCTTCCTCGGCGACGGTTGCCTGATGGAAGGCATCTCGCACGAGGCCTGTTCGCTCGCCGGCACGTTGCAGCTCGGCAAGCTGATCTGCCTGTACGACGACAACGGCATCTCGATCGACGGTGAAGTCCAGGGCTGGTTCCGCGACGACACGCCGGCGCGTTTTCGCGCCTACGGCTGGCAGGTGATTGCGGATGTCGACGGCCACGATCCGCAGGCGATCCGCACCGCGATCCTGGCGGCGCGGCAGAACACGACGCAGCCCACGCTGATCTGCTGCAAGACCATCATCGGCTTCGGTGCGCCGAACCTCGAGGGCACCGAGGCCACGCACGGCAGCCCGCTCGGTGCCGCGGAAGTCGCCGCCGCGCGCGAGCGCCTCGGCTGGAAGGAGCCGCCCTTCGTCATCCCTGCGCCGATCGGCGCCGCCTGGGACGCCCGGGAGCGCGGGGCGCGCCTCGAGACCGAATGGCGCGAGCGCTTCGCCCGTTACGGCGACGCCCACCCCGACCTGGCCCGCGAGTTCGAGCGGCGCATGAATGGCCGGCTCCCGGCGGGGTGGTTGCAGACCGCGGCCGAGGCGGTCACGAAGCTGGCCGCGGATGCGGCGCCCAAGGCCACACGCAAAGCCTCTTTGGACGTGCTCAACGTGCTGGGGCCGGCACTGCCCGAACTCTTCGGTGGCTCGGCCGACCTCACCGGCTCGAACCTGACCCAGCACAAGGCCTCGCATCCGCTCGTGCCCGGCCCGGGTGGCGGCAACTACCTGCACTACGGTGTGCGCGAGTTCGGCATGGCCGCGGCGCTCAACGGCCTCGCGGTGCACGGCGGCTTCATTCCCTACGGCGGCACGTTCCTGGTGTTCTCGGACTATGCGCGCAATGGTCTGCGCATCGCCGCGCTGATGAAGGCCGGCAGCATCTTCGTGCTCACCCACGATTCCATCGGGCTCGGCGAAGACGGCCCGACCCACCAGCCGGTGGAGCATGTCGCGAGCCTGCAGCTGATGCCCAACATGCGCGTGTGGCGGCCCTGCGACGGCGCCGAGACCGCCGTGGCCTGGTGCGACGCCATCGAGCGGCGCGACGGCCCGACCAGCCTGGTGCTGAGTCGCCAGAACCTCCCCGCTCAGCCGCGCGGTGACGCAGAACTCGCCGCCATCCGCCGTGGCGGGTACGTATTAAAAGATGCCGGGCCGGCTGACATCATCCTGATGGCGTCGGGTTCCGAGATGAGCCTGGCGATGGCCGCGGCCGCGGAACTCGGCCAGCGCGGGCATCGCGCACGGGTGGTCTCGATGCCTTGCGCGCCGCTGTTTGCCGCCCAGGATGCGGCGTATCGCGAGTCGGTGCTGCCGGCGGCGGTGACATGCCGCGTGGCCATCGAGGCCGGCGTGCCGGATCTCTGGTACCGCCACGTGGGCCCGACGGGGCGCGTGCTCGGCATGAACACGTTCGGCGAGTCGGCACCGGCCAAGGATCTGTTTGCGCACTTCGGCTTCACCACCGACCACGTGGTGAAGGCGGCGCTGGAGCTGCTCGCCCGCTGAGGGGCGAGTACCAATCGAGGAGCTGAAGAAAATGTCCGTCAAAGTCGCGATCAATGGCTACGGCCGCATCGGCCGCAACGTGCTGCGTGCCCTGTACGAGGCCGGCCGCAACCAGGAACTGAGCATCGTCGCCGTGAACGATCTCGGCGATTCGAAAACCAACGCCCACCTGACGAAATACGACACCGCGCACGGGCCATTTCCGGGCACGGTGGCGGTCGATGGCGACTACATGGTGGTCAACGGCGACCGCATCCGCGTGCTCGCGATGCGCAACCCGGCCGAGCTGCCGTGGAAGGATCTCGGCGTGGATGTGGTGCTCGAGTGCACCGGGCTGTTCACGACCAAGGAAAAGGCCTCGGCCCACCTGCAGGGCGGCGCGAAGAAGGTCATCATCTCCGCTCCCGGTGGCAAGGACGTGGATGCAACCATCGTCTACGGCGTCAACCACAAGACGCTCAAGGCGAGCCACACCGTCATCTCCAACGCTTCGTGCACCACCAACTGTCTCGCGCCGCTGGTCAAGCCGCTGCACGAAAAGCTCGGAGTGGTGCAGGGCCTGATGACCACCATCCACGCCTACACCAACGACCAGGTGCTCACCGACGTCTATCACACCGACCTGCGTCGGGCGCGTTCGGCGACCCAGTCCATGATCCCGACCAAGACCGGGGCGGCCGCTGCCGTGGGTCTCGTGCTGCCGGAGTTGAACGGCAAGCTCGACGGCTTCGCCGTACGCGTGCCGACCATCAACGTCTCGGTGGTGGACCTGACCTTCACCGCTGGGCGTGCGACGAGCGTGGAGGAGGTCAACGGCATCCTCAAGGCGGCTTCCGAGGGCGAGCTGAAGGGGATCCTCGGTTACAACCAGGATCCGCTGGTATCCGTGGACTTCAACCACGATCCGCGCAGCTCGATCTTCGACTCCACGCAGACGCGGGTCATCGGCGGCACGCTGGTGAAAGTGCTGGCCTGGTACGACAACGAGTGGGGTTTCTCCAACCGGATGCTCGATGCGACGATCGCGCTGATGAATGCCCGCTGAGGCCGCGCACGCCATGCAAGTCCTGAGGATGTCCGACTTGCCGCTGGCCGGCCAGCGCGTGCTGATCCGCGCTGATCTCAACGTGCCGATCAAGGATGGCCGTGTCACGAGCGACGCGCGCATCGTGGCGACGCTGCCGACCATCCGTGAGGCGCTGGAGAAAGGCGCCGCGGTCATCCTCCTGTCGCATCTCGGCCGCCCCACGGAAGGCCAGTACGCGGCGGAGTTCTCGCTCGAACCCGTCGCCACGCACCTCGGCACACTGTTGCAACGTCCGGTCCGCCTGCAGCGTGACTGGCTCGAGGGCGTCGCCGCGGCGCCGGGCGAGGTCGTGCTGTGCGAGAACGTGCGCTTCAACAAGGGCGAGAAGAAGGACAACGAGGAGCTGGCCCGGAAGATGGCGGCGCTCTGCGACGTCTTCGTCATGGACGCCTTCGGCACCGCGCATCGCGCCGAGGCGAGCACGCACGGGGTCGCGCGCTTTGCGAAAATCGCGTGCGCCGGCCCGCTGCTGGTGAAAGAGCTCGAGGCGCTGGGCCGCGCGTTGCGTGATCCGAAGCGGCCGGTCGTCGCCATCGTGGGCGGCTCGAAGGTGTCCACCAAGCTCTCCGTGCTGGAGAACCTGGTCGCGAAAGTGGACACGCTCATCATCGGCGGCGGCATCGCCAATACCTTCATCGCAGCGGCCGGCCATCCGGTAGGCAAGTCGCTGCACGAAGCGGACCTGGTTGCCGAGGCGCGCCGGCTCGCCGCGCCGGGGCCCGGCCGCGCCCGTATTCCATTGCCACAGGATGTCGTCGTTGCGAGCGAGTTCTCGGCCGGCGCTCGGGCGACGACACGCTCCGTCACGGATGTGCGCGCGGAGGAGCTGATCCTCGACATCGGGCCGAAGACCGCCGGCGAATATGCCGCGCTTGTCGCCGGTGCCGGCACCGTCGTATGGAACGGCCCGGTCGGCGTGTTCGAGTTCGAGCAGTTCGGCGCCGGCACGAAGCGGCTGGCCGAGGCGGTTGCCGCGAGCGCTGCCTTCAGCATCGCCGGCGGCGGCGATACCCTGGCGGCGCTCGACCAGTACGGCCTGACGGGCCGCATGTCCTACGTTTCCACCGGCGGTGGCGCTTTCCTCGAGTTTCTCGAGGGCAAGACCCTGCCGGCGGTGGCGATCCTGGAAGAACGCGCCCGCGCGGCCCATTGAGCGCAGAACGGATCAGCAGCATGCGCAGAACCAAGATCATCGCCACCCTGGGCCCGGCCACGGACCGTCCGGGCGTCCTGTCCGATCTGATCGCCGCCGGCACCGACGCGGTGCGCATCAACTGCTCCCACGGCAGCTGGGAGGATCGCGGCCGGCAGATCCGCGAGCTGCGGGATATCTCGGCCGCGGTCGGCAAGTACGTGTCGGTCATCTGCGATCTGCAAGGCCCCAAGATCAGGATCCATCGATTCCGCGAGGGACCGGTGACGCTCGTGGAAGGTGAGCGCTTCGTGCTCGACACCGCCATGGACCCGCGCGGAGGCACGCAGGGCGCCGTGGGAGTGGCCTACGACCGGCTGCCGCAGGACGTCAGTCGCGGCGATTCGCTGCTGCTCGACGACGGGCAGATCATCCTGGCGGTGGACCAGGTGGTGGGCAGCCAGGTGATCTGCACGGTGACCGCCGGTGGCCTGCTGTCGGACAACAAGGGCATCAATCGCCAGGGTGGCGGACTGTCGGCGCCGGCCTTGACCGCCAAGGATCGCGAGGACATCCGGCAGGCGGCTGCCGCCGGGGTCGATTGGCTGGCGGTGTCGTTCGTGCGCGGTCCCGAAGACATGAGGGAAGCGCAGGCGCTGTTGCGGGATGCCGGCGGCAGCGGCCACCTGATCGCGAAAATCGAGCGGGCCGAGGCGGTCGCCGATCTCGATCCGATCATTGCCGCCTCGGATGCAGTGATGGTTGCCCGTGGCGATCTCGGTGTCGAAATGGGCTATGCCGGTCTCACCGGCATGCAGAAGAAGATCATCCGGCTCGCCCGCGCCCGCCAGAAGGTGGCGATCACGGCGACACAGATGATGGAGTCCATGGTCACCCACCGCATGCCGACCCGCGCCGAAGTCTCCGACGTCGCCAACGCGGTCATGGACGGCACGGACGCCGTGATGCTGTCGTCGGAAACGGCGGTCGGCGAGTTCCCGGTGCAGGCGGTTGCGGCCATGGCCGAGATCTGCGTCGGCGCGGAGACCTACCAGGTATCGTCCGGCCGCCCGCGCGATCGCGGCGGCGACCAGTTCCACGGTGTCAACGAGGCGATCGCCATGGCGGTCATGTACACCGCCAATCACCTGCACCCGCAGGCGATCATTGCGCTGACGGAGTCGGGCAGCACGGCCTTGTGGATGTCCCGCGTGCGTTCGGACATCCCGATTTTTGCGTTCACGCGCCACGAGATCACGCGCCGGCGCGTGCAGCTGTACCGTGGCGTCTACCCGGTCGCCTACGACATCACTCACTCCGACCCGATGACCGTCAACCGGGAGCTTCTGCAGGTGCTGCGGGAGATGGGGCACGTGGAGGAGGGTGACCTCGCGATCATCACCAGCGGTGAGCTGACCGGCGTGACCGGCGGCACCAACTCGATGAAGATACTGCGCGTGTCCGCGCAGTGAACCGACTTCACTCCGGACACTGCCGGTTGAGCCGCTGAGACCTTATGGTGCCTGTCCCCGTCCCATCGGTGGACGACGCAGGTAAGGCGTGATGCAGGCAAGCAACGGGCCGCTCACCCGGCTGTTCATGCGCACCTTCTCGGTTCGCAGGGACGAGATCCGGGGCCTGCTCGGCTCGTTCCTGCTGCTGTTCCTGATCTGGACGGCCTACTCGATCCTGCGGCCGGTGCGGGAAACCATGGGCATTACCTCCGGGGTGTCCAGGCTGCCGATCCTGTTCTGGGCGACCTTCGTCTGCACTCTGGCGATCCAGCCTGCGTTCGGCGCGCTGGCGACGCGCCTGCGCCGTGTCACGCTGCTGCCGACGCTCTACATTTTTTTCGCAAGCAACCTGCTGCTGTTCTACGCGTGGTTCTACCTGCAGGAGGATCACACCTGGATCGCCCGCGCGTTCTTCGTCTGGCTCTCGGTCGTCAATCTCTTCTGGCTGTCGGTCTTCTGGAGTTTCATGGCCGATATCTTCTCGCGCGACCAGTCGCACCGGCTGTTCGGGTTCATTGCCGCAGGCACCAGCCTCGGCGGGCTGGCCGGTCCGCTGGTCACCGCGACGCTCGCCGCATCGATCGGCACCCTGAACCTGCTGCTGGTGGCTGCCGCCCTGCTGGTCGTCGCGGTGCCACTCGTAGGCATGCTGAACGGCTGGCAGATCGCGCAGGCGCGCAGCGGTGTCGCGGAGTGCGGCGGCAGCGACCGGCCGCTGGGGGGCAACCCGTTCGCCGGCTTCGGGCAGGTGCTGGCGAACCCGGTGATGGCGGGAATCGCGGTCTTCGTGTTCCTGCTGACCTGGGTGAGTACCTTCCTGTACCTGGAGCAGCAGGCGCTCATCGACCGTCTCGTCCCGGACTCCGACGCACAGACGACCCTGTTCGGCTGGATCGACTTCAGCGTGCAATCCGTTGCGCTGCTGATCCAGATGGTGCTCCTCGGCCAACTCACCCGGCGTTTCGCGCTGACCGGTCTCATCGTGATCGTGCCGGCCCTGATGGTGGCCGGTTACCTGTGGCTTGCGACCAACCCGGTGCTGTGGGCGATCATCGGGACCATGATCGTACGCCGGGTCGGCGAATACTCGATCATGCGCCCCTGCCGCGAGATGCTGTTCACCTCCGTGCCCCGCGAAATGAAGTACAAGGCAAAGAACATCATCGACACCCTCGTCTACCGGGCAGGCGACGCCGTTAGCGGCTCGGCGCACGCGGGCCTCGTGGCGGCCGGCATGGCGACCTCCGGCATTTTCGGGGTGGCCGCGGGCATCTCGGCGTTGTGGGGCTGGTCGGCGTACTCGGCCGCGCGGCGTCACGAGGCGGCGCGCCTCGGCGATGGCGTTGCGCCACCGGCGCCGACTTCCGCGCGCAGCACTTGAGCGCAGCGCTCGGAGCAGGCCTCAGGACGGATCGCGCGCCTTGAGTTCCTTCAGGTCGGCGAGCACCTCTTCGGAGTGCCTGGCTGCATCGACCTTGCGGTAGTGCTTCGCGACCGTGCCGTCCGG
The DNA here is from genome assembly GCA_011526045.1 of Nevskiales bacterium. Classification (GTDB taxonomy): domain Bacteria; phylum Pseudomonadota; class Gammaproteobacteria; order Steroidobacterales; genus QUBU01. The sequence continues at coordinate 67,480 of WYBE01000069.1, read as the reverse complement.
CGCGATCAGGAAGGTCTCGCGTTTTGCGAGTTTGATCGGACCGAGGGAGTGGAGCACGTCGTAGCGTTTCGCGACGGCGCCGCCGGTGTCGGCGAGCAGCGGGAATGGCAGGCTGTATTTCGTCGCGAATTCCTCGTGTGATGCCACATCATCGAGGCTCACCCCGAGGATGACGGCGCCGAGTTCGTCGAAGGCGAAGATGTTGTCGCGGAACGCGCAGGCTTCCTTGGTGCAACCGGGCGTCTGGTCTTTCGGATAGAAATACAGGGCGATCCATCGGCCGCGATGCTGGGCGAGTGTGTGCCACTCGCCGTTCTGGTCCTGCAGCCGGAATTCCGGGGCGGGCTCGCCCACGGCGACCTGCGCCAGCGACACGCCCGGCCCGAACGTCGCCAGTACGATCGCGAGACCTCTGCGCCACGCCGCTGCAATCATCCGGGTTGCTCCTGGATCGTCCGACTGCCACGGATCATAGCATCGCTGAGACAGCGTACCTTGTTCGCCGCATTGCCCTATGCTTAGATTCGGGCCTCGCCGGGTTATTGAGCGGATTGCCAGAGACACTCGCGGCCATGCCTGACAGAAGCCTGCGTGTCCCACAGCCGCCGGTACGCGACAAGCGTATCGGCCTGGTGCTTCCGGGCGGTGGGGCGCGTGGCGCCTACCAGGTCGGAGTGCTGAAGGCGATTGCCGAGATCATGCCGCGGCGCTCGCCGAATCCGTTCTCGGTGATCAGCGGGACCTCGGCCGGCGCGATCAGTTCGGCGGTGCTCGCCAGCCAGGCGCGCGTCTTCCGGCACGCGGTCGCAGACCTGGAGCGCGTCTGGGCCAATTTCCGCTCCCACCACGTCTTCCGTTGCGATTCGCTCACGATGCTCAAGAGCAGCCTGCATTGGGCCGCTGCCGTGGTTTTCGGCGGGCTCGGCGTCGGCAATCCGCGCGCATTGCTCGACAACACGCCGCTGCGTGAAATGCTCGGGCGGGCGATCAATCTCAACGCGATCCAGGAATCCATCGATCGCGGGTATCTCGACGCGGTCACCGTCACGGCGGCGGGTTACGATTCGGCGCGCTCCGTGTCGTTCTACCAGGGCCGCGAGGGGTATGAGCCCTGGGACCGCGTGCGCCGGGTGGGCCGCCCGGCGACGATCACGCTCGACCACCTCATGGCGAGCATAGCCGTGCCGATGATGTTCCCGCCCGTGCTGATACGGCGCGAGTACTTCGGCGACGGTGCCATGCGCCAGGCGACGCCGCTTTCCCCGGCCGTGCACCTCGGCGCCGATCGCCTGCTGATCGTCGGCGTGCGTGACGAGGAGTCGGACCCGGCACCCGGGCCGGATGCGGAAGTGCCCTATCCGAGCATGGGCCGCATTGCGGGCTACGTGCTCGATGCCCTGTTCATGGACGGCCTCTCCCAGGACCTGGAGCGTCTCACGCGGGTCAACACGATCCTGGAGAACGTTCCGGGTCGTGTGCTCGATTCCGGCGTTTCGCAGCTGCGCTATATCGATGCGCTGATCATCCTGCCGAGCCGTGACGTTCGCGAGATCGCCGTCCGGCACGTGCACGAGATGCCGCGGCAGGTGCAGCTGCTGATGAGCGGGCTCGGCGCACTCAACTACGGCGGACGCCAGCTGGTGAGCTACCTGTTGTTCGAGCAGGGCTATACGCGTGAACTGATCCGGCTCGGCTACGACGACGCACTCGCGCGCCGTGATCAGATCATCGCCTTCATGGAGGGGGCGCCCATCAACGCGCCGGGCGGCATTGCAGGCTGGCGCGACCTGTCGGAGCACTATTCGCAGAAGGTGCGGGTGCTGCGCCTCCCCGGCCAGGGCGCGGCTGTCTGAGCCGCACGGTTTGCGGCCACGCCGGGCCGTCAGGTCAGGAACAGCGTTCCGAGGCCGAGAAAGACACCGAACCCGACGCAATCCGTGATGGTGGTCAGCACGACGGTGCCGGCGATCGCCGGATCGATGTGCATCTTCGTGAGCGCGAGCGGCACGGCAAATCCGGCGAGCGCCGCAGTCAGCAGGTTGATCACCAGCGCCGCGCCGATGATCGCGCCGACCTGCCAGTTGGCGAAAAACAGCATCGTGCCGGCAGCCACCACCAGTGCCCAGCCGACACCGTTCAGCAGGGCCACGCCGAGTTCCTTGGCGAACAGCCAGCGCGCGTTCGAATCCTGCACCCGCCCCAGCGCGAGGCCGCGCACCATCAGCGTCACCACCTGGCTGCCGGCGATGCCGCCCATGCTGGCCACGATCGGCATCAGCACGGCGAGCACGACCACCTTGTTCAGCGTCGGCTGGAACAGGCCAACCACGGAGGAGGCGGCAAAGGCCGTCAACAGGTTGATCCCCAGCCAGATGGCGCGCCGTCGCGCGCTGATCACCACCGGCGCGAACATGTCGTCATCCTCCGGCAGGCCCGCCATGCGGCGGATGTCCTCGTCGGCCTGCTCCTGGATCACGTCGACCACGTCGTCCACGGTGATCTGCCCGAGCAGCCTGCCGTGCTCGCCGACGACCGGCGCGGTGACCAGATCGCGATGCTGGAACTGCTGGGCCACCTCGCGGTCAGGCATGGTGGCCGGAATGGGCTCGAACGAGGCGTCCATGACGTCGCCCACGCTGCGCTCCGGATCGCGGGTCAGCAGGCGCGAGATGTACAGCGATCCGAGGTAGCGCTCGTGACGGTCCACGACGAAGATCGCATCCGTCTTGTCGGGGAGGTTGCCGTGCATGCGCAGGTAGCGGATTACCACTTCCAGCGTCACGTCGGGGCGCACCGCGATCATGTCGGGGTTCATCAGGCCTCCGGCGCTGTCCTCCGGATAGGACAGCACCGCGCTCAGCCGCTCCCGGTCGCGCTGGGAGAGCGCGCGCAGCACCTGGGTCGTCAGGGTTTCGGGTAGTCCGGCCAGAAAATCGGCGAGATCGTCGAGGTCCATGTCCTCGGCGGCTGCGACCAGATCCTTCGTGTCCATGCCTTCGACCAGGCCCGCGCGCACATCGTCCGCGAGTTCCACGAGGATCTCGCCCTGCTCCTCGCTGTCGACGAGGTCGAAGACCAGGCGGCGCTTGGCAGGCGGCAACGACTCGAGCAGGTGGGCGGTCTCGGCCGGGTGCAGTGCGCGCACCAGACGCTGCACCTGCCGCGCCGTGCCGGCCTCGAGTGCGGCGAGCACATGCTCGAGATCACTGCGCTTGTGGGTGTCGTTTTCCGTCATGGTTTCCCGGAGCGGCGCGGGCATCCGTGCAGCGGGCTGCATGCCCGTGGGTGCACGGCCTCGGTCAATGGAACACGAAACGACCGCTTCCCCGCCGTCCGTGCGCGAGTGTAGCGATTGCGCCGGTCCGGTTTAAGGTTCATTGCCGATCTGCGGGTGCGGGGTGGCGTCGCTGCGCAGCCGATGCGCCAGCCTGCCCCGTGCGGGACCAACGTATTGTCTGCGCAAGCGCCGCCCTCGGAGCGGCGATGAGCCCGGTTCAGGCCCCGGGCGCCGCTCCGGGTGGACGGCCGACACCGCGCAGTTCGTTGTGCCGGATCAGCACCTGCGTGTGACTCCTGGACAGGCTCGCGGCCAGCCGCTCGGCCATGTATACCGAGCGGTGTTGTCCGCCGGTGCAGCCGAGGGCCACGGTCAGGTAGTTGCGATTGAAGTCGATGTACTTGGGGATCCAGTGTTCGAGGAAGCCCTCGATATCGCCGAACATCCGCTGCACGTCCGGTTTGCTGTCGAGGTACCCGATCACCAGCGGATCCCGGCCGGTCAATGGCCGCAGGTTCAGCTCCCAGTACGGATTCGGGAGGCAGCGCAGGTCGAAGACGAAATCCGCATCGAGCGGGATCCCGTGCTTGTAGCCGAAAGACTCGATGAGGATCGAAAGGCCATGTTCGGTGCGCTGGCCGACGCGACCGCGTACCGCATCACGCAGTTGATAGATGCTCGTGTGGCTGGTGTCGATGATGAGCTCTGCACATGCCATCACCGGGCCGAGCAGTTCCTTCTCCCGGCTGATCGCCTCGCGCAGGCTCACTCCCTGCGAGGACAGCGGGTGCGGCCTGCGGCTCTCGGCGTAGCGGCGGAGCAGGCTGTCCTCGTCGGCGTGCAGGAACACGACCTCGCAGCGTACGCCCTGGTTGCGCAACTGCTGGACCAGTTCCGGCAACGACTCGAAGTTGCCCGTCCGGCTGCGGGCATCGACGCCGACGGCAAGGTTCTCGTAGAACGGGTCACCTGTCGCGATGATCTGCGCGATCATCGAGCCGAGGAGGGCGGCCGGCACGTTGTCCATGCAATAGAAGCCGACGTCCTCGAGCAGGTGCAGGGCGACGCTCTTGCCCGAGCCCGACAGTCCGCTGACGATTACCAGTCGCACGAAAACCTGCTGCTTCGTCGCTGTCCGGGGCCCGTCGCGGCCCTCAGTCGGAGCGCTTCCTGTCGTTGCGGTCGTGTTTGTCGTGATGGGACTGGAGTTTTTCCTTGTGCTTCTTGATCTGCCGGTCGAGTTTGTCCGTCAGGGTGTCGATGGCCGCGTACATGTTCTCCTCGACCGAGTCGGCGAACAGCGAATTGCCGCTGACGTTGATGCGCGCCTCGGCCTTGTGGCGGAGCTTCTCCACCGTCAGGATGCAGTGCACGTCGGTGACGTGATCGAAGTGGCGCATGAGCCGCGAGAGCTTGCTGTCCACGTAGTCCCGCAGTGCCGGGGTGATCTCCACGTGATGACCGGTCAGGTTTACTTGCATTGGCTGGCTCCTGGGGGCGGTTGTTCGTCTGTTTGCGTGCTCAGCGGGATGCGCGCTGCTTGCGCTGGCTGGATGGGGCGATCTTCATCGCTTCCCGGTACTTTGCCACGGTCCGGCGCGCCACGTTGGTCCCTTCGGCCTGCAGCAACTCGGCGATGCGGCTGTCGCTCAGCGGACTGGCGGGGTTCTCCTGCCCGATGAGCTTGCGGATCTTGGCCCGGATGGCGGTGGACGACTGTTCCGTGCCGTCGTCGCCGGTGACCTGGCTCGAGAAGAAATAGCGCAGTTCGAACACGCCACGGGGGGTGTGCATGTACTTCCCGGCGGTTACGCGCGAGATGGTGGATTCGTGCATTTCCACCGCCTCGGCCACGTCTTTCAGGATCATCGGCTTCATGTGTTCCTCGCCATGCTCGAAGAACGCGCGCTGCCGGCGGACTATGCAATTGGCGACCTTGAGCAGGGTCTCGTTGCGGATCTCCAGGCTGCGCACCAGCCAGCGCGCTTCCTGGAGCTGGCCGCGCAGCGCCGTATGCTCGCCATTGCCCCGCAGCATCTGCGCGTAGGTCTGGTTGACCCGCAGCCGTGGGGCGAGGCTGCGGTTGACCTCGACGATCCACCGGCCATCGTGGTTACGCACGAACACGTCCGGTACCACGAACTCGGTCGTGGCTGGCTGCACCGCTGCTCCCGGGCGCGGGTGGCAGGCGCGGATCAGCGCCAGGGCTTCGTGGAGATCGTCTTCACCGGCGCCGAGCTTGCGCCGGAGCATGGCGAGTTCCTGCTCGGCGACGAGTTCGAGATGTTCGCTTGCGACCGTGAGGGCGAGTGCACGGCCGGCGACGCTTTCGTCGAGCTGCAGGAGCTGGATGCGTATGCATTCGGCGAGATCGCGGGCACCGACACCGGGCGGATCGAGCTCCTGGATCTTGCTGAGTGTCTGCTCGACCTCCTGCAGACTGTAGCCTGCGGTGGCAGGCAACATCGCGAGAATTCCGTCCAGTGGCTCGGTCAGGTAACCGTCGTCGTTGATGTAATCGATGATCGCCTCGCCGATGACCGCCTCACGTGGTGTGAAGTGCTCCATGCCGAGCTGCCACAGCAGATGCTCCCGCAGTGACTGCCCGGCCTGGTCGGCGATCTCGGCCTGCCGGTCGTCGTCGGACCACGGGTCGGCCCGGCCCGAGGCCGCAACATCGCTCCACAGGCTGGAATCCGGGGGCTCGTCGGCCAGTACGCCGCTCTCATCGGGATCGTAGTCGAATTGCTCGGTATCGTCGGACTTCGCCGACGGCGTCTCCGTGGAGAACTCGGCGGCGGGTGCCTGGCCGGGCGGGATCTCGACCTCGCGCTCGGCGGGCTCCTCGAGTTCCAGCATGACGTTGCTTTCCAGGATCTGCTGTAACTGCGCGTTCAACTCCAATATTGGCAGCTGCAGCAGGCGGATGGCCTGCTGCAATTGCGGCGTCATGGTCAATTGCTGACCGACGCGAAGCTGCAACGACGGTTTCAGCATGTCTTCCGGCTGCGCACGATTTCGATCCCAAGCGGCGCGCCGAACCCGACGGTCGCGCCGAACAACGCTATCAAGCTTATAGCCTAAAGCTCTCGCCCAGGTACACCTCGCGGACCTGCTGGTTGTCCAGGATTTCCGCCGGTGTCCCCTGCGCGATCATGTTCCCATCGCTCAGGATATAGGCGCGAGCGCATATTCCAAGGGTTTCGCGCACATTATGGTCGGTGATCAGGACGCCGATGTCGCGTTCTGCCAGGTGGCGGATGATGCGCTGGATATCGAGGACCGAAATGGGATCGACGCCCGCAAACGGCTCATCGAGCAGCACAAAGCGGGGCCTCATGGCGAGGGCCCGGGCAATCTCGACACGGCGACGCTCGCCGCCGGACAGGCTCATGCCGAGACTCGAGCGCACATGGCTGATGTGCAGTTCGTCGAGCAGGTTCTCCAGCAGGCTCTCGCGGTCGGCGCGGGTCAGTTCCTCGCGGGTCTCGAGGATGGCGAGGATGTTGTTCTCGACGGACAGCCTGCGGAACACGGAGGCCTCCTGCGGCAGGTAACCGAGACCAAGGCGGGCGCGCCGATGCATCGGCAGGCGCGTCAGGTCCTCGCCGTCGAGAATGATCCTGCCTTCGTCGCAGGGGATGAGCCCGACGATCATGTAGAAGGCGGTGGTCTTGCCGGCTCCGTTCGGGCCCAGCAGGCCGACCACCTCGCCGCTGTGGATGTCGAGCGAGATCCGCTTGACGACCTGGCGCGACTTGAAGCGTTTCGAGATTTCCAGAGCCGCGATCGTGCTCATGGTTTCGTCACGGCCTCGCGGTCCTGTGGCGGCTTGATCTTCATGCGGATCCCGCCTTTGCCGTCCGAATCGGCGGTGACGTACTCGCGCACGATATCGTAGGAAATCCGTTCCCCGGTGACCTCGTTTGCACCATCGCTCAGCCACGCGTCGCCGGAGAGCCGGATCGTGGCGGTCGAAACGTCGTAGTCCATGACGCGGGCCCTGCCCCGGGCGAGTGTGTCGCCGGGGCGGGGCTGCTCGAACTGCGCCGGGACGCCACGCAGCACGGCGGAGCGCAGCTCGTGGCCAACGAACTGCAACTCAGCGCTGTCGCCGGAGACTTTCGCGCCCTGGCTTTCGAGCACGACGTTACCCTCGAACTGCCAGCGACTGTTCTCGAAATCGAGCCGGGCCACCGTGCCGCGCTCGGCGCGGACGCTCATCACGCCCTGCGTAATCAGTACGTTCTGGAAGCTGAGCTGGTTGTTGACCCCGTCGAACTGCGACGAAGTCGCCTCGAGATTGATCGGCAGGCGCCGGTCGATGTCGAGGTGCGGCTTGTTCTGCGCGGCGGCCGCCCGGTTGCCGATCAGCAGGCATGCACAGATCAACACGCCGGCTATGGCCCTGCTATGGAGCATAAGTGCCTCTCACGGCTGACAGCAGTTCGAGGTGGTTATCCGCGAGTCTTGCCCGCATCCCGGTGCCGCGGACCGCGCCGCCGGCAAAATCTATGGTCACCACGCTGTCGGTCGTGGCCGTGTCCGTGGCGGTGAAGTACTCCAGGCGGTCGGTCCGAATCGTCGCAGACGTGACCTCGCCGGAGCGCGTTTCGGCAACGACATTGCCGGAGAGTTCGATGATCGTACCATCGGCGCGGATCTCTCCTGTATCGGCATGCAGGTTCCACGGGCGGCGGTCGGTGGGTTCGTAGCTGATGGCCACCTCGTGCAGATCGACGGTGTCGTCCCCGGGTGACTGAACGACCGTGGCCGCATCCACACGATACAGGAGCCTGCCGTCCTCGCCGGTGCCGCTGAGTTTTGCCCGCGTTGCGTAGTAGCCGACGCCAAGATGGACCGACTCTTCGGGCTCCGGCCGGGCATCGCGGCCGGAGTTGTCCAGCAACACCCAGCTCGCCGCGGCAGCGCCGAGCAGGAGTGTCAATCTGACGACGTGGCGCAGTTCCACGAACGCTCAACCCGCCGGGTTCGCGCGCGCGGCCAGCAGCAGGTCGCAGACCTCGCGCACGGCTCCCGCACCGCCCGGCAACGACGTGCGCCAGGCTGCTGCGGACAGGATCGACGGGTGGCAGTCGGCGACCGCGACCGCCAGCGCGACGCGGCGCATGACGGGCAGGTCCGGCACATCGTCGCCGACGCAGGCGGCCGCATCGGCGCCGATGCCCAGTTTCGCCAGCAGTTCATCGAGGGCAGCGCCCTTGTCCTCCCGGCCGAGCATGAAGTGACGGATGCCGAGGTCGGCCATGCGGCCCGCCGCTGCGCCGGACCTGCGCCCGGAGATCACCGCCACCTCGATGCCGGCTTCCATGACGCGCTTCAGCCCGAAGCCGTCGCGGACGTGAAAACTCTTGAACTCGCGCCCGTCCGGGTCGTAATGCAGCCGGCCGTCCGTCATGACGCCATCCACGTCGAGGATCAGCAGCCGGACGCCGGCGGCCCGGCGCAGCAGAGCGGCCTCCTGCAGGCCAGACATCTGCTAACTCCGGCCTCGCCGGCCCGCAGCCGACAGTGCTTCCAGGGGCTTCACATCACACCGGCACGGAACAGGTTGTGCACGTTCAGGGCGCCGACCACGATGTCGCGGTCGTCGACCGCCAGCAGCGCCGTGATCTTGAACTGTTCCATCAGCCGCACGGCTTCCGCTGCGAGCGCCTCCGGCTGAATGGTCTTGCACCCGGTCGTCATCACCTCCCGCATGGTCGTGCGGTGAATGTCGACGGCACGGTCCACGGCACGACGCAGGTCGCCGTCGGTGAACACTCCGAGCAACCGTCCGTCGGCATCGACGACGGCGGTCATCCCGAGGCTCTTGCGGGTCATCTCGAGCAAACCTTCGGCAAGCAGGGTCTCGGGTCCGACGCGCGGGACGTCCGTCCCGCTGTTCATGATGTCGGCCACCCGCAGCAGCAGTCGCCGCCCCAGTGCGCCGCCGGGGTGGGCCAGCGCGAAGTCTTCACGTGTGAACCCGCGGCTCTGGAGGAGCGCGACCGCCAGCGCATCGCCCATGGCCAGTGCGGCCGTCGTGCTCGCAGTCGGCGCCAGGTTGAGTGGGCAGGCTTCCTCCGGCACGCGAATGTCGAGAACGACGGAGGCGGCCTCGGCAAGGGTGGACCCGGGCCTGCCGGTCAGCGTGATCAGGTGGACCCCGAGTCGCTTGAGCAGCGGCAGGATCGTGATGATCTCGCCGGTTTCGCCGGAGTTCGAAACGGCCAGCACGAGGTCGGTGCGTGTCACCATGCCGAGATCGCCGTGGCTCGCCTCGCCCGGGTGCACGAAAAAGGCGGGCGTGCCGGTACTGGCCAGCGTCGCCGCGATCTTGCCGCCGATGTGGCCGGATTTCCCCATGCCGGTGACGACCACACGGCCGGTACAGTCGAGGATGAGCTGGCAGGCGCGCGAAAAGGATTCGTCGATGCGTGCGCCCAGCGCGGCAACCGCATTCGCTTCGATCTCGATCACCCGCCGCGCCAGGGTCCGGACGTCTACGGCGGGTCGTGGCTTGGTCATGAGCGGGGTGTCTCTCGCGGTTTGCACGACATTGTAGGGGAAAGGGCGGCACGGGGGCTGCTCTGCGGCGGCCGGCGGGCAACCGTCTGCTTGCCGCCGCTGCCCGACACGGGGCGTTTATAATGCGCTGCCCCGGCCGCGGGGGGTTGCGTGGTGGCCAGATGAATCCCGTCGAAATCGAGGCGCTGCTCGAGGCGCATTTGCCCGACTGCTCGGCGAGCGTTCGCAGTGCCGACAACGTCCATTACGAGGCGCTGGTCATTTCGCCGGCATTCGCGGGCAAGCGAGCGCTGCAGCGGCACCAGATGGTGTATGAGGTTCTCGGCGAGCGCATGGGCGGCGCGATTCACGCCCTGTCGATCCGGGCGCTGACGCCGGAGGAACAGGGGCAAACCGGCGCCTGAGGCGCCATCGGCCAGCGACGCGCATGGAAAAGCTCGCCATCACCGGAGGCCGCCGCCTGGAGGGCGAGGTACGCATTTCGGGTGCCAAGAACGCGGCCTTGCCGATCCTCGCGGCAGCGCTGCTGACCGACGAGCAGGTGACGATCGGGAACATCCCGCACCTGCGTGACATCACCACGACCATCGAATTGCTGAGCCGCATGGGCGTCAGCGTCACCCTTCACGACGGGCTGCGGGTGGAGGTCGAGCCGGGCAGTATCCGCGACTACAACGCGCCGTACGATCTTGTCCGGACGATGCGCGCCTCCATCCTGGTGCTTGGCCCCCTCGTGGGGCGATTCGGGCAGGCGGACGTCTCGTTGCCGGGAGGCTGCGCGATCGGTGCCCGGCCGGTGGACCTGCACGTGGCGGGGCTGCGCGCCCTTGGCGCACAGGTCGAAATCGAGGATGGCTACATCCGTGCGCGTGCCAGCCGTCTGCGCGGCGCCCGCCTGGTGCTGGACAAGGTGACGGTTACCGGCACCGAGAATCTCATGATGGCGGCGGTACTCGCCGAGGGCGAGACCATGATCGAGAACGCGGCGCGCGAGCCGGAAGTGGTGGACCTCGCCAATTTCCTGAACCAGATGGGTGCTCGCGTGCGAGGCGCCGGCAGCAACCGGATCGTCATCGAGGGAGTGAAGCGCCTGCACGGTGCGGAGTACGAGGTGCTGCCGGACCGGATCGAGACCGGTACGTTTCTCGTCGCCGGGGCGATCACCGGCGGACATGTCCGGGTGCGGCGCGCCTGTCCCGAACACGTCGAAGCGATACTGGCCAAGCTCCGTGACGCGGGTGCCACGGTTGCAACCGGGCCGGACTGGATCGAGATGCAGATGAATGGCAGGCCGAAGGCCGTCGACATCAGCACCACGCCGTATCCCGGGTTTCCGACCGACATGCAGGCGCAGTTCGCCGCATTGAACTGCGTCGCCAGCGGCGTCGCCACCATCTGCGAAAACGTGTTCGAGAACCGCTTCATGCACATGCTGGAACTGCAGCGCATGGGCGCCAGCATCCGCCTGCAGGGCCATACGGCGGTCATCGAGGGAGTCTCGCGGCTCAAGGCGGCGCCGGTCATGGCAACCGACCTGCGCGCTTCCGCCGGGCTGGTGCTGGCCGGTCTGGTGGCCGACGGTGAGACGATCGTCGATCGCATCTACCACATCGACCGGGGTTACGAATGCATCGAGGAGAAGCTCAATCAGCTCGGCGCCGGCATCCGCCGGTTGGGCTGAAAGCGGCGATCGCGGCACCGGTCTGGCGTCTGGCGTAGGCAACGCGAATTTCGCCTGTGTATAATTCGACGGTTTTTGCTACCCACCGTCACGCGGCTGCGCGGGTCCAGTGTCCCGCGCCAGAACAGCCGCTGGCCAAGACCCAAGCGAGACTGGGAGGAATTGCTCGATGAGCGAAGAGGCGGACCTCAGCCGGCGTCATTTCCTGACTGTCGCCACGAGCGTCGCCGGCGGAGTCGGCGTCGTACTCGCAGCCGTTCCGTTCGTCGCATCCTTCCGGCCGAGCGCGCGGGCGCAGGCCATGGGCGGCCCGGTGGAAGTGGATATCAGCAAGCTCGAGGATGGCGCCATGGTGCGCGTCGTCTGGCGCGGGCGCCCGGTGTGGATCCTGCGCCGGACAAAGGACATGCTGCAGCGGCTCGCCGGGGAGAAGGTTCACCTGCGGGATCCGGAATCGAACGAGTCCGAGCAGCCCGAGTACGCCAAGAACGAGTGGCGCTCGATCAAGCCGGAGGTGCTGGTGGTCGTCGGCACCTGTACACATCTCGGCTGCGCGCCGATCGAGCGGTTCGACGTTGCGCCGGTCGATCTCGGGCCGGACTGGGTAGGCGGATTTTTCTGCCCCTGCCACGGCTCGAAGTTCGATCTGGCCGGGCGCGTGTTTGCCGGTGTGCCGGCGCCGACCAACCTGCCGATTCCGCCCTACCGCTTCGTGGGTGACAATCTGGTGCTGATCGGCAACGACACGGGGGCTTCTGCATGAGCACGACGCGACCGGATGCAGCACCCGCCGGCCGGTGCGGCCGCCTGCTCGACTGGGTCGATGAGCGCTTCCCGCTCACGTCGATGATCAAAGAGCATGCGACCGAATACTACGCGGCGAAGAATTTCAACGCCTGGTACGTGTTCGGCGTGCTCGCGATGGTGGTGCTGGTGATACAACTCGTCACCGGCATCTTCCTGACGATGAGCTACAAGCCGTCAGCCACAGAGGCCTTCGCATCCGTCGAGTACATCATGCGCGACGTCGAGTGGGGCTGGCTCATCCGTTACATGCATTCGACGGGAGCCTCCGCGTTCTTCATCGTCGTGTACCTGCACATGTTCCGGGCAATGCTGTACGGGTCCTACAAGAACCCGCGGGAATTGCTCTGGCTGATCGGCATGGTGATCTACATGGCGCTGATGGCCGAAGCGTTTCTCGGCTACCTCCTGCCATGGGGGCAGATGTCGTACTGGGGCGCCCAGGTGATCGTGTCGCTGTTCGGTGCCGTGCCGGGCATCGGCGCCGACCTCGTCGAGTGGATCCGCGGCGACTTCTTCATCTCCGACATTACGCTGAACCGGTTCTTCGCGCTGCACGTGGCGGCGGTTCCGCTGGCACTCGTGATGCTGGTGGTGATGCATATCCTCGCGCTGCACGAGACCGGGTCACTGAATCCGGACGGCATCGAGATCAAGCGGTACAAGGACTCGCGGGGCATTCCGCTCGATGGCGTGGCCTTCCATCCGTACTACACGGCCAAGGACCTGGTGGCGATCGTCATTTTCCTCGCGCTGTTTGCCGGTGTCGTTTTCTTCGCGCCGGAGATGGGCGGGTATTTTCTCGAGCACGCGAATTTCGAACCCGCAAACATGCTGAAGACACCGGAGCACATTGCGCCGGTGTGGTACTTCACGCCCTTCTACGCCATCCTGCGCGCCGTGCCGAGCAAGGGCTGGGGCGCCTTCCTGATGGTCGCGGCCATTGCCTTGCTGTTCTTCCTGCCGTGGCTCGATCGCTGCCGGGTGAAGTCCATCCGCTATCGCGGCGTGACCTACAAGATCGCGCTCAGCGCTTTCGTCGTGAGCTTCCTGGTGCTCGGCTATCTCGGCATGCAGCCGGCGACTCCAGCCGCAGTAACCGCAGCGAGGATATTTGCCGCGATATATTTCGCGTTCTTCCTGCTGATGCCGTTCTACACGCTCGCGGAGCGTACGAAGCCGGTGCCCGAGCGCGTCGTGTACCACGCTGAAAAGTGAGTCCGGCCATGATGACGTCATTGCAGTCTGTCAGGTACACGAGCCACGCCCTTGCTGCCGCTTTCGCCTGCCTGCTGATCGCGCAGGGCGCGGCAGCTTCCGGGGGCGGTGGGGCAATGGCCGGGCAGGCGAACGTCGATGTCAGCAACGTCGCATCGCTCCAGCGCGGCGCCCGCAACTTCGTCAATTTCTGCCTTGGATGCCACTCGGCCGAGTACGTGCGCTACAACCGTCTCGGCCAGGATCTGCAGATCACCGAGCAGCAACTCATCGCCAACCTGATGTTTGCCGCGCAGAAGCCGCAGGAAACCATGACCATCGCCATGCGGCCCGACGATGCCACCCGCTGGTTCGGGACTGCGGCTCCGGACCTGTCGCTGATCGCGCGCAACCGCGGTGCGGACTACCTCTACAACTTCCTGCGCGGTTTCTACCTGGACCCGACCCGACCCACGGGCGTCAACAACCTGGTGTTGCCGAGTGCGGCGATGCCGCATGTGCTGTGGGAGCTGCAGGGCCTCAACGAGGCCGTGTTCGGGCAGGAGACGGACAATCAGGGCAATTCGCACACGGTTTTTCGCGAGTTCCGCCAGGTCACGCCCGGCACGCTCTCTGCGCAGGAGTATGATCAGTTCGTGCGTGATATCGTCACGTTCCTGGTCTATATCGGCGAGCCCATGCAGCTGGAGCGCCAGCGACTGGGCATCTGGGTGCTCGCGTTCCTGCTGATTTTCGGCATCCTGTCCTACCTGTTGAAGAAGGAAATCTGGAAGGACGTCAAATGACGTCGTGGCATCGGTTGCCGGGCAGGGACGATTCGCCGCCCGGGCCGGGCCGGCGACCGGCGCCCTGACCCGGGGGGAGCGCCCCGACCCATGACGCTTTACTCGAGTCCGAGCTGTTTTCACAGTCACCGCACGCGACTGGTGCTCGCCGAGAAGAACATCAGCATGGACGTGGTGGATGTCGAGGGCGGCAACCTGCCCGAGGACCTGCTGGACCTCAATCCGTACCACAGCCTGCCGACGCTGGTCGATCGCGACCTGGTCCTGTACGACTCGCGCGTCATCATCGAGTACCTCGACGAGCGCTTTCCGCATCCGCCGCTGATGCCGGTAGACCCCGTGTCGAGGGCGCAATCCCGCCTGGCGTTGTTCCGTATCGAGCGGGACTGGTACACGCTTGCCGAAGAGCTGCAGCAGGCCACCGACCGCAAGCAGGCGACGCGCATTCGCAAGCAGCTCGAGGAGAGCATCGTCGCCAGCGCGGATGTGTTCGGTGTCAAGAGGTACTTCCTGAGCGATGAGTTCTCCCTGGTCGATTGCACGATTGCACCGATACTCTGGCGCCTGCCCGTATTCGGCATCGAGCTGAAGGGCCAGGTGCAGCCCATCCGTAAATACATGGATCGCGTCTTTTCCCGTCGCTCTTTCCAGGACAGCCTGTCGGAAGCCGAGCAGGAAATGCGCCAGTAACGGTGCCGGCCGATGCCGACCTCCGGCTCAATACCGCAACGCCCTTACCTGGTCCGTGCGATGCATGCGTGGATCACCGACAGCGGCCACACTCCCCACGTGGTCGTGGATGCCGCCGTGGAAGGCGTGAACGTTCCGCAACAATTCGTGCGCGACGGCAAGATCGTGCTCAACATCAGTTCGACGGCGGTCAGCGGTCTCGAAATTGGCAATGAGGCGCTGACCTTCAGGGCCCGCTTCTCCGGGTCCCCCTGGCTGGTGCACGTCCCCCTGCGTGCCGTCCTCGGGATCTATTCCCGAGAGACGGGCCGCGGCATGATTTTTTCGGAGGACGACGCCGGCAGCACGCCCGACGAGCCACCGCCGGACGGCGGCGACGGTGCCCCAGCTACGCCTCAGGGTGCACGCAAGCCGCGACTCACCGTCGTGAAGTAAGCGCGGCGCGTCGACCGGCTAACCCGGAAACAGGGTGCGGTCGATGCTGTCGCACAGGCAATGCAGCACGACCAGGTGCACTTCCTGGATACGCGCAGTGCGCTCCGCGGGCACCCGGATCTCGACGTCGGCAGCGGTGAGCAGCGTCGCCATGGCCCCGCCGTCGCGGCCGGTCAACGCAATGACGCACATTTTCCTGCCGTGCGCGGCGCGAATTGCCTCGACGACGTTCGGTGAATTTCCCGAGGTCGAGATCGCCAGCAGGCAATCGCCCGGCTGGCCGAGTGCGGTCACCTGCTTGGCGAATACCTGTTCGTAGGCGTAGTCATTGGCAATTGCCGTCAGGGTCGAGCTGTCGGTGGTGAGCGCGATCGCGGCAAGGCCGGGCCGTTCGCGCTCGAACCGGTTGAGCAGTTCGGCCGAGAAGTGCTGGGCGTCGCCAGCGGACCCGCCGTTGCCGCAGGCGAGGATCTTGCCGCCGCCACGCAGGGTCGCCGTCATGGCGGAGCCTGCCTGTGCGATTGCCGGCACCAGGACCTGCAGCGCCTTCTGCTTGGCGGCGATGCTCTCCTCGAACTGGCGGCGAATGGCGTCCTCTGTCGTCATGCCGGTAATGATAGCCGTTCAGGTGCCGAACCGGACTTGCTGGCGTACCCGGCGTGCAGGGACCCGCCGGAATCCTTGCTAGCAGCAGCCGACGTCATCGGTCGTGAACGCGCAGCGGATCCACTCGCAATGGGGCCGGTCGGGCTGGCCGGTGAGCCCCAGTACGTCGAAACGCACGGCGTGATCGGCAAACGCCGGATGCAGTTGCAGGTACCGGGCGGCCGCACGCAGCAGTCGGCGGCGCTTGGTTGCGGAAACGGTGATCTCGGGGCGCACCAGTGCGTCGCTGGTGCGACAACGCACCTCGACGATCACCAGCTCCCGGCCATCCAGCATGACCAGGTCGAGTTCCCCGTCGCGACAGCGGAAATTGCGCTCGACCAGGACGAGCCCGTGGGCTTCCAGGAACCGTTGCGCCCATGCCTCGGCGTGAGCGCCCGTGCGGTGGCGCTGGTCGCCGCGGGGCAGGGCGCGCTTCAAGGCGGCGCAGGCGACGGCGCGGAGGGCGGCAGCTGCGGGGCGACGGCCGGCAGCACCACGATTGCGCCGTCGCGAAATTTCGCCCAGGGCATTTCGCGATGTATGCGCCGTTGCGGGTCGGTCGAGAGCTGCCCGGTCAGCCCATTCCGGCGCGGCTGCACGCCGTCGCCAAGATCGCGGGCGAGCGCGTAAGCGTCGAAACCCATGGCAAAGAATCTCATCAATGCGGTGGTGCCCGGCGGCCAGTGGGCGGCGATTGCAGCACGGAGCTCGGCCGCTTCCGGCTGGACGTCGAGCAACGCGGGAATATCCGTAAACATCACCCCATCGAGGTCACGGTCGCCATTGCTGCCGGCCTGAAATACCGATGATGTTGCATAGGTCGGGAGGTCACCGGCATACAGGAACCGCAGTTGTGGCCAGATCAGCCGGCCGCTGCCGACATTGGCCGCGAGAAATATAAAATCGACATCGTCGCGACGGCGAGCTTCGAATCCGGCCGGAACTCCGAGATAAGCCGTCAGT
This sequence comes from Nevskiales bacterium, assembly GCA_011526045.1. Classification (GTDB taxonomy): domain Bacteria; phylum Pseudomonadota; class Gammaproteobacteria; order Steroidobacterales; genus QUBU01. The sequence goes on along the minus strand of WYBE01000069.1, from coordinate 50,448 downwards.
TGCCGGTAACGCGCGCGACTTTCATCGAGCAGCAGCAGGCGTTCGATGGCCGCCGTGTAGTCGGTCGCGCCGGGATCGTAGAGGTGGTAGTCGATGACGCGCCCCTCACGACTCTCCAGCGCCGGGATGAATGCCGCAAGCATGCGCCGCCCCCAGTCGTTGTCGGGTGCGAGTGCAAGGGCGCGCCGCTGGCCCTGTGCGGTGGCCCGCTCGGCGACCTGGCGTGCCTCGTCTTCCGGCGACAACGAGAACTGGTAGAGGTTGGACGGCGTTGCCGTATCCGGGTCGAGGAAGTTCAGCGCGAGCGTCGTCACGGGAGTGCCCGCGGCGGCCACCTCGGCCACCGCCTGTTTCAGGAGCGGTCCGACGATCACTCCGGCCTTCGCCGCGACGGCGGTCTGGTAGGCGGCGGTCGCACCCGGACCGCTGGCGTCGAGAATCAGGAGTTCCGGCCGGTCGGCCCGTGCACCGGCGGCGAGGTGGGCGGCGACAAATCCATCGCGTACAGCCTCGGCCACTTTCCGCTCTGCGTCAGACAGCGGCAACAGCAATGCGATCAGGCGCAGGGGCTGGCGTTGAGGCTGTGAGACGGGCGGGGTCTCACGGGTGGGCGCAGGAGGTGGCGGGGTGACGCTCGCGACCGGGGCCGGCTCGGCAACGCGGCCCGGCCGGGCCGGCTCGCTTGGTTGTGGCGATGCGCAGCCAGCCCCCACAATGGCTACCATGACCAGCGGCAATGACCAGGCACCGGCACGGAGCGCAGGTCGCGATCCGGTGCGGCAGGACGGCTGCGGCACTGTTCTGGGCACACCAAGGCGCGGCAAGTGAAATCCCCGGGAGTTCTGTATGTCGTCGCGACGCCGATCGGCAATCTCGATGATATCAGCTCGCGTGCCTGCGCCGTGCTGCGGTCCGTGGAGGTGATCGCGGCGGAGGACACGCGGCGCACGCGCCAGCTCCTCGGGCATTTCGAAATCACCACACCCGTGCTGTCGCTGCACGAACACAACGAGGAGCGCCGTGCCGAGCTGGTACTGACGCGGCTTGCCCGGGGTGAATCGGTCGCCCTGGTCAGTGATGCAGGCACACCACTGATCAGCGATCCGGGTTATCGGCTCGTCGCGCTGGCGCGCGAACGCGGCCACGTCGTCACCGCGATCCCGGGGTGCTGTGCGGCGATTGCGGCGCTCTCGATTGCGGGCCTGCCCACGGCGCGTGTGCATTTCGAGGGGTTTCTGCCGGCGCGCGCAGCGGCGCGGCGGGAGCGCCTGCGTGAGTTGGGTGCCTGCACCGACACGCTGGTCTTCTATGAGGCCGTGCACCGGGTGCCTGAGTCGCTGGCGGACCTGGCCACCGTGTTCGGCGCGCAGAGGCCAGCCTTCGTGGCGCGCGAACTGACCAAGCTGTACGAGACGGCCTACCACGGAACGCTCGCGACGATCCGCGAGGCGCTCGCGGCGGATCCGGGCAGCGACAAGGGCGAGTTCACGATCGTCGTCGCCGGGGCGGCGCAGGCCGCACCCGGGGCCGCGGAGTTGGCGCGGGTGGTCTGGATCCTGGCGGCCGAACTGCCGGCAGCCAGGGCGGCGACGCTCGCCGCGCAGATCACCGGCGCCAATCGGCGCGATGCCTACCGCCTGGTGCTGGAGCGGCAGGGCCGCGAAGAACCGTGATTGCCGGGATGGCGTGGTTGGTCTAAGTTGCGCGGTGGAGCTGGCCAGGCGATCGCCCGGCGGGAAACCGCCGGGAGGAAAGTCCGGGCTCCGGCGGGCAGGGTGCCAGGTAACGCCTGGGGGGCGCGAGCCCACGGAAAGTGCCACAGAAAAGATACCGCCACGGGCCTCACGGTTCGCGGTAAGGGTGAAAAGGTGCGGTAAGAGCGCACCGCGCGGGTGGTAACACGCCGCGGCACGGAAAACCCCACCTGGAGCAAGACCAAATAGGGAAGCAGCGACAGGCCGGTAACGGCTGTCGCACCGTCGCCCCGCGGGCTTCCGGGTAGGTCGCTCGAGGCTGCTGGTGACAGCAGTCCCAGATGGATGATCGCCCTCGACAGAACCCGGCTTATCGGCCGGCTCCTTCTCCTGCCACCGCTGGGTCCGGGTGTCCACGCCGGACCCGGCCCCCGGGGCCGATTTTCCCACCGTAGCCCGTGAGCGCCGGATCCGGCCGCGGCCGTCGCGCAACACAGCGGTGTCTGGCTGGTTGCCTGGGGCTGACGAGGCCCCGCCGATTCCTGCGTGCGGCGCTGTCGCGATGGCCATGACCAGCAAAGGTACGGAAGAAAAGTCTCTAACATTCTGATTTCTCGTCCAATCAATTCATGCGGTCTGTTCGTGTGCCAGACGCGCGGCTAACCCACTGTCCGCACGAAAAAAATTTCCAGATTTCTGTTGACGCACCCCCACCGGAAACCTATAGTGGCCAGCGGTGGCAGAAAGTGGGAGGAAATGGGGGCGCGTGCCCTATCCACCATGTTCCGCGGGGCGACAAAAATCACCCTCGATGCGAAGGGCAGGCTGGCGTTTCCAGCCCGCTATCGCGAGCGGCTGGCCGAGCGCTGCGACGGCAGGCTCGTGTGCACGGTCGATCCCGACTACTGCCTGTTGATTTATCCGCTCCCGGACTGGGAAGAGATCGAACGCAAGCTGATGCGCCTGCCGTCGCTGAACCGCCGCTCACGCCGGCTGCAGCGCTTGATGGTGGGCTACGCCTCGGAAGTCGATCTCGACGGCCACGGCCGGATCCTCATTCCGCGGGAGTTGCGCGAATTCGCGTCCCTCGACCGACAGGCCATCCTGTTCGGCCAGGGCAACAAGTTTGAGTTGTGGGATGAGGCGCGCTGGAACGAGCGACGGGACAGTTGGCTTGCCGACGATACCGACGAGGGCCTCGCTCTGCCGGCTGAACTCGAGCAGTTGTCGCTCTGACACGGGCCGCTGGCCCCGTCGGGCGGTGGCGCCGCGTTCTCGGGTGACGGCCGCCGGGGGTTGCAGTTGGTAGCCCATGTTCCGGTGCTCCTCGACGAGGTGGTGCGTGGCCTTGCGGTGCGTCCGGGCGGCACTTACGTGGATGCGACTTTCGGGCGCGGAGGGCACAGCGGGGGGATCCTCGCGAGGCTCGGTCCTCAGGGGCGGTTGCTGGCGATCGACCGGGATCCTGAGGCGGTGGTGAGTGGTCGGGAAATCTCGCAGAAAGATTCCCGGTTTCTCATACAACAAGAAAGTTTTGGGATGTTGCGGCGGTTTCTGGAAATGCAAGGCGTGCAGGGCGAAGTAGACGGAATCCTGTTCGACCTGGGGGTGTCCTCGCCCCAGATCGAGCAGCCGGCGCGCGGCTTCAGCTTCCAGGTCGAGGGGCCGCTCGACATGCGCATGGATCCCGCAACTTCGCCGAGCGCGGCGCAGTGGCTGGATGAAGCTGGCGAGAATGAAATCGCCGCGATCATTCGCCGCTACGGGGAGGAGACGGCTGCGGCCCGGATCGCCCGCGCGATTGTCACGCGTCGTGCCGAGCGGCCGATCCTCACCACGACGGACCTGGCCGAGGTGGTCACGCTCGCGGTCGGCAGGACACGTCCCGGCCGACATCCGGCAACGCGTGTTTTCCAGGCAATCCGCATGCATGTGAACCGCGAGCTCGAGCAGATTCGCGACGGCCTCGTGCAGGCGCGCGATGCGCTGCGAGCCGGCGGGCGCCTGTGCGTAATCAGTTTTCATTCCCTCGAGGACCGCATCGTCAAGCGCTTCATGCGCGATTGCTCGCGCGTGAGCCCCGCGTTGGCGCGGCTGCCTGTCGTCCCGGAGTCCGCGCGACCCTCGCTGCGTCTGGTTGGCGGCGCAATTCACCCGGGCATCGAGGAGTGCGCGCGTAATCCCCGCGCGCGCAGCGCGGTGTTGCGCATCGCGGAGAAGCTGTCGTGACGGGCGCCGCGCGCAACCGGGCGGCGTTCATCCTGCTCGTCATGGCGGTGCTCGCCTCGGCCGTCGCCGCCGTCTACGCCAAGCATCGCAACCGCAAGCTCTTCATGGAGTTGCAGGCGCTGACGCAGGAGCGCGATCGCCTGGAGGTGGACTGGAGCCGCCTGCAGATCGAGCAAAGCACCTGGTCCACCCATGCGCGGGTCGAGCAACTGGCCCGCGGCGAAATGGGCATGCACGACCCGGGTGCGGATGAGCAGCGGCTGGTGACGCGATGAGCAGAAGCAACTCCGCGGAGGAGCGCTCGCCGCTGGAGAGCCTGCAGCTGCGCTGGACCTTCGCCTGCGCAGTGGTGCTGCTGCTCGCGGCCGGGCTCGTGGGCCGCGCGATACACCTGCAGGTTTTCAGCAAGGACTTTCTCATCAGCGAGGCCGAGGCACGCCACCTGCGCACCGCCAGGATCTCGGCCAATCGCGGCGCCATCACGGATCGCAACGGCGAGCCGCTGGCTGCCTCCATGCCGGTGGACAGCCTGTGGGCCAGCCCGCAGGAACTGACCCGCGCTCCGGAATCCATTCCCGATCTGGCCCGGGCGCTGGACCTCGACCCCGAAGTGCTCGCCCGGCAGATCGCCCGCAATGCGAGCAAGGATTTCATGTACCTGCAGCGGCACATGAACCCGGCCGATGCCCGCGCCATTCTCGATCGCGGCATACCCGGCGTGCATGCGCTGCGCGAGTACCGGCGTTACTACCCGGCCGGTGAGGTCACCGGTCACCTGATCGGCTTCACCAACGTCGATGACGAAGGCCAGGAAGGCATGGAACTCGCCTTCGACGAGTGGCTCCGCGGGCACCCCGGCAGCAAGCTGGTGTTGCGTGACCGGCTCGGCCGGGTCATCGAGGACGTCGAGCGGCTGGAGCCGCCACGGCCCGGACGCAATGTCGCCGCCTCGATCGATCTGCGCATCCAGTACCTCGCGTACCGGGAGCTGAAGGCGGCGGTGCAGGCCAATCGCGCGCTGTCGGCCTCGGCCGTGGTGCTCGATTCGGACACCGGCGAAGTGCTGGCGATGGTCAACCAGCCCGCCTACAACCCGAACGATCGCTCCCAGTACTCGCCGGGCCGCTTCCGCAACCGCGCCATCACCGATCTGTTCGAGCCCGGGTCGAGCCTGAAACCGCTGATCGTCGCGGCTGCCCTCGAGAGCGGCCAGTGGAACCCGACCAGTCGCGTGGACACCTCGCCGGGAATGATCCAGGTCGGCAACAAGGTCATCGAGGACAAGCACAACCTCGGGCTCATCGACCTGACGACCATGCTCGCGCGCTCGAGCAATGTCGGGGCGACGAAGGTCGCGATGTCGCTGCCCTCGGAGCAGCTCTGGAGCGTGCTCAGCCGTTTCGGGCTCGGCAAGCCGACCTCCAGCGGCTTTCCGGGTGAATCGGCCGGTCTGTTGAGCCACTACGAGAACTGGCGGCCTATTGCCAAGGCGACGCTTGCCTACGGCTACGGGCTTTCGGTCACGCCGCTGCAACTCGCCCAGACCTATGCGGTGCTGGCCGCAGACGGGGTCATGCGGCCGGTGTCGCTCATTCGTACCGAGCGCCCGCCGATCGGCCGCAAGGTGGTGAGTGCCGCCAATGCCCGGGCCGTCGTCGAAATGCTCGAGCACGTGGTCAGCCCGGAGGGCACGGGCATGCGCGCTGCGGTCGCGGGCTACCGCGTGGCCGGCAAGACCGGCACCGCGCGCAAGTTCGCGGTGGGCGGTTATTCGGAAGATCGCTACACGGCCGTATTCGCCGGCGTGGCTCCCGTGTCGCACCCGCGTCTTGCGGTGGTGGTGATCATCGACGAGCCGCGCGCCGGCGCGTACTACGGCGGCGACGTGGCTGCGCCCGTGTTCTCGAATATCGTTGAGGGCGCCATGCGCATCATGGCGATCGCACCCGACCGACCGCCGCCGTCGCAAAGCGCGCCGGCGCGGATCGTGACGGCGGCGGTTGCGCCATGATGGCAGGGCCAGAGACAGATGTGGATCTGAGGCGTCTTTTTCCCGGCCTGGCACCAGCGCCGCCACCGGTGGATGTGGCCGACATCACTATGCACAGCGCCGACGTGTCGCCCGGCGGGCTGTTCCTCGCCTGCGCCGGGGCACGTCACCACGGCCTGCAGTATCTCGACGAAGCATTGCAGCGCGGGCCGCGGGCGGTGGTCTGGGAACCGCAGGGCACGCAGGGCGACCCGCAACTCCCTGCCGCCGTGTGCGGCTTCGCAGTGCCGGGTCTGCGCCAGCGTCTCGGCGACATCGCCAATCGCTTCTTCGCCAGCCCTTCGGCGGAAATGACCATCGCGGGCATCACCGGCACCAACGGCAAGACGACCGTAGCCTGGTTGCTGGCCGAGGCGCTGGAGACGCTCGGCCAGCGCTCCGCCTACATGGGCACTCTTGGGTACGGTCCTGCTGGCCAGCCGCGGTCCGTCGGCCTGACTACGCCGGACTGCGTCACGCTGCACCGGCGACTGCGCTCGCTGGCCGATGATGGCGCCCGTCACGTCGCCCTGGAGGTTTCCTCGCACGCGCTCGACCAGGGCCGTGTCGACGGCGTGCGCTTCGGCGTCGTGGCGTTCACGAATCTCAGCCGCGATCACCTGGACTATCACCGGGACATGGCGAGCTATGCACGCGCCAAGGAACGCCTGTTCCTCGAAGCGGGCGCGGCGCAGGCGGTCATCAACGCCGGCGATGAGTTCGGGCGCAGTCTGCTTGCACGCTTGCCGGCTTCGATGAGCGTGCTCACGGTCGGCGTCGACGCCGGGCGCAGCGCTGCGCCGGCCATGCTGCGCGCGAGCCGCGTGGCGGACGAGGCCACGGGCCAGCGCGTCGCGTTGTCGCTGGGTGCGGAGACCGTCCGGTTTTCGACACCGCTCGTCGGCGTCTTCAATCTCGAGAACCTCGCCGTCGCCGCCGGCATATTGCTCGCGCAAGGCCATGCGCTGGAGCAGGTCGGCGCGGCACTGGCCTCGTGCACGCCACCGCCGGGGCGCATGGAGCGGGTGTCGGGCGCAGCCGGTCCGTGCGTGATCGTCGATTTCGCGCACACACCGGCGGCACTCGAACGGGTGTTGTCCGTGTTGCGCGCGCGCTCGACCGCGCGGCTGTGGTGCGTATTCGGTTGTGGCGGGGACCGTGACGCCGGCAAGCGCCCGGCGATGGGCGCGGCGGCGAGTGCGCTGGCCGACCGCGTGATCGTCACCGACGACAACCCGCGCAGCGAGGATCCGGCAACCATCGTGGCGGCGGTGCTCTCCGGCATCGGCGGTGCGGTCGAGGTCATTCATGATCGTCGCGAGGCGATCCGTCACGCCATCCTGTCCGCGGATGCTGCCGATGTCGTGCTGATCGCCGGCAAGGGGCATGAGACGGGCCAGGTTATCGGCGTGGAATCCAGGCCGTTCTGCGACCGGGCCGTGGCCCGCGCGGCACTCGCGGAGCGCACATGATCATGGGCCGGTTGTCCATGGTGGCAGAGGCGGTCGGGGGCAGGCTGCACGGCCGCGATGTCGAGTTTCAGGCGGTGAGCACCGACACGCGCAGCCTGCAGTGCGGCGAGTTGTTCATTGCCTTGCGCGGGGCGCACAGCCACGGCATGACGTTCATCGCCGATGCGGCGCGCCTCGGCGCGGCCGGCGCCGTAGTGGAAGTGCGGCAGGAGGTCGATCTGCCGCAGGTCGAGGTTGCCGATACGCGCCTTGCCATGGGTGATCTTGCCCGCGTCTGGCGCGCGCGTTTTCCGCTACCGGTGGTGGCAATCACCGGCTCCAACGGCAAGACCACCGTCAAGGAGATGACCGCTTCGATCATGCGGGCAGCACTGGCTGGCCGCGACGGGCAGGACGACCCGGTGCTGGTGACCTGGGGCAATCTCAACAACGAGATCGGCATGCCCCGCACGCTGCTGTACCTCGATGCGAAGCATCGTGCGGCAGTCATCGAGATGGGTGCAGCGCGGCGCGGCGACATCGCTTATCTGGCCCGCATCGCTGCGCCGACCGTGGCGGTGGTGACCAACGCCGCCCGGGCCCACCTGCAGGGATTCCGCACGATCGAGGAGGTGGCTCTCACCAAGGGTGAGCTCTTCGAAGCGCTGCCGGCCGACGGCACCGCGGTGATCAATCGTGACGATCGTTTCTTCCAGAGCTGGTGGGAGCGCAGCGAGGGCCGCAGGCGCTGCACCTTCGGGCTGCACCCCGATGCGGAATTTCGCGCTGACGGCATCGAGCACGCGGTCGGTGCCGATGGCCCCGCCCTGCGGTTCACGTTGCGCTGTCCGGCCGGCGCAATACCCGTGCACCTGCCGATGGCCGGTCGGCACAACGCGCTCAATGCGCTCGCAGCAGCCGCGGCAGCACTCGCCTGCGGTGCAAGCCTGCAGGACGTCGCCGCAGGGTTGGGCGGGGTGCGCAATGTGCCGGGTCGCCTGCGCCGTGTGGCCGGTCCGCGGGGCATCACGCTGTACGACGACAGTTACAACGCGAACCCCGGCTCGGTGCGTGCCGCGATCGCCTTTCTCGAGGGATTGGCCGGGGAGCGCTGGCTCGTGCTTGGCGACATGGCGGAACTCGGCGCCGACAGCGCGGCCATGCATCGCGAGATGGGCGCTCTCGCGCGCCGCTGCGGCGTCATGCGCCTGTTCTGCACCGGATCGCAGTGCCGGTCGGCTGCGGAGGGCTTCGGCGCCAATGCGGAGTGGTTCGAGGACGTGGCCGGGCTGAGCACGGCGCTGCGCGCGGCGCTCAGGCCCGGCACGACCGTGCTGGTGAAGGGTTCGCGCTCGATGGGCATGGAGCGCGTGGTGCAGGCGCTCGCCGCGGACAGCGGCGCGACCGGGACGGGAGGCTGACGGTGCTGTATCTCGCTGCGGAGTACCTGACGCGGTTCGTGACCGGCTTCAACCTGTTCACGTACATCACCATGCGCGCGATTCTCGCCGCGCTGACCGCGCTCGCCATCGCTCTCCTGCTTGGCCCCGGCGTGATCCGGCGTCTGCAGGAGAAAAAAATCGGCCAGACGGTACGCGACGATGGGCCGGGTACCCACCTGTCGAAAGCGGGTACGCCGACCATGGGCGGCGTGCTGATCCTGCTTGCGATCGGGGCCGGCAGCCTGCTCTGGGGAAACCTGCGCAGCCCGTACCTGTGGACCGTGCTCGCGGTGACTACGGCCTACGGGCTCATCGGCTTCGTCGACGACTACCGCAAGCTCACCCGGCGCAATTCCAAGGGCCTGTCGCCGCGGATGAAGATGCTGTGGCAGGCGCTGGTCGCGCTGGTCGCGGCGCTGTACCTGTACGGGCTCGCGGATCGCCCGCAGGAAACCGCGTTGCTGATTCCGTACCTCAAGGGCGTGGTAATCCCGCTCGGCGGCCTCTACGTCGTGTTCGTGATGCTGGTGATCGTCGGCTCGAGCAACGCCGTCAACCTCACCGACGGGCTCGACGGCCTCGCCACGATGCCGGCAGTGCTGGTCGCGGGGGCGCTCGGCGTCTTCGCATACGCGGCCGGCAACGTGATTTTCGCCCGCTATCTCGGAATTCCCTACGTCGAGGGCGCCGGCGAGATGATGGTCTTCTGCGCTGCGCTCGGCGGTGCGGGCCTCGGTTTCCTCTGGTTCAACACCTATCCGGCGCAGGTGTTCATGGGCGATGTCGGTGCGCTCGCGCTCGGCGGGGCGCTCGGCACGGTTGCGGTCGTCGTGCGCCAGGAGCTCATTCTCCTGATCATGGGCGGCATCTTCGTGCTCGAGACCGTGTCCGTCGTCATCCAGGTGGCCTCTTTCAAGCTGACGGGCAAGCGCGTGTTCCGCATGGCGCCGCTGCATCACCATTTCGAGCTGCTCGGCTGGGCCGAGCCGAAGGTGATCGTGCGGTTCTGGATCATCACCGTGATCCTCGTGCTGGTCGGGCTGGCCAGCCTGAAGATCCGATGAGTGGCCTGCCGATGACTGCGATGGCCGAGTTCCCCGGTGACCGTGCGGCGGGTCGCGCCGCTGCGCCAGCGCCGGTCATGGTGCTCGGGATGGGCGCGACCGGTGCATCCTGCGCCCGCTATTTCGCCGCGCGCGGCGTGCGCGCGCTGTTTGCGGACACGCGTGCTGCGCCACCCGGACGGAAGGACATCGAGGCCGCCATGCCGGACGCCGGATTGCTGCTTGGCGCGCTGCCCGACGCCGTGCCGGCCGGAGTCGTGCGCCTCGTGCTCTCACCCGGTGTCGATCTCGGGCTACCGCTGCTTGCCGACGCCCGCCGCCGGGGTATCCCCGTCGTGAGTGACCTCGACCTGTTCGCGGCCGAGTGCGCGGCGCCGATGATCGGCATCACGGGGTCGAACGGGAAGAGCACGGTGACCGCCATGGTTGGCGCGATGCTCGCCGAGGAAGGCTGGCAGGCCGGCGTCGGCGCCAATTTCGGCACGCCGGCGCTCGACCTGCTGCAGCCGGGAGTGCGGGCCTACGTGCTCGAACTGTCGAGCTTCCAGCTCGAGCGCAGCGCGCCGCTGCCGCTGGCGGTCGCGGCATTGCTGAACCTCGCGCCGGATCACCTCGACAAGCACGGCAGCATGGCGGCTTACGCCGCGGCCAAGGCGCGGATCTTTGAGCGCAGCGCGACCGCCGTGGTCAATCGTGACGACGCGATTCCCGCCACCTGCGTGCCGGCCGGCGTGCGCACCATCAGTTTCGGCCTCGATGCTCCGGCCGAAGGTCATTTCGGCGTGCTCGGACTGCCGGGCAGTCAGTACCTCTCCTTCGGCACGGAACGGCTCCTGGCGGCAGCGGAGCTGGGCACCACCGGGCGGCACAACGTGGCAAATGCGCTGGCCGCCCTGGCGCTGGTGCATGCGGCTGGCGCTGGTCTCGCGGCGCCCGTCCGGGCGCTGCGCGCGTTCCGCGGCCTGCCGCACCGTATGCAGGTGGTTGCGGTCGGGCGCGGCGTGACCTGGATCGACGACTCCAAGGCGACCAATGTCGCCGCCGCAGTCACCAGCATCCGCGGCCTGAGCGGGCCGCTCGTGCTGATTGCGGGGGGCGATGGCAAGGGCCAGGACTTCGCCGAGCTGGCCGCGGCCTTGCGCGGGCGCGATGCAAAGGTGTTGCTGATCGGTCGCGACCGTGCGCTGCTCGCGCGCGACCTTGGCGCGATCTGTCCTGTGGAGCTGAGTGGCTCGCTGCCCGCTGCGGTTGCCAGGGCGCGCACGCTGGCGACTGCGGGCACTTCGGTGCTGCTGGCACCGGCCTGCAGCAGCCTCGACATGTTCCGCAGCTACGAAGAGCGTGGCGAGATCTTCGCCCGTGAAGCGCGGGAGGCTGCGAAGTGAGCGCACGGGCAGAGCGGCAGCGCCACGGCATCGGCTGGGACGGGCGGGAGGCCGACTTCACCCTGTTGCTGGCGATCGCTGCGCTGCTCGGTGTCGGCCTGGTCATGGTCGCGTCGGCGTCGATGTCCCTCGCGGAAAAGGACTACGGCGGTCCGCTCTATTTCTTCAACCGGCAGCTCGTGGCTGTTGCCGTGGGCCTCGGGGGCGCAGCGGTGGCGATGCGCATCCCGACGGCGACCTGGCAGCGTCTCGGGCCGCTGCTCGCTGTCGGTGCGTTCGTGCTGCTCTGCGCGGTGCTGCTGCCGGGGCTCGGCCGCACGGTCAATGGCAGCACGCGCTGGCTCAACGTCGCCGGCGTGAACCTGATCCAGGTTTCCGAGCCGGCGCGGCTGCTGCTGTTGTTGTACATCGCGGGGTACGCCGTGCGGCAGAACGAGGCGTTGCGCAGCTCCTTCGCCGGCTTCGCGCGCCCGCTCGCGGTCAGCGGCGCAGCCTGCATGCTGCTGCTGCTGCAGCCGGATTTCGGTGCGGCACTGATGTTGATGACCATGACGCTCGCCGTGCTGTTCATCGCCGGAGGGCGGCTGCGCGATTTCTTCCTGTGCGGCGGGGTGATCGCCATGCTCGGAGGGCTCCTGGCGGTGGCCGCACCCTACCGCCTGGTGCGACTCACCTCGTTCCTCGACCCGTGGCGTGATCCCTACAACAGTGGTTTCCAGCTCACCCAGTCGCTGATCGCAATCGGTACCGGCCAGTGGACCGGCATGGGGCTCGGCGGCAGCGTGCAGAAACTCTTCTATCTTCCCGAGGCGCACACGGACTTCGTGTTTGCGGTGATCGCGGAGGAGTTCGGCCTGCTCGGCAGCGTCGTCCTGATCGCGCTGTTCGGCGTGGTGGTGTGGCGCGCGCTGCTGATTTCGCGTCAGGCCGCCCTCAGGGAGCGGTTGTTCCAGGCGAGCGTCGCGTTCGGTTTCGCCATCTGGCAGGCGGCGCAGGTGTTCATCAACATCGGCGTCAACATGGGCATCCTGCCGACGAAAGGCCTGACCCTGCCGCTGGTCAGTTACGGGCGCAGCAGCATCATCATCACACTCATCGGCTACGGCCTGCTGCTGCGCATCGACCGCGAGAACCGGCCGGGCAACGGCGGCGTGCGCCAGCGCGGGGCCGCTGCGTGGAGGCGGGGTACATGAACGCGGGCCCGGTCCTGATCATGGCGGGTGGCACCGGCGGGCATGTTTTTCCGGCCCTCGCGGTCGCGCGCGCGCTCCACAGTCGCAATGAGTCGGTCGTCTGGCTCGGCAGCGTGCAGGGCATGGAGGCGCGCATCGTGCCCGCCGAAGGCATTCCGCTGGAAACCATTCGTGTCGGCGGTCTGCGGCGCAAGGGGGCGATGACCTGGCTCGCCGCGCCGTGGCGGTTGCTGATCGCGCTGGCCGATGCGCTGCGGGTGTTGCGCCGGCGCCGACCGCGGGTCGTGCTCGGCATGGGTGGTTTTGCAGCCGGCCCGGGCGGAGTGGCGGCATGGCTGCTCGGGCGGCCACTGGTCATCCACGAACAAAATGCAGTCGCAGGTCTCACCAATCGTCTTCTGGCTGGTATGGCCCGGGAAGTGCTGACCGCCTTCCCGGGCAGTTTTTCTGCCAGCCGCAAGGCGCGCGTGATTGGCAACCCGGTACGCCAGGAGATCACGGCGCTCCCGCCGCCGCGTGTACGCCTCGCGGGCCGGTCAGGTGCGCTGCATCTGCTCGTGCTGGGCGGCAGCCAAGGCGCGCGGGTGCTCAACGAAACCGTGCCTGCCGCCGTGGCGTCGCTGCCCGCGGGCGCGGTGCTGCAGATCTGGCACCAGACCGGCGCGGCGACGATGGAACTTGCGCGGGATGCCTACCGGAACGCCGGCGTGCAGGCGCGGGTGGACGCCTTCATCACCGACATGGCCGCGGCCTACGCCTGGGCCGATGTGGTCGTGTGCCGTGCCGGGGCCCTGACCGTTTCCGAGCTGGCGGCTGCGGGCCTGCCAGCGGTGCTGGTGCCGTTCGCCGGTGCGGTCGACGATCACCAGACGCGCAACGCGGCGTTCCTGGTCGAGGCCGGTGCGGCCACCCTGGTTGCCCAGGCGGAGCTGAGCGCTGCGCGGCTTGCTGCGGAGCTTGCTCCGTATCTGCGCGACCGCGGACTGGTGCTGACGCGGGCCGAACGGGCGCGCGCGCTCGCGCACGCCGGAGTGGCCGAGGAGATCGCGGCGACCTGCCAGCGTCTCGGAGGCGGCGAATGAAAGACCGCATGCGCAGGATCCAGCGCATCCACTTCGTCGGTATTGGCGGCGTTGGCATGGGTGGTATTGCCGAGGTGTTGCTCAATCTCGGTTACGTGGTCCAGGGCTCCGATCTCAAGGAGTCGGCGATGACCGCACGGCTCGCACGGCTCGGGGCGCAGATCGCCATCGGCCACCGGGCGGAAAATATCGGGGATGCCGACGTGGTGGTGGTCTCCACCGCGGTCGACCCGGTGAATCCCGAGGTGGTCGCCGCCCGCGCCCAGCGCAAACCCGTGGTCCGCCGCGCGGAGATGCTCGCCGAGCTGATGCGCTTCCGCTACGCGATCGCCGTCTCCGGCAGCCACGGCAAGACGACCACCACCAGCCTGGTGGCCAGCGTCCTGGCGGAGGCCGGGGAAGATCCCACCTTCGTCATTGGCGGCCGCCTGAAGAGTGCGGACACGAACGGCCGCCTGGGTGCCGGCAGCTACCTCGTCGCCGAGGCGGATGAAAGCGACGCCTCGTTCATGCACCTGCAACCCATGATCGCGGTGGTTACCAACATCGACACCGATCACCTGGGCACCTACGGCGGCGACATCGAGCACCTGCGTCGCACGTTCATCGAGTTCCTGCACAACCTGCCGTTCTATGGCCTGGCGGTGCTCTGCCTCGACGATCCTGGGGTCGCGGCGATTGCCCCAGCCGTGCAGCGGCCCACGTTGACCTACGGCTTCAGCGCGCAAGCAGACGTCCGCGCGCAACATGTCCGGGTCGATGGCCTGCGCACGCATTTCCAGGTTGCGCGACCGGGTCGGGACGGATTGCTCGATCTCACGCTCAACCTGCCGGGCCGCCACAACGTGGCCAATGCGCTCGCAGCGGTGGCGCTGGCCCATGAACTCGAACTCGATGACGGCGCCGTGCAGCGTGCGCTCGCAGAATTTCAGGGTATCGACCGACGCCTGCAGGTGATCGGCACCATCGACACCGGTCACGGGCAGGCGCTGCTCGTCGACGACTACGGACACCATCCCACCGAGGTCGCTGCCACGATGCGCGCGGCGCGCGAGGCCTGGCCCGGGCGACGTCTGGTGGTGGTATTCCAGCCGCACCGGTTCACGCGGACCCGTGACCTGCTCGATGACTTCGCGGTCGTGCTGTCCACGGCGGACAAACTGCTGGTCGCCGAGGTCTATTCGGCCGGCGAGGACCCGATCGCCGGCGCCGATGCGCGCGCGATCTGCCGCGCCGTGCGCAGCCGCGGCACCGTCGAGCCGGTGCTGGTCCCCAAGCTCGAGCGCTTGCCGAAGCTGCTCGACGGCGTGCTCCAGGACGGCGATGTCGTGCTGACGCTCGGGGCGGGCGACATCGGCGCCGCAGCCCAGCGGCTGCCGGGCGCGCTCGCGCGCCGTCCCCGGCTGAGGCGGAGCTCGTGAGGGCGCTGGCGGGAAGCAGGGCAATGGCAGCACCGGAGAAAGCACGCGTGTTCTATGGCGAGCCGATGGCGAAGCACACGTCGTGGCGTGTCGGCGGGCCGGCCGACGTCTATTTCAAGCCGCGTTCGCGCGAGGAACTGGCTGCGTTCCTGCGGCGTCTCGAGCCCGGCCGGCCGGTGCACTGGCTCGGCCTCGGCAGCAACCTGCTGGTGCGTGACGGCGGCATACGCGGCGTGGTCATTGCCACTGCCGGGTGCCTGGAGCACCTGCGCCATCTCGGCGACGGGCTGGTGGAAGCGGAGGCGGGCGTGCCCTGCACCGTGCTGGCCCGCCACTGCGCGCGCTGGCAGGTGGGGCCGGCCGAATTCTTCGCGGGCATTCCCGGGACGGTGGGTGGCGCGCTGACCATGAACGCGGGTGCGTTCGGCGGTCAGACCTGGAACAGCGTGGTCGAGGTGGAGGTCGTCAACCGTCGTGGCGAGGTGACGCGTCGCGCGCCGACCGATTACCAGGTCGCCTATCGCGAGGTTCGCGGTCCCGCTGAGGAGTGGTTCCTGGCGGCGCGCTTCCGCTTCGACCCAAACCTGCCGACGAGTCTCGACGGCGTGCGTGCGCTGATCCAGGAGCGCCAGGCGAAGCAGCCGCTCGGCATGCCGAGCTGCGGTTCGGTGTTCCGCAACCCGCCGGGTGATTTCGCCGGGCGGCTGATCGAGGCCGCGGGCCTGAAGGGAACGAGGATCGGCAATGCGCAGGTATCGGAGAAACACGCCAATTTCATCATCAATACCGGCGGCGCCACTGCGGCGGACATCGAGGCACTCATCGGTCACGTGCAGGCTACGGTGGAACGCGTGCACGGCATAGGGCTGGTGCCGGAAGTGCACGTGCTCGGCGAGCCGGCGGAGGCGGCAGCATGAACGCTGCGCGCTTTCCGCGTGTCACCGACCCTGCGGATTTCGGCAAGGTGGCCGTGCTCTTCGGCGGGAATTCCTCGGAACGCGAGATCTCGCTGCTGACCGGTGAGGCCGTGTACCAGGCGCTCGTCCGCCGCCGCATTGACGCCCATCGCCTGGACCCGGCGGTAGATTTTCCGGCGGCGCTGCAGGAAGGCCGGTTCGACCGCGTCTGGCTCGCGCTGCATGGTTCCGGCGGCGAGGACGGCACGATCCAGGGTCTGCTCACCTGCCTGGGGCTGCCGTTCACGGGCAGCGGCGTGCTCGGTTCCGCCATCGCCATGGACAAGCTGCGCAGCAAGCGCTTGTTCCTGGCGGGCGGCGTGCCCACGCCCCGGTTCCGGGTGCTAGAAGGCCCGCCGGATTTCGACGTCGCGAGCGCCGAGCTCGGCCTGCCGCTCATCGTCAAGCCCGTCGGTGAAGGCTCCAGCATCGGCATGACCAAAGTACAGCGTGCCTCGGACCTCGCCCATGCGTTTGCCACCGCCGCCCGTTTCGGCGGCGAGGTCTTTGCGGAGGAGTGGATCGACGGGGCCGAGTACACCGCCGCCATCCTCCACGATCGCGCGTTGCCGCTGATTCGCGTGGAAACGCAGGCGGTTTTCTACGACTACCAGGCGAAGTACTTCAGCGACGAGACGCGGTATCGCTGTCCCTGCGGGCTGGCGCCCGAGGTGGAGGGGCGGTTCGCGGCGCTGGCCGCACAGGCCTTCGAGGCGGTCGGCGCGAGCGGCTGGGGCCGTGTCGACTTCATGGTCGGCGCGGACGGCGAGCCGAAGGTGCTCGAGGTCAACACGACACCGGGCATGACCAGTCACAGCCTCGTGCCCATGGCAGCCGCGGCGGCTGGTATCAGCTTCGACGAACTGGTCTGGCGGATCCTGGAAACCAGTTTCCCGCCAATCGCGCAGGAGAGAGTGAATGTTGCGTAGGCGCAATCGCCGCCGGCAGGAACGCGCGGTCGCGAAACTGCCGGCCGTCAACTGGCGCATCGTGGGTGTCGCGACCGGTGCGGCCCTGTTCGCCGTCGGCGCATGGCTGGGCGTCACCTGGCTGTTGAACCGGCCGATCGACACCATTGTCGTTGCCGGCCCGTTCCAGCGTGTCTCGCCGATCAAGATCGAAGCGCTGGTCGAGCCGTATGCGCGGGCCGGCTTCCTCGATATCGATCTCGCGGCAACCCGGCGCGAGCTCACCGCGCTGCCCTGGGTGGCGAGCGCCGATGTCCGGCGCCGGTGGCCGGGACGTCTCGAGATCCGGATTCGCGAAGAGACGCCTGTCGCCTGCTGGGGCGAACGCGGTCTGCTCAATGCGGCGGGCGAACTCTTTCTTGCCGATGCCGGGCATGTGCCCGCCGAGTTGCCGCGGCTGAGCGGTCCTGCCGGTACCGAAGGTCCGGTGACTGCCCGCTACTTCAGGTTGCAGGAGCAGCTCGAGAACCGCGGCATGGCGGCCGTTGCCTTGACACTCGATGCGCGCGGCGCCTGGGCCTTCGAGACCAGCACCGGGCTGAAGGTGCGCCTTGGCGCCAACAGCGTCGATACGCGCATCGAGCGATTCTTCGCGGTCCTCGACGGCACGCTCGCGCAGCTCGCGGGCGAGGTGGACTACGTGGATATGCGCTACCCGAACGGATTTGCGATCGGCTGGAAGAAGGCGGCCGGCGCAGCCGCTGCTGCAGCGAAGGAGCGGGATCCCAATGCCTAAGAAGACGGAGCAGCGTCTGCTCGTCGGCCTCGACATCGGTACCTCGAAGGTGGTGGCGATCGTCGGCGAGCTGCAGGACGACGGCGCCGTCGAGGTTATCGGCTTCGGCATGAATCCATCGCGTGGCCTGAAAAAAGGCGTGGTGGTCAATATCGAGTCCACGGTCATGTCGATCCAGCGCGCCGTCGAGGAGGCCGAGCTGATGGCGGGCTGCGAGATCAATGCCGTGTACACCGGTATCGCCGGCAGCCACGTACGCAGCCTGAATTCGCACGGCATCGTTGCGATACGCGATCGCGAAGTGACGCGCAGCGACGTCGATCGCGTGATCGACGCGGCGCGGGCGGTGGCCATCCCCGCGGACCAGAAGGTCCTGCATGTGCTGCCGCAGGAGTACATCATCGACGGGCAGGAGGGCATCCGCGAGCCGATCGGCATGTCCGGCGTCCGCCTCGAGGCGCGCGTGCACATGGTCACCGGCTCGGCGAGTGCGGCGCAGAACATCGTCAAGTGCGTGCAGCGCTGCGGGCTGGAGGTCGAGGACATCGTTCTCGAACAGCTTGCCTCGAGCCACGCCGTGCTCACGGACGACGAGCGGGAACTCGGCGTGTGCCTGGTCGATGTCGGCGGAGGCACCACCGACATCGCGGTGTTCAACTCCGGCGCCATTCGCCACACCGCAGTGATCCCGATCGCCGGCGACCAGGTCACCAACGACATCGCCATATCCCTGCGTACGCCGACGCAGTACGCGGAGGAGATCAAGGTCAAGTACGCCTGCGCCCTGTCACAGCTGGCAACTGCCGACGAGAGCATCGAGGTGCCGAGCGTCGGTGACCGGCCGTCGCGGCGCCTGGCGCGGCAGACACTCGCCGAAGTCGTCGAGCCCCGCTACGAGGAGCTCTTCGGGCTGGTGCGTGACGAACTGCGCCGCAGCGGCTTCGAGGAGATGGTGGCGGCTGGCGTGGTGCTCACCGGCGGCAGCGCGAAGATGGAAGGCGTGGTGGAACTTGCCGAGGAGGTGTTCCACATGCCGGTCCGCCTCGGGCTGCCGCAGCACGTGCGCGGCCTTGGCGATGTCGTGCGTAATCCCATTCACGCCACGGGCGTCGGCCTGCTGCTGTACGCGCGCGATCACGCGGCGCGCCATGGCGGCGATGCCCCGGTTTCATCGGGTATCCGCGACGTATGGGCGCGGATGAAGTCCTGGTTCCAGGGAAGTTTTTGAGGGGCCACTGCGTAAGAGACCCCGGTTTGCGTTGTTGTTGTTGTGGAGGAGAAGCGGCAATGTTTGAACTCATGGATGCATCAAGCCAGAGCGCGGTCATCAAGGTCATCGGCGTGGGCGGTGGCGGCGGCAATGCCGTCAAGCACATGGCGAATTGCGGTATTGAGGGCGTGGACTTCATCTGTGCGAATACCGACTCGCAGGCGCTGCGCGGGTCGAACGTGCGCACGGCGTTGCAGATCGGCTGCAATATCACCAAGGGACTCGGCGCGGGGGCGGATCCCGATGTCGGCCGGCAGGCGGCCATGGAGGACCGTGACCGCATCATCGAGGTGATCGACGGCGCCGACATGCTGTTCATCACCGCCGGGCTCGGGGGCGGCACCGGCACCGGCGCCGCGCCAGTGGTGGCGCAGGTGGCGAGGGAACTCGGGATCCTGACGGTGGCGGTCGTCACCAAGCCATTCAAGATGGAAGGCCGCAAGCGCCTGCAGGTCGCCGATCAGGGCATTCACGACCTGGCCAAGTACGTCGACTCACTGATCACGATCCCGAACGAGAAACTGCTCTCCGTGCTCGGCTCGCAGACGACCCTGCTCGATGCCTTCCGCGCGGCCAACGAGGTGCTGCAGGGTGCCGTCCAGGGCATCGCCGAGCTGATTACCCGTCCCGGCCTGATCAACGTCGACTTCGCCGACGTGCGTACGGTCATGTCGGAAATGGGCATGGCGATGATGGGCTCGGGCACGGCCAGTGGCGAGGACCGGGCGCGGGAAGCGGCGGAAGCGGCGATTTCCAGCCCTCTGCTCGAGGAGGTCAACCTGTCGGGAGCCCGCGGCATTCTGGTAAACGTGACGGCCGGGATGGACCTGTCCATCGGCGAGTTCCACCAGGTCGGCGAAACCGTCAAGCAGTGCGCCTCCGACGATGCGACGGTAGTGATCGGGACCGTCATCGACGAGGACATGTCGAGCAGCATTCGCGTAACGGTGGTCGCCACGGGTCTTGGCCGGGAGGCCATGCGGCAGGCTGAGCAGCCTGCGATCCGGGTGGTTCGGCCCGCGGTCGTAGCTGCCCATGGTGGGGGAGCCGCGGCCGAAGTGCTGCAGCCGAACTACGGCGTCTACGAGCGCCCGGCGGTGCAGCGGCGCACGCCAATGCCCGAAGGACCCGTTGCAGCCACGCCGGAAGCGAATTTCGAGCTGCTCGACGTGCCCGCGTTCCTGCGGCGACAGGCGGACTGAGGAGAGGGTGCCCGGGTTCGTGTTGCGGCATTTTCACAGACTGTGGTACTGTTCGCCCCGCTGGCAGGTGCGGGGCGCAGTACCTGCCATTCCCAGGGGCAGGACTTTCAGATAGTTAGCTCCTGATCTGGTGTGCGGGTCGGAGATCGTTGTGTTTCTTTGGCCCCACCTGAACTGTGGCGTATGAGCAACAGTACGCAGGTCAGTGACGACTGTGCCTGCGGTGTTGCGTCACGTAGGCGGGAGGGGACTCATGCTCAGGCAGCGAACCCTGAAAACGGCTATCCGTGCGACCGGTGTCGGCCTGCATACCGGACGGAAGGTCTATATGACCCTGCGGCCGGCCGCCGAGAACACCGGGGTGGTTTTCCGCCGCGTCGATCTCGATCCGTGCGTGGACATTCCGGCCGATGCGATGAAGGTCGGCGAGACCATGCTGGGCACCACGCTCGTCGAAGGCGATGCCAAGGTAGCCACGGTTGAACATCTGCTGGCGGCGATGGCCGGTCTCGGCATCGACAACGCCTATGTAGACCTGACGGCTCCGGAAGTGCCGATCATGGACGGCAGCGCCGCACCCTTCGTGTTCCTGCTGCAGTCGGCAGGGATCGCCGAGCAGAATGCCGCGAAGCGTTTCCTGCGCATCCGCCGCCCCGTACGGGTGGAGGAAGGCGACAAGTGGGCGGAGTTCCGTCCCTATTCCGGGTTTCGGGTCAACTTCCGTATCGACTTCGATCACGCGGTGTTCAAGCGGCACACCCAGGAAGCATCCGTGGACTTTTCCTCCACGTCATTCCTGAAGGAAGTGAGCCGCGCGCGCACGTTTGGCTTCGCCCGCGAGATCGAGGCGCTGCGCGCACGCAACCTGACGCTCGGCGGCAATATGGGCAACGCGATCGTCGTCGATGACTTCAAGGTGCTGAACGAGGACGGGCTGCGCTTCGAGGATGAGTTCGTCAAGCACAAGATTCTCGACGCGATCGGTGACTTGTATTTGCTTGGCCACCCGCTGCTCGGCGAGTACACCGGCTACAAGTCGGGTCATTCCCTCAACAACCGGCTGTTGCGTACCTTGCGCGCGACGCCTGATGCCTGGGAGCTGGCGAGCTTCGCGAGCGACGCGCAGGCGCCGGTGTCGTTTCTGGCTCCTGCCGCAACTGCCTGACCGGGGCCGGCGCGACCCCGCAGGATCTGGTGCAGGTTATCCCGCCGCCCCCTCGGTGGGGCGCAGTTCCTGGTTCTTTCGGATAACGTCAGCGCGCCATCCGCATTCGTGACGTTCCGCCGCGGCGTGCAATCGCTGCGTCAGCCGCCGCCGACCCGCACCCGCACCCGCGCCGCCTGCGGGTGCCGCTCACGGCATCGCTCCAGCAGTCCTTGAGCCTCAAACCGCAGCCGCGATGCCCAGGCCGGGCTGCCCGCGAGAATCACCAGCGTGCCGTCCGGGCGCAGATGGGCCGCGCGCAGTTCCGCGGCGAGCTCTGGGCCGAGTGAGGCGCGTAACGTCGCCGCCAGCTCTTCGGTCGCGGTGGCCTTGCGCGCCAGGTCGGCGAATGGGCCGGCCGGCTGCTGTAGCAGATCCGACAGCGATTTCAGGGATTTTTCCGACATCGATCACGCTCCATAGCCACCGGAATGTGAAGCGTTTTCCTTGTGTTATTTCAAATTGCTGGGCATAGTTCCGGGGACGAAACGGCAAACCCGCTGAAAAGCGGGGACGCAAAGCCACCGGTCTAAGGGAGTATTCCTATGATAGCGGGGTTGCCGAGGGCCGGGGCCTGCGTATGCCCGCACCGGCACGCCAACCAGAGAAATTCCGCCCGCAGGCTCAACGCCTGCGGGGCCACCGCAAGAATAAGACCAGGAATCGGGCCCCTGGCCCGCGGAGGGTGTACCGGATGAATCTGATCGTGCTTTGCCGCGGCACCCGCGGCACACGCCATGTTGCGCTTTCTCCAGCCCTGCTCGGCGCGCTGCTGCTGTCGGCCGCCACCATCCTGCTGGCGAGTTTCGGCATTGGCTACGGACTGGCGCGCAACCAGGGCTACATTCCGGGTGAGGAGCGCATCGGCGAACTGCGGCAGGCAGTAGCCGGTCAGCAGGTCGCATTGCGGCGCGCCCAGGAGCAGGCGCGCGACCAGGTCGCCGCGTTCGCGCTGAGGCTGGGCAGCCTCAATGCTCATGTCATCAGGCTCAATGCACTCGGCGGGCAGCTGGCCAAGATGGCCAAGCTGGACGACGGGGAATTTGATTTCTCGGCGCCGCCCGGAGTCGGTGGCCCGGACGAACCAGCGGCCGACACGAGCATCAGCGTTCCCCTGACGGATGAACTCGAGGCACTCGGAGCACAGCTCGAGCAACAGGAACGCCAGCTTTCATTGCTGTCGGCGCTGCTCGTGGACCGCAAGCTCAGCGCGGCGGTGCAGCCGCGCGGTCGGCCGGTCCGGTCCGGCTACATTTCGAGCCACTTCGGACGTCGCATCGACCCCTTCACCGGGCAGCCGCGCTACCACCGCGGCATCGATTTTGCTGCCCGGACGGGGGTGGAAATCGTCGCGGTGGCGACCGGCGTGGTGACCTGGACCGGCTATCGGGCCGGTTACGGCCGCATGGTCGAGATCACCCACGGTAATGGCTACGTGACGCGCTACGCTCACAACGCGCAGAATCTGGTTGCGGTCGGCGACCCGGTCCGCCAGGGCGAGACCATTGCGCTGATGGGCGCGACCGGGCGTGCCACCGGCTCGAACCTGCATTTTGAGGTCTGGTATCACGGCCGCCCCGTGGACCCCGGCCGCTTCATCCGCCAGACGAGCTGAAACGCTATCCGCCCCGGCGTTCGCGCGGGGCCCCCAACAGCCTTAGAATAGCCGGCTGCCACGGCGGTACGCGCTGCGGCGTGCAAACCGCCGAGTCATCCGATCCAGCAAATGGCAAGCGGCCCGGGACGGCTGCTGCCTGGAGATTTCAGACCTTGTTTGCCAGCTTCATGACCCGCATCTTCGGCAGCCGCAATCAGCGGCAGCTGCGCCGTTACGCTGCCATCGTGGACCGGGCCAATGCGCTGGAGGACGGGCTGAAGGCGTTGACCGATGAAGCGCTGCGGGCCAAAACCGGGGAACTCCGCAGCCGGCTCGCCGGCGGCACATCGCTAGACGACCTGGTGCCCGACGCCTGTGCCGTCGTGCGGGAGGCGTCGCGGCGGACCCTCGGCATGCGTCACTTCGACGTACAGCTCATCGGTGGGATTGCCCTACACGCCGGCAAGATCGCCGAGATGCGCACTGGCGAGGGCAAGACCCTGGTTGCAACGCTGCCGGCCTATCTGAATGCGTTGACCGGGAAAGGCGTGCATGTCGTCACCGTCAACGAGTACCTGGCACAGCGCGATGCGGGCTGGATGGCGCCGATCTACGAGTTCCTCGGGATGACGGTCGGCGTCATCCGCAGCGGTCAGAGCCACGCCGAAAAGAAGATTGCCTACGGGGCGGACATTACCTACGGCACCAACAACGAATTCGGCTTCGATTACCTGCGTGACAACCTGGCCTTCCGCGCCGAGGACCAGATGCAGCGGGGGCTTGTCTACGCGATCGTGGACGAAGTCGATTCGATCCTGATCGACGAGGCACGCACGCCGCTGATCATTTCGGGCCCGTCCGAAGACAGCACCGACCTCTACATCCAGGTCAACAAGCTCATCCCGCACCTGGTCCGCCAGGAGATCGAAGACGGTCCCGGCGACTACAGCCTCGACGAGAAAGCCCGCCAGGCCCACCTCACCGAGGAGGGTCACCAGAAGGTCGAGGAACTGCTGGCCCGTGACGGCCTGCTGGCCGAGGGCGACAGTCTCTACGACGCAGCCAACATCCGGCTGATGCACCACCTCACGGCGGCCCTGCGCGCTCACACGCTGTACAAGCGCGACGTTGAGTACATCGTCAGGAACGGCGAGGTCGTAATCGTCGACGAATTCACCGGCCGAACCATGGCGGGCAGGCGCTGGTCGGACGGACTGCACCAGGCGATCGAGGCGAAGGAGGGCGTGCCGGTCCGGGCCGAGAACCAGACCGTCGCCTCTGTAACCTTCCAGAACTACTTCCGCATGTACCAGAAGCTGGCCGGCATGACCGGCACCGCCGACACGGAGGCATACGAGTTCCAGCAGATCTATGGTCTTGAGGTCGTCGTCATTCCGACGCACAAGCCGATGGTTCGCGCCGACCACCCGGATCTCGTGTACATGACGGCGAAGGACAAGTTTGGCGCGATCATCGAGGATATCCGCGATTGCCGGGGCCGCCAGCAACCGGTGCTGGTCGGTACGGCTTCGATCGAGACGTCCGAGCACCTCGCCGGGCTGCTGACGCGTGACGGGATCCCGCACCAGGTGCTCAATGCCAAGCAGCACGAGCGCGAAGCGCACATCGTCGCCGAGGCGGGTCGTCCGGGCAGTGTCACCATTGCCACCAACATGGCCGGTCGTGGCACGGATATCGTGCTGGGCGGCAACTTCGGCGCCGAGGTGGCGGCCCTGCCCGCGGAAACCAGCGCGGAGGAGCGTGAGCGGCATCGCCAGGACTGGCAGCAGCGGCACGATGTCGTGGTCGCCGCCGGCGGGCTGCACATCGTCGGTACCGAGCGCCACGAGTCGCGGCGCATCGACAACCAGCTGCGCGGCCGCTCGGGCCGACAGGGCGATCCCGGCTCGAGCCGGTTCTACCTGTCGATGGAAGACAACCTGATGCGCATCTTCGGCGATCCCGAGCGCACCAAGGCGCTGCTGTCGCGGGTCGGCATGAGGCCCGGCGAGGCCATCGAAAGCAAGATGCTGACCCGCCAGATCGAGCGCGCGCAGCGCAAGGTGGAGGCGCATAACTTCGACATGCGCAAGAGCCTGCTGGAGTACGACGACGTCGCAAATGAGCAGCGCAAGGTCGTCTACCAGCAGCGCAACGACCTGATGCAGGCCGAAGGCATTCTGGACGCGATCAATGCGATACGCGACGAGGTGCTGAATACGGTGGCCGACGAATTCATCCCGCGCGGTTCGCTCGAGGAGTCCTGGAACGTTCCCGGTCTCGAGCGGGCGCTGGAGCGGGAGTTTGCCCTCACGGTTCCCGTGCGGCAGTGGCTCGAGCAGGAGCCGGAGCTGCACGATGACACGCTGCGCGGACGCCTCGCCACGGAGCTGCGCACGGCTTACGAGAGCAAAGCGGTCGAGATCGGCGAGCCGGTGATGCGGGAGCTCGAAAAGGCCATCATGCTCCAGCAGCTCGATCACCACTGGAAAGAGCATCTCGCGGCGATGGACTACCTGCGCCAGGGCATCCATCTGCGCGGCTACGCGCAACGCAATCCGAAGGAAGAGTACAAGCGCGAAGCCTTCGCGATGTTCTCCATGATGCTCGACCAGGTAAAGCGCGAGACCATCGGCATGCTGACCCGGGCGAGGCTGCGCAGCGAGGAGAGCGTCGCGGCAGTCACCGATCGTCCGCCCCCCGACGAACAGCGTATGCAGTTCACGCACGCCCAGGCCTCCTCGCCAATCGGTGCGGCCGCACCCGAGCAACCGCCTGGCGCGGCTCCGGTCGCTCGCCAGGCGGCGACCCGTCCGATTCCGGCGGCAGTTGCAGCCGGCGCACCGCTCATGCGCGGCGGCGCGAAGATCGGCCGCAACGACCCGTGTCCCTGCGGTTCGGGCAAGAAGTACAAGCAATGCCATGGCCGGATCGAGTAGCGGAGAGATTCTCGTTGCCGCAGCGGTGATCCGGGACGCCTCCGGGCGTGTCCTGATCGCGCGTCGTCCGCCCGGCCGGCCGCTCGCCGGCAGCTGGGAGTTTCCCGGCGGCAAGATCGCCGCAGGCGAGACCCCCCGCGAAGCACTCGCGCGCGAGCTGCGCGAGGAGATCGGCATCGAGGTGCGTGCGGCCGCGCCATTCATCCGATACCGCCATGACTATCCCGGGCGCGCGGTCGTGCTCGATGTGTGGACGGTGGCCGAGTACACGGGCGAGCCCCGTGCGCTGGAAGGCCAGGCGCTGCGCTGGGAGTCAGTGGACCGGCTGATGGCTGCCGGGTTGCTGGAGGCCGACCGGCCGATCGTCGAGGCGCTGCTCCTCGGTGGCGCGCAGGCTTGATAGCAGCGGCACGAGCCGCGACCGAAACTGCCGCTGCGATCAGCGATGCCGTGGTCGCGACTCACGTCGCTCTACAGGCTGCTGGTCAACGGCAACGATGAACGAAGCCCTGTAGGAGGGGCTTCAGCCCCGACCGCTGTCTGTAGGATCAGGTCGGCACTGACGTGCCTCCTACAGGGTGCTTGCCGACCGCGGCGCTGAACGCAGCCCGGTAGGTGGGACTTCAGTCCCGACCTGTCAGCTCCGACCAGCAGGGCAGCAGGCTCAACAGATCGTGAGCAGAAACTTCACGTCGTGGGTCGTCTGCGCGGGCCGGGTTGCCGAATCCGGCCACTGCATGAAGCGCATGGTAAAGCGATGATGCCCGCCGCTGATCTCCGGGTACAACGCAGTGCCCGGCGGCAGGCACACCCGCAGCAGTCCGGCAGTGCTGTCGCGCGCGAGTGCATGGTGGAACACGCCGTTCGAGGCGATCTGCTCGGTCGGCGGCGTGCTCTCGCGCAGCAGCCACAGGAGCTCCGCGATGCTGTCGCACAACGGCTTGATAGTCGTCATCCAGCGCTCGATGTCGGCGACACGATCGGCGTAAGGGCGGCGCAGCCAATGGCTGTATTCCGGCAGATCGAACTCGCAGACGCCCCCGGGGATGGCGCTGCGGTGCTTGACGGCGCTCAGGAACTCGTTCTCGCGCAGTGGCTGCAGGTATTGCGAGCCGACTGCGATCACCTCGTCGCGAAGCTGGCGCAGGTTTTTCAGGACCGACTTCAGGCGATGCTCGTCCACGGCCGGAAGGTTCTGGTAGCGATCGAAGACGTAGAGCTGACGGTCGAGATCCTTCAGCACATCGTTGCGCACGTCGCCGCGGCTGAGGATGGTAAGGATGTCGAGCATGCTCGACACCACCGCCCGCGTCCCCCATGGCGAGGGTTCCCGGATATGAAAGACGAACTGCTGGTACAGGGATTCCAGCCGCAGGAAGGTGCGCATGCGCTCGGCCAGCGGCTGCTCGTAGAGCACCGCCGATGCGGGCACTGCCTCGGGTGAAGGCTTCGTTTTCAAGGCTGGCAAATCCGGAAGAAACCCTGTTCGCGAACGCGGGCCATTCTGCGCTACCCACGCGGGCAGGGCAACGGACACCAGCGCAGATCCTGCGCCGGCAAAACTGGCTCAGTTGCGGGCTCGTGCCTGCGCCAGATAGCGGTCATGCAGCTCCTGTACGCGCGCGCGGGCCGTATCGAGACCGCCGTCGTTCACAATCACGTCATCGGCCCTGCGCAGCCGCTCCTTGCGGGTGAGCTGCGCAGCCAGGGCGCGATCGGCATCCTCGGGGCTGCCGGGGCTGTCCCGCTGCATCAGGCGCTCGCGCTGCAGCGCCTCCGGGCAATCCACGACCAGGACGCGGTCGACGTGGCGCTCGAATCCCGTTTCGATCAGCAGCGGCACCACCAGCAGCTGATAGGGACCGCCCGCGTGCGCGCTCGCGGCGAGCGTGGCCGCTTCGATCCGCGGGTGCAGGATGTCCTCCAGTCGCCGCCGGTCTGCCGCGTTCGAAAATATGCGTTCGCGCAGCCGCCCGCGGTCGAGTGCACCGTCCGCGGTCAGGAACTCCGGGCCGAAGCCGGCGATGATCGCCGCGAGCGCCGGCTCGCCGGGACGCACCAGCTCGTGCGCGATGACATCGGTGTCGATCACTGGAACGCCAAGCTCGGCGAACATGCGCGCGATGGTGCTCTTGCCGCTGGCTATTCCCCCGGTCAGGCCGATGCGCAGCACGGCCATCAGAAGCCGCCGAGTTGCAGATAGGTGTCGATGATTGCCCGGCCCCAGAGCAACGCGACAAACCCGGCTGCGGCGAGATATGGACCGAAAGGCAGAGGCAGTTGCCGGTCGCGGCCGCGCATCACGATCAAGGCGATGCCGACGATGGCACCGACCAGCGCCGACAGCAGGATCACCAGCGGCAGCGACTGCCAGCCAAGCCAGGCGCCGAGCGCGGCGAGCAGCTTGAAATCCCCGTAGCCCATCCCTTCCTTGCCGGTGGCGAGCCGGAAGCCGTGATAGACCAGCCACAGGCTGAGGTAACCGGCGATCGCCCCGATGACGCTGCTGTGCAGGTCCGCCAGCGTGTGAAATCCGCCGTGCCACTCGCCGGCAAGTGCCATGCAGATCCCCAGCCAGAGCAGCGGCAGCGTAATCGCGTCCGGTAGCAGCTGGTGGTCGAGGTCGATCCCGGAGAGGGCGATCAGCGCCCACGAGAGCAGCAGCGCGCCGGCTGCCTCGAGGCCGACACCGAAGTGCAGGACCACCATCAAGGAAACGATGCCGGTCAGTGCTTCGACCAGCGGGTAGCGGGCCGGGATGCAAGCGCGGCAGGCCGCGCAACGGCCGCGCAGCCACAGCCAGCCGAGCACCGGCACGTTGTGCTGCGGCTTGATCGGGGTCTTGCAGGCAGGACAGGCGGAGCGTGGGCGCGCCAGGTCGAAGGGCGGGCCGTCATCGGGCTGGGGCTCGGCGGGCGACAGCAGCTCGCGGCACTGGCGGCGCCAGCCACGCTCCAGCATGAGCGGCAGCCGGTAGATGACGACATTGAGGAAGCTGCCGACGACGAGGCCGAGCAGTGCGGCGGCGATCAGTTCCGGCACGTCGCGGTCCGCGCCAGGCGGGTGCGGGTCAGATGACCGCGCCCATCTTGAAGATCGGCAGGTACATGGCAACGACCAGGCCGCCGACCAGCACACCGAGGATCGCCATGATCAGCGGCTCGAGCAGGCTGCTCATCGCATCCACGGCGTTGTCCACGTCAGCCTCGTAGAAATCGGCCACCTTGGCGGACATCGAGTCGAGCGAGCCGGATTCCTCGCCCACGGCAATCATCTGGATCACCATGTTCGGGAACAGCCCCGTGTTCTCCATGGCCCGCTGCAGCCGCTGGCCGGTGGCGACCTCGTCCTTCATTGCCAGCACGGCTTTCTCGTAGAGGACGTTGCCGGTGGCGCCGGCGACGGATTCCAGCGCCTCGACCAGCGGCACGCCGGAGCTGAACATGGTGGAGAGCGTGCGGGAGAAGCGCGCGATCGCGGCTTTGACCAGGATCGGGCCGATCACAGGCACCTTCAGCATCGCCCGGTCCTCGATTTCGCGCAGGCGCCGCGAGCGCTTCTTCGCCTGCAGGTAGCCCCAAACGCCGCCACCGACGAGCGCGGCCAGAAACCAGCCCTTCGATCGCACGAAATAGGAGACGTCGATCACCATGCGGGTGAAGGCAGGCAGGTCGGCGCCGAAGCCCTTGAACAGGTTCTCGAACTCCGGGATCACGAAGATCAGCAGGATCGTGGTGACGATGATCGCCACGACCACGACCGCTGCCGGGTAGAACAGCGCCTTCTTGATCTTCTTCTTGATCGCCTCGGTCTTTTCCTTGTAGGTCGCGACCTTGTCGAGCAGCGAGTCGAGCGAGCCCGAGTGTTCACCGACCTCCACCAGGTTGATGTACAGGTCGTCAAAGTGCAGCGGGTGCTTGGCGAGCGCCTCGGCGAGCGCAGTGCCGCCCTCGAGATCCTGCTTGATCGCGAGGATCAGCTTCTGCATGGCCGGGTTGTCGTGCCCGGCGCCGACGATCTCGAAGGCCTGCACCAGCGGAATACCCGCCTGGAGCATGGTGGCGAGCTGCCGGCTGAAGAGTGCGATATCGCCAGCCGTGACCTTGCCCTGCCCCTTGAAGAGCGTGGACTGCTTGCGGATTCGTACTGGGACGACGCCCTGCTTGCGCAGTTCCGCACGCACGGCCGCCTCGGTGGCGGCGACGCTCTTGCCGCGTACGCGGTTGCCACGGCTGTCGGTGCCTTCCCAGAGGAACGAGTTCTGCTTCAGCGCGATGCTATTCGCCATGGCCGCACACCAGCTATTCCGATTCGCCCAACATCAGCGCCGGTCGGCGCCCCGACCCCGCCGGAAACCCGAACCTCTCTCAAAATTGCTGCGCGGACGTGATCCGCGGTCGGGCGGTGCCCGGAATCCTCACATACTGGCGTGTATGCTCCGGTTCCTGCGCTCCGACCTCCCACGGCTGCCGCCCGCTCGCAACGTTCTGAAGACAGGTTCTAGTCAATGGTAACCCGGTTGATCTCCTCGAGGCTGGTAACTCCGTCCTTGACTTTCTGCAGGGCGGAGCGACGCAGGTCCCAGATTCCTTCCTTGGCAGCCTGCTCGGCGATCTTATCCGCGCTGCCGCCCGCGAGGATGATGCGCGAGAGCGATTCTGTGACCGGCATCACCTGGTAGATGCCTGTGCGGCCCTTGTAGCCGTCGGTGCAGGACTTGCAGCCGTTCGGCCCGTAGACCCGCAGTCCGCTGCGGATGTCTTCCGCCGTGAAGCCTTCCTGCAGCAGGGCCTCCTCGGGGATGTCGCGCAGTTCCTTGCAGTTTTCGCACAGGCGCCGAGCAAGGCGCTGCGCGATGATGAGATGCACGGAACTCGCGATCGCGTAGGGCTTGACCCCCATGTCGACCAGGCGGCCGAGCGTCTTCGGCGCGTCGTTGGTGTGCACGGTGGAGAGCACGAGGTGTCCGGTCTGTGCCGCCTTGATTGCGATCTCGGCGGTCTCCAGGTCGCGGATCTCACCGACCATGATCACGTCCGGGTCCTGGCGCAGGAAGGCGCGCAGCGCGGCGGCGAAGGTGAGCCCGACCTTCGGGTTCACGTTGACCTGGTTGACACCCGGCATGTTGATTTCCGCCGGGTCCTCGGCGGTGGAGATGTTGCGATCCTCGGTGTTGAGGATGTTCAGCCCCGTGTACAGCGACACCGTCTTGCCGCTGCCGGTGGGGCCGGTCACGAGAATCATGCCGTAGGGCTTGGCGAGCGCGTCGAGGTACGCCTTCTTCTGGACCTCCTCGTAGCCGAGCGCGTCGATGCCGAGCTTGGCGCTCGAGGGGTCGAGGATACGCAGCACCACCTTCTCGCCGAACAGCGTCGGGCAGGTGTTGACGCGGAAATCGATGGCCCGGTTCTTGGACAGCTTCATCTTGATACGGCCGTCCTGCGGCAGGCGCCGCTCGGCGATATCGAGCCGGGCCATGACCTTCAGCCGCGCTACTACTTTCGACGACAACGCGATCGGCGGAGCGGCAACCTGTTTAAGTACGCCGTCGAGGCGGGTGCGCACGCGGTAGGCTTTCTCGTAGGGCTCGAAATGCACGTCCGAGGCGCCGCGCTTGATCGCGTCGAGCAGCACCTTGTTGACGAAGCGCACCACCGGCGCATCGACGGCCTCGTCCTTGCCGAGTTCCTCGGCGGCTTCCTCGTCGCCGCCGGTCACCTCCAGACTTTCCAGATCGAAGTCGTCGTCCGCGAGGTTGCTCATGGAGGTGTCCACGGCTTCCAGCGCCCTGGAAACGATCTCCTCCAGCTTGTTGTGCTCGACCACCACCGGGTCCACCCGGCAGCCGGTCTGG
This sequence comes from Nevskiales bacterium, assembly GCA_011526045.1. GTDB lineage: Bacteria > Pseudomonadota > Gammaproteobacteria > Steroidobacterales > QUBU01. Next base: position 18,732 of record WYBE01000069.1, on the reverse strand, counting down.
AACTTGATCTCGTCGATGGCGTCGAGGTTGGTCGGGTCGGCCATGCCGAGGAACAGCCGCTTGCTTCGCACCAGCAACGGCAGCACCCGATGGCGTGAGAGCAGCCCCCGGTCGACGGATTTCACCGCGTCGAGGTCGAGCTGCAGGGCGTCGAGGTCGAACAGCGGAACACCGAACTCGCTCGCCGCCGCGATCGCGATCTGGCGCGGGTCGGCGAGGTTGCGCGAGACCAGATAGGCCACCAAACCGCCCGGCTCCGAGCGGGTGCCCTGCAGGGCTTGCAGGACGCTGTCCTCGGCGACGATGCCGTCCTGGACCAGGCGGCGCGGCAGGCCGGAGAGGGGCGAGGTGGTGGGGCTGACAGCCATCGGTCCTTCGTCGCGCGCGGGCGCCCTCCCGGAAGGCGGGGGTGGCAGACGGGCTAGTGTTACTTATCCGCCGGTCAGGGCGCAACCGAACGAGTGTCGCAATTCCGACACAGGAGCGCAAAAAAAGGAAAGGGGGCCGAAGCCCCCTTTCCGTCGTTCGCACTGCTGACGTATTACGGCCGGCAGGCGGCGGGCAGGTACTTGTCCAGCATGCCCGCCGAAGGAGCGGCATAGGCAGCCGTAGCACCACCACCCGCGGTACCCAGAGGCTGGGTGTTGGGCGGCTGGCCCGCGTTACCGCAGCGCCAGACCACGCTCAGGTCAGCAGATTCGTACGGTGTCAGGCTCAGCGTCTCGCCGCCGATCACCGCGTTGGCATCGTTGCCGTACGTGATGGTGATCGTGCCGTTGGCCACGTCGACCTGGGTCACGTAGTTGCCGCTGGTGTCGGTCGCGGTGGCCGTCATGCCGGCGCCGGTACGATCAGCCGGGGCCGTGCCGTTGTTGGCAAACGACTCTGCGACCGCAGCTTTCGCCGACGCCGCGAGCGTCAGGCCTTCAGTGACCTGCGAGCGAATGGTGTAGTCCTGGTACGCCGGAATCGCGATGGCGGCCAGGATGCCGATGATGGCGACCACGATCATCAGTTCGATGAGCGTGAAGCCCTGTTGAATCTTCCGCATGACTAACTCCTGTTTTCCTGTGGATGACAAACTGAATGGCCAAAAGCCGTTTCGAGCAATACGGCTGCAAGCCCTGTGCCAGTCTTGTGGGCAGGCGTCCAATACGTTGTTTTTAAACAGGAATGAAATCGAGCCGTTCCGCCCGGCGAGCGCGCTGCAACATAATCGAAACGATCACGGCCCGCTGTAACGACACGAAACGTCACAAACTGACGCACCGCGTCCGGTCTGGCTGGGACGGTGCCGGGTTTGGCTTATTGGCTTATTGCGTACCGCCACGGCCTTGGGGCAAACGGACACACCAATAAGCCAATAAGCCAATAAGCCAATAAGCCAAACCCGGCACCGCTCACTCCATCCCCAGCTTCTGCATCCGGTAGCGCAGCGCCCGCAGCGTGAGGCCGAGCTGCCGGGCGGCGGCAGTCTTGTTGTAGCGGGTGGCTTCCAGCGCCTTCTGGATCGCCTCGCGCTGGACCCCGTCGAGGCGGGCGCCGAGCGCGTGGTCCGGCTCGGGGTCTACGCGGCCTGCGGGCGCCTGCAGATGGATGTCGTCGGCCTCGATGCGCCCGCCGGCGCACAGCGCCATGGCGCGTTCGAGGATGTTCTCCAGCTCCCGCACGTTGCCGGGGAACGGATAGACGGCGAGTTTCTCCGCCGCCTCCGGGCCGAGTACCGACGCCGCTGCGCCATGGTCGCGTGACTGACGCTCGAGAATGTGCCGCGCCAGCAAGGCGACGTCGCCCGCGCGCTCGCGCAGCGGCGGCACGCGCAGTTCGATCACGTTGATCCGGTAGAACAGGTCCTCGCGGAACTGCCCGGCGGCGACCAGCGCGCGCAGGTCCTTGTGCGTGGCTGACAGAATGCGCACGTCCACCGGCAGCTCCTGCGTGTCGCCGATGGGCCGCACAGTCTTCTCCTGGATTACCCGCAGCAACTTCACCTGCATCGGCAGGGGCAGCTCGGCGATTTCGTCGAGAAAGAGCGTGCCGCCTTCGGCGGACTGGAACAGCCCCGGCTTGTCGCCGACCGCGCCGGTGAAGGAACCGCGCCGGTGACCGAAGAACTCGCTCTCCATCAGCTCACCCGGGATCGCGCCGCAGTTCACCGGCACGAACGGGCCCTCGGCGCGCGCGCCGAGCTCGTGGATCATCCGCGCCACCAGTTCCTTGCCGGTGCCGGACTCGCCGGTGATGTGCACCGGCGCCTGGCTGCGGGCGACGCGGGCGATCATCTCGCGCAGCCGCTGGATCGCAGGCGAGTCGCCGAGCAGTTGTGCGCGCCCGGACGGCGCGCGGTCGCGGGTGGTCAGTCGCAGGGCGTTGGCGACGAGCTTGCGCAGGTTGGCGAGATCGAGCGGCTTGGAGATGAAATCGAAGGCGCCGGATTTCAGGGCACGAACCGCGGTTTCCACGTTGCCGTGGGCGGTGATCACGGCCACTGGGGTGCGCAGCCCCTGCGCCTGGATCCAGGCAACGAGATCGAGGCCGTCGCCGTCGGGAAGGCGCATGTCGGTGAGGCAGAGCTGGAAGTCGCGCCCGCGCAGCTGCGCTTTGGCGGCGCCGATGTCGCCGCAGGCGCGCGTATCGATGTCCATCCGCTGCAGCGTGATCGCGAGCAGCTCGCGGATATCGGGTTCGTCGTCGACGATCAGTGCGAGTGGTTTCGACACGCCTCGGGTCTCCTTCAGCTCCACCGCGCCGGGTCCGCAAACACGATGCGGAACACGGCGCCGCCGCCCTTGCGCGCCTCATAGAACAGCGCGGCGCGATTGCACTCGGCCAGCTCCCGTGAGATGAACAGCCCCAGCCCCGTGCCGCCGTTCGGGCCGGTCGCGAAGGGCTCGAACACGCGGTCGCGCATGCTCTCGGGAATCCCGGCGCCGCGATCGGCGACCTCGAGGTAGGGCCGGCGGGTGCCCGGCATGCGACCCCAGGACAGTTCGACCGCGATACCGCCGGCCGCTTCGCTCGCGTACTTGACCGCGTTCTCGCACAGGTTCCAGACGATCTGGTGCAGGTGACCCGGGTCCATCCGCACCTCGAGGTCCTCGCCGGGCAGCGTGGCGACCTGGCCCTCGAACAATTCCATGGTTGCGGTGAACTCGGCGACGAACGCGGCGGCCCATGCGGGGACCGACAGCAGCTGCGGCTTGCTGGCCTCGCGCCGTGACAATTGCAGGATGCTGTCGACGATATCGCTGACCCGGCGCGAGTTGGTGCGGATGATGCCGAGTAGCCGATGCTCGTCGGCACCGATCGCGGGGGATTCCGCCAGCAACTGACCCGCATGACTCATTGCCCCGACAGGGTTGCGGATCTCATGGGCGATGCTGGCGGTAAGCCGGCCGAGCGCGGCCAGCTTCGATTGCTGCACTTTCTCGGCGAGCGCGCCGGCGTCCTCGAGAAAGATCAGCGCCGGGCCGTCCTCGTGTCCCTCGAGCGGCGCGATGTGGGTGTTGATCTGCACGCTGCCGTCCGACGACATGAACGCGGGCAGCTGGCGGCGCGCGTCGCCGTCGTGCCGCCACATATCGAGCAGCCGCGCGAGTTCCGGTGACACCCGACGCAGCGGCTGGCCGGTCACGCGGCCCCGGCTACCGAGCTGTTCGGCGGCAGGTTCGTTCATGAGCCGGATGTTGTTCGCTGCGTCCACCACCAGGATGCTCTCGCGCAGGTTCTGGATGATGTACTCGTTCAACTGCGCGAGGTTGGCGAGATCGATGCCGCGCTGGCGGGCGAGCGCTTCGGTTTCCTCCAGGCGGCGCGCCAGCGGAAAGGCGGCGGCGGTGATCGCGAAGATGACCGCGCCGAGCATGCCGGCGCCGATGAAATCGCCGGCGCCGGCGAGCCCGCTCGAGAAAGCGAGCGCCTGCTGCGCGAGTACGGCCAGAGTCGCGAGTGCGGCAGCGAGGAAGGCGTAGCGGCCCGGCAGCGTGAGGGCCGCGGCGCCGACGAACACCACCAGCAGGCCGCCGATGCCACTGATGATGCCGCTGCCAGCGTGGACCAGCACGGTCGTGGCGGCGATATCGAGCGCGAGCAGCGTGGGGATCCGGTACGGGCCGGCGATCGGGTAGCGGCCCTGGTAGAGGAGAATGAGCGCGGCGAGCGTGCTGTAGGCGGCCGCGGTCGCGCGAAACACCCCCGGATAGCGGTGCGCGAGGAGTGCCGTGTCCTGGGTCGCGAGCGAGACCGTGAGCAGGGTGAGGCAGGCGAGGAGGCGGAAGATGCCGACCAGCCGCGCGAGCCGCCGTGAGGCGTCGGGCGCGATGGCGCGCGTCGCTTCAAAGGCCGACGTGCGATACGGCGCGGCGATCGTGTGCTCCGGGGCAGCCATGGCATCGTCCGTGAAAAGACTGATTATGTCGGATCGGCGCTATGCCGGTGTGACGCCCGTCCCAGATGGGTGCCGGGGCAGGCGTGTTTGACTAAATGCCTGATTTCCTCACAATACCGCGCTTCACGGCCGCCGGCGCCCGCTGCTTCACACCCGTTCATGAATCTCCACGAGTATCAGGCCAAGCAACTGTTCGCGCGCTACCGGATCCCGGTGACGCGCGGTGAAGTCGCCGCCACCGCCGACCAGGCACGCGCCGCGGCGGAGCGTCTCGGCGGCGGGATCTGGGTGGTCAAGGCACAGGTGCACGCGGGCGGGCGCGGCAAGGCTGGCGGCGTCAAGCTGTGCCGCAGCCCCGAGGAAGTCCGCGTAGCCGCCGCCGCCATGCTCGGCTCGCGGCTGAAGACCCGGCAGACCGGTACCGCCGGGCTGCCCATCAACCTCGTGTTCGTCGAGGCGGGCAGCACGATCGAGCGTGAGCTGTATCTCTCCATGCTGGTGGATCGCAGCCGCGAGCGCGTCGCCATCCTCGCTTCGGCCGCCGGCGGCATGGACATCGAGGAGGTCGCCGCGCGCACACCGGAGAAGATCCTCCGTACGGCAATCCACCCGGCCGCCGGATTGCAGCCCTACCAGGCGCGCCAGATCGCCTACGGGCTCGGGCTCTCGGGCGACCAGGTCAAGGAGTTCATCGATATTGCGCAAAAGCTCTATCGGCTCTTCTGCGACTGCGACGCGAGCCTGATCGAGGTGAATCCGCTGATCGTCACCGGTGCCGGCAGCCTGCTGGCGCTCGATGCCAAGCTGAACATCGAGGAGAACGCGTTGTTCCGGCAGGCGGAGCTGCAGGCGATGCGCGATCCCTCGCAGGAGGACGACATGGAGCGCCGTGCCGCCGAGCACGATCTCAACTACGTCTCCCTCGACGGCAACATCGCCTGCATGGTCAACGGCGCGGGCCTCGCGATGGCGACCATGGACTTGATCAAGCTGCACGGCGGAGAACCCGCGAACTTCCTCGATGTCGGCGGCGGTGCAACTCCCGAGCGGGTTGCCGCCGCCTTCAAGCTGATCCTGTCGAACCCGGCGGTGCGGGCGATCCTGGTCAACATCTTCGGCGGCATCGTGCGCTGCGACCTGATCGCCGAGGGCATCATCCAGGCCGTGCGTGACGTCAGCGTGCGCGTGCCGGTCGTGGTGCGCCTCGAGGGCACCAACGTCGAACAGGGCCGCCGCCTGCTGGCTGGCAGTGGTCTCGACATCACCGCGGCCTCGGATCTCACCGACGCTGCCCGGAAAGTGGTGGGGGCGGTTGCAGCGGTGAATCCCGCATGAGCATCCTCGTCCACAGGGACACGCGCGTCATCTGCCAGGGGCTTACCGGCAAGCAGGGCCTGTTCCATGCGGCACAGTGTCTGGAGTACGGCACGCAGATCGTCGCCGGCGTCACGCCGGGGCGTGGTGGCGAGAGCCACCTCGGAGTGCCCGTGTTCGACACCATGCCGGAGGCGGTGCGGGCGACCGGCGCCACGGTGAGCGTGATCTTCGTGCCCGCCCCGGCCGCGGCCGACGCGATACTCGCCGCCGCGGAAGCGGGCGTGGAGCTCGTGGTCTGCATCACGGAAGGCATCCCCGTGCAGGACATGGTGAAGGTCAAGGCGGTGCTGGGCGAGTACCGCTGCCGGCTGATCGGGCCGAACTGCCCGGGCATCATCACGCCCGGGGAGTGCAAGATCGGCATCATGCCCGGCTTCATCCACAAGCCCGGCCGGGTTGGCATCGTCTCGCGCTCCGGCACGCTCACCTACGAGGCCGTGTACCAGACCACCTGCAATGAACTCGGCCAGAGCAGTTGCATCGGCATCGGCGGAGATCCCATCCGCGGCATGACGTTCATCGACTGCCTGCAGTTGTTCGAAGAGGATCCCGGTACCGAGGGTGTCATCCTCGTCGGCGAGATCGGCGGCACGGACGAGGAGGCCGCCGCACGCCACATCCGGGACCATGTCACCAAGCCGGTGGTGGCCTACATCGCAGGCGTCACCGCTCCGCCCGGCAAGCGCATGGGCCATGCGGGTGCAATCATTTCCGGCGGCGCGGGCACCGCCACCGCCAAGTACGAGGCGCTCGAGGAAGCCCGGGTGCGCACCGTGCGCTCACCGGCAGAGCTCGGCAGCGCCATGCTGGAGCTGTTGCGTCGTTGAGGACGGGCGTCGCGGTACGCAGTGGCGCAACCACAATGCGGTGCAGGAGCGACTTCAGCCGCGACCTGGCGCTCGTGTTACCGGGAACCGGAGCCGCAACGACGATCCTGTGGCGGTGCGGCGCCGGCAGCGCCAGCCGTAACCCGGCAGGTAGCGGTGTGCGACGACGTCGAGCATGAACCCACCACTCGAGATCGCGTTCGCCCAGCTCAATCTGCTCGTCGGCGACGTGCGCGGCAATGTTGCGCGTATCGTTGGGGAGATCGGCGGCGCGCGCGACCGCGGCGCCGACCTGGTGGTGTTCCCCGAGCTTGCCCTGTGCGGCTATCCGCCGGAGGACCTGCTGTTTCACTCCGGCATCCGGCGCCAGGTCGCCGAGGGACTGGAGGCGGTGCGTGCAGCGAGTGACGGGATCGCCGTCCTGGTCGGCTATCCCGAGTACGGCGACGGCGCGATCTACAACGCTGCAGCGCTGTTTGCCGGCGGTTCACGGCAGGCGAACTACCGCAAGCGCGCGCTGCCGAACTACAGCGTCTTCGACGAGCAGCGCTACTTCCGTGCCGGCGACGCGCCGGTGGTGGCCGAGGTGCGCGGTGTGCCGGTCGGCATCGCCATCTGCGAAGACGTCTGGGAGGACGAGCCCTGCCGGGCGCTGCACGCGGCCGGCGCCCGCCTGATCGTCGTCCTGAACGGCTCGCCCTTCGAGGAGGGCAAGCAATTGCGGCGCGAGGAGATGCTGCGTACGCGCGCGCGCGCGGCCGGCGTCCCGATCGCCTATGCCAACCTCGTCGGCGGGCAGGACGAACTGGTGTTCGACGGGGGATGCTGCCTGGTGGATCCGGCCGCAGGGACCGTGATGCGCGCGCCGTCATTTCGCGAGGGCCTCTACACCTGCAGGCTGGCGGCCGATGGTGCGCGGGTGTCAGCAGTGCCGGGCGTGCTTGCGCCGCTGGCGGGCGAGGAGGAGAGCATCTATGCGGCGCTGGTGACCGGCGTGCGCGACTACGTGGGCAAGAACGGCTTTCGCGGCGGAGTGATCGGCTTGTCGGGTGGCGTGGATTCCGCGCTGACGCTGACGATCGCAGTGGACGCGCTCGGCGCTCCCGCAGTCGAGACCGTGATGATGCCCTACCGTTACACGGCGGCGATCAGTGTCGAGGACGCGGGCTCGCAGGCGGCGGCGATGGGCGTGCGCCACCAGGTCGTCCCCATCGAGGGCATGGTCGCATCGGCGCGTGATGCGCTGGCGCCACTGTTCGCCGGGTTGCCGGAGGACGTGACCGAGGAGAACATACAGTCGCGTTGCCGCGGCTTGCTGCTCATGTCGGTTTCGAACAAGACTGGGCGCATGGTGCTCGCAACCGGCAACAAGAGCGAGATGGCGGTCGGCTATGCCACCCTGTACGGCGACATGGTGGGCGGCTTTGCGCCGATCAAGGATTGCACCAAGTCCCTCGTCTACCGGCTCGCGCGCTACCGCAACTCGCTGTCGCCGGTCATTCCGCCGCGGGTGCTGACCCGCGAACCGTCGGCGGAACTGCGGCCGGACCAGAAGGACAGCGATTCGCTGCCGCCCTACGACGTGCTCGATCCGATTCTCGACGCGCTGATGCTCGAGAACCGCTCGGTGGACGACATCGCGGCGGCCGGTTTCGATCGGGCGGTCGTCGCGCGCGTGCTGGAGATGGTGCGCCGCGCCGAATACAAGCGCCGCCAGGCAGCCCCCGGCGTGCGTATCACGAGTCGCGCGTTCGGGCGCGACTGGCGCTATCCGATCACCTCCGGCTACCGGTACCAGGCCTGAGGCATTCGCACCAGCCGGGGCGTGGCGACGCGCGACTGCGGCGGGGCGTGCGCACCTCGAGGCTTGCCGGCTGCGGTCGGGACAGCCTGCGCCGGGACGCTCGCTTTGCACATCCTTGTGCGTCGCTCGCTCGGGTTCGGCAGCGGCTGTGCTCCTGCTACGCCGGCCTCACACGCCCGTTGCAGGCTGTCCCGACCGCAGCCCCGAGGTCACCAGATCCGGTACCAGGGCTTGTCTTCTTCTTTGCGCTGCTCGAGCGCCTCGTCAGGAAAATTTTCGGCCAGGACCCGGCGGGCGCCCTCGGCCAGGTCCTCCATGCCGATGGCGCTGTAGGCAGCGATGATGATGCGCAGCGACTCGGCGACCTGGGGCGCGCCATCGAAGGTCTGCATTGCATACTGCGCGCGATTTAGTGCCGCGACATACGCTCCGCGATCGAGGTAGTAACGGGCCACGTAATTCTCGTGTGCGGCGAGGCGGTTGCGCAGAAAGATCATCCGCTGGCGCGCATCCGCCGCATAGGGACTCGACGGATAGCGCTGCAGCAGCTGCGAGAACGCCGAGAACGCCTCACGCGCCCCCTCCGGCGGCCGGCGGGCGACATCCACGTTGAGCAGCTTGTGCATGGTGCCGTGCTGGCCGCGGAAGTTGGCGAGCCCGCGCATGTACAGGGCGTAGTCCACCCGCGGATGCGTCGGGTTCTCGCGTTCGAACTGCATTGCCGCGTCGATCGCGCTCTCGCGTTCGCTGTTCTTGTAGTAGACGTAAATGAGATCGATCTGCGCCTGCTTCGCCTGGTTGCTGAAGGGGTAGCGCGCCTCGAGCGCCTCGTAGTAGGTGATCGCGTTGCGGTAATTGCCGCTTTCCATGGCGGCGCGGGCCTTCGCGAACACCTGCTCGGCGCCCGAGTGCAGCTCACGTTCGCTGTTGCCGGCGCAACCGGCGAGCGCGAGCACGAGCACGGCGACCAGGGTCCGCACGCTGCGTGCTGCCGGGCAAAAACGGAGACGGTCGTCGGGCTGCAAGATGTATTCGGCCGGGACAGGGTGGCTGGCGAGGCGGCAGAGTATAGCGGAAGGGGCAGTCGGTCCGGGACCGTGCGGGCTGAACCGGCTGTGCTGAACCCCTACAATTCCACCGCATGAACCGCGTCACGCACCAGCTCGCGATCCCGGCCGGACACGAGGGCCGCCGGCTCGACCAGGTCCTCGCGGAATTGTTGCCGGATTACTCGCGCTCGCGCATCAAGGGCTGGATTCTTGCCGGTTCGGTGCGGCTCGACGGCCAGCAACCCGACCCGCGCACGCGCGTCGTGGCCGGGCAGCAGGTGGAGATCGCCGCTGTCGTCGAAACCACTCACAGCGTTGCGGCCCAGGCGGTAGCCTTCGAGGTCACCTACGAGGACGAGGACGTACTGGTTGTCGTCAAGCCTGCAGGCGTGGTCGTGCATCCGGGCGCAGGCAATCGCGACGCGACGCTGGAGAATGGCCTGCGACACCACGCGCCGTCGCTCGCCGCTCTGCCGCGTAGCGGCCTGTTGCACCGGCTCGACAAGGACACCAGCGGCCTGGTCCTGGTGGCGAAGACCCTTGCGGCGCATACACACCTCACTCGCGACCTGCAGGAGCGCCGCATACGCCGCGAGTATCGCGCGATCGTGAACGGCGTGGTCACCGCCGGCGGCGCGGTGGATGCGCCGATCGGCCGCCACCCGGTGCAACGTACCCGCATGGCCGTAACCGACGGCGGACGCGCTGCCGTCACGCACTATCGCGTGCTGGCGCGGTTCGTCGCGCACTCCCTGCTCGCCCTGCGGCTGGAAACCGGACGCACCCACCAGATCCGTGTGCACCTCGCGCATCTCGGGTTCCCGATCGTCGGCGACCCGGCCTACGGCGGTCGCCCGCGGTTGCCGCCCGGCGCCGACGCCACCGTGCTCGATGCATTGCGAGGTTTCCGCCGCCAGGCGCTGCACGCCTGCGCCATCGGCTTTCGCCACCCGTGCAGTGGTGAGGATCTGCAGTTTGCCGCGCCCTTGCCGGCGGACATGCGCGCGCTGCTCGCGGCGCTCGCCGGCGGGCCGGCCGCGGCCGCGCGGCTGGAGTCACTGCCATGGCCGACGCCCTCGCGCTGATACGCCCGGACTGGCCGGCACCCGCACGTGTGCGGGCGGTGGCGACCACGCGCGCCGGCGGCGTCAGTCGCGGCGCCTTCGCGACGCTCAATCTCGGCATGCACGTGGGCGATGACCCGGAAGCCGTGCGCGAGAACCGCGCGCGGCTCGTGGCGGCGCTCGGCCTCGCTGCCGGGCCTCTCTGGCTGCACCAGGTGCATGGCACCACGGTGGCCGACGCCGCCACGGCGGCACCGGTGCCGGTCGCCGATGCGATGGTCGCCGGCAGCGCGGGCCTCGCCTGCGTGATCATGACGGCGGATTGCCTGCCGGTGTTGTTCTGCAATGCTGCGGGCACCGTCGTGGCCGCAGCTCATGCAGGCTGGCGCGGGCTCGCGGCCGGCGTGCTGGAGGCAACGGTCGCGGCGCTGGCGGACAGGGGTGCTGCGGCCACCACGCTCATGGCCTGGATCGGTCCGGCCATCAGCGCTCCGGCCTATGAGGTCGGCGCGGATGTGCGGGCAGCGTTCCTCGCGGCCGATCCCGCCGCTGCGGCCGGGTTTACGCCCAATGCCCGTGGACGCTGGCAGCTCGATCTGCCCGGCCTCGCCCGACAGCGGCTCGGGTCTCTCGGTGTGGGCGCAATCTACGGTGGCGACCTGTGCACGGCAACGGACCCGCGACGCTACTTTTCCCACCGCCGCGACGGCGCCTGCGGCCGTCAGGCCACGTTGATCTGGCTGACGTAGGTTCGGGTCGCGAGGGGCGTCGCTCCCACAGGGCCAGCCCACCGCGCAGCGGTGGTCACAGCGCCGCAGGAGCGGCGCGAGCCGCGATCCGCGACGCGCTTCGGTCTAAGGTGACCTACAGCGCTGGCAAGACGATGGCTTGCTGGGCCATGACGGGTGCCTGTCTGCCGATCCGCCCCCCGAGCCGGTTGAAATTCCCGGCCGCGCGCCCCATCTTCGGGTGAACGACATCGCTCCGAGGAGCCCGCCCGATGCGGATGGACAAGCTCACCAGTAAGTTCCAGCTGGCACTGGCCGACGCCCAGTCGATCGCCGTTGGTCGCGATCACCAGTTCATCGACCCCCTGCACGTCATGCTCGCGCTGCTCGACCAGGACGGTGGTACGGTGCGCCCGCTGCTGGCCAAGGCCGGGGCCAACGTGGACCTGCTGCGCTCACGCCTCGGCGAAGCGCTCGACCGGCTGCCGACCGTGGAAGGCAGCGGCGGCGATGTCGCCGTCTCGAACGATCTCGGCCGGTTGCTCAATGTCACCGACAAGCTCGCCCAGCAGCGCGGCGACCAATACCTCTCCAGCGAACTGTTCCTGCTCGCTGCCTGCGGCGACAAGGGCTCGCTCGGGCGCATCCTTGCGGATGGCGGCGTGGTGAAAGGTGCCGTGGACCAGGCGATCGGGGAGTTGCGCGGTGGTGCGAAGGTGCAGGACCCCAACGCGGAGGAGGCCCGCCAGGCGCTGGAGAAGTACACCATCGATCTCACCGACCGGGCGGCGCAGGGCAAGCTCGATCCGGTGATCGGCCGTGACGACGAGATCCGGCGCACCATCCAGGTGCTGCAGCGGCGCACCAAGAACAACCCGGTGCTGATCGGCGAACCGGGCGTCGGCAAGACCGCGATCGTGGAGGGGCTCGCCCAGCGCATCGTCAACGGCGAGGTGCCCGAGGGGCTGAAGGGCAAGCGCCTGCTCTCGCTCGACCTCGGCGCGCTCATCGCCGGTGCGAAGTTTCGCGGCGAGTTCGAAGAACGCCTCAAGGCGGTGCTGAACGATCTCGCCCGCCAGGAAGGCCAGATCATTCTCTTCATCGACGAGTTGCACACCATGGTGGGTGCCGGCAAGGCGGAAGGCGCCATGGATGCCGGGAATATGCTCAAGCCGGCGCTCGCGCGCGGCGAGCTGCACTGCGTGGGCGCCACCACGCTCGATGAGTACCGCAAGTACGTGGAGAAAGACGCTGCCCTGGAGCGGCGTTTCCAGAAGGTGCTGGTGGATGAGCCGAGCGTCGAAGACACCATCGCCATCCTGCGTGGCCTCAAGGAACGCTACGAAGTGCACCACGGCGTGGATATCACGGACCCGGCGATCGTCGCCGCCGCCACGCTCTCGCATCGCTACATCGCCGACCGGCAATTGCCCGACAAGGCGATCGATCTCGTCGACGAGGCCGCCTCGCGCATCCGCATGGAGATCGACTCCAAGCCCGAGGAAATGGACCGCCTCGACCGGCGCATCATCCAGCTCAAGATCGAGCGCGAGGCGCTGAAGAAGGAGTCCGACGACGCCTCGAAGAAGCGCCTCGCGGACCTCGAGGCGCAGCTTGGCGAACTGGAGCGCGAGTACTCCGACCTCGCGGAAATCTGGAAGGCGGAGAAGGCGGCGCTGCAGGGCGCCACCCACATCAAGGAGGAACTCGAGCGCGCGCGCCTCGATCTCGATACTGCGCGCCGCGCCCAGGACCTCGCCCGCATGTCGGAGCTGCAGTACGGGCGGATCCCCGATCTCGAGAAGCGCCTCGCCGAGGCGGCGGCCATGGAGCAGAAGGAAAGCCGGCTGCTGCGCAACCGCGTCACCGACGAGGAGGTGGCCGAGGTGGTGTCGAAGTGGACCGGCATCCCCGTCTCCAGGATGCTGGAGGGCGAGCGCGAGAAGCTGCTGCGCATGGAGGAGGCGCTGCGCGAGCGCGTTGTCGGCCAGGACGAGGCCGTGCGCGCCGTCTCGGATGCGATCCGCCGCTCGCGCGCCGGGCTCGCCGATCCGAACCGGCCGAACGGCTCGTTCCTGTTCCTTGGCCCGACCGGTGTCGGCAAGACGGAACTTTGCAAGGCACTTGCCGTATTCCTGTTCGATACCGAGGAGGCGTTGGTGCGCCTCGACATGTCGGAGTTCATGGAGAAGCACTCCGTGGCCCGCATGATCGGTGCACCGCCAGGCTACGTCGGCTACGAGGAAGGCGGTTATCTGACCGAGGCGGTGCGTCGCAAGCCTTATTCCGTGGTGCTGCTCGACGAGGTCGAGAAGGCGCACCCGGATGTGTTCAACGTGCTCCTGCAGGTGCTCGACGACGGCCGGCTCACCGATGGGCAGGGCCGCACCGTGGACTTCCGCAACACGGTCATCGTCATGACCTCGAACCTGGGGTCGCAGCTCATCCAGCGCATGGCGGGTGAGGACAACTACGAGCGCATGAAGGCCGCGGTGATGGACGTGGTGGGCGAGCATTTCCGCCCGGAGTTCATCAACCGCGTCGACGACATGGTCGTATTCCATCCGCTTACCGCCGCGCAGTTGCGCCAGATCGTCGTGATCCAGCTCGACTACCTGCGCCGGCGCCTCGCCGAACGCGAGATGACGCTGGTGATGAGCGAGCAGGCGCTCGACCGGCTCGCCGAGGCGGGGTTCGACCCGGTCTACGGCGCCCGGCCGCTGAAGCGGGCCATCCAGGCCCGTATCGAGAATCCGCTCGCTCAGGCGATACTGAAGGGCAGCTTCGGGCCGGGCGACACCATCGAGGCGGACGTCGCCGAGAGCGGGTTCGTGTTCCGGCGGAAGAAGGCCGCTGCGGCGTGAGGTCGCCCGGGCGGGGCTGCAGCCGCAGCGCAAGCCGCGACATAATGGGCGGAAGACGTTTTCAGATACGGAGCAGGTGAACGATGCCGATATTCGAATATGCATGCCGCAAGTGCGGACACTCCTTCGATGCCCTGCAGAAGCTCGACGAAGCGCCGCTGAAGAACTGCCCGGAGTGCGGCAAGCCCGCGCTCGAGAAGCTGCTGTCCACGCCCGCCTTCCAGGTCAAGGGCAAACACAAGGAGACGACCCGCAAGCGCACCGGGCACAATCTCGACGGCGGCGGGAGTCACTCGCACTCCCACGGCGGCCACACGCACAGCCACGGCCCGGGTTGCGGCCACAAGCACTGAAGCGGGTGGTTCCGGTGCGCGCCGGTTGCCGTCCGCCGTAGCCAGACCTGCTTCGGGACAACACGATGCCGATCTACGAATACGCCTGTCGCGGCTGCGGCCACGAGTTCGATGCGCTGCAGAAGGTCAGTGACGCGGCCCTGCGCAAATGCCCTGAGTGCGGGGCGTTGAAGCTGCAGCGGCTGGTGTCCGCGCCGCAGTTCCGCCTGAAGGGCGCCGGCTGGTACGAGACCGACTTCAAGCAGAACGGCAAGCGCCGCCTCGCGGAAAGCGGCGATGGCGCTGCTGCACCGGACGCCTCGGCCGGGGAAAAAACCGACAAGGCAGACAAGCCTGACAAGGCGGACAAGGCCGGTAAGACCGACCAGGCCGCAACACCGGCGAAGGCCGCGGCCTCCGCGAAGAAAGCCGCGTCGGCGCCGGGCAAAGCAGCGAAGTCGGGCACAGCGATCCCGGACTGACTCCGCCACCGGTGTCCGGTTGCCCGCGACACCGGCATCGTCCACCATTACCGGCTGCGCCAGCCGCTCGGTCAGTCGTTTTCCATGAAACCCGTGCAACGTTACCTGGTCGCGGGACTGCTGGTGTGGGTCCCGCTGGGGGTCACCTTCGTGATCCTGAAGCTGATCGTGGACATGATGGACCAGACGCTGGTGCTGCTGCCCACGGCCTACCATCCGGAGAACCTGCTCGGGTTCCGTATCCCGGGCCTCGGCATCCTGTTGACCGGTGTGGTCGTGTTCCTGACGGGGATCCTGGCCGCGAACCTCGTCGGACGGCAGTTGTTCAAGGCCTGGGACGCCATTGTGAACCGGATCCCGGTGGTGCGTTCGATCTACGGTGGCGCGAAGAACTTCACCGAGGTCCTGCTCGGCGACACCAACCAGTCGTTCAAGCGGGTGGTGCTGATCGAGTGGCCGCGCAAGGGTACCTTTGCGATCGGCTTCCTGACCGGCTCGCGGGTCGACGAGGTGAGTCACCGCACCGGTGAGGAAATGGTGTCGGTCTTCGTTCCGACCACCCCCAACCCGACCTCGGGCTTCGTGTTCTTCATGCCCCGCCGCGAGGTCACCGAGCTCGACATGGACGTGGAATCGGCCTTCAAGCTGATCGTCTCCCTGGGGGTGGTCGCGCCGCGATGGGCGCCACCGTCTGCGGCGGCGGGCCTTGCACAGGCCGCGCACCGTCCTTAACATCCGCCGGCTTCCGCAGCCACTGCAGGCGCCACTGCGATGACCACCCGAGGCATGCGAACCCACTACTGCGGCGAGGTGAATGCCGCGCACATCGGCCAGCAGGTGACGGTCGCCGGCTGGGTGCATCGGCGCCGCGATCACGGCGGGGTGATATTCATCGACCTGCGCGACCGCGAGGGTCTGCTGCAGGTCGTGGCCGACCCGGGCTTGCCGGCCGTGTTCGCCACGGCGGAGCGGGTGCGCAGCGAGTTCGTGCTGGCCATCACCGGCGAAGTCCGCCACCGGCCCGCCGGGACGACGAACCCGAAGCTTGCGAGCGGCGAGGTGGAGCTGCTCGCGTCGCGCTTCGAGGTGCTGAACGCATCCGAGACGCCACCCTTCCACCACGACGAGCAGGCGAGCGAGGATCTGCGGCTGCGTTACCGCTTTCTCGACCTGCGTCGCGAGGAGATGACGCAGCGGCTGCGCCTGCGCCACCAGGTCACCCGGGTGCTGCGCGAGTTCCTCGACGCCAACGGCTTCGTGGACATCGAGACGCCGATGTTGACCCGCACCACGCCCGAGGGCGCGCGCGACTACATCGTGCCGAGCCGGACGCATCCGGGGAAGTTCTTCGCGTTGCCGCAGTCACCGCAGCTGTTCAAGCAGCTGCTGATGATGTCGGGCTTCGACCGCTACTACCAGGTCGCGCGCTGCTTTCGCGACGAAGACCTGCGCGCCGACCGGCAACCGGAGTTCACGCAGCTCGACATCGAGACCTCGTTCATGACCGAGGACGACATCATGTCGGTCATGGAGGCGCTCATTCGTGATCTCTTCCGGAAGGTGCTCGGCGTCGAGTTTCCCGACCCCCTGCCGCGGATGACGCACGCGGAGGCGGTGGAACGCTTCGGTATCGATCGCCCGGACCTGCGTATTCCGCTCGAGCTGGTCGAGGTCGGTGATCTCATGCGGGGCGTTGAGTTCAAGGTGTTCGCGGAGCCGGCCACCGACCCGGACGGTCGCGTCGCGGCGCTGAAGCTGCCCGGCGGCGGCACGCTCACGCGCAAGGAGATCGACGATTACACGGCCTACGTCGCCCGTTACGGGGCCAAAGGGCTCGCGTATATCAAGGTCAACGACCCGGCGAAAGGCCGCGAGGGCCTGCAGTCGCCGATCCTGAAATTCATGCCCGATGCCACTGTGGCCGGGCTGCTCGAGCGGCTCGCGCCTGCGGCCGGCGACCTGATTTTCTTCGGTGCCGACAAGCGCAAGGTGGTCAACGATTCACTCGCTGCGCTACGAATCAGGCTTGGCCACGATCGCGGCCTCGTCGCCGAGGGCTGGCGCCCGCTTTGGGTAGTCGACTTTCCCGGTTTCGAGTGGGACCCGCAGGAAAAGCGCTGGGCGGCCCTGCATCACCCGTTCACCGCACCGAAGGTGGCCAGCCCGGCCGACCTCGAGGGCGACCCGGGCCGCGCCCTGTCGCGCGCCTACGACATGGTGCTCAACGGCACCGAGATCGGTGGCGGCTCGATCCGCATCCACACCGAAGCGATGCAGGCCGCGGTGTTTCGCGTGCTCGGGTTGCCAGCCGAGGAGGCTGAGGCGAAGTTCGGCTTCCTGCTGCGCGCCATGCGTTACGGCTGTCCGCCTCACGGCGGCATCGCGTTCGGTCTCGACCGGCTGGTGATGCTGATGTGCGGGGCCGGCAGCATCCGTGACGTGATTGCGTTTCCGAAGACGCAGATGGCCAGCTGCCTCATGACCGATGCCCCGGGCGAGGTTTCGCCGCTGCAGTTGAAGGAAACCGGCATCCGCGTGCGCAGCGCGGAGCCAAAGTGAGCGGTGCCTGAGTATTTGATGGCTTGATTGTTTCAGCGCTGGCGCGAACCGCCATGAGCGGTTATGAAATAATCAAACAGTCAGATGTTCCGGCACCGTCTTGAAGATGCATCGTCGCCAATTCCTCCTGGCACTCGGCAGTGTGCCCCTCGCCAGCGTCGTATCCTTCGCCGCGGCCAACGAGACCGTCGTGCTGGTTCACGGGCTGTGGATGACAGGGCTCGAGAGCGGGCTGCTGCGCGACCGGCTGCGCGATGACTACGGCTTCGACACGCGGCAGTACAGCTATCACACGGTCCAGGTGGGACTCGAAGACAACATCCGCCTGCTCGCCGAGTATCTCGCCGATGTGGAGGGCGAGACCCTGCATATCGTCGGGCACAGTCTCGGCGGCTTGCTCGCACTGCATACGCTGACCCGTTATCCGGGCAATCGTCCCGGCCGGGTGGTATGCCTCGGTTCGCCACTGCGAGGCAGTATGGCGGCACGCGCGATGGCGGCATTGCCGTTCGGCCAGGAGATCCTCGGCGCGACTATTCGCGAGGCCGTTCTCAACGGTGGCTTGAAGGAGTACCGCGGCACGCACGAGGTCGGCGTGATCGCCGGCACGCTCGCGGCGGGCGCCGGGATCGTGCTGGAGAATCTGCCGGAGCCGAACGACGGCACCGTGGCGGTGATCGAAACGCAGTTACCCGGCATCACGGATCACCTGGAGCTGGCGGTGAGCCACACCGGGTTGCTGGTGTCACCGCTGGTCGCTTCGCAGACGGCCTACTTCCTGCGCCACGGAAAATTCGCGCGGCCGGGTTGAAGCGTTGCTGTCGCGGCTCGCGCCGCTCCTACAGCGCTGTGTTCAGCGTCGTGGTTGGTGAGCACCCTGTAGGAGCGACGTCAGTCGCGATCACCGCGGCGTTTCTCGCTGCGGCCGGATTGGTCGGCGCCGCAGAAGCTCTGTCGCGGCTCGCGCCGCTCCTACAGCGCTGTGTTCAGCGTCGTGGTTGGTGAGCACCCCTGCAGGAGCGACGTCAGTCGCGATCACCGCGGCGTTTCTCGCTGCGGCCGGATTGGTCGGCGCCGCAGAAGCTCTGTCGCGGCTCGCGCCGCTCCTGCGGCGCTGTGTTCAGCGTCGTGGTTGGTGAGCACCCTGTAGGAGATGAGATGGACCCCTCCCGCTCCAGACCTCGGTGAGGTATCGGCTCATGACAGCCAAGATAGCCACTGGGGCTTATCTGTAACGGAGTCAGGAGGGATCCAATGAG
>WYBE01000006.1 GCA_011526045.1 Nevskiales bacterium | reverse complement strand
TCGCAGAGGCAGCGGCAGGGATGCCGCTGCTGCGCGCCCACGAGACCCAAGGATGTCGAGTGGCGCGCACTCCGCAGCGAGCACGCCTGCGAGGGCACCCGCAGGGCCAGCCGGCGGCGAGACCCGGCGATGGGCGGAGTCCTATGCAGCCTTCGCCGCATGATGACCCTGCAGACGGGAGAAGAACCTTTTTTTCGACAGCTGCAGTCGTGGCGTTGGGCTGGGCGCGTCGGCACCGGCCCGCTAGCCTCGCAGGATAATGGCCACTGCCCCCAGGAACTCCCGCACGGCGCTCGAACTGCCGCGCCTCCCCTACGCCCCCGATGCGCTCGCGCCCGGCATCTCCGCCGATGCGTTGCTCTATCACTACGGGCACCACCACGCCGGCTACTGCAGGACTGTCGCCCGCCTCGTCCGGGGCAACCGCAGATTCGAGGACGCCTCGCTCGAGGAGATCATCGGCGAAGCTACCGGCGCGCTGGCGAACGCCGCGGCGCAGGTCTGGAACCATACGTTCTACTGGCGTTCGCTCTGCCCACGACCTGGCCGGCCGGATGCGGCGCTGCTGCGCGCGATCGACCGCTCCTTCGGCTCGCGGGCTGCGCTCTCGAGACGGTTCCGGAAAGAGGCGCTGGATCTGTTCGGCAGCGGCTGGGTCTGGCTGGTCGCAACCGGCAGCGGCACGCTCGACGTCGTCTCCACGCCCAATGCGGGCTTGCGCCTGCACGAAGAAGGCTGGTGGCCCTTGCTCGTCTGCGATGTGTGGGAGCACGCCTATTACATCGACTATCGCGGCGACCGCGCCGCCTACCTCGATGCATTCTGGGCGGCCATCGACTGGGTAATCGCGAGCGAGCGTTACGCTACGCTGCGCGCCAGGGGCAGGCTGCAGCGGCAGGCGGCTCCCGATCCTCGTCCGGGGCGTTGGAGCGTACAGGGTAGCCACAGCTGGCACCCGGCTGTCGGTCCGCATCACGCAGCGGAGTAGCGCCGTTGCATGAACCCTTCGCCATCCGGGACTGCGCGCTCGTCGCGATTGCGACCGGTCAGCGTGCCCAGACGCTGCGCGAACTGCGCGACGGCCTGCTCCGGGTGCCCAGAGAGAGCATCTACTACCACTTCTGGGGGCGGCTGTTGCGGCCGCGGTTCGACGACACGGAATTCCACAACGACTTCGCCGCCTGGACGCGCCACTGCCTGCACGACGAAACCCTGGCCGAGCGGCTGGCGGTGATAGATCCCGCGGATTTCACCGACCTCGAGGAGCTGCGCCACGAACTGGTGGAGGTCATCGAGAATCGGCTCGACGAGACCGACGTCATGCAGTTCGCGCGACGTGACCGGCAATTTCATTTCCGCCGTTGCCAGACAGTGGTGTTCGACACCGGCAACCGCGTGTGCGATCCACAAGCACTGGCGCAGGCCATTCCGGCCATGTCCGTCGGCAGCGTCTATTACCACGTAATCGACGCTCGCTGGCGCGAACCGGTGCGGACGGACGACTTCAGAACCTGGCTCCGCCAGTTCGGCCGCAAGTACGGACCACTGTGCGACGAGCTGGCTGGCGTCGACCCCTATTTCTCGAACCTCGCGCAGCTGCGCGCCGAGATCGGGAGGCTGGTCGGCGCCTTCATCGACAGGGGGGCGGCCCGATGAGCGGCAGCACGCTGCTGAAGCAATACGCGGAAGTAGCCGGCCGCGACGTAGTGCGCCAGCTCGAGCTGCTCGCCGCGCCGCTGAAGGGCCTGCGGCTCGTGCACGTCAACTCGACCCGACGCGGCGGCGGCGTCGCCGAAATCCTGGAGAAGCTGGTTCCGCTCATGACGGAGCTCGGCATCGCCGCGAGCTGGGAAGTGATCGAGGGATCACCAGAGTTCTACGAGTGCACGAAACTCTTTCACAATGCGCTGCAGGGGCAGAACACGACGGTGCCCGAGAGGCTGCTCAGCGAATACGAGCGCGTCAACGAGCTCAACGCGGCTCGCATGCGCGCCGAACTCGAGCAGGCCGACATCGTGTTCATTCACGATCCGCAACCGGCTGCACTACTGAGCCACATGCCCAAGCGCAAGGGCAAGTGGATCTGGCGCTGTCACATCGACGTCAGCCATCCGCATCGACCAGTGTGGCGCTACCTGCGCCCGCTGGTCGCCGAGCACGATGTGAGCGTGTTCTCGCTCGCGGATTTCGTCCAGTTGCTGCCGCATCCGGTCTATCTCATACCGCCGAGCATCGACCCACTGTCGGAGAAGAACGCCGAGTTGCCTGCCGAGGAGATCGACGCCGTGTGCCGGCGCTTCGGGATCGACCGCAACCGGCCGATGGTATTGCAGGTCTCCCGCTACGACCGCTTCAAGGATCCGGTGGGCGTGGTGCAGGCCTTCCGGCTCACGCGGACCTTCGTGCCCGGTCTGCAGCTGGTGCTTGCCGGAGGTGGCGCGGCGGACGATCCCGAGGGCGAGGTGGTCCTGAAGGAAGTCCATGGCGCGGCGAACGGCGATCCCGATATCCACATCCTGCTGTTGCCGGCGGACGCAAACCGGGTGATCAACGCCCTGCAGCGCGCTGCCGACGTCGTGTTGCAGAAGTCGATCAAGGAGGGCTTCGGCCTGACGGTCACCGAGGCGCTCTGGAAGGCCAAGCCGGTGATCGGCGGCGATACCGGCGGCATCCGGCTCCAGGTCGTCGACCACCACACGGGTTTTCTCGTCAGCTCCCCGGAGGGCGCGGCGCTGCGCCTGCGGTACCTGCTGCACAACCGCGAGAAAAGCGCGGCGATGGGCGCGGCGGGCCGGGAACACGTCCTGCAGAACTTCCTGAACACCCGCCAACTGCGCGAATACCTGACGCTGATCGTAAGCCTGGTTCGCGGTTGCGCGGACCGCATCGAACTGACCTGACGGGTGATGGCACAGGTCATGGACGAGCCCGTTGCGAACGACAGACTGAGCAGTTTCAACGCCGCGCTGGCCCGATCCGGCCATGGCGTGCTGCTGTTCGATTACGACGGCACCCTCGCGCCGTTCGCCCTCGACACCAACGCGGTGCGGCCCTATCCGGGCATCGCCGCTGCGCTCGATGCCATCATGGACACTGCGCGCGCACGCGTGCTCATCGTCACCGGCCGCTACCTGAAGGCCACCCCGCCGGCACTCGATACCCGCAATCGACCCGAGATCTGGGGTTCGCACGGACGTGAACGCCTGCAGCCCGACGGTCGCTACGACGTAGCCCCGATCGATGAATTCGCGCTGCGCGGACTGGCCATCGCCGATGCATGGAAGGCTGACGTCGAAGCCGCCGGCGGGCGCGCCGAGGCAAAACCGGGCGCGATCGCCTTCCATTGGCGCGGCACCGGCGCGGCCCAGATGGCGCGAATCCGCGATCTGGTGACGGCGGGCTTCCACGCCGAAGCGCTGGAGGGTGTACTCGAACTGCACCATTTCGATGGCGGACTCGAGTTGCGGCCGCCGGGTCTCGACAAAGGCGACGTGGTCCGGGCCGTCCTCACCGAGACAGCACCCGAGGTGCCCGTCGCTTATCTCGGCGATGACCTCACTGACGAGGATGCCTTCAAGGCCTTGCGTGGTCGCGGCCTGAGTGTCCTCGTACGCGGAGAGTGTCGTCAGACCGCCGCAGACCTGTGGGTCCGGCCACCGCAGGCCCTGCTGGAACTGCTCGGGCTGTGGCGCGATGCGCTGGCGGAGGCGCTCTGATGGACGTCGCGCTCGCGGGCGGGTGGCTCGGCAATTCGGTCCTGCAGTGGCTGCTGGCCGCCGCAGTGGCCACGTTCGCCGCCGTGACGATTGCGGCGTTGCTGCGCCTGGCCCGCACCCGCATTACAGCCTGGGCAAAGTCCACCGACGGCCAGCTCGACGACGCGGTGGCCGAGCTGCTGGGGGCGACGAGACGCTGGTTCGTACTTGCCGTGGCCGTGCTGATCGGCGTTGAAACCCTGACGTTGCCTGAGCGCCTCGGCGACCTGGTTACGAAGTTGTTCGTCGTCGCCGTGCTGGTCCAGGCGGGATTGTGGCTGCACGCCGGCATTGGCGGCTGGCTCAGGGGTCAACTGGAACGTCACCGGGCCAGCGATGCGACCAGCGCGACCACGGCCACGATCCTCGGCTTCATCGCCCGCGTGGCGTCATGGACCCTGGTCCTGTTGCTGGTACTGGAGAATTTCGGCGTCGATATCACCGCGCTGGTCGCCAGCCTCGGCATCGGCGGCATTGCGGTCGCGCTCGCGGTGCAAAACATCCTCGGCGACGTATTTGCCTCGCTCGCCATTGCACTCGACCAGCCGGTGGTCATCGGGGATTTCATCGTCGTCGGCGACGCGATGGGCAACGTGGAACGCATCGGCCTGAAGACGACGCATCTGCGCAGCCTGTCCGGAGAGCTGATCGTAATCGCCAACAACGACCTGCTCGGCAGCCGCATCCGTAACTTCAAGCGGATGTTCCAGCGCCGGATCCTCTTCGGCTTTCGCGTGAGCTACGACACGCCACCGCAGAAGCTGCGCCGCATCCCGGAGCTCGTGCGTGAGATCGTCGAGCGCGAGGAGCTCGCCCGCTTCGATCGGGCGCATTTCGCCAGTTTCGGCAGCTTCGCGCTGGAGTTCGAGGTCGTCTATTTCGTTCGCGATCCCGACTTCAACAAGTACATGGACATCCAGCAGCGCATCAACCTGAACCTGATCGAAGCGCTGAGCGCAGCCCGCGTGGAGTTCGCCTACCCGACCCAGACCGTTCACCTCGCTTCACCCGTCGGGCCGGCTTGATGCGCGCAGCGCCACGCAGCCGCCTGATCGTGGTGTCGAACCGGCTGCCGTTGAAGGTTGAGCGCACCGGGCCCGCAGAGTGCCACGTGTCTCCTGGCACCGGCGGGTTGGTCTCTGCGATGGCTCCGGTCATGCGCGCCCGCGGCGGGGTGTGGATCGGATGGCCGGGCACGAGCGGCAATGACGAACTGCTGCGCAAGGAGTTCCGGAGGGCCGGGCAGCGGGAGGGCTACCGCTTCGAGCCCGTGTTCCTCACCAGGGAAGAGCGCGATGCCTTCTACTACGGCTTCTCCAACGAGGTGGTCTGGCCGCTGTTTCACGACCTTCAGTCGCTGTGCAGATTCGACCCGGCATACTGGCGCGGGTACCTCGCGGTCAACCGCCGGTACGCCGACGTCATCGCAAAAAGAACGACCCATGCAGATTTCATCTGGGTGCACGACTACCAGCTGATGGGCGTAGGCAGGGCGTTACGCGACCTGGGGCACGAGGCCTGCTGCGCATTTTTCCTGCACATTCCGTTCCCGTCACCGGACATCTTCGGCAAGCTGCCGTGGCGCGAGTCCGTGCTGCGCTCGCTGTTCGCCTACGACCTCGTCGGATTCCAGACCCGTCGTGACCGGCGCAACTTTCTCGACTGCATCGACCGGTTCCTGCCCGACGCCGAGGTCAGTGGCCGTGGCCAGTCACTGGTGCGGTTGCGCCTCGGTGAGCGCGAATCGCGCGCCGGCTGGTTCCCGATCGGCATCGACCACAACGACTTCTACCGGCGCGCGAACTCACCCGAGGTCGTGCGCCGTGCCCACGACCTGCGCCGCCTGCTGCCGGATCGCCACCTGATCCTCGGCATCGATCGGCTCGATTACACCAAGGGAATTCCGGAGCGGCTCTGTGCATTCCGCAACGCGCTCGAGCGTTATCCGGACCTCCACGAGCGCGTCACGCTGATCCAGATCGTCGTGCCGAGCCGCGCTGACATACCGCAGTACCAGGAGCTGAAATCCCGCATCGAAAACCTCGTCGGCGAGATCAACGGACGTTTCACCCGGCCCGGCGGCTGGGTCCCGATCCACTACGTGTTCCGCGCGCTCGAACCGGACGACCTGCTCGCCTTTTACCACGCCTGCCAGATCGCCCTGATCACGCCCCTGAAAGACGGCATGAACCTGGTAGCCAAGGAGTACTGTGCCTGCGATCCCGACGAGAACGGGGTATTGATACTGTCGGAGTTCGCCGGCGCTGCCGTGCAGATGGCGTCCGGCGCGCTGCTGGTGAACCCCTGCGACATCGAGGCGGTGGCCGACACATTGCACACCGCATTCCTGATGTCCGGTGGCGAACGGCGTGCGCGCATGCGACGCCTGCGCCGCGGGATCCGCCGCCAGGACGTTTTCTGGTGGGTGGACACGTTCATGAGCGCGGCCACGGGAGCAATCACCGCAGCGCGGCCGACCCACGCTGGCCGGCCCAGTCATGCCGTTCAACCGTGCAGCGCAACGCCCCGGCCGCACTAGCCTGGAGCAGGGTTGCACCGGGCCGCACACGGGTGGTGCCGCACGCGGGCGATTGGCGGTGCCAAAGGCCCGGGGTATGCTGCGCGCGTTCCGGCGCATTCCAGTCGATTCCGAACCGACCCGCTCCAGGCAGGACCACAGCATGCGACGCCACCGATTCGCCCCGCTCGCGCGCGTGGCTGCCGCCGTCACCCTGGCGGCCGGCTGCGCCACGATGGCGCCACCCACCAACGAGATCGCCAACGCAGATCTCGCCATCAAGAGGGCCGAGCAGGCCAGCGCGTCGCAGTACGCACCGCTGGAAATGCAACTCGCGCGGGAAAAACTGGATCAGTCCCGTGACCAGGCGCAGGCGGGCGGCAAGGCCAGGCTGATCCAGGCGCGACGGCTGGCCGAGGAGTCGCTCGTGCAGGCACAGCTCGCCGAAGCCGTTGCCAACAACGAGCGCGCCAAAGCCAACAAGGCGGAAGCGGAAAAGACCATCGAAAGCCTGCGTGACGGGATGGACGGGGAGCAGAAATGAGTCCGACCGGCATCAGGAACCGGGACGGATGCATCACCGCGGCGTCCGGCTTTGCCCGTGTTGCACTCCTCGCCTGTGCCGTCGCCATCGCGGGTTGCGCCACCGCGCCCAATGCCGACCTCGAGAAGGCACGCGCGAGCTACCAGGCCGCGGCCCAGAATCCCGATATTGCGCGTTACGCCTCGGTGGCCCTCTATGAGGCGAAGAAGGATCTCGACAAGGCCGAAGCCGAGCACGCCGAAGACAACGACCCCGCGGAGATTGCGCATCTTGCCGCACTGGTGGAAACCCGCGTGAAGATTGCGCGCGTGACGGCCGATACCGGCCAGGCTCGCGCCGGCACGCAGGCGCTGCTCGAGCAGCGCGACAAGCTGCAGTTGCAGGCACGCACCGTCGCCGCGGAACGCGCCATGGAGCGCGCGCAGCAGGCGGAGAAGGCGCTGGCCGATCTGCAGGCCGAACGCACCAATCGCGGCATTGTGCTGAATTTCTCCGGGGACATCCTGTTCGATGTCAACGAAGCGACTATCTTCCCCGGCGCGCGACCCAGCCTCGATCGCGTCGTGGCGTTTCTGCGCGACAACCCCGGGCGCAACGTGCTGATCGAGGGACACACCGACAGTTCAGGCAATGACGAATACAACATGGCGCTGTCGCAGCGTCGCGCAGATGCGATCGGCAACTACCTCGTCAGCGGTGGCATTGCCGGCAGCCGGATCACGGCGCGCGGCTACGGCAGGACCATGCCGGTGGCGTCCAATGCCAGTGCCGCCGGCCGCCAGCAGAACCGGCGGGTATCCATCGTCATTCTCGACGCAGGACAGAAAGTAACGGACCCGGTGCCGCACCGGCCCTGAATGAAACGCCCCCGGACGGGCGACGGCGGCGCCGGGCGACCGGAGCCGCGCGCCCGCCGGGCCAGGTAAAGCGCCACTGCCCAGGTCACGCCCGGATCCCCTCGACCGATGTTCGACTACTTTCTCCGCCACTGGCGTGGCGAACTGCCCTTGCCGGTCGCTTGGTGGCTGAACGGCGTCGGTCTCACCGTCCTGCAACTCTGGACGGATTTGCGTGGTGGCTTGTTTGCCCTGTTCCCGGAGCCGGAGACGCGGCTGGGAATCGTTGCGATCCTCACGGCCGGCTTTCTCCTTGCGCTGCTCGTGCCCGCCTGGCAGGTCATCGGGATATTCCGCACGGCTGAACGCCGCGCTGCCGCCGGCGGTACCGTACTTGCGGCGCGGCTCGCGCAGTCCGCGACTACGCTGCTCGCGATCCTGCTCGCCACGCGCTGCATCATTGTCGCGGGCGAGAGCGTGCCCGGCGTGCGCCTCGCGCTCGGCCCGGAAAGCAGCTACTCGGTCGCAGTCAGTCACTCGGGACGTCTGCTCGAAATCCGCGGCGCCCTGACCTTCGGCCTGGCCCGCGACGTCGAGCGGGCGCTTTCCGCCCACCCGGCGGTGCGGCGCGTGCGCCTCGAGAGCGGCGGCGGAGCGCTGAGCGAGGCGCGCCGCCTGCGCGCGCTGATCGTTGCCGGCAACCTCGACACCGACAGCCGCAGCCTGTGCGCGAGCGCCTGCGTATCGGCCTACATCGGCGGTCGCAACCGGTTGCTCAGCCGGGCCGCAAGAATCGGCGTGCACCTGCCGCGCAATCCGGGTTTCGGATTGCGCCCAATCGTGAGCCCGGCCTACGCGCAGGAACTCACGTATTTTGCCGACCGGGGTGTCCCGCTATGGTTCCTGCAGCGCTGGGTACAGAGCGGACGGGAATTCTGGTATCCGACCCCGGCGCAACTGCGCGAGGCCGGCATCGTGCACACGTTCTTCGGCCGGCCCAGGCCCGGCGAGGAGTTCTACTACCGTTGAGCGGTGGCCACGCAGTGGCAAAGCCTCATCGCACAACTGCGCGATGAACCGGACAGCACGCCCCGGTCAACCGCGCTGATCGACCCGGACGACGCGCAGGTCGCGCGTCATGCGGATGGCATCCTCGATGTGATCGTAATAGCCGGGCAACAGGTCCGCTTCGCTGTAGCCGAGGCCGCGGTAGAACCGGCGGGCGACCTGGTTGCCGGCGCGAACCTCCAGGTTGACCTCGAAGGTACCAGCCACCAGCGCCGTCTCTTCGAGCCAGCGCACCATGCGCTTGCCGAGACCCGCACGACGGAAGCGCGGCTCGACCGCGAGCAGGTTCAGGTGCGCTGCTTCGTCGCCGAAACCCATGATGGCAAACCCGGCCAGCTCATCCCCCCTGCGCGCCGCCAGGACCACGCTCTCCGGATCCTGCACATGGCGCGCAACGCGGCGCGTGGTCCATGACCAGGACGGCAGTCCCGCCTCGATGAGCCGGCGTGACATGAGTGCGATCGGCACGGAATCGGCAGGGCGCGCCAGAGCGAGCGTCTCGAGGTGAGATTGTTCGTGCACTTTTTTCCCCCTGCGCGATTTTCGGGTGACTGTAACACCGCTGACCGCCTCGTATGAGCAGGATAGACATAACCATCCGCTGCGCAGTTGCCACGATTGCGGCGCTGCCGTTGGCCGACCGGCACAGCATTCATTCGATGCTGCATCCCTGGGCCGGGGTCGCGGTCGATCACCCGCAGTGTCATCGATGGACGGGCGCCCGGGGCCGGATGCAAATCGGTACACTGTCCCCGGTGGTGACGGAGTCGAGCCAATGACCTGGCTGCGGGCAATCCTGACGATCGCGGCTCTGGCCGCAGGGTGGGCAGCGCCGGCCGCGGCGGGCGACGACCCGTTCCAGCGCATCCGGACACTCGAAGGAGTCTGGTACGCCGTTGACGGGAAGGGCGCGGTCACGGACCAGATCGTCAGCGTCTTCCACGTGACCGCCAACGGCCACAGCGTCCAGGAAGTCATGTTTCCCGGTGCTGCGAACGAGATGGTCAATATGTACTACCGCGACGGCGACAGCGTGCGCATGACGCATTACTGCGCCGGCGGCAACCAGCCGACCATGCAACTGGTGCCGACCCCCGCGCAGGGCGTCATCCAGCTCGAGTTCGTCGACATCACGAACATGATCACCATGGACGACGAGCACATGCGCGAAGGCCGGTTCGAGTGGCTGGGCGACGATCGCCTGAAGACCGAGTGGCGCGTGTATCGCAACGGCCAGTTCCTGGAGGCCTCGCAATTCGAGATGGCGCGCCGCACGGAGACCCGCAGCCGCTGACCGCGCCATGACCACGGACCTCCAGCACGCCCTGCCCCATCTCTCGAGCCCGCACAACCTGCGACGCCTGGTCTGGCTTCGCATCATCGTCATACCGGGCGCCGCGATTGCGCTGCTGGTCGCCAGTCGCTTTTACCAGCTGCCGATACGCATCGCCCCGCTCGTGACCATCCTGGGCGTGCTGGCGCTGGTCAATTTCTGGACCTGGCAGCGCCTGCGCGGCGGACGGGAGATTCCGCACGCCGAGTTCTTCGCCCAGATGCTGGTGGATGTCCTCGCGCTGACCGGCATTCTTTATTACAGCGGCGGTTCAACCAACCCGTTCGCCTACCTGTTCCTGCTGCCGCTCGCGATCAGCGCCACCGTGCTGCCGCGACGGTACACCTGGCCGATGGCGGCCATCACCGCGGTGTGCTACACGTTCCTGCTCGTCTACCGCGTGCCGCTGCCGCCCTTCAGCCCGCCGGAGAACGGCTCGGGCTTCGTGATTCATGTCGTCGGCATGTGGCTCGGCTTCGTGCTGAGCGCCGTGCTGATCGCGCAGTTCGTGGTCAGCATGGGAGAAACGCTGCGCGACCAGGAGCGCAGCCTCGCCGAGGCGCGCGAACGCGCCCTGCGCGACGAACGCGTGGTGGCCGTGGCGACGCTCGCTGCCGGCGCTGCCCACGAGTTGTCGACGCCGCTCGCGACGATGGCGCTCCTGACGACGGAACTCGCCGAAGAGTACCCATCCGACCGCTATCCCGAACTGCACGAGAGGATCGAGGTGCTGCGCGGGCAGATCCGCAAGTGCAAGGAGTCGCTCTCCGTGATCTCGGCCGGTGCCGGCGCTGACCGCGCCGACGCGGCGCGCCCGATCCGGGTCGATGCGTTCATCCGCCATGCCGTGAGTGAAGTCCACCGGTTGCGCCCGGGCGCCCGCATCGCGGTCCGCATCGAGGGCGAGCGGCCAGCCCCTGAAATCGTCGTCGAGCGCACGCTGACCCAGGCGCTGCTCAACATCCTGCACAATGCCGTGGATGCTTCGCCAGCCGAGGTGCGCGTGATCTGCGACTGGAATGGGGATCGGGTCCGCATCGACGTCGCGGACCACGGGCCCGGCATCAGCCTCGGCGCGCTGCGACCGGGCAGCAGGCCGGCGCGATCCACCAAGGATTCAGGGCTCGGCCTCGGCCTGTTCCTGACGCACACGGCCCTGAGCCACCTCGGCGGCGAGATCAGTTTTGCAGACGCGCCGGGCGGCGGCGCGCTGGTTTCGGTGCAACTGCCGCTTGCGCGGCAGCAGACGGGAGCATCGACATGACATCTGCCCCCGCCCCGGGCGCACGACCCACCATGCTCGTCGTGGATGACGACGAGATCTTCTGCGGCGTGCTGGCGCGCGCCCTGGAGCGGCGCGGCTTCAGCGTAACCACCGCGCAGTCGGTGGCGCAGGCGCGCCAGATGATCGACAGGGCACGACCGGAGTTCGCGGTCGTCGACCTGCGGATCGGCAACGACTCCGGCCTGCAACTCGTGCGGGTCCTCGCCGCCCTGGCACCGCCAACGAAATCAGTCGTGCTCACCGGTTACGGCAGCATCGCGACCGCCGTGGAAGCGGTCAAACTCGGCGCCATGCACTATCTCACCAAGCCCGTCGAGGTCGACGAGATCCTGGCGGCGCTGCAGGGCGCGCTGCCGGCGATTGGCGAAACCACCGAAGCGCACCCGAAACCCCTGTCGGTACGGCGCGCCGAGTGGGAGCACATCCAGCGGGTGTTGAGCGAGCACGGCGGCAATATCTCGGCCGCGGCCCGCGCACTCGGCATTCACCGGCGGACCCTGCAGCGCAAGCTGCACAAGCGGCCCGTCCGCAGCTGACGGGCGCATCGCCCCGACGCTCAGCGCAGCGGTTCGCGGAGGCGGCCGTCGCCGTGGTCATGCGGGCGCCGGCGGTGAGCGCCGTGCGCGTCGGGCGGCACTGCCGCGTAGGCGAGATGCAGCACATCGAGCGCCGGCAGGTGATGCATGGCGGCCTCGCGCAGGCGCGCCGCAATTGCTGCGCCTTCGTGCACCGGCAGATCCGGGTCCACGACGAGATCGGCTTCCGCATGCAGGCGGTGCCCGATCCAGCGGGCGCGAATGTTGTCGAGACGTTTGACGCCCCGGACGTGTTCCGCGGTGTGACGCAACTCGGCCAGCACCTCCGGCTCGACACCATCCAGCATGCGGGAGAACACCGCCTTCGCGGACTGCCAGACGATGCCGAAGATCATCGTGGTGATGACCAGGCCGACCACCGGATCAGCCAGGGGCAAGCCCAGCCACACACCAAACGCCCCGAGCACGACCGCCAGGCTGGTCAGCCCGTCCACACGCGCGTGGTAGCCGTCGGCGATGAGCGCGGCGCTCCGGATCTCGCGGCCGATGCGGATGCGAAACACCGCGACCGCCTCGTTGCCGGCGAAACCGATGACGCCGGCCGCAGCCACGGCGCCGAGAAACGCGATCGGTCGCGGGTCAAACAAGCGCTCTACGGCCTGGTAACCGGCAACGATTGCACTGAAGAGGATCAGCGCCACGACGATGACGCCGGCCAGGTCTTCCACACGGCCGTAGCCGTAGGTGAACCGCTCGGTCGGCTTGCGCCGCGCGAACCAGAAAGCCACGTACAGCGGCACGGCCGTCGCCGCGTCGCCGAGGTTGTGGATCGTGTCGGCCAGCAACGCCACGCTGCCCGACAGCCAGACCACGAGCATCTGCACGATGGCAGTGAGGGTCAATCCGATGAACGACCACTTGATCGCCCAGATGCCCCTGTCGGTGGTGGCAATCGTCGGGTCCGGAGCGCCGTGCACATGGCCGTGACCCTGGGCAAGGTGACTGTGCCCCGCGGCACCGAATCCGAGCCAGTCCAGCGCTGTCCTGATCATGGCCTTGCCCACGTGCGTTCTTTCCGGTCAGAGGTAGCGGGTGATCTTCTTGAACTTCTCGATGGTGGCGCGCTGCTCGCGCGTCGCCGGACCCATCGCCGCCTCGAGGCAGTGCTCGACGTGGTCGTGGATCAGCACCGCCTTGGCGCCTTCCAGCGCCCTGATCACCGCCTGCATCTGCTGCGCGACATCGAGGCAGTCACGCTGCCTCTCGATCATGCCGATGATCGTCTGCAGGTGCCCGTCGGCTCGCTTGAGCCGGTTGATCACTTCCCCGTGGCTGGCGTGGATATGGGGTTGCAGATCACTCTGGCGGCGCGCGACGGCTGGCATGGCGGTGTGCTCCCTGGCCCGGAGGCGGCAGCGTATCCCCTCCAGGGGGATAGGTCAACGCGCGAGCGCGCGGGCCCACGATAGGTTCTTCGCCGATCTGCGGGAATGCAGCGGCTCGCTGGTGGACGATGCGGTGGTCGTGCCCCCGGCGCGTGCCGCTCCTCGCACGTCCCTGTGCTCGTCGCTATGGGTTGCGCCGGCTGCGGCCCTCCTGGCAGCCGGCTCCACACAT
>WYBE01000068.1 GCA_011526045.1 Nevskiales bacterium | reverse complement strand
GGAGCCGGTTGCCAGGACGGCAGCAACCGGCGGAACTCATAGCGACGAGCACAGGGACGTGCGAGGAGCGGCACGCGCCGGGGGCACGACCACCGCATCGTCCACCAGCGAGCCGCTGCATTCCCGCAGCTTGGCGAAGAACCAAAAAAAAAGGCGCTCCCGAAGAGCGCCTGGCGAATGCCTCATCCCCACCAGCGCCGGGCGCTGCAATCAGTGATCCCGTGTCTCCGCGTAGACGACCGGCACACCCTTGTGCCTGGCATAGGCGGTGGCAATCTGCAGCGCCGCATCGCGGCTGCGCAGCAGCCCGTCGAACAACCGGCGCAGGCGCCATCCACCGGTACCGTCTGCCCTGGATGGACTGCCGATCACCCGCTCGATCGTGGTGAACACGCCGGTTTCCGCATCGCCGCGGCAAGACACGCGCAGGAAGTCATCGCCCGCCTGGCCGGCATCGAGGCCCTGAATCACACGTACGTTGCTCACGACCGTTCGCCTGACTGAAGAAACACCGGTCTGGATCAAGCATGCCGCGTACCATGAGACATAAGTAGAGAACGGTGCGCGCCGGCCGCGTAGTTATGTCCGCGCCGCAGTCGCTGCGCGTCAGAAAGTGACGCACCGGGAAACGGGGAAGGTCTTGGTTCCGGCGGAATCCGGAACGGCCGCCGGTCTTCAGGGCATGCGGATCTTGCCGCCACCGGGCAGGCCGCCGAGGCCGCCCAACGGCGCCGCGGCACCGGCCTCGGGGACGATGATCGAGGACGCGGCCTCGCGGCGCATCTCCTCGAGACGCTCCATGGTTTGCTGCAGCGCGACCTTGGCGGCATCGCCGAATTTCTGGGTCGCTTCCGCCAGTGATCTGGCTTCGATTTCGAACGACAACGGCAGCGCACCCGCGGCCGTCAGGATCTGGGTCTGGCCGACATAGAGCACGCCACGCTTGGGATCCGGGCTGCCTGCGCCGTCGACCGGGGTCAGGCGCTGGATGGTACCCACGCGGCGGTCCGTGAAGACCTCCTCCAGGTACAGGTCGTCAGCGCTCATCTGCGGGTCTAAGCCGCGACTGGATCTGTCGGACATGAACTTCGGGCCTCTGGCTCGGTCAGCGAAACGGTGAAGGTTAGCACGGTGGTTGTACCCGCGCCCGGCCTCTGCGGCGGAGTGGGCCAGCCATACCGCAGTTGCCGTATCATGCGCGAGCGTTCAAGGACTCCATCCCCGCGAGACCCGCTACCACCCCTTCCCTCTGCCGGCACGGGACCCTAAAATGCGCCCGAACTAAATCTTTATATCAAGATAAAGCCGTCGGAAACGGCGAGTAGCGCGGCCCGCCCCAAGGGTGGACCGGTTTGCCCGCACCGCATCCGGCGAGACTGCACAGTTGGCGGTGCGCCTGCGCGGTCGCCTGCCGACAACCGCAGCACCAGGCTGCGGTCCGTGGGCGGCTCTACACCGACAGAAAGCCAAAAGGCTCATGCGAAGCAAAACCGTATCGATCATTGCGGTGGTCATTCTCGCGAATCTCGCCGCGTGGAGTGCATTCAATCGGCCCCGCGACGAGATCAGCTGGAATGGCGTGATCCGCGGCGTGTCGTTCTCCCCCTACCAGGCCGGGCAGGATCCGCTGGAGGAGCGATTCCCGACGACTGCGGAAATCGAGCGGGACCTGCGGCTGCTCTCGAGCAGCGTTGGTCGCGTCCGCACCTATTCCTCGCTCGACGGCATGGAGAACATTCCGCAGCTCGCCCGCAAGTACGGCCTGAGGGTAACGGCCGGGGCGTGGCTTGACACGCGGACGGAACGCAATCGCAAGGAGCTGCGCAACCTGGTGCGCAATGCACGCAGCCAGACCAACATCGAACGGCTCATTGTCGGCAACGAAACGATCCTGCGCGGCGACTTCCGTCCTGCGGAGCTCGGCGCCATCCTGCGCAAGGTCCGCAGCCAGGTGCGCCAGCCGGTCAGCACCGCCGAGCCCTGGCACGTGTGGATCCGCTACCCGGAACTGGCCCAGGACGTCGATTTCATCGCCGCGCACATCCTGCCTTACTGGGAAGGTATTCCGGCCGACCAGGCGCTCGCGTTCACCATCGCACGCTACCACGAGCTGCAGGAGGCGTTTCCCGACAAGCCGATACTGATCGCGGAAGTCGGCTGGCCCAGCCACGGCAATCGCAACGCCCAGGCGGTTCCGTCACAGGTCAACCAGGCGCGCTTCCTCCGTCGCTTCCTGAACACCGCCGAACGCGGCGGCATGGACTACTTTCTGATGGAAGCCTTCGATCAACCCTGGAAGCGGGCGATCGAAGGCACGGTCGGCGCGTACTGGGGCCTGCTCGACGTCGCTCGTGCCCCGAAGTTCGAGATGAGCGGTCCGGTGACCGAGAACCACCTTTGGGCACTGCAGGCCGTCGTGGCAACACTGCTCGCGTTTCTGCCGATGGTGTGGTTCGTCTCACGCTGGCAGGAACTGCGCAGCCGTGGCCGCATCTTCTATGGCGGCCTGCTGCAACTCGGCGCCTCGCTGGTGACCTGGGCGGCGTTCGTACCGTTCTCCGAATACATGAGCGCCAGCGCCACCCTGATGTGGAGCCTGCTCCTGCCCGCGCAGTTGCTGATCGTGCTGGTGATGCTGGTCAATGGGTTCGAGCTCACCGAGATTGCGTGGACGCGGCAGCTGCGACGCCAGTTCCGGCCGCTGCCGGCAGAAACCGGTGCCCGGTGCCCCAAAGTGTCCATTCACCTGGCGATCTGCAACGAGCCGCCACAGCTCGTGATCGAGACGCTCGACAGTCTCGCCCGCCTGGACTACCCGGACTTCGAAGTGCTGGTGCTCGACAACAACACGCGCGATGAAGCCACCTGGAAGCCGGTCGAGGCGCATTGCCACAGGCTTGGCGCGCACTTCCGGTTCTTCACGCTCGGGCGCTGGCCGGGATTCAAGGCCGGTGCCCTGAATTTCGGCCTTGCCCACACGGCGCCCGACGCGGAGGTGATCGCCGTGGTGGACGCCGACTACGTCGTCGAGCGCAACTGGCTGGCAAGCCTGGTGCCGCACTTCCGCGATCCCGCAGTCGGCTTCGTGCAGGCGCCGCAGGACCATCGCGACTGGTCCGGCGATCTGTTCCGGGAGATCTGCAATTTCGAGTACGCCGGTTTCTTCCACATCGGCATGGTCCACCGCAACGAGCGCGATGCGATCATCCAGCACGGCACCATGACGCTGATCCGCAAGGCCGCGCTCGATCGTCTCGAAGGCTGGGCGGAATGGTGCATCTGCGAGGACGCCGAACTCGGCCTGCGGCTGCTCGCCGATGGATACCAGTCCGTCTACGTGAACCAGGTCTTCGGCCGCGGCCTGACCGCCCAGTCCTTTTCGGGTTATCGCAGCCAGCGCTTTCGCTGGGCCTACGGTGCCGTGCAGATCCTCAAACGCCATTGGCGGCAGTTGCTGCCAGGGGCGCGCACGCGGCTTTCGGCCGGCCAGCGTTTTCACTTCGTGGCAGGCTGGGCGCCGTGGTTCGCCGATGCCCTGCAGTTGCTGTTTACCGTGACGGCGCTGTACTGGACCGTCGGCCTGCTCACCGCACCGCGCTACTTCGAGTTCCCGATCGCCGCATTCCTCGCGCCGACTGTCGGCATGTTCGCTTTCAAAATGCTCCACTCGCTGTGGTTGTACAGCATTCGCGTCCCGAGCAGCTGGCGGCAGCGGCTTGGCGCGGCCGTGGCAGCCACGGCGCTGACGCACGGCATCGCGCGCGCGATCCTGCGCGCACTCGGCACGTCGGACATGCCGTTCCTGCGCACGCCCAAGGCGGAAGGCAAGCCGGCCATCGTGCGTGCGATCGTGGCAGCGCGTGAAGAGGCCCTGATCCTGCTCGCCCTGCTGGTCGCCGTCGCAGCCGTGGCGGTGCGCTACGGCATCGGCTTCACGGAAACGGGCCTGTGGGTCGCCGTGCTGCTCGTCCTGGCGGTGCCCTACATGGCAGCGGTATATCTCTCGATGCTCAACGCGCTTCCCGCACGGGTCGTGGCTGCCCTGCCCGCGCCGCAGGCTGCGCCAGCAGCGGCCGTTGCCAATGGCAACGCCCTCGGCGCACCGGAGCGCGAAGCAGTCTGAGCCGGCGCCGGGACAAATCACGGCGCGGGCGACTCCATCCGCGGCGGCTCCTCGCAGCCTTCCTCGCCATCGTGCTGGTTGGCACGGTGATGCTGATCCTGCCACTGCGCTGGCTGCCGCCGCTCACCTCGAGTTTCATGATCATCACCCGCATCGAGCGCCCGGGCGACGACCTGCGTTTTGACTGGGTGGGCCGCGCGGCCATCAGCAGCCACGCCGCGGCCGCCGTGCTCGCGTCCGAAGACCAGCGCTTCTTCGAGCACGCGGGCTTTGATTTCCGGTCAGTCGGCAACGCGATCGAAGACTACCGGCGCGGTGAGCGGCTGCGAGGTGGCTCCACCATCAGCCAGCAGGTGGCCAAGAACCTGTTCCTCTGGCCTGGCCGAAGCTG
Source organism: Nevskiales bacterium (assembly GCA_011526045.1). GTDB lineage: Bacteria > Pseudomonadota > Gammaproteobacteria > Steroidobacterales > QUBU01. The sequence continues at coordinate 129,292 of WYBE01000068.1, read as the reverse complement.
GCTGCGCAAGGGCATCGAAGCCTGGCTGACCGCGTGGACCGAACTGCTGCTGCCGAAGGAGCGCATCCTGGAACTGCACCTGAACATCGCGCAATTCGGCCCGTCGGTGTTTGGCGTGGAGGCAGCGAGCCGGCTGTACTTCGGCAAACCGGCGGCACGGCTCGGCCGCGACGAGGCTGCGCTGCTCGCTGCCGTGCTACCGAACCCGCTCGTCCTGAGCGTCGCGCGGCCCTCCGGCTACCTGCGCCAGCGCCAGGCGTGGATCAGGACGCAGGCAGTGCGGCTCGAGAGCGCCGGGTATTTCTCGCCGTCACGCTGGCATTGACGGAGACCACAAACAGATTGTTCATCCGGCGTATTCAGCTCAATGCCGGCACCACGCGCTCACCGAGCAGCCGGATGGTCGCCTCCGGATTCTCATAGATGCGCAGCGCAATCTCGGTCAACCCGGACCGCTCGAAATCGCGCAACCGCTCGATTTCACGGTCGAGGTCGGCGAACGAGCCGGCGGAAGTGCAGCCGTGCACGAGCTTGCGCACGATCTCGGCCGGGACCCCCTCGATACGGTCCGACTTGCGGTTGTAGGCGCGGATGAAGGCATTGATGTTGCGATTGACGATCGCCGCCTCGTCCGGGTCGAGCACATCGGCGATATACGGCGGGTAGAGCGTGCCCCGCACCGTGAGCCAGATACGCGCCTCGCGCTCCGCCTCCTCCGCGCTCTCCTTGACATGCCATGCCCAGAAGTTGCTCATCGGAAATTCCGCGGGTGCGCGCCCCATTTCCCGCAGCGTGCCGTCGATCGCCGCCCGCGCCCGACGCACGTGGTCGACCACGAAATCGCTCACCATGACGCCATCCGCATGGCGCGGCGCCGCCTTCAGCATCTGCGGCCCGTTTGCGCCGGCATAGATCAAGGGCGGCGTGCTGCGCACCCAGGACGGGTTGTACCAGCCGACCTTGAAGATCTCGCCCTGGTAGCGCACCGGCTTGCCGGCGGACGCGGCGCGTATGATCTCCACGCACTCGCGCACGGCGCGCACGACCCGCACGGGCTTCACCCCGATGGCCGTCGCTGTACCGCCACCCGCGCCCACCACGATCCGGGCACGGCCACCCGCCACCTCGTTCAGCGTCAGCAACGAATTGGCCATTTTCAGCGGGTGCAGTTCGAAGGGGCTCACCGCGATCGGTCCCAGCCGGATACGGCTGGTTGCGCGGGCAAGATCCACGAAGTTGATGAACGGATCGCGCGCATCGTTCATGTTCGAGACCCACACGCCGCCCAGGCCGTTGCGCTCTGCGAGCTGACCCAGCGCCGCGATGCGCTCAGGCGGCAGGTTGGATTCAAGGATGACGTCGATTTTCATGCACTGCTCCGGCAAAGGCACCCGGCCCATTGTCAGGGAATCCGGCAGCGATGTCCGCCCCGTTTCCGGTAGACTCCGGCTCCCCATGGACCGCCCGGCGCATGACAACAGCCTCGCCTACCAGGAGCTCACGCCCGACGACATCATCGCGTCGGTGGAAAGCGTCGGGTTTGTCTGTGATGGTCGCCTGCTTGCGCTGAACAGTTACGAAAACCGCGTCTACCGCGTCGGGATCGAGGATGCGTCTCCGGTGGTGGCGAAGTTCTACCGGCCGGGCCGCTGGACGGATGCGGCCATACTCGAGGAACACGGGTTCGCCGCCGAGCTGGCGGCGGAGGAGATCCCCGTGGTCGCGCCGCTGGCGCACGCGGGGCAAACGCTGCACCGCCACCGTGAATTCCGGTTTGCGGTCTATCCCTGCCACGGCGGACGCGCTCCCGAACTCGACGACATGGAGCTGCAGAGCCAGATCGGCCGGCTCGTGGCGCGCATCCACCTGCAGGGCTCACGCAGCGCATTCCGGCATCGCCTGCGCCTCGGACCGGATACCTACGGGGAGAAATCCCGGGAGTTCCTGCTGGCGGCGGGGTTCATTCCGGAGGAGCTGCGCGAGGTCTACGACGGCATTTGCACGCAGGCGCTCGCGGCCGTGCGCGAATGCTACGAGCGTGCAGGCACGCCTCGCGAGCGGAGGTTGCACGGCGACTTCCACCCGGGCAACGTGCTGGTCCTCGGCGAGCAGGTGCATATCGTGGACCTCGACGACGCGCTCACCGGGCCGGCGGTGCAGGATCTGTGGATGTTTCTCTCGGGCAACCGCGACGAGCAGACACCGCAGCTCGAGAAGCTGCTCGGCGGCTATACCGAGTTCCGTAGCTTCGATGCGATGGAACTGCACCTGATCGAGGCGTTACGCACACTGCGTATCATGCATTACGCGGCATGGCTCGCGCGGCGCTGGCGCGACCCGGCCTTTGCCATCGCCTTCCCCTGGTTCAACAGCCGCCGGTACTGGGATGAACACGTGCTCGCGCTGCGCGAGCAGATTGCCCTGATGCAGGAGCCGCCGCTCGAATGGAAGACCCGCTGACGAGCCACGTCGCTACCGCCGGCTGCGGCGAGACACTCGAGATACGCGCCGGCGCGAAGCTGCTGCGAGGCATTGCCATCGTGACCCACTGCGTCGAGCGGCTGGACGTCGCCGAAACGGCCTGGTCCTCGGTGCTCCACTACGTCACGGTCGAGAGCGGGCGTCTCACGCCTGCGCACTGTGCCGCCTGGGCGACACCCGCGGCGCTCGGGCAGCGCTATTGCCTGATGCGGCCCGCGAGCGGCGATGCGGTCTACCTGCGCTTCATCGAGACCGGGGAACGCGGCCATGCGCCGCCGGCCACCTGGGGCTGGAACGCGACCGAACTGCTGGTGACCGACCCTGACGACCTCGCCGGGCGCCTGCGCGGCACCGGCTTTCGCTGTCTCGGCGGACCGGGCGACCTGTACCCGCGACCGAAAGCACCGCGCGCCATGCAGGTCATCGGTCCGTCCGGCGAGCTCGTGTACTTCACACGCCTGTTGCCAGGCGGGAGTCGCTACGGCCTCCGGCAGGCCTCTTCCTACGTGGACCGGCCCTTCATCGTCACGGTTGGCGCAAGCTCGGGCACGCGCCTGCACGATTTCTATGGCGGCGTGCTCGGGCATCGCATTCTCGAGCGGGTGCCGTTCGTGAACTCGATCCTCGCCACACTCTGTGGCACCGCGCCGCATACGGTGTTTCCCACCGCGGTCGCAAGCATTCCCGGGCGCCGCTTCCTGCTGGAGATGGACGAGTACCCGTCGCATGTGCCGCCGCGGCCGGTACGTTCCGGCCACCTGCCGCCCGGCATGGCCATGGTGAGTTTCACGGTCCGCGGCCTCGATGCGCTCGCGCAGGGTGCCGCAGGGATCACGCCGCGTGCGCCAGCGCTGGCACTCGATGGCGTTGCCTATGGCGGGCGACGCGTCATGGTGATCGAGGGTGCAGTCGGCGAGTGGCTGGAGTTGATCGAGGAGGACACCGGCGCCTCTTAGCAGGTCGATGCAAAACATCGCGAGGAGTCCGATGGCGAGGCGCACGGAGCGCAGGAACCGCGGTGCACACGTCAGTACATGAGTATTCCGGGCACCGCGCAACGAAGCGAGCGGGCTGCGCAGCGGTATTGCATCAACCAGTCAGTGCATGTCGACCACCATGCCGGCGGACTTGGCCTCACGCGGATCGAACCGTGTCGGCCGGCCTTCCGCCAGCCACACCCGCAGCGCCAGCAGAGCGATCGCGAAATTGGCGAATCCCACCAGGATGATCGGGCCCGAAATGTGCCAGTAGTCGAAGAGATAGCCACCGGCAAGACTGGTCGCCAGGATGCCGAGGGAACCGCACAGCCCTGCCAGTCCGATCACCGAGCCGCGCGCATCGAGCGGCGACTCCTGGCCGAGCAGCGCCGTCACCGAAATGATGACGCTCATCTGGCCCATGCCGACCAGCACGCAACCGAGAAATCCGACCGGGCCGTAGGGATGCTCCTGCATGCCGAGCAGCGTATAGCCGACGCCGCCGAGAACGAGCGCTCCCAGTACGCACGCCAGCCGATGCACGCGATCGACGATCACGCCCACGACCGGCGCCCAGAGCAGCGATGCCCCCTGGATCATGGCGAACATCAACCCCGCGCGGGCGATGGCCTCGGCGGCGTCGAGCCCCTCGTTACGCCCCACTCGCTGCAACCACAGCGAGATGAAGGTCGCGACCAGGGTGAGATCGGCGCGGGAAATGAACGAGCCGGCAAAGCAGACCATCAGCCGCGGATTCTCGCGACCCTGCCGCAGGCCGATCTGCAACACGCGGGCAAGGCCCATGCGCGCGCGGCGCCCGGAAGGCGTCCCGCCCTGCAGGCCCCACTGCATGACGAGCGCGGTAACCACCGCGACCGCGGCCATCGCCCAGAGCATGTAGCGGCCGGCATCCGCGCTGCTCGCGCCCCGTGCCTGGAATACCGCCGGCATGGCAGCGAACAACGCTGTCGCCAGGCCGATACCCAGGCCGTTGAGCACGCCGGTGGTACCGGCCATCCTGCCGCGGGCACCCTCGGCCGCGTAGTCGGCTGCGGTGACGGCGATCATCACGCCGACAAAACCCAGGCCCACGGCGTAGGCAAAGCGCCCGGCATACAGGTCACCGACGCCGGTCGCGTTGGCATAGATGATGAATCCGAGCGCGGTCAGCAGCGTGCCGCCGGCGTACAGTGGCCGGCGGCCGACCCGGTCCGACAGCCCGCCGACATAACTCACGAGGGCGAGCACTACGATTTCGTGCATGGTGGTGAGCCAGCCGGTCACCTGGCCGTGCTTCTCCGGCGCAATGCCGACGATCTCCGTGAGCACGTACGGCTGCGAGAAGCTGAGGAAGCTGACGATCGGCATGATCGCCAGGTTCACATACAGGAACGTCCACGCGTTGCGCCGATTGATGCCCGGAGCAAACTGCAGGAACCCAATCCGGTGCCCGGTGGCGCTCGTCTCTGTCTTGCCCGCGCTCATGCAGTTCCTGATCTGGCCCTACGACCGCCGCGCGGCCCTCGGGGCGACGCGTGAGTATGCCTGCGCTCCGGCGCAATCCGGTAGCAGGACCGCAACTCTCACTCCGGCCGTCCGAACAGTGGTTCTTCGCACCCGCAACCGGGAATGTCCCCGCAATCCCGAGCAGTGTTAGCATGCCCCGGCCGCAGTGACTTGCGGCAATCGCGCTGACACCGAATCATCCACCGGCGAGTGCAAGCGATGCAGGGAGACAGGTTCTTCTACGGCTGGTATGTGGCGCTTGCCTGTGCGGTGGGCCTCGCTTGCGGCCTGGCGAGCGTGGTCACCGCGACGTTCCCGATCTTCCTCGCGCCGCTGCGCGCGGAGTTCGCGTGGACGGCACCCGAAGTGTTTTTCGCCCTGTTCGTGACGACGCTGACGATCACCTTCGTGGCCCCGTTCTTCGGCGCGCTGGTCGATCGTGTTGGAGCAAAGCGCCTCATCATCATCGGCCTGCTCCTCGAGGCCGCAGTGCTCGGCTCGTTCGCGCTGCAGACGGCCTCGCTCGCCAGTTTCTACGCACGCTACGCGGTGCTGGCGATCCTCGGCCTCGGCACGACACACGTCGCATTCACCCGCGTCATCTCGGTGTGGTTCGACCGGCATCGCGGCCTCGCGCTCGGCATCACGCTGGCTGGTCTCGGCTTCGGCGGGTTCTTCTGGCCGCTGCTCGCGCAGTGGAGCATCGAGAACTTCGGCTGGCGCGAGGGCTACCTGATCGTCGCGGCGGTCATCGCGCTGGTCCCGACCACCGTCATCGCGCTGGTGGTGCGTGACACGCCGCAATCCATGAACCTGCTGCCCGATGGCGCACCGGCGCAAGCCGACGCGGCCGCCTCGCGCGGCCCACCGGCCGGCCTGACAGCCGGCGAGGCGCTGCGCACTGCCCGATTCTGGATGATGCTCGCCACGTTCTTCCTGCTCGGCACGGCAATCACCAGCGTGCAGGTGCACCTGGTGCCATTGCTGACGAGCCGCGGCGTGACGCCCATGCTCGCCGCGACGGCAATGTCCGTGCTGGCCGTGGCGCTGGTGTTCGGCCGGCTGATCGCCGGCTGGCTCATGGACCGTTTCTTCGCCCCGCGGGTCGCCATCGCGTTCCTGCTCGGGCCGATTGTTGCGACCTTCCTGCTGGCGGCGGGTGTGACCGGACCGCTGGCCTTCCTGGCGGGCATCCTCACCGGACTGGCAGCCGGGGCGGAGGTGGACGTGACCGCCTACCTCACCAGCCGGTACTTCGGGTTGCGGTTTTTCAGCAGCATCTACGCCTTCTATTACAGCGCCTACTCGCTCGGCGCGGGTACGGGCCCGCTGATCACCGCCCAGGCGGTGGAACTGGCCGGCAATTACACCAGCATTCTCTATGCACACGCAGGGCTGCTGGTCGTGGCCGGTGTGCTGCTCTCCCGGCTGCCGCCATTTCCCGACTGGGAACCACCGGTGCTGCGGAGCACGGCGGCCGCCGCGCCGTCGCGGGCGACCTGACCGCTTGATGCCTGCGCCGCGGTGGCCGAGGCAGCAGGCCCGGTTTCGGTAAATGCGGCTGGCCGCGGATGCCGGCGCCGTGGCAGCATCGGGCGGTATCCGGTGCGGTGCCCGAACGTCGGGCTGGTGGCCGCATCCGGGCGCTATGCCGGTTCCTGAACTCGACAAGCCCTACCCGGTACGCCGCCAACTGCGGCGTTCCAACAACCGCATCGTTGCCGGTGTCTGCGGCGGCTTTGCCGAGTGGCTGGTGTGGGATCCGCTGGTCGCCCGGCTGTTCTTCCTCGGTTTCTCCCTGGTGTCCTGGTTCGTGCCCGGGATCCTGGTCTATATCTTCTGCTGGACCATGATGCCAAAGGCCGTCCCTGCAGATTCACCGCAACCGGCCGCCGGCGACACCAGGCATCCGCAAGACTGAGGGCCGCCGCCCGCACCAGCGGCCGCCTGGCGTGGTCAGTGACACCTCGTGCAGCTCGCGAGCTGCGCCTGCCTCGCGGCCGCGTCGCGCGCGGGCCCGATGGGCCAGTCCCCGGTATGGCAGGTGGCGCATTCTTCGCCACGCTCCAGCACCAGTGAGTGCGCGACTCCGAAATGCCAGAAGCCTGCCTGCTGGGCCGCCACCTGTGTCGCCAGCGCCTGCGCGTCGAGCGCCAGCGGGCCCGCTGCGGCGCGATCGTCGCTCCCGGCTGCCGGCCATCGCACCGACACCTTCTGCTGCGCCCCGAATGCAGCAGCGGCGCGGCCGGCGACGCGCCCGGTCAGCACGGACGGCCCGAGGAACGTCCCTGAGCCGCCGACCCGGCCGTTGATGCCCGCCACACCGCTGGCCTCGCCCGCGGCGAACAAACCCGGCATCGCCTGGCCCGTCTCGCTTAGCACCCGCGTTTCGTCGTCGATCGCGAGTCCGCCCATGCTCTTGCGGGTCATCGGATACAGCCGCACCGCGTAGTACGGCGGTGTCACCAATGGTTTCGGCACCGCTCCCGCTGACCCGGGCCCGAAACGGCCAAAATCCTGGTCTTCGCCTTTTGCCACCAGTGCATTGAATCGCGCGATGGTTTCCCCGAGTGCAGCGGCCGGCAGCCCGGCGGCAGCCGCCAGCGTCGCGATGTCGTCAGCGCGGCTGACGAGCGCGGCATTGTCGAGAATCTCGCGCTGCAGGGATGCGGCAGTCAGCCATGGCGCGCCGCGCACCTGCAACTGGCGCAGTCCCGTCGAGTCGAAAACCAGCCAGTAGCCCTGCCCCGGCATGGCGAGCACTTTGCGCTCGTGCACTTTGCGCGAGGCGGTCTCGTCCACGAAGCGTCGCCCGTCGCGGTCCACGAAAATCGCCGCCGGGTTCTGCGCCAGCAAACCGTGGCTCCCGGCCGGATCGCGCGGATCCGGCAACCCGGTAACGAAGATCGTCTGGTGATCGAGCCGACCGATGCGCGCGCCAGCCTGGCGGCCGAGATCAAGGCCGGTACCCCGCGCAAAACGGCCCGCACCGAGCAGCAGGCGTTCGGGTTGCTCGATGCCCGGCGGCCAATTGGCTTTCACGCGCCCGATGTCGTTCTCGAATCCCCCGGTCGCCACGACCACGGACGACGCAACCAACGACCCGGGCGCGCCGTCGCGCAGGTTGCGCACGCCGATGCGCCACTGGCCGGAGGGGGTACGCTCGAGCCCGGTCGCCTCGGTGTTGAACACGAAGCGCAGGTTCGGCGCAGCGAATGCCTTGCGCATCATCGGGAGAACGACGCCGGCGGCGGCACCCTTCGCAAAATGAAAACGCGGCACGCTCGTTTCGCCCGGCGCCGGCAGCAGCATGCGGAACTCCACGCCGAGCGACACGAGCCAGTCGTGGACCTCGGTGCGCGATGCCTCGACATAGCGGCGTACCCACCCGGGGTCGGCGTCCTCGCCCCACTTCATGATGTCCGCGAACGCGAGATCCGGGCTGTCCTGCACGCCCTTGGCCGCCTGCAGTGGCGTACCGACGAGGAACAGGCCACCGGCCATCACGGCATGGCCGCCGGCGACCGAGTTCGCATCGAGCACCAGCACCTGCGCCCCGGCATCGCCGGCCTCCAGCGCCGCCGCGAGCCCCGCGATGCCGGCACCGATGACGATGACGTCGGCATCCGCCGGGCGCTCACGCGAACCGCAAGCGGCGGCGAGGGTCGCCACGGCGGCGACGATCAACACTGCGAACAGGCGTTTGTACATTGCGCGGGTCTCCCGGGTGGTTTCAGCGCCCTGCACCAAGTCGGTCATCGAAGAAGGCGGTGATGGTGCGGTAACCATGCAGCCCGGTATCGGGCGCACGCAGCAACCGGTGCTTGCTGCCGGGATACACCATGATGTCGAAGGGCTTGCCGAGTTTCTGCAGGGCCCCGAACAACGCCGTGCTGTGGGTGAAAAACACATTGTCGTCCGCCATGCCGTGCATGACGAGGAGCGGATCGGCGAGGCCCGGCGCGTGGTTCATCACATTGGCCGCCGCAAACGCCTCCGGGTTGTCCTGCGGCGTGCCGAGGTAGCGCTCCGTGTAATGGGTGTCGTACAGGCGCCAGTCGGTCACCGGTGCGCCGGCGATGGCGGCGGCGAATGCCTGCGGCGCCTGCATCGCGCACATGAGCGCCATGTAGCCGCCATAGCTCCATCCAAAGATGCCGATGCGCCCGGCATCCACGTACGGCAGCGTGCGCAGGTATTCCACGCCGCGCACCTGGTCTTCGATCTCGACGCTGCCGAGGCGCCGGTGGATCGCGGTCTCGAAGGCCACGCCGCGTTGGCCGGTACCGCGATTGTCCAGCGAGAAGACGACATAGCCGTTCTGCGCCAGGATCTGGTGGAAGAACCCGTCGCTGCTGCGCGCGGAGTTCGACCATGCGCGGCGCACCTTCTGGCCCGAGGGACCGCCATACACATCCACGACCACCGGGTAGCGCCGGCCGGGCTCGAGAACGCGGGGCTTGAGCAACTGGTAGTGGAGCGTCTGGCCGTCGGCGGCCGCGAGCGTGCCGAACTCCGTGGGTACGTGATGATCGAGGTAGCGCGAGTACGGATGGTCGGCATCGAGTTCATTCGCCACCAGGACGGTGAGCGCGGCGCCGGAGGCATCACGCAGCGTGACCGATGGCGGCCGATCCGGCGTGGACCAGGTGTCGAGGAAGACGCGCGAGTCCTCCGACATCGTCACCGAATGCCAGCCGGCGGCCTGCGTGATGCGCCGCAGCCCGGTGGAACCCCCGTCGAGCGGCACCGCGTAGAGATGGCGCTCGAGCGGCGCCTCCGCGTTGGCTACGAAGTACACCAGGCCACGACGCTCGTCCACGCCCTGGAGCGCCGGCCGGTTGCCGTCCGCAACCACGCTCCACGGCCCCGACGTCAGCGGCCGCAGCAGCGTGCCGTCGTTGTCGTACAGGTAAAGGTGCCGGTAGCCGCTGCGACTCGAGGCCCAGATGAACCGCGATGACCGCTCGAGGAAGGTGAGTTCGTCATTCAGATCGACCCAGGCCTCGGCTTGCTCCGCCAGGAGTTCGCGCGTGGCGCCGGTGGCCGGGTCTGCTGCGAGCAGCGTCAGCGTGCGCTGGTCGCGGCTCTGGCGCTGGACCGCGAGCCGGCTGCCGTCCGGGAACCAGTCCACGCGTGCCAGGTAAATGTCCGGGTTCGCGCCGAGATCGACCTCCACCGGCGTGGCCCCGGCGCCGGGCGCCACGACGAAGAGCTGCACGCGGGCGTTGGCTGCGCCGGCGACCGGGTAGCGCTGGCGGACCACCTGAACCTTGTCGGCGAAGATCTCGAACCGCTCCATCTCGGCGACGGCGGTCTCGTCCACGCGGGTGTAGGCAATGCGCGAGTCGTCGGGCGACCACCAGTACCCCGTCATGCGCCCCATCTCTTCCTGCGCGATGAACTCCGCCGTGGCATAACTCACCGCACCGGCACCACCGGTCGTGATCGCCCGCTCGGCCCGCCGCTCGAGGTCGAAGATGTAGAGATTCTGGTCACGCACGTAACTGACATACCGCCCTCCCGGCGAGAATTTTGCGTCGGTCTCCCAGGCGTCGGTTTGCGTGATCCGCTGTACGGCGCTGCCCGGCGCGGCTTTCAGCTCATACACGTAGATGTCGCCACCAAGTGGCAGCAGCAGCCGTCTCGAATCGCGCGAGAACTGGTACTCGACAATCCCGAGCAGCGAGCTGGTGCGCTGGCGCTCGCGCCGTTGCGCCTCCTCGGCCGCCGGCGGTGGCTCCTGCGGCGCGAGTGCTGTCGAATCCACCAGCAGCCGGTGCTGGCGCTTCGCCATGTCGTACACCCACAGGTCGAACTGGCTGGCGGCGCGCTCCTTGCCGCGCAGATAGGCGACCAGGCGTCCGTCAGGCGAGATCTGCGGAGCGCGCAGGCTCGCGCCGGAGAGATCGGGCGAGGCGAACATGCGCTCCAGCGTGAGCGGATCGGCACCGGCGCCGGCCGCGGCCAGCAGCAGCAACACCATCGAGTAGCGCAGGCCCGTGATGACCGGCATAAAGATCACACCCCGAAGCGCGTGGTAGCCAAAGTCTAGCCGCTCGCGGGTGCCGGGTTTGGCTTTTTGGCTTATTGGCTTTTTGGCTTTTTGGCTTATTGGCTTATTGGCTTGTGACGTATGCAGGGCCGGCTCGACCGCCGGCGTCACGCACAACGCCACACGTACCGCGCCACCGGCAAGCGCCGCTGGATGCATTCCTGTTCCGCCGTCTGCTCGGCGACCGCGAGCGCCGGCTGGCGCAGATCCCGCAGGCACGCTACGTACTGATCGAGCTGCGCCTTCGGAAAACCAAAGTTCGCACCCCGGTGATTGCGCCGCATGGGCTGCAGGCCCAGTTCGGCGGCCACCGCCGCATCGCCGGGTGAATAGAACTCACAGAAACGCCCGACCTGAAACAACAGCACGTCACCCGGAAAGCGTCGCCGGAACCAGCGGTACTGCTCGCGCACCCGCCGGAACCCCTCCGGCACCAGGTAGCGCCGCACCAGCCGCCAGCCCACGGCGTCGAAGTCGAAATACTGGCGCAGGTAATCGAACCGCGCCCACAGGGATTGCCACAAGCGCCATGACGCCGCGTGCCGCAGGTGGCCGAGGTAAGAGGCGAGCGCCGCGGCCAGCTCGTCGAGTACAGGCCGATCGAACGCATACCGCGTCCCGCCCTCCACCGGGGTCACCAGCCGCCGCTCGAACTCACCCAACCGCTCGCGCAGGTGCCCCACTACCCGCCGGCGCACCAGCCGGTAGTCGTGGCGTACCACATAGCCCAGGAAATCCACGCCGTTGCCTGCGGCCGTCAATCGCTGCCGCGGGTTGAGTTCCAGCGCCAGCTCATCGCGCAGATAACCGCCGATCCGCTCCCGCCACTCCCCAAGCCGCTCCGGCGAGTCGCCCAGCAGCACGAAGTCATCGCAATAGCGCAGGTAATGCCGGCACTTCAGTTCATGCTTCACGAACTGGTCGAGGCCGTTCAGGTACACGTTGGCGAAGAACTGGCTGTTGAGGTTGCCGATCGGCATGCCCTTGCCCGGCGCAGCGCCGAAGAGCGTCTTGTGCGCTGGCAATCGGGCCAGCAGCTCGGGGCGCCCGCGCATGACGTAGTTTTCCGTGCAGTCGTGGAACACCAGCACGCCGGTCAGCCACAGGGCCGTCTCGTCGCTCATGCGCGCCGCCAGCAGCCGGTAGAGGATATCCCGGTCCATGCTCATGAAGTAATTGTGGATGTCGAGCTGCAGGTACCACGCCCGGCGCGTGCCGTTGGCCGTGGCCTGGCGCAGGAACTGCTGCAGCCGCGTCACACCGCGGTGCACGCCCTTGCCGGGCCGGCAGGCGTAGGAATCGTGGATGAACAGGGGTTCCCAGATCCGCTCCAGGTATTCCACCAGCAGGTGGTGCACCACCCGGTCGCGGAAATCGGCGGCGAAGATCTCGCGCAGCTTCGGCCGCGTGGTGAAAAAACAGACAGAACGGCCGGGGCGGTAACTGCGGCTCAGCAACTGCTCGCGCAGGTGGATCAGGTTTTTCTCCTGCTCCGCCTCGAAGCGCAGCGCGTTGACCGTGTTGCGCTTGTTGCGCCGGCAGCGGTAGTACTGCCGGTAGAGGTTCTCGAGCGAAAGGTCGAGGGCGATCATCCTCCGGGGCGCACAGCCCACGCGTAGTTGTTGTTGCTCTTATTGTTGTTGTTCTGGTTGCCGTTGTTGAAGTTGAAGTTCCACGCGTTACTGGGATTGGGCGCATAGGTAGTGCCCGACCAGTAGTTGTTGGGCTGGACGTTGACCCGTCCACTTCCTGGCAAGCTCACGCTCGCCCCACCGGCGGGAAACCCCGGTAACCGGGCATCCCCGCCTGAATCGTCATGCCGTGGCGCAGGCGCCGCCACGGCGGAACGGGCGCACGATGATACACGTCGGCACGCTCGCCGCCGCCGGCCGGGACCGGATCTCACGGCGATTCTGGCTCCCTCACTGATTTGCCCTTGCTGCTCCTCAACCACCCCTCGTTCTGTCTGGAAACCGAAACTACTTTTTCGATCGCGTACTGGAACGAACTGAAACTGCGGAAGGCGCGCACCTCCTTTGCAAGCCGCAGGAGAATCAGCAGCTCATCGAGGCACTGGCGCAGTTCCACCAGCACGGATGCGCGGTCGCGGGCGCCGTTGGCACGTACGATCAGCGCCAGCGCCGCCCGGCTCTGGCTGCGGATCTCCGTGCCGAGCGTGTACTTGTGATAGCGGGAGAACCCCGCCACCACCTTCTCGAAGTGCACCGCCGCGTCGAGCGCCTGCTTGTAGATCGGCAGATGCTCGTAGCGGGCCATCAGCTCAACGAAAATCCGGCCGGGGGACACCCCCCGGCACCCCCCAAAAGGACAAAAATACCGAAGCACCTACGCCTCGGTCCCGGTCAGTGACCGCCGCCGCAACACGCCCATCACGCCCAGTGCAGAACCGAACAGCCACACCGCTGCCGGCACCGGAACCAAGGCATCGCCGGGGCGCACAGCCCACGCGTAGTAGCTGCCGCTCTTATCGTAGCCGTCCTGGTAGCCGCTGCCGAAGAGGAAGACCCACGCGAGACTGGGATTGGGCGCATAGGTAGTGCCCGACCAGTAGTAGTTGGGCTTGAGATTGGAGAACGGGCCCGTGTTGGTCAGACCCCAGCCGGGCTGCGAACCGCTGCCACTGGTGTTGTAGTAAGCCAGATTGCCCAGCGTGCTGTAGAACATATGCGCCATCTCGCCCGTGGACAGGTCCACGTTGTAACCACAGTCCGTGCCGGTGTAGGCGAAGTTACAGCCCGAAGTGCCGGTATCCGTCACCGTCGGCAGCCGCCAGTCGCTGATGCCCAGATACGCCGCACTGTTCATCGCCGCGATCCACTCGTTCGCCTTCGCCCAGTTCATCGTGCCGTCAGCATTGATGCCGCTGACGCCAAAGGCGTTGGTGTCGGCCAGATTGGCATTCGCCAGCCAGGTGATGTCCAGCACCGTGTCGTAATACGCCTCGAAACTGCCCGGGCTGCCGTTCAGGTCCCGGCCCAGCAGCGCCGCCTGGGCACTACTGCCCAGGGCCAGCAACATCAGACCGCTGATGATCTTCCCGATAGTCCTCATCGTGATTCCCCCGCAGACCGTCCCGGATCCGAAACAGCCTGCCTGATTTCTCAACTCAACTCTTGCTTCTTCGCCGCTCTGCCGCCGGTTCCCCGGCGCCGGCCATCCGCCGGGTACTCTGCCCGTTACCGGATTGCCGCACCACGGAAGCTACCCCCCCCCCCGCAAATCGTCAATCCCCCAAACAGGTGAATCGAGCGCGTTATGTCAGGTGCCGGGTTTGGCTTTTTGGCTTATTTCGACACTTCACGTCGCGCCACTTCGCGACGCGCCACGGCCTTCGATAGTGACGCCACATGGCGATCGAACCGTCGCGCCAGTGCGGAAAGGGTGCCGGAGCCAGAGACCCGGCATTCCATGGCGATTTGCGCCCGGACATCAGCAAAGCGACGCGCTCTCGATCGGCTGCGAAGGTCGGCTTCCGTGACACCATGCTCAGCACAGATCCGCGCGATCAGCTCATCGAGCGGCTCGCCAATGGATGCGCTTCGCCCGCTCGCAGATGTTGACCATCCGGTGTGCGCCTCAGTCTTCGCGGACAGCAAATCCGAAGTCCACGAGCCTGCCTCGCCGCCTTCGCTCGCCGGCGACGAGTCGGTGAACAGTCCGGCATAGGCGGATCTGGCTCTCACCGGATCGATGTCCAGCAGGTTCAGAACGAACCCCGTCCGTAACCACGCTGGCCCGCCGAGACCCACGTATCCACGGTGGCCCGACCAGCGATACCGGCTCGGATCGGCCGTCAGGCCCGCGCGTACCGGGTTCAGATGCACGTAGCGCACTGCCGCCAGCAGTTGCTCGTCCGCCCGGACGAGCACGGCATGGTAACGTCGCTCGAAGAGGTGCCCCGTGGTGCCGAGGCCTTTCTGGAAGTACCGCGCATACCGGGTTGCCAGCCCGTGCATCATGCGGCTCAGCGGTTCGTTGCCCACCTGTACCAGCAGGTGCAGGTGGTTGGTCATCCAGCAATAGGCATGAATGCTCGTATCGAGCCGTGCAAGGATGTCAGACACCATGCCATCGAGGACATCGCGATCATGGTCGCAGGCGAAGATGGGCTGGCGATGGTTGCCACGCAGCGTGACATGGCAGAAGCCGCCCGGAACGTGGGTGCGAAGTCGGCGTGGCATGCGGGTCTCCGCAGACTCGAGCCCCGACAATGTTGCCCATCAGCGATTCGCGGCCAGCCCGACTTTCGCCCCGGAATGTTGCAATATGAGCGCAGTGCAATAAGCCAAAAAGCCAAACCCGGCACCTTGTGTCAGTCGATGGCGAGTGTGGCGGTTGTGACCCGTGATGGCTCACCCGGCACCGTCCAGGCAAAGACCAGCCGCTCAGCCGTTGCGACCATCTGCGGGAACCCGGCATTGCGCGAGACGTCGCCTTTCGTCACGGTTCGTACCGGACCCGGTTCGCCGCTGGCCGGGACGCGCCGCATGCGTATTTCGCCCGAGCCGTCGGCGAGCTTGGCAGTCCAGCTCACGACCGCGACGTCATCGGCAAGCAGCACGACGTCCACCCGGCCACTGACGGTCCCCTGGTCGACGAGGACCGGCGCGGAGAAGCTCGCGCCACCATCGGCCGACCAGGCGAGTTGCACGCGCGGCTGACGTTTCGAGGCCGAGAACCAGGCCACGACCACACGCTCGCCCCGGGCGGCAATGGTCGAACCATTGACCGGGCAGCCCGGCAGGTACCACTGGTCGTCGCCGAGAATCACCGGGGGCTGCCAGGCGCCATCGGCGTAGCGTGCCACTGCGATGTCACGAATCTCTTCGCGAGTGCGATTGCGGTAGGTGACCACCGGGCCGGCCGCCACCACCGCGACATCGGTGGCGCAGCAGTCGCAGACGAGGTCGTCGATCTCGCCGCCGGCGAGCATCTTGCCATCGAAACCGATACGCGCGTAGCGCACCGTCATACCGCCCGGATCCGGCGCCATGGACTCGCCGGCTGCATCCTTTTTTGTATTGCGGCCGTCCAGCCAGATCGCGCCGAGCGCGTCGTCCCAGCGAAACAACGTGGCAAAGCCGTGCTCGGTGGGCGTGCCGTCGTCATGCGGGGTCAGCGGAGCGCTCCAGTTTGCTCCCGCGTCCCGTGAGATCGCGATCGCCACGTCGTAGGAATAAATACCGCCCGGTTGCTTCACCAGCCAGTGCGCCGCCCAGTCGTTCGCCGTGATCGGGCTCACCGACGGGTAGTCCGCCCAGTTGACAAAAAAATCAGTGCCACGCGCCACGACGCCCGGCGACGACCAGCCGTCGGGGCCGAGCGTCGAGAACCGCAGCTCATGGGCAGCACCATCGGCCGACGCCTCGAGCCAGCTCATTACGACGGCGCCGGCCGGCGTCAGCGCCAGATGTGGCGCGCTGCTGCCGGGCCCGGCCGGTGAAGGCATTTCGACGAGGTCGGCGGTGA
Source organism: Nevskiales bacterium (assembly GCA_011526045.1). GTDB lineage: Bacteria > Pseudomonadota > Gammaproteobacteria > Steroidobacterales > QUBU01. The sequence continues at coordinate 112,783 of WYBE01000068.1, read as the reverse complement.
TGTCCGGGCCCGGGTCGCGGGCGCAGCCCCCGAGGAGAACCGCAGCGACACTGAGCGACGCAAGCAACGCAAAGGCGCGACCCATACCCTTCCCTCCGTCCTGATGCCGCTGCGCAAGTATACGGCCGGCGATTTGGCGCCGGACCGTCCTGACGAACGGGCTCAGGGCCGGGCCTGGCCCTGGCCGCGCACGAGATACTTGAAACTCGTCAGCTGCTCGGCGCCGACCGGCCCACGCGCGTGGATGCGCCCGGTGGCGATGCCGATTTCCGCGCCCATGCCGAACTCTCCGCCGTCGGCGAACTGCGTGGATGCGTTATGCAGCAGGATCGCGCTGTCGAGATCGCGGAAAAACCGCTCCACCACGGCTGCGTCCTCGGCGACGATGCACTCGGTGTGGCCCGAGCCGTAACGCGTGATGTGCTCGATCGCCTCCTCCACGCCGCCGACCGCCCGCACCGAGATGATCGCGTCGAGGTACTCCGTGCGCCAGTCCTCCTCGGTGGCAGGCTTCGCGCGCGGATCGCGCGCACAGATCGTGGCGTCGCCGCGCAACTCGCAGCCGGCGGCGACCAGCGCATCGGCGATCGGCTGGTAGTGCGTGTCGAGGCAGTCCCGGTCGATCAGCAGCGTCTCCGTCGCGCCGCAGATGCCGGTGCGGCGCATCTTGGCATTGAGCGTCACTGTCTTTGCCATGTCCACGCCGGCGGAGCGGTGCACGTAGGTGTGGCAGATGCCCTCGAGATGGCCGATCACGGGCACGCGCGCCTCCTTCAGCACACGCTCGATCAGGCTGCGCCCGCCGCGCGGGACGATGACGTCCACGAACTCCTGCATGCTGGAGAGCAGGTAGCCGACCGCTTCGCGATCGGTCGTCGGCACCATCTGGATCGCATCTTCGGGGAGTCCCGCCTCGCGCAGGCCCCGTTGCAGGCAGCCATGGATCGCGGCGCTCGAATGAAAACTCTCCGAGCCGCCCCGCAGAATCACGGCATTGCCGGACTTCAGGCACAGCGCGCCGGCGTCGGCCGTCACGTTCGGGCGACTCTCGTAGATGATCCCGATCACGCCGAGCGGCACGCGCACGCGCTGGATCACGAGCCCGTTCGGCCGCGACCACTCGGCCATCACCTGGCCCACCGGGTCGGGCAGCGCGATCACCTCGTCGACACTGCGTGCCATGCCCTCCACACGGGCGGCATCGAGCAGCAACCGGTCGAGCATCGCCTTCGACAGGTTACGCGCGCGTGCGGACTCCATGTCCCGCGCATTCGCCGCGAGGATCTCGTCCTGCCCGCCCCGGATGGCCGCGGCAGCGGCGCGCAGCGCGCGGTCCTTCTGCGCGGTAGTAGCCCGCGCGAGGGAGCGCGCCGCAGCGCGCGAACGCTGGCCGAGATTACGCATGGTCTCGGCCAGGGGAACCTCTGCTTTGCGGCTGATCGCGGTCATGACATCACCCGTTCACCAATACGAGGTTATCGCGATGAATGATCTCGTCACGGCCACGATAACCGAGCAGCGATTCGATGTCCTCGCTGCGCCGCCCCTGGATGCGGCGCGCCTCCGCGCTGCCGTAGGCGACCAGGCCGCGCGCGAGGTCGCGGCCGTCGCCGCTGATCACGGTGACGGCATCGCCCCGCTCGAACGTACCCGCCACTGCCACCACGCCGACGGGAAGCAGGCTGCGGCCGCCGAGCAGCGCTTTCACAGCGCCGGCGTCGATGGTCAGCTCGCCGCGCGGCTTCAGGGTGCCGGCGATCCACTTCTTGCGCGCCGCGAGCGGCGTACGCGCAGCGATGAACCAGGTGCAGGGCTTGCCCGACTCGATCGCGGCGAGAGGACGCAGGCGCTTGCCGCTCGCGATCACCGTGGCGCACCCTGCGGCGAGCGCCATGCGGGCGGCAATCACCTTGGTGATCATGCCGCCGGACCCGAATTCCGTGCCCGACACCCCGGCCAGCGACTCGATCTGCGGCGTGATCTCGCGCACTTCGGAGATCAGCGTCGCTGTGGCATTCTTCGTGGGGTCGGCGTCGTAGAGTCCGCTCACGTCGGACAACAGCACCAGGCAGTCGGCGCTGACCATCTCGGCCACACGCGCACCGAGCCGGTCGTTGTCGCCGTAGCGGATCTCCGCGGTCGCGACGGTGTCGTTCTCGTTGATGACCGGCACCACGCCGAGCTCGAGCAGCGTTTGCAGCGTGTTGCGCGCGTTGAGGTAGCGGCGGCGGCTCTCGGTGTCCTCGGGCGTGAGCAGCACCTGCGCAACCTTGATCTCGTGGCGGTCGAGCAGTTCCTGATAAGCGTGGGCGAGGATGATCTGGCCTGCAGCGGCCGCTGCCTGCAGCTCCTCGAGCTTGCGCTGCTCGGGCTTCAGCCCGAGATAACGACGCCCGAGCGCGATCGCACCGGAGGAGACGAGCACGACCTGCTGGCCACGCCGGCGCATGCGCGCCACCTCGCCGGCCAGCGAGGCAAGCCACTTGCGGTGCAGGCGGCCGGAGCTCTTTTCCACCAGCAGCGACGACCCGATCTTGACGACCACGCGAGCGGCCTCGCGCAGCCGGGAGCGCTCCTTGCGGCTTCGCGCACGCGTCTTTTGCATGGTGCGAACCCGCGGGTCAGGATGCGATCGGCACGGCAAGGGCCTGCGTGCCGCGCCCGATCGCCATCGGGCCGCTGCGAACCACGCTCAGGATCGAACTGATCGTCGCCATCTTCTCGACGAACTCGTCGATGCGCCCGCAGGTACTGGTGAGTTCCACGGTGAAAGTGGCGCGGGAGTCGTCGAGCACACGCGCCCCCTCGCGCCGGACGAGATCGCCGACCCTGTCCCAGGCGGCATCCGGCACCCGCACCTTGAGCAGCAGCAACTCCCGCTCGATATGATCGCCGCGCGTCATATCCGCCATGCTCACCACATCGACGAGCTTGAGGAGCTGCTTGTTGATCTGGTCGATCACCTGCTCCGAGCCGATGGTGACCAGCGTGAGGCGCGAGAAGCGCGCATCCTCGGTGGGCGCCACGCTGAGCGACTCGATGTTGAAGCCGCGCGTCGAGAACAGCGAGGCGACGCGGGTCAGGGCCCCGGCCTCGTTCTGCAAAAGAATCGAAATGATGTGACGCATGGTGCCGGGCCGTCGGGATGCTGCTGGGCCGGCGCCTGACACATGATCACGGGTTTCAGGCGCAGGGCTTTGAATGGTGACCGAGTTCCCACGCTATTGCAATGCAAACTCAATTCCCGGACACTCTGGCCGAAAGCGCCCTGCAAGGCGGTCAATGCCTTCCCGCACCGCCCGTTGCGCCATCGAGGCCCGTTCCGTTATGACAACCGCGCCCCAGACCGTGGCGACCGACCCGCATCCCCTCGCCGGCAAGCGCATGACGGGTGCGGAGATGGTCGTGCAGGTGCTGGCGGACGAGGGCGTCGAGGTCATCTTCGGCTACAGCGGCGGGGCGATTCTGCCCACCTACGACGCCGTGTTCCGCTACAACGACGAGCGCCGCGACGAAGCCGGGCGCGAACCGCTGCCGATCATCGTGCCGGCCAACGAGCAGGGTGCGGGCTTCATGGCCGCGGGCTACGCCCGCGCCAGCGGCCGCGTCGGCGTGGTGCTGGTCACCTCGGGGCCGGGCGCGACCAACACCGTCACGCCGGTACGCGACTGCATGGCCGATTCCACGCCGATCGTGGTGCTCTGTGGCCAGGTGCCAACCGGCATGATCGGCACCGACGCATTCCAGGAGGCGCCCGTCTCCGCGATCATGGGCTCGGTTGCCAAGCACGTGCTGCTGGTCACCGACCCGTACAAGCTCGAGGCGACGATCCGCACCGCCTTCGAAATCGCGCGCACCGGGCGGCCGGGCCCGGTGGTCGTGGATCTGCCGAAGGACATCCAGAACTGGACCGGAGAATTCCAGGGCAGCGGGCTGCTGCCCATACCGGGCTACTGGCAGCGGATCCAGGCGATGCGCGATACCACGCTCACCGCGAGCGACTGCAAGAGTTTCTTCGGCCTGCTGCGCGAGTCGAAGCGTCCGCTGATCTATGCCGGCGGCGGTGTCATCAACGGCAACGCCAGCGAGGCGCTGCGCCGCTTCGCCCACCGTTTCGGTATCCCGGTGACCACGACGCTGATGGGCATCGGCGCCACCGATACCACCGACCCGCTGGCGCTGCGCATGCTCGGCATGCACGGCGCCGCCTTCGCCAACTACGCGGTCGATGATTGCGACTTCCTGATTGCGGTCGGTGCCCGCTTCGACGACCGGGTCGCCGCGGTGCCGGAAAAGTTCGCGCCGAGAGCGCGCCGCCTCGCCCACTTCGACATCGACCCGGCAGAGATCGGCAAGGTCAAGCACGCGGACTGGCGCCACGTGGGTGAACTCGCGCGTGATCTCGAAACGCTCACCACCTACGGCGAACGCCATCACCAGGGGCCGGACTTCGGTGAGTGGCAGCGAGAGGTTGCCGAACTCAAGCGGCAGTTCGCCTACAACTACGACCGCGCCAGCCCGCTGATCCAGCCCTATTACCTGATCGAGGAGATCAACCGCCACACGCGCGGTGAGGCCATCATCACCACCGGTGTCGGCCAGCACCAGATGTGGGCGGCGCAGTACTTCGACTTCCGCCAGCCACGACTGTGGCTCACCTCCGGCAGCATGGGCACCATGGGCTTCGGGCTGCCCGCTGCGATCGGCGCGCAGTTCGCGCACCCAGACCGGCTCGTCATCGACGTCGACGGCGACGCCAGCCTGCGCATGAATGTCGGCGAGCTCGAGACCGTCACCACCTACGATCTGCCGATCAAGATTGTCGTGCTCAATAACTACGGCGACGGCATGGTCAAGCAGTGGCAGAAGCTCTTTTACAAGGGCCGGCTCTCGGCCAGTGACAAGACCCTGCGCCGGAAAGACTTCGTGAAGGCCGCGCAGGCCGATGGCTTCGGCTTTGCGCGTCGCCTCGACCGCAAGGCCGACGTGCCGCGTGTGGTGCAGGAGTTCCTGGAGTATCCGGGCCCCGCCTTCCTCGAAGTCATCATCGACCCGGATGCCGGCGTCTACCCGATGGTCGGTCCGGGCATGGCCTACGACCAGATGATCACGGGCGACTTCATCCCGAGCCGCTCGAAACCGGAAGCACCGGGCGCACCGAGCGGGAACTCGATGTTCTGAGGTAGCGGAGGCTCAATACCGGCCTGCGCCGATGGCGCCCTGTGCCCGCCGGAGCTTCTCCCGAACTCCACCTCGCCGCCGGCGGACGGTTGCCGCAATCCTATCCGCGGTCCTGTCGCGCGTCAGCCGCCCGCGGACATGTCCTCGTGGGCCTTCGCCATTTCCCGGGCCTCGTCCGCAGCCTCACGGTAGGCCTTGGCGAGTCGCTTGCAGTGACTGGAGAGACTTCGCAAGGCAGCAGCACGGGTGGTGCCGCCCGCAGCGCGAGCGGCATAAGTCGCCGCGAGTTTCTGATGCTTGGCGGCTTTTTCATCCAGCTCGGCGGCCTCCTGCTGATACCTGGCGGCCTCGGACGAATGCTCGGTCGCGGTCGGCTCAGCAGGAAATTCCTCGTCGGCCGCCGCGGGCGACCACGATCCGACTGTCAACAATGAAACGCCAACGACGACGGTGCTCAGCACGGATACGATCCTGGTGTGATTCATGATTGCTTTCTCCTGCAGGGAAAAACCCGTCGACTGCGCCACCCGAGCCGCGCGGGACTACGCTTTGCCGTTCGCCCACCCTATCAGACCGGCTGCGAACCAGCATGCCGGATATCCGCCGGCGAGCGCCAACAGGACGTACACGACCAGTAAGACCAGAAAACTCAACGGCATGGCGGGCAACATGCTCCCCGGCCATCTCCAGCACGCGGCCGGTCTTCGACCTGGTCGCCAGGGTCACGCAATCGGCGGTTCACACGAGCAATCCGAGGGCGCTGCGCTATCCTGCGTTCTTGCGGCCGCAAACCTGGCCGGTCAAGAAAGGCTGCTGCGCCATGCACGTCGACATCATCCTCGAACCCGACCTGACGCCCGACCAGATGGTGGAGCTCGGGCTGCTCGCCGAGCGCTACGGTGTGCGCTCACTGTGGGCCTCGAACTACCCGTCGGGTCGCGATCCGTTCGTCTGCCTCGCCCCACTCGCCCGCGCCTCGAAGAAGCTCATCCTCGGCGTGCTCGCGATCAGCCCCTACGAAATGCAGCCGGTCAAGATCGCGAACGCCGTCTTCGCCCTGAACGAGCTGAGCCAGGGGCGAACCGCCATCATGATCGGCGCCGGCGGCGGCATGATCCGCATTGCCGCGCTCAAGTGGGACCGCATGGTGCGCGCGGTGCGCGAGTGCGTGGAGATTCTCCAGCGTGCCTCGCCCGCCCGGCCTCTGATGTACCAGGGCCAGATGTTCAAGGCTTTCGGTTATCACCCGACCTGGGCGACCGACCCGCCGCCACAGATCTACGTCGGCGCCACAGAGCCGCAGATGCTGCGCATGGCCGCGCGGGTCGCCAGCCGCGCCATGACCAGCGACCAGCCGATGGCGCGCATGGCCATGACCAACTCCGCCATCGAGGAAGGGCTGCGCGCCGCCGGCAAGCAGCGCCGGGATTTCGTCCTCAGCAACTTCTGGGCCTGGCATGTCAAGGAGGACAAGGCGGCCGCCTACCGGGAGGCGCGGCGCGAGCTGTTCCTGCGCGGCCTGCTCTCGCGCGAGCACATCAAGCCGTTCATCAGCCCCGAGGACGTCGAACGGGTGCGCGCCAACATGGCAAGTTTCCGCACGGCCTGGATCGATCGCAGTGGCGATGTGAAGAACGTGCCCCTGCCGGTGGTGGACGCCCTCGTGGAGGGACTCTCCTGCACCGGCGACATGACGAGCCTCGACCGGCAGATCGAGAAGCTCGCGCAATTCAAGGCCGCGGGCGTCGACGAACTCGCCTTGCGGGTGCACGACGACCCGGCATTCGGCATCCGGACCATCGGCGAGCGCGTCATCCCGGCCTTGCGCTGAGTCGGGCTACCCGGGCGGGACCGCGGACACGGTCGTGGTCACGATTTGCCCGTCAGCCGCTGCAGGTAGCGCTCGAACAGCCGGTCGCCGGTCTTGCGCTGATACGCCTGCAATACGAACGCGCAGGTGTCTGTCGAGCGGTAGATCACGTGCAGCATGAGCGCGAGCTTGAGGAGCTTTTCCGGCGGCAGGTCATCGAGCGTCATGAAATCGCGGATGTACACCGCCTCGCACCACAATGCCTGACTACCAGGCGCGTCCGGGTTGTTGTCGTTGACCAGTGGCTTGAAGGTGCGGCTGGCAATCGCAAGGATCTGGTGCAGCAGGAAGCCGTTGCGGCGCAGGGCGCAGTCAACGTCACCGAACAGCGGCTGGTCCCTGTACATGGGCACGAGCTCGGCCTCCGTGTGCACCAGCACTGCCTGCCGGAGCACGTTCGCAGCGCCGTTGATGACGTCGAGCTCGGCACCCTGCACATCCAGCTTGAGGTAGTCCGCATCCGCGACCTCGGGAATATCGTCGAGGCGGCGGGTCTCCATCTCTGATGTCGCAATCACGTGGCTGAACCTGCCGATGCTCTGGAACTTGTCGAGCAGATCGTTGTTCGGCTCGTACAGCGACGATGTCATCGGGAGGTTGCATTCGTGGAACGTCCGCCGGCGCCCGTCGCCGATCGCATACGGCAGGTACAGGCGCTGCGACCCGTGCAGCGCATTCAGCTTGTCGCACTCCGCCTGGACCGGCTCGAACCCGACGATCCTGACCGCGCCGCACCCGAGCAGGCGATCGAACGCATCGGTGTGCGGCCCGAGCGACATCGCCCCGACATCGACCAGGTTCAGGGTCGGCGGCTCGCCGGCAAGCAGTTCATGGAAATCGAAGACGCCGGACTGCACCGGCGCCGGTGCGGCGGCGGCACGCTTGAAGGGCTTCCACACGGACCGGAACCTCCAAATGCCACGTACCCGCTGACAATACCGCCGGGCGGGCGGCGCAGGCAACGACCGCACCTGTCCGGGCCGCAGCGGCTCAGCCTGGGCCGGGTGCCTGCGCCGGCTCCAGCAATTTCCTCGCCAGAACCAGCGCGGCATCGAAGTCGCGCGCACGGTGGATGTGGCCGGCGCCGTTCAGCACCCGCATCTGGCGCAGGACCTGCTCCGGTTGCTGCTGCAGCCCCGAGAAGATCACCTGCGTGCCGTGGCGCGCCGCCGTGCGCGTGAACTCGCGCAGGCGCGCCGCGCCGCTCGCGTCCACCAGCGGCACCGCGCTCATGCGCAGGATGAACACCTTCGGCGACCGTCCGATGCGGTCGACCACCTCGGCGAGGCGACTGGCCACGGCAAAGAACAGCGGACCGCGCAGCTGGCAGACCTCGACCCCGCGCGGCAGGTCGTCGCGCTGCGAGTACACGTCCGCAGGCAATCGGGCGAAATCGTCCTGGTCCTCCTCGATGATCGTCGCGCCCGTCTCGCCGGCAACGATCCCCACGACCTCGCTCATGCGATGCATGAACAGGATCGCCGCGAGCACGACGCCGACCTCGATGGCCACCGTGAGATCCACGGCAACCGTCAGCACGAACGTCACGATCAGCACCAGCCGGTCGCCGATGGGCCCGAGCAGCAGATGCCGGAAGCGGCCGATCTCGCTCATGTTCCAGGCCACCATCACCAGCACCACCGCCAGGGCTGCCATCGGCACGTACTCCGCCAGTGGCGCGAGCACCAGCAGGAACAACAGCAGGAACAGCGCGTGCGCCATGCCGGCCACCGGCGAGCGCGCCCCGGACCTGATGTTGGTCGCCGTGCGCGCGATTGCGCCCGTGGCGGGCAGGCCACCAAACAGCGCCGAGGCGAGGTTGGCGATCCCCTGCGCCACCAGCTCGCAGTTGGAGCGGTGACGCCGGCCGGTCATGCCGTCGGCGACCATCGCCGAGAGCAGCGACTCGACTCCGGCGAGAAACGCGATCGTGAATGCGCTCGGCAACAGCACCCGCAGCCGCTCCAGGCTGATCTCCGGCAGCACCGGCATCGGGATCGAGCCGGACAGCCCGCCAAAGCGCGAGCCGATGGTATCCACCGGCAGGTCCGCCATGACGACCAGCACGGCAGCGCCCGCGATCGCCAGCAGGAAGCCCGGCGCGCGCGGCGCGAAACGCCGCAACGCGAGTATCAACGCCAGCGTGGCAGCGGCAAGCCCAACGCTCGCGCCATTCACGGAGTCGCGCGCCGCCCAGTAGGCGCCCCATTTCTCGAAGAAATCGGCGGGGATCTCCGTCATGTCGAGGCCGAGCAGATCGCGCACCTGGCTCGCGAAGATGATGACCGCGATGCCGGAGGTAAAGCCGGTGACGACCGGCTCGGGGATGTACTTGATCCAGGTGCCGAGCCGGGCGAGACCGGCGCACACCAGCATGACGCCGGCCATCAGGGTGGCAAGCACGAGTCCGTCGTAGCCGTGCTCGGCAATGACCCCGAACACCACCACGACGAAGGCACCGGTCGGCCCGCCGATCTGGAAACGGCTGCCGCCGAGTGCCGAAATCAGGAACCCTGCCACCACGGCGGTCACGAGGCCCTTGTCCGGCGTCGTGCCAGAGGCGATCGCGAGCGCCATTGCGAGCGGCAGCGCGACGATCGCGACCGTGAGCCCGGCGACCAGGTCATGGCGCAGGTCGGCGACGCGGTAACCCTGCCGAAGCGTGGTGACGAGCTTCGGCACGAACAGGTGCCAGGTCGGGGTGGCCTTCATCGACTCAGTCATGCCCACGCAGGAAGCAACGCAATCGGCGCACTCTACGGCCTTCCGCGACCACTCCACCGCGACGCAGGTCGCGGCAGGAGCAGCGGGCTACCGCCCCCGGGCCGCTCCGGTGACAGCGTCGGGCACGCAGCGGCCGCCGGCGGCTCAGTGGCCCGGGCGTTTCGCGTCACTCTCGGCCAGGTCCGCAATGTCCCGCGCCTTGCCATGCTGCGTGATGACGGCACGCTTGCGCAGGAACCGCGCGAGCCCGGACGGGCCCATGCGCGAAGCGCCCATGCCCGAGAGCTTGAACGAGTTCTTCTCCGCGTCGAAGGCCTCGGTGGTGAGCCCGCCATCGTTCACGCTGACCGCGCCGACATCGAGGCGTCGCGCCACGGCGCGCGCCGCCGCCTCGGCACCGAACACCGCCGCCGACAGGCCGTAGATGGAATCGTTGGCGAGCGCGACCGCTTCGTCCGGCGTATCGAACGCCATCACGGGAATGACCGGGCCGAAGGTCTCCTCGGTCATGAGCTTCATCCGGTGCGTGACGCCCGTGACCACCGTCGGGCGCAGCCAGCAGCCACCGCCATGCGTCTCGATCACGCCGCCGGTCAGCAGCTGTGCGCCTTTTGCCCGTGCGTCCTCGAGGTGCTCCGCGATGATCGCCGCCTGGCGCTCGAAGATGAGCGGCCCGATGTGGCCATGGTGGATGTCGGGGAAATTGAGTTCCACCCGCCTGGCGTTCTCGACCAGTGCCGCGAGAAACGGCTGGTAGATGCGCCGGTCGACGTAGACGCGCTCGATCGACTGGCAGGCCTGGCCGGTGGCCTGCACCGAGGCGCGCAGCACCGTGCGAGCCGCCTGCGCGGGATCCGCGGAATCGAGCACGATCGCGGGATCCTTGCCGCCGAGCTCGAGGCAGGCGGGGATGAACGCCCGGGCACAGGCCTCGGCGACCTTGCGCCCGGTGGAAACGCTGCCGGTGAAGCAGATCATGTCCGTGCATTCGACCAGCGCCGCGCCGCTCGCGCCGTCGCCCTCCACGAAGGCGAGCACGCCGGCGAGCTCCGGGTGCCGGGCAATCGAGGCCATCAGCGGCGCGATGAAACGCGGCGTGACCTCGCTCGGCTTGACGATCACGGCGCAGCCGGCAATTAGCGCAGGCACGGCGTCGAGCGCGGAGAGCAGAAACGGAAAATTCCACGGACTGATGACACCCACCAGCGCATAAGGCACCTGGTGCATTTCGATGCCGAGGCCGGGCACGACGGAGGCCCGCTCCGCGCCGACCGCGAGCAGTTGCCGGCCAAGCGCCGCGTAGCCCTCCACCAGCCCGCGCAGCGGCTCGATCTCGCTTTGCGCCAGCCGGCAGCGGCCGGTGTCGGTGGCGAGGGCCGCGATCACGTCGTCGGGCCGCTCGAGCAGCGACGTGGCCCATGCCCGCAGCACCGCGACGCGGTGCTCGACGCCGGCGGCGGCCCACTGGCCCTGCGCTGCGCGCAGCCGACCGGCGAGCGCGCCGAGCGCGTCGGCGCCGAGCGGCCTGATGGTGTAGTCGTGCTCGCCGGTGCGCGGGTTGCGCACCGGCAGGCTGCGTGCGGCCTGCGAAGCGCTCATGGAGCGACCGGCGTCACCTTGCGGAAATACGACCAGCTCGTTTCGTTCGGCCGTTCATCATCGAGCGGCGGCGGCGCGGTGTAGACCGGGAAGTTGCGCGCGATCTCTTCGCGAAAGGCTGCCGGCATGTCCTCGTAGCGGTCGAGCTTGCGCCCAGCCGTGTGGAAATAGATCACACCCGGGCGATCGCCCATCTCCATCCAGGGCAGCCAGTTCGACATGCGTACCCAGCCGATGCGCACCTGCACCGAGCGCGTTCGCGGGTTGGCGAGTTCGTCCACATCGCCGAAGAAGTTGAACATCTCGACCGCGTGGTACTTGCCGCCGATGTAGTCCTGGTAGTCGCCCGCGAGCGGATTGCGATAGAACAACGGCACCGTGGAGGTCAGCCACCAGTGATTGCCGTTGATCGAAAGCGGCAGGCGGAATGGCTGTCCGCCGCGGTCGAGCGCGCCGATGCGCTGGTTGACCGGATCGTTACTGACATGGACGACCTTGACCTCCTTGTCGGTCCAGGGGTTCTGCCAGGTGCGCAGCACCGCGCCTGTGGCCGGGTCCTTGTACACCATCACTTCGCGGGTGCTCATCTTGAAGCTGCCGTCCCGTGCCTCCCCGAGCGGCCCGCACTGGCGGATATTCATGCCCTCCACGGCAAACAGGCGGCGGTCCGGCTCGCCGGGGACGCGGCTGAAGGCGAATCCGTTCCAGTACCAGGTGACCACCTCGCCGTCCTTGAGCGAGCACTGGATCTTGCGCAAAGCGCTCAGTCCGTCCTGCGGGGAGTCGAGCTTCAGTTCGGCCGCGACAGCACCGCCGGCGAGAAACAGGGCAAGCGCGGCGATCCGGGCTGCAATCGAGCTTGGCGACATGGCGAGGCTCCTGTGTTGGGGCCGATTAGCTTAACAAGACGCGGGCCATGCGTGGAGCAGCCAGGTCAGGATGCCCCGGTCGTTTCCTGTGCTATCGTTGCCGGCATCGTGCAGCACGCTGCGTTCAGACTCGTTCCCCACGGTCTGCGCCCCGGCCGGTACCGGGAAGTGCGCCCGCATTCACGACCCCTGCCCGACCCACCGCTCACCGACCTGGAGATCGTGCCATGCGATACTTCGCCGCTCCCTCGCGTCCGTTGAACGGCAGCCCTGCAATGGCCGCAGGCGCCGCACTGGCTGCGTTCATGTGCGGTGCAATGCCGGCCGCAGCCGAGATCGCAGAGATCGTGGTCGTGGCCCAGAAACGCGAACAGGCCCTGCAGGAGGTGCCGATCGCGATCTCGGCGTTCAACAGCGACGCATTAAGCAATGCCGGGATACGGGACATCCGCGACCTGGCCGTGCTCGCGCCGAGCCTGGTCCTGTCGAGTTCGCAGTCGGAAGCCGCCGGCACCACCGCCCGCATTCGCGGCATCGGCACCACCGGTGACAACCTCGGACTCGAATCCTCCGTGGCGGTGTTCGTCGATGGCGTCTATCGCAACCGGAACAACGTGGCGCTGACCGACCTCGGCGATCTCGAGCGCATCGAGGTACTGCGTGGCCCACAGGGCACGCTGTTCGGCAAGAACGCCTCGGCCGGCCTCATCCACATCATCACCAAGGCGCCCGACCTGACGGATTTCAGCGCGTATGCGGATGCGAGTTTCGGCAACTACGATTACCTCCACCTCGGCGCCGGCGCCACGGGCCCGGCGTTCGGCGGCCTCGGTTTCCGCCTCGACGCAACGGCCAGCCAGCGCGACGGGTTCATCGACGACCGCGCCTCCGGCGCCCAATACAACGATCGCGACCGTTACCTGGTGCGTGGCCAGCTCGGCGGGGAACTCACCGACGGCCTCGACCTGCGGCTCATCCTCGACTACGCGAATCGTGAAGAGACCTGCTGCGCGGCGGTCAGCCGCGTGGTCGGCCCAACCGCCGCCGCCATCGCCTTGCTCGGCGGTACCGTGGTCAATCCGCCCGACCCCTACGGCCGTGCGATGTACAGCAATCGCAATCGCGGCTACGACCAGGACGTCGATGAGTGGGGCGCCTCGGCGGAGCTGAACTGGGAAACCGGCATCGGCACCGTCACCTCGATTACCGCCTACCGCGACTGGGACGCGGAGCGCTCGCAGGACATCGACTTCACCGATGCCGACATCCTGTACCGGGCGCCGGGCACCTACGAAAACGAGTTTGAAACCTTCTCGCAGGAACTGCGCCTGGCGGGCCAGGCCGGCCCGGTGGAATGGCTGGTCGGCGCGTTCTTCATCAACGAGGAACTGACCTTCCGCGACGCCGTGCGTACCGGCGGCGCCTACGAGGGCTACGCCAACCTGCTGCTCTACGGCCTGAACCCGTCCGGAGGGCTGACCCAGCTGTCCACCATCACGGGAATGGCTCCCGGCACGGTATTCGCGGACGGTCGCGGCGCGCAGAGCGACCTGTTCGAGCAGGACGCCGACAGCTGGGCGCTGTTCACGCACAACATCTGGAGCATCACCGATGCGCTGAAGCTCACGCTCGGCCTGCGCTACACCGATGAAAGCAAGGATCTCGATGCGACGCTGGTGGCCGACAACCCGGCCTGCGACGCAGCCAACGCGCGCCTGGGTGCCGTCCCGGCGCTGCTGCCATATCTCACGGCGACCGCGCAGCTCGTGTGCACACCGCTCTACAACTCGCTGGTGGACGGCAGTTACAGCGGCACGCACGACGATGAGGAGTGGACCGGCACGATCGCGCTCTCCTACCAGATCGAGGCAGACTGGCTGGCTTACGTGTCCTACGGCCGCGGCTACAAGGCGGGCGGCTTCAACCTCGACCGCGCCGGGTTCGCCAACCCGCTGCTGGCACTCGCGGTGCCGCCGCCGCGACCGGTGATCGTGCCGACCGCCGCCGACCTCGATTTCGACGAGGAAACCGTGGACGCCTACGAGATCGGCAGCAAGACCACGCTCCGGGAAATCATCACGGTCAACGTCGCGGCCTTTTATCAGGAGTTCGACGACTTCCAGTTGAACAGCTTCACCGGCACCGGCTTTACCGTCAGCAACCTGCCCGAAGTGACTTCCAAGGGCGTGGAACTCGAGTGGGCGGCCGCGATCGCCGACGGGCTGACGCTGAACGGCGGCGCCACCTACACCAACGCCTCGTACGGCAACGATGCGAAAACACCGGCGGCGCTGCGTGGCCGGCGACTCACCAACGCGCCGTTCTGGGTGGTGACCGCCGCCGCGAGCTACGAACAGCCGATCACCGCCATGCTGACCGGCTTCGTGAACGGCGGTTTCCGTTTCAACACGGACATGAACACCGGCTCCGACCTCGACGTCGAGAAAGAGCAGGCCTCGTACGCCGTGGTCGATGCCGCCATCGGCTTTCGCACCGACGACGACCACTGGGTCGTGGAGCTGTGGGGCAGGAACATCTTCGACCGTGACTACGCGCAGGTCGTGTTCGACGCGCCGCTGCAGGGCCAGGGCACGGGCCCCGGCTCGACGCAGACCTTCAATGCATTCCTGGGCGACCCGGCCACCTGGGGCCTGAGCGTGCGCGCGAACTTCTGACGGACCACGGGTTACGGCCGAAACCGGCCCGGGCACCCCCGGGCCGCGAAGTCAGGCACGCACCGGCCCGACGCTCGCTACCCGAACAACCGGTCGACCTTCGCGGCGCAGATGAAGTCGTTCTCGCTCAGGCCCGCGATCGCGTGCGTCCACCACCGGACGGTGCAACGGCCGTAATGCACCTCGAGGTCGGGGTGATGGTCTTCCGCATCCGCGATCCACGCGACCGCGTTCACGAAGCCGATGGTCCGGCGGTAATCGGCGAACGTGAAGACCCGGCTGATGGATTTGCCGTCGGCCGCAAGCTTCCAGCCGGCGTCCAGGGCACGCATCAGATTCCCGGCCTCGTCCGCCGTCAGCGCAGGAATGCCGCCCTCGCAGGGCCTGCAGCGTCGGGCAGTCAGGTCACAGGCTGTCGTCATCGGCATCTCCTTCCCGCATCGTCAGCCAGCGCTCAGTTGAGCGTCGTCAGCGCCACGAACGTCCCGCCGTTGCGCTCGCAGAGCGTGCGCATCAGGTTGGCGAAGCGCAGCGCATTGCCGATGCGCCCGCCGGCGAGCTGCGTCGGGAACCCTACTCCGTGTATGCGCACGAGGCGGTTGCCCAGCTCATCGGCCTTGTTGATGCGCTCGACGTAGCGGGAGACCGCCTCGACCTGCCCCGTCGGAAAATCGTCGCCGAACACGAAAATGGCGACCGACTTGCCGGGCTCGTAAAACGTGCTGATCGCCTCCGCAATACCTTCCACGGGGCTGGAGTCGCTGTAGGGGCTCCAGTTCGACAGGGTGTTGATGATGCGCCGTCGCGTGTTCGGCGAATCCGGAATCCACTTGCCCGCGTAACTCGGGAACATGTACTTGCCCTCGTCATTGAGCACCTGGATGCCCTTGACGCGCGGATGGACCTGCAGTGTTTCCGACACCTTGCGCAACACCAGCCGCCAGGGCCCCTGGAACATGCTACCGGAGGTATCGATCACGAAGATGATGTACTGGCTGTCCACCGGAATTCCGCCGACGGTGGTGTCGTCCGCCGGCGGGCGGTAGTTGGCGAGCAGTGCCCGCATCTCGTCCGTGAGGCGCTGGCGCGCAGCCAGCAGATCGCCCTCGGCGTCTGTATCGACACCCTGCTGCTTGCTGGCCGCAAACTGGCCGCGGATCCTGCTGAGATCACCCTGCAGGCGCGCCAGTGCGTCCCGGTTCTGCGACAGTTGCTCCTCCACTGTCAGCCTGTCGCGATTGAGGATGTCGGTCTCACCGCGAATCCGGACGAGTTCCTCCTGCAGGGCTGCGATCAATTCGCGCCGCTCGGTCTTCGCCTGCTCGATGATCCGCGGTTCGCCGGCCTTGTTCAGCACGAGCAACATGATGACGGCGCCGAAGCCGCAGCAGATCGCGTCGAGGAACGACAGGCTGAAGACCTCGACTTCGCGTCGCCGCGCCATTACGGCCAGTCCCGCGACGGGGTGAGCATGGAGCCGCCACTCACCATGGCGAGATTCCAGAACAACCCGGCGGCATCCGGGTCACCGTCCATCGGCAGCAGGATCACGTTGACCGGGATGCGGCGTGGCAATGCCCGCGTGGCCTGCACCATGAAGCTCACCCGCTTGTCGGCACGGACATCCTCCGGCGTTGCCGGCGCCCTGGAGCCCTGTGTCGGCAGGCCGTCGGTGATCAGGAAGACATTGTCCGGCGGCGGATCGAGCCGCTTCAGCGCCTCGAAGGCATTGACGAGACTCGTGCCCTTCTGCGGCACCACCTTGCGCAGCGCGGCCACTGCGCGCGTGAGCTCCTGGCCGTCGCGGACCTCGATCCACTGCCCGTCCGTGCCGTCCACGACGCTGCGTGCCTCCTCGTTGAACACGTAGATCTGCACGCGGCTGCCCGGACGAATCTGCGTCGTGAGCCAGTCCACCGTCTTGACCGCCTGGCGCCACTTCGGTGCGCGCAGCTTGCGCTCATCGTTCATGCTGCGGAACCGGACCACGTTGACGAAGGTGCGCCCGAGCATGCTGGCGGAGGCATCCAGCAGGATCAGCACGCGGCTGCCGCCCATGTGGATGCCGGTGAGATACTGGCGATTGCCGTCCCCGACGAACGATCGCACACGCTGCCCGGTCGCGGGCTCGGCCTCGGCCACCCGGGCGGCGAGCCGCTTGTTCGCCTCCTCGAGCTGGCGTATGTCGGCCTTGAGCTGCTCGACACTCTCCCGGCGGGCGGTGGTGTCGTCCTTGCTGCTGGCGAGTTCCTCACGCAGCTTTTTCAGCAACAGCTCGATGCGGCGCGCCTCGCCCGCCACGATCTCGTTGCGTTCCCGTTCGTCGCGCACCGAGTTGCGCAGGCGCACCAGATCCTTGCGCCCGTCGAGCACCTCCTCCTCGATACGGCTGGTCTCGCCGGCGACCTGTTCGCCCGCCTTGCTGGCGCGCGCCGCCACCTGGGAATTGATGATGACGAACAGCAGCACGACGGCGCCGAAACCACAGGATATGCAGTCCAGGAACGACAGGCTGAAGACCTCGATCTTGCGTCTACGCGCCACGATCGACCTCGACAATGAGCGTGAACTGCCGCGGTGGCTGACCGAGCGAGAGCACGTCGCCGGCCTGCAGCGCCGCCGCACCCTCGATGCGATGTCCGTTGAGCAGCGTGCCGTAGCGACTCTGGTCGTGCACGATCACGCGCCCTGATTCCACACGGATGGTGCAGTGCCGACGCGACACGCCGGCCGCGTCGGCACTGATCCGGATGCCGTACTCGTCCGCCTCGAGCCCGGTGCCGATGTGCAACTCACCGTCGCTGAGCCGCCAGGCCCGCCCCTCGAACACGATGTGGCTCGGTGCCGGTGCCGCGACCGACGCATCGGCCGGCCCCATATCGGCCGGCGGCTGGTCGAACGGCAGCGTGGTCGTCAGCCGCACCGCTCCCTCGGCGCCATTGCCGGCACCGAGACGCAACGCGCCCCGGGCCGCAGCACCCGGCTCTAGCAGCATGACGGTGCAGGCGGGCAGGCGCGACAGAGTCTCGAGCAGGCCCGGGAAATCCGCGAGCCGCGGATGCACCAGCAGCACCGAGGGTTCGTGCGGCGAAAATCGCGCGCGCAGTTTCTGCGTCACCGGCTCCCACAGCCGCGCGATGCGCTCGCGCAGCGCCGACGCATCGAGACGCGCCTCGAAGCGCTGGCCGGCGTACTCCATTGATGCCGGAGCCTGCGCCGCCCGGGAAGCCACGAGCAACCAGCCCGGGAGCCGGTCGTAGAGCTGCTGCTCGCTCGCGGCGTCGTGCAACGGGTCGAAACGCGAGCCCTCGACGAACTGGCGGGCGATGAAAGCCGCGCAGCCGCGCTCCAGCGCCTCGATCCCGCAGCGCTCGACGGTCTCGCGCGCGACGAAGCGCGCCGCGCCACCCTCCTGGCCGACTCGGGTAATGAAGGCATTCTCCAGCGTGGCCTGCAGATGCCAGATCGAGCGCCCCGGGCAGGGACGGCGGCTCGCGGCTACCGCGGCGTCGACCAGTCCCGTGACCGGCATGCCGATGTCGCGGGCGATGCCGAGCAACAGGCCGAGCTGCCCGGCCGACCATTCCGGCATCCCGACGAGCACCACGCCATCGGCGCCTGCACAGAGCGACCACAGGTGCGCGAGGTGCTCGTGCACGAGGTCCGCGGAGCTGCGGCAGCGCGCGAGCGGCTGCGGCAGCGGGGCTTCGGCCATCTCGGCCCAGTAACGGCGCTGCGCAAGGCGCGGCTTCGCGCGCACCAGTGCACAGGCTTCATCGCCGAAACGCAGAACCCCGTCGAGATCCGCCGCGTAACCGGGGCCGAGGAGTGACACGTCGCCCGGCCCGGCCATCGCCAGGCTTGCATCGTTCAGTTCCAGGGCTGCGATGGGCATCGCGCGTCAACCGCGGTCAGTCGGTGTGCAGGTGCCGGATCAGGCGATCATCCGTGTATGCCTCGACATCGAACACCAGCCGCTCCTGCATCAGCTGCAACTGGTGCACGAGAAACATCAGCGGAATGCTGAGCAGCAGCGCGATGAGGGTCGAGTTGAAGGCCGTGCCGAGATTCTCGGTGACGCCGCTGACATCGCCCTCGACCGCGAGGTGCGCCATGTTGAGCGCCAGCCCGATGCCGCGCACCGTGCCGATGAAGCCGATCGCCGGGATCGCCCACAGGATGTAGCGCACCATGGACAGCTCCGACTCGAGCCGCTCCCCCTCGGAACTCGCGAGCTGGTGGGTGGCCGATGCCACGTCCTGCACGTTGCGGGTGGCGCCGAAACGGATCAGCGCATTCTGCAGCGCGCGTGGCAGCAGGCTCGCGCGGTCGGCGGGCGGCAGCGCCTGCAGCTGGCGCAGGTACTCGCGCGTGTCCTCCGGCAGCACCCGCACACCCTCGGCGATCGGAATCAACGCCTCATCGAGCAGCCGTCGCTCCCGCCTGAGCGCATTGCCCTTGTAACCGATGATCGCAATGCACCACAGCGCCAGCACGAAACAGGACTCCTGCTCGTAGTCCTTGACGATGATCCAGAGCGAAGACTCGGGCACGAAATCAGGGTCCTGCGCCATCCGCGCGCGTTGCTCGGCCAGCACTGCACCGGCGTTCGGCCAGACCACCGTGACGTAGATGCCGTGCACCAGGATCACGGCAATGATCAGCGCAAAAAGCTGGAAGACGAATTCGCGGGAAAAGGTACTGTTCATTCGGTCACTCCGGGCCGCGCGGCATCTGCCGCTGCCGTCAGATATCCGAGGGCAATGCGATCGGCAGATCCGCGGGCAGCGGCCTCGTGGGCCGGAACTCGCGAAGCTCCGCGTCCTTGTCGCCGCCGCTCATCTGCGCCTGCGCCTCGCGGAACTCCTTGTCCATCTCTTCGCGGCTCAACTCCGGCATGGCCGGTTTGGCCGCTGCCGGGGCGCCGGCTGCGCCGGGCTCCGGCGCCTGCAGGTACTGGCGTGGCGGGGACACGCCGAGCACGACCTCGGTCGCCGCACGCGCCATCCAGGTGGAGCCGAGCCCCGCCACGACCACCAGTCCGACCTTGACGATCTCCATCGAGTTACTCCGGTGCGCGCAAGCCGTCAGTCCACATTGCGCGCAATCCTGAAACCTACATCGAAGCGGCCCTGGTTGCCGAAGTCCCGGTGCGCCAGACGCAGCTCGCTGATGCTCGCATGCCGCCAGCTCGAACCTCGGATCACATGGTACTGCCCGCTCGCCGGCCCGACCGGGTCCACCAGCACCTCCGGCCCTGTGGGATACACGGTGTAGATGTCATTCACCCATTCCGCCGCGTTGCCGCCGATGTCGAACAGCCCGAGCGGACTCACCGCGAACGAGCCGACCGGCGCCGACACGGGAAAGCCATCGTTAAAATCCGCCAGCACGTTCGGCACGATGCCGCGCGCGGACTGGTCGGCGAAGTTGCCCGAACCCGCCGTGGGCGGCATGTTGTCGCCCCACGGATAACGACGCGCCCCGCCGCCGCCATTGTAACGGCTCGCCCATTCCCACTCCGCTTCCGTCGGCAGGCGGTAGCCGGTCGTGGCCGGCACCGCGAGCCGCAGCGCCCCCGCTTCGAGCTTGTAGGCGGGGGGCAGCTCGTCGCGATCGCTCAGCCAGTTGCAGTAGCTGGCCGCATCCTCCCAGCTCAGCATGACCGCCGGATGCGAGGGGACCGCCAGTTGCCGGAACTTCTCGGCGCCGGAGGTGTGATTGGGTTTGAACTCGCGGTACTCCCGGTTGCTGATCTCGCGCGTGCCGAGGTAATAACGCCGCGTGATGCGCACCGGCCTCTCGGTCTCATTGGGACGACGACCCTGCTCGCGGCGTGGCGCACCGAAGGTGAACTCGCCGGGCTCGACGAGGCGCAGCACCATCCCCTGCCTGGTCGTCAGCGTCTGTGGCGTCGCGGCCAGCACGGCCTGCTGCGGCGTCAGCAGGTGCGCCTCGACGCGTTGCGCAAACCCCGGCCGCGGCGTCACGGTGGTGGCAAACGTTACAAAACCCGCCTTGCGCACCTCGATCTTCTGCGCGACCGCGGGCAGGGACAGCTCCTGGTTCGCGCTGCCGCGCGCCTCGCCGTTCACCCACAGCCGGGCGTCTTCCTGGTCGCTCACGATGCGCAGGATGCCGAGCCGTTCGGTGAGGTCGATGCTCAGCGTCGCCGCACCGCGCTTCTCGATCTGCAGCGAGCGCGTCACCGTCTCGTAGCCCGGTTTCGCGACGATGACTTCGTGCGTACGGCCTGGCGCGATCTCCAGCTCGATGGGAGTCGTCCCGCGATAACGTCCGTCGATGGTGACTGCAGCGCCCGCCGGGCTGCTTTTGACGTCGAGCAGGCCATCGCTTTCCTGCAAACGGACGAGCGGCAGCTCGAGCTTCTGGCCGGCGCTGACGGTCAGCCGCTGCCGCCACGGCTTGTAGCCTTCCTTGCGAAGCTCGACGTCGGTGTCGCCGGCAGGCACCGCGACCGTCACGGGCGTCAGACCCTGGCTCTGGCCCGCCACCGCAACACTTGCCCCGGGTGGCTCGGTTGCAAGCACGACGTCCGCCCAGTTGGGCCTGAGCGTCGCCGCAACCTGCTGGCGCAGGCCGCGACCCTCGACCTCGAGCGTCGTTTCGAACGGCAGGTAACGGTCGGCAGCGACGATCAGCCTGCGCGTACCGGCCGGCGCGGGATACGTCCCGTCGTCGGACTGCTCCGCCGTCTGCCCATCGACGGTCACGACCAGCGGCGCATCGATGCCGGCCTCGATCGCAAGCCGGCCCGGCAGTTTCTCGAGCGTGAACCGCAGCGCCTGGCTCGGCGCATCGGTCACCGTGATCGGCGCCGTGAGGGGCCGGTAACCGTCCGCGCTCATCGAGACCTCGTAGCTTCCGGGACGCAGCAGGTAGCTCGCGCCGATACGCACCGGAAGCCAGCTTCCGCCGAGGCGCACCGCGGCACCCGCCGGCTCCACCTCCACGCGCACCGCCCGGGCGGTGAACAGGTGCAGCGCGACGGCAGCCAACAGGGCGAACCCGGCGTAGATCGCCCAGCGCCAGGCCCGCGGCGCCTCGCGGCTCGCGGGCAGCCGGTTACGGTGCGGGCTGATCGGCGCGGCCTCGCCGGACTGCGCCTCGCTGGCGGGCGGCGGCAGGGTCCGGTAGCCGCTGTCGGCGTAGCTGACCGACAGGCGCGTGGCCTGCGGCGTGAACTGGCAGGCGACGCGCAGCGCGCCTGCGGCCACCACGTCGCCGTCGTTCAACCAGCGCGTGGTCGTGACCGGCTCGCCGCCGAGCGTCAATGGCACCGAGGCGCTGCCGGTAGCCTGTAGGAACAGCCGATCGTCGAGGACACCGATCAGCGCGATCATTTCGCCGGTTACGGCACCGGGCAAGCGGATGTCGGCCGACTCCGCGGCACCGATGCGGACCGGCAGATCCTGCGCCAGGATCTCGCGCTCACCCGCCGGGGTGGCCAGCATCAGTGCCCGGTTCAAATCGGCTCCTCGCAACGCACCACCACCCGCGTGCCGGTTTCCCCGGCCACGACCCGAAAGCTGCGCCGCACATCACGAAATCCGCTCCGGCTGCCGACGGCCGTGTACAGGCCCGGACGCAGCGCCATGTTGCGGTTCGCAAACGTGCCGAGCCGGCCGACCTTGAACAACGTCACCTCGGTGAGATTGTCGGACTCGAACGTCACATCGACCGGGATCACGGCAAGCCCGACGAGCCGCTCGAGTTCGGCGGTCTGCTGGCTGAGCACCGGCCCCGGCGCCGTGACCGCACGAGCGCGCTCGAGCACCGCGCGGGCCCTGGCGAGCCGGGTGTCGTCGTTGAAGTACTCCGCGTTGCCGATTTCGCCTTGCAACTGCTCGGCAAGCGCCGCCCTTGCGCGCGCGTGCTCGAGCGCGCGCCGCGCGTCGGCCAGGTTCGGATCGAGTGCCAGCGCCGCCTCGTAACGACCTGCGGCATCGGCCCAGCGTTCCTGCTGCTCGAACCCGGTCGCCTCCGACTGCAGGGCCGCAAGCCGCTGCAGTTGCCGGTCGGAATCCACCTGCGCCAGCGCGGCGGCGGCCTGCGCTTCGCCCGGTCGCAGGCGCAGGGCCGCCGCGAACGCCTCGCGGGCCGCGCCAAGTTCACCTCGCGCCTGCGCCGCGAAGCCGCGCGCCATCTGCGCCTGGAACGCGTCGCTGGCGGCAGCCGCTTCGAGCCGCGTCACCGCTTCGGCCGCGGCGCGCGCCGCCGGATCGAGGGCCGCCGCCTGGCGGTACAC
This sequence comes from Nevskiales bacterium, assembly GCA_011526045.1. Taxonomy (GTDB): domain Bacteria; phylum Pseudomonadota; class Gammaproteobacteria; order Steroidobacterales; genus QUBU01. Next base: position 89,596 of record WYBE01000068.1, on the reverse strand, counting down.
CGCGAGCGCCCGCTCCTTCTGCCCGTTCGCCTCAGCGAGGGTCGCTTCGTGCAGCAGGGCCTGCAGCTTGTCGAGATTGCGCGCGCGGCTCAGGCCCTGGGCGGCCTCGCGGTGATCGGGCGCCACGGCGAGTGCGGTTTCAAAGGCAGCGATCGCTCGCGCCTGGTCGCCGGCGGCAAGACCCGCCTCACCGGCGCGCAGCGCCTGCGCGAGCACCTCCGGCGCACGATCGAGCAGTGCCTGCGCCGCGCTGGCTGCTGTGCGGTAGCCGCCAAGCGCCGCGACGACATCGCGATTGCGGTAAGCCACATCGCTCTGATCGGCCAGCCGGCGCAGCTCCGACCATTGCTCACCGCCCCAGCGCTCGGCGTTGCGCTTGCGAAGCTCGTCATCGAGTCGCAGAAACTCTCCGAGCGCGTGGTCCAGCTCGGCCTGTGATACCGCGGCGGTCGCGGCGGCAGGTGCTGCCGCAGGTGCGACCGGCGCACTGGGCGCAACGGCCGGCGCCAGCGCGCCGCGTTCACGGACGAGCGTCGGCAGATAAAAAATGACCAGCGCCGCAACGAGCACGAGGAGCGCACCGGCACCGTAGACCGCAGCCGCCGGCCACCCGGTGCGCGCACCGGGCAGCGCCGCGACCGGCGGCCCCGTGGCGACCGGCTCATCGGCCGCGCGCTTGCGCGCTACCGGCCGGATTGCGGCACCGGGCCGTTGCAACGCCGCGTCGTCCAGTACCGCCTCGAGCGAGGCGCGCACGGCGGCCATGCCGGCCGGGCGCTGCGCCGGGCGCTTCTGCAGCAGCGACTCGAGCAGGCGCTGCAGCGTCGCCGGCAGCGTCTGGCCGGTGAGATCGCTGGCCGGGACCTGCGGCACGGCGCTGCGGATGCGCTCGGCCGTGACCTGCGGGTGAAACGGCGGCACGCCCGCGATCAGTTCGTACAACAAGGCGCCAAAACCGTAGACGTCGTCATTCGCTGCCGGCGGCTCGCCGTCGAGCTGCTGCGGGCTCATGCCGGGCAGTGTGCCGCCACCGGCTGTCGCGCCGAAGTCGGCGATGAAGCAACGGCCCTGCCGGTCGCGCAGCACGTTGGCCGGCTTGAGGTCCCGATGCACCACGCCCTGGCGATGCGCGTACTCGAGCGCCTCGGCCACCGGCAGCAACGCCTCGATGATGGTGCCGAAGTCTGCGCCGCGCAGCGCACCGATATCCCCGCCGTCGATGTACTGCATGACGAGAAACGGCCGGGGCCCGGCGACGATCTCCTGCACCGCTACGATCCCGGGATGCACCAGGCGGCGCGCCTGGTCGAAGCCCGCACGCAGCGTCTCGAGAGACCTGGGCGCGGGAAACTTGAGCGCCACGCGCCGTGCCTGTGCGGTGTCCTCGGCGAGCCACACCTCGCCCAGACCGCCGCGCCCGAGCTCGCGGATCAGCCGGAAACGCCCGGCCAGGTCCAATCCCGCCGTCAGCGGCTGCATGCGCGGGCGACGTCAGCCCTTGGCCGCCGGGGCGGAATCCGCAGGCGGCGGCAGGCCGGTTTCCTTTTCATAGATTTCTTTCAGGAGCTGCCGCCACTCCCGGAACTTCTCCTCGGCCGTGCCGGTAAGCCGGCGGGTCTGGCCCTCGACCTCCACCAGCAGGGGCTCGGCTTCCGCTTCCAGCGACCGGCCCTGCTCGGCCAGCCCCTCGCGGGCGATGCCTGCCTCGGCCGACTTGCCGAGACCGGACTTGATGCCCTCGATGCCGCCCATGACGCCGACCATCGTGACCGCCGAGTTGTCGCCGCCCGCTCCCTCGTACAGGACTGCGCCGAGTATCGCCGCGCCGCCGAGGAGATAGCGCAGCATGGCCGAGCGCTTCAGGTCCTGGTACTTGATCATCTCCTCGCGCGATACCTTGCGCCAGTCTTCATAGGGCTTGCCGAGGTCGTAGTACAAGCCGGCGTAGTACTCATTGAGCGTGTCCACCACCGCGTACTCGCGCTCGCGCACCGCGCGCATGCGCATCAGCATCGGGTCGTCGCTGGCCGGCAGTCGTTGCACGCTCCACTGACCGTCGCGATCCCGGGCGAGATAGCCGTCGAACGCCGCAGGCGCAAGATCGGCCGCAAAGCGCAGTTCTGCGACCTCGCGGATCCGCCGCATGTCGTCTGCGGTGAGCCGGTCGCGGGCTGCGCGCAGATCATTGGCGATTTCGTTATAGATGTTCTGGTACGGGTCCTGCCCCGGATCACGGTACTGCGAATACGCCTTCTCGGGCACGCGCGTCTCGTAGGTGCGGTTCAGCCACTCGCGGCCGGTCGCATCCCAGGCGCCTACCCGCACCTCCACCTGCAGGCCGTCAGAGTGATCGATCCGCCCCCACACCAGCACATCGACGGAGTCGGACTTCACCGGCAGCACCCAGACCGATCCCCACTGGCCGCTCGCCTCCAGTGTCGTCTTCAGGTGGTAGGGCATGTAGCGCGACTCCGCGCGGCGGACTTCCGGGAAGACGAGGCTGTCGGGCTCCGCGTCGCCTTCGGCGATACCCGGATCGAACAACACGATGCCAACGTCGAGCAGCTGCTCGGCGGGAATCTCACGGTCGGCGCGCACGAGGTCGACCGACTCGTACTTCACGTTGCGAGCGCTCGAGCAACCGGCAAGCGCCGCGGTGACCAGCAGCACGAGCCAGCGCCGGCGCGGGCCCTTCGGCCTCATTTGCGGATCCCCGTATAGCGGCGATACTGCTCCCACAGCGCGTCCCTCACTGCCGGATCCTTCTCGGCCATCGCCGCTTCGCGCAACTGCTTGGCGACCTGGTCCTCGCCGGTACCGTCGGGCGGGATATCTGCAGGAATGTCCGGTGCGGCGGCGCCCTGCTGCTCCGCGCCCTTGCCCGCGTTGCCCTGCGCACCACTCCTGACTTCGCCCTGACCGGCGCCGGCGTTCTCGCTGCCGGCGCCGGCCGGAGAGTCCATGCCGGTGTCGGCCGGCACACCGTCGGCCTCGTCGGCGGATGCGCCGGAGCCGCCATTGCCGCGACCGCCAACGGACGCACTCCCGCCCGACTTCACGGCACGCGCATCGCCGGCCTCGCGGCTGTCTGCGGCCCGTCCCGAACCTTTGCCGGCAGATGCCATTGCCTCGCGTTCGCGGGCAATCTCGCCGTCGAAGTCGCCAAGCGACTTGTCGAAGACTCCTTCCGGATCACCGCCACTGCCACCACCACCGCCGGCAGCACCGCCACCCGCAGCGGAGGTGTCGGGCGCTCCGCCCGGCGCACCGGAGCCGCCACCCTCGTTGCCCGCCTGACCTGCGCCGCGCATCGACCCGGAGCCCTGCTCCGCGCCCGCTTCTGCGCCTTTTTCACCGGCTTTGCGCGCGCCAGCCTTGCCGGCTCCCGGCATGCCCGCAGCGGGAGCACCCGCTGGCGTACCACCGGCCGCGCCCGGCATTCCGCCCGACGGAGTCGAGCCGGGCATCCCGCCGGCCGAGGGCGAACCTCCGGCCGAGCCGCCACCCGATGGGGGCATACCGGCACCGCCGCCGGAACTGCTCGCCGACGGTCCACTGCCGGCACCTCCCGTGCTGCTGACGCTCGAACTGCTGCATGCCGCAGCAAGCCAGACGCTGCCGGCGAGAGTGCCGAGAAGTAGGACCTTTGCCGCAGCAAAGCGCATGCTAGAGCGACCCCAGGGACATGAATGCGATTATATGCCGGCCCGCGCTGCGACCTGGCTGGATCGCGAACCCGGATCGAGCAGCACAGAATCCGACGGTTTTTTGAGCGGCCGCGCCGGTAATTGGTTCCACGGCACCAGTGCCGGGCGACCGGCACCGGCAGCGGTCGGCCGATTTGTCTTAACCGGGTGGCCTCGAACCGCGGCCAGCGCCTTCAGCGTTTTGCGCCGGGCAATTCCTTATACAGGCGGCGCGCCGCGATCTCGGCGGCCTCCATGAACGGGGACGGCCGCTCTGCTGCGGTGTCGTAGGCGAAATTCAGCTCGATGCTGCCTTCCCAGGCGACCGCGCCGGCCTCGCTGTCCCAGATCTGCACGAACACGCGCATGCTCGAGAGCTTGGTGTCGACCATCCGCAATCCGAGCAGGCTGAATCGACCGCGGGACTGCTGCTGAAAATCGGCGAGGCTGAGTTGCGCGAGGAAGCGGACCCCGCCCTGCGCACCGACGCGCTCCAGCACGGTGCCCTCCAGGATGCCCGTCTCGAGGTAATCGCGGTACATGCGCTTGTATTGCTGGTCGAGGTCGGCGGCGTTGACCGCGCTCAGGATCACCGGCAACGGTACGACCTTGACGCCCGGGCGCGCCAACCCGAGCTCCTTGGCGAAGATATAGGCCAGCGCCTGCTTGTCGGCTTCGCGCCCGGTCGCGGCCGCCGGGGTCAGGAAGCCGATTCCCCAGCGTTCGAGATCGTCCGGCCCGAGACTGAATGCCTCGGCCTCGACTTCGTAGCGGGTCTGCTTCATCGCCAGGCAACCGCCGGTCAACAAGGAACTGGCGAGAATCGCCATCGCGAACACGCGGCATGCCCTGCCGAGGCTGCGTCGCATTCCTGAGCGCCTGATCATGAAACAGGATTCTGCCAAAAAATCCGCTGAGCGGGTGCGGATTTGCGCGGGCATCGCGCTCTGTTAGCATCCGCCAGCCCGCCTCAGACGCAGGAAATCCGATGGCACTCGCCGAAACACTCGCGCAACTTTCCCGGCAGATCGGCACCGAGGTGCATGTCAGCGACTGGCTCGAGATCACCCAGCCAATGGTCGACGACTTTGCCCGCGCCACACGCGACCAGCAATGGATCCACGTCGACGCGAAACGTGCCGCAGCCCAGTCGCCATACGGCTCCACCATCGCGCACGGATACTTCACGCTGTCCCTGTATCCCTACCTGCGCGGACTCGTCGACGAAAGCAAACCGCTGTTCCCCGGCGTGCGCAACATCATCAATTACGGCATCAACAAACTGCGCTTCCCGGGTGCCGTGCCGGTCGGCAGTCGCATCCGCGCGCGCTGCAGGATCGTCGCGGCGGAGGAGGTGAAGGACAGCCTGCAACTCACCGAGGAATACACCGTCGAGGTCGAGGGCCAGTCCCGTCCCGCCTGCGTGGCGGAGTGCGTGATGCGCCTGTACTTCTGACCCGGAGCCATCATGACCGCCGCACCGTTACTCGTGGAACGCCAGCACCAGGTGCTGCGACTGACCATCAACCGCCCCGACCGGAGCAATGCCCTGTCGCTTGCGCTGCTCGACGAGATTGGCGCAACGCTCACGCAACACGCCACGGACGCCGGCATCCTCTGCGCCGTCATTACCGCGGCCGGCGATCGCTGCTTCGCCGCCGGCGGCGACCTGCAGGAACTCGCGGCGATCCGCTCCGATGCGGACACCCGCGCAATGAGCCGGCGCGGCCGCGCCGCGCTCGATCAGGTACGCGCCTTCCCGGTGCCGGTCGTCGCCGCACTGAACGGTCATGCGCTGGGGGGTGGCGCGGAACTCGCGCTGGCCTGCGACCTGCGCGTCAGCGCCCCGCACGCCGAGATCGGATTCCTGCAGGCGCAGCTCGGCGTCACCACCGCCTGGGGCGGCGGGATCGACCTCGCGCTGACCATCGGCGACCGCCAGGCGCTGCGCATGCTCGCGACCAGCGCGCGGATCGAGACCGGGCGGGCGCTCGATCTCGGCCTCATCGACTGGGTCTGCGCTCCCGGCCAGGCACTCGACGCCTGTCTCGCCATGTTTCTCGAACCGTATCTGTCACGCACGCGCGAGGTGCTCGCCGGGTGCAAGGCACCGCTCGCCGACCAGCGCCGGCGCACGCACGCGCAACTCGCGCCGATCGAAGAAGACCATTTCGTGCGCACCTGGACCCACCCGGAGCACTGGGCTGTGCTCGAGCGTGCTACCGCCGGGCGGGGGTAATCCTAGGCCTGTTGACAGTCATGTATAAGCCTTGAGCCAGACGAACGAGGCGGCGAGCGCGACGAAGGAAGCGTAACGCTCCAGCAGCTTGTCGTAGCGAGTGGCGATGCGTCTAAATTGCTTGAGACGGCAGAAAAAGCACTCGATCTGATTGCGATCCCGGTACGCAGCGGCGTCGGTGCAGGCGATTGCGACGGGGCGGGATCACGGCCCTGGCATGACGTTGTCGGATGAAATCCACCAGCGCATCGGAGTCGTAGCCCTTGTCCGCAACCACCATCTCGTCAGTGAACCCGCTCGGATCCGTATAGGCGAGCGGGTTGTTCATCACGTAGCTATACGGATTCAGCGTCTGCGGGCGGCGCGGATCCCCCAGCACCGGGTCGGCCGACAAAAACCGCCCGAGCTTTGGATCGTACACCCGCCCGCCCAGGTGGATGAGCCGCACGTTGTCGAGCTGCTCGTGATCGGTGTAGCCGCGGTGGTTCCACAGCGTCGCCGTCTGCAGCGCATCGTTGTGGTCCGGCGTCCAGTTGGGGTTGCGCCGCTTGCCGAAGGCATCGAAGCTGTACTCCAGCGGATCGGTCCCGCTGCCCACGGTGAGCGCCTGCTTGTCCACGCTGCCTAAATGATCGCGCAGGTTGTAGTAGGCCACCCAGTCGTCGCTGTTCTCGAGCTGGGTGTAGAAGCGCTCCCCGTTGACCAGCGCGTGCGAACGAAACTCCGTGGTCGCCCCGACCTGCTTCTCGAAGTGGGCACCGATGTAGTAGATCGTGGTGGTGCTGGTCCCCTTCTTCACCACCTGCTTGATCGGCTGGCGCTGCGGGCCGTAGGTGAACGTCGTGCAGTCGCCCGTGCAGTTGCTGCCATCGAGGTTGATCTGGCGCGGCTTGTTGAAGGAGGTCCAGGTGATCGTGCCTCCGTCGCGGTCGGTCATGTTGCCGTTGGCGTCGTAGCCGTAGTTTCTCGTGGTCACACAACAGCCGGGTCCGCAGCTGACGTTGGTCTGCCAGACCGCGTGGGGACGTGATGCGAGGTAGGTGTATAACCCCTGTTCCTGCTTGTTACTGATGTTGCCATCGTCGTCGTACACCATATCGAGGAGCGTCGTCGTACCGTTGCGCGTGACCACGTCCACGCGGTTCAGCGCATCGTAGGTGAAGCCCTCCGTGACGCTCTGGTTCTGGTCCATGCGCTGGGTGAGATTGCCGACCTTGTCCCAGGCGTAGCTGTAATGCTGCAGGTCGGACGGCTGCGCCGGCGGCCCGCTCTGGATGCCCTTCAGCCGCAGATTGGCGGCATCGTACAGGTGCTGCCTCGTGAGCAGCGCATTGCCCAAGGTCGCCTGCCGCTCCCGTCCCAGCGCATCGAGCGCGACCAGCGCGTAGCGCTCCGTGTTGCCGCTGCCCTGGGTGACGGTCGCGACGAAGCCGTTGACGTAGCTGTAGTTGAATACCGGCCGCGCACCGCCGACGGTCGCCGGATACGTCATGGTCTGCAGCTGCCCCTGGCCGCTGTAGGCGAAGTGGGTCACGTAGGCCGTACCGTCGATGCTCGTGGTGGTCTCGGTGAGCTGGGCGAGACCATTGTAGACGTGGCTCTCCTGGTAGTTGACCGCGGGGCTCGTGACGTTGTGCAGCAAGCCCTGACTGGTGCCCGTGGCGTAAAACGTCCAGGTCGTGGTGCCTTCCGCCTCGACCCGCTGCCTGAAATTGGAAATAAGCCAAAAAGCCAAACCCGGCACCTTATGCACCCCGCTCGCCGACCAGCGCCGGCGCACGCACGCGCAACTCGCGCCGATCGAAGAAGACCATTTCGTGCGCACCTGGACCCACCCGGAGCACTGGGCTGTGCTCGAGCGTGCTACCGCCGGGCGGGGGCGTCGTTAGCCGCTTGCGGCCCTGGGGGCGGCTGCGTGGTCGTCCCGCAGCTCGCGGCGCAGGATCTTGCCGACGTTCGATTTCGGCAGCGAGTCGCGGAATTCCACGTGCCGCGGCACCTTGAAAGCCGCGAGGTGCTCCCGGCACAGGCTGCGGATCTCGTCCGCGGTCACGCTCATCCCCGGCCGCAGCACGACGAACACCTTGATCGCCTCCTGGGTCTCGGGGTCCGGCACGCCGATGCAGGCGGCTTCCAGCACCGCCGGATGTGAGCTGACCACGTTCTCGACCTCGTTCGGGTACGCCTTCAGCCCGGACACGGAGATCATGTCTTTCTTCCGGTCGACGATGCGCAGATAACCGCGCTCGTCCATCACCGCGATGTCGCCGGTACGCAGGTAACCGTCCGCCGTCATCACATCGCCGGTCGCCACGCCATCGTTCCAGTACCCGCTCATGACCTGCGGCCCTTTCGCGCACAGCTCTCCGGGTTGCCCGACAGCGACCTCGCGGCCATCGTCGTCACGCAACGACACCTCCGTGCCGGGCAGAGGCAGGCCGATGGTGCCGTTGTAGGCCTTGAGATCGGGCCGATTGGTACTGATGACGGGCGAAGTCTCCGACAGCCCGTAGCCCTCCATGATCGCAGTGCCGGTCACCTTCGCCCATTGCTTCGCCGTCGCCTCCATCACCGCCATGCCGCCCGCGGAGACGAGCCGCAGGTGCGAGAAATTCACACGTCCGATGCCGGGGTGGTTCGCGAGATGCTGATACAGGGTATTGACGCCGGTGATTGCGGTGAACTTCCAGCGCCGCAGCTCGCGCACGAACGCATCCATGTCGCGCGGATCGGTGATCAGTACGTTGAGGCCGCCGAGTTCGGTGTAAGCGAAGCAGTTACAGGTCATTGCATAGACGTGGTAGAGGGGCAATGCGGTAATCACCACCTCCTCCCCCGGCCGGCACAGGCTCGCGAACCAGGTGTTGACCTGGCGCACGTTGGCGTGCAGGTTGCCATGGCTGAGCATGGCGCCGCGCGCGACCCCCGTCGTGCCGCCGGTGTATTGCAGGCAGGCGAGATCCGCACCGGTCAGAGACACCGGCTCGAACGGTGTTTCGTGGTTCACCGCGCGAGTGAAGGCGATCGCTTCGGGCAACCGGTATGGCCGCAACTTGCGGCGCACGAACCGCACGACGAAATTCACCAGCGCTCCGCGAACCGAACCGAGGAGGTCGCCGATCTGCGTCACGATGACATGCTCGACAGCGGTACCCGGCAATGCCTGCTCGAGCACTGCGGCCGAGGTGGCGACCACGACGATCGCCCGGGCGCCCGAGTCTTTCAGCTGGTGTTCCAGCTCGTGCGCCTTGTAGAGCGGATTCACATTGACGACGACCATCCCGGCGCGCATCACGCCGTAGAGGGCGACCGGGTACTGGAGCAGGTTCGGCATCATCAGCGCCACGCGGTCGCCACGCCGCAGTCCAAGCCGCTGCAGATAGGCCGCGAAACGCTGCGTCAGCCGGTCGAGTTCACTGTAACTGATGCTCCTGCCGAAGCTGGCAAAGGCCGGCTGCGCGGCGAAACGCCGGCAGGCCTCCTCCAGCATGCGCACGATGGAATCCGCGGGGTCGATCTCAAGCCGGTGCGGGACGCCCGGCGGATAGCTCTGCAACCAGCGCATCTCCATCAGTCGTTCACCCCACTCACTCGATGGTCAGTTCCCGCAGCAGGTGCCCGGCATCGTAGACCTCGTCCAGTGCCAGCACCATGATCGCCGGATGCACCGCGACCGCCCGGTTGAGCTGCGGATCGAAACGATAATCGCCGGCGATCGAATGAATGTTGCCGTCGAAGATCAGCCCGACCAGGCGTCCCTGTGAATCGACGACCGGGCTGCCGGAGTTGCCGCCGGTAATGTCGTTGTCGGTGACGAAATTGAAGCGCGTGTCGAGATTGAGACCGTCGCGCGCTCGCATCCAGCGCTCCGGCAACTCGAATGGCGGCTGTCCCGTTGCGCGGGCAAACAGTCCTTCCAGCGTGGTGAACGGCGCGACGTCGCGTTCACCCTCGCGCCAGCCGCGCACGGCGCCAAAGCTGAGCCGCAGCGTGAAGGTCGCGTCCGGGTAGGTGCTCGTGCCGCGGATGGCAAACCGCGCGCGCGCCAGCCTCTCCTCTGCGGCGAGCAGCGGCGATTCCACCCCCTCCTCGTACTGTCTGCGCACCTTCTGCGCCTCCGGTTCCAGGCGCCGGGCCAGGTCGATCAGCGGATCGTCGGCAGCCTCGAGAGCCGCGGCACCGCCCTCCCAGAGACGCTCGCGGAACGCCGCATCGCCGAGGCGGGTTGCGCCGATCAGGCGGGCGGCGAGCGCCTGCGGTGCCTCGCCGCCCAGCGCAAGGTTCACGGCAGGATCATCGATACCGAGAAACTCGGCGAGCTTCGCCAGCGAATAGCCGAGCCGAAGGGTCTCGAGTTCGCGGTACACAGGCTGTTGCGCCAGAACCTGCTGGCGCAACAGCGGCAGTGCCGTGTCCGTGTACCCCCGCTGGCGCTGCTCGTTCGGCTTCGCCCGCTCGGCCGCCACACGCACCAGAACCCTGGCGTAATTCGCCAGCTCACCCTGCAGGGCCGCGCCCTGCTCGAGAAACACATGCCGCTCGTAGATCGCGCGGTAACGCGCCAGCGCGCCCACGATGTCGTCGAACGCGCTGGCATCCGCGGCAACCGCAGCGTTGGCGGCAATGGCGCGCCGGAGCGCGCGGTCCGTGTCCCGGCGGTCGTCGAGGAATGATTCATCGAGCAGCGCAATCATCTGGTTCCGCCGCACCTTCAGTGCGTTCTCCAGCCCGAAGAGCGGCTCCTGCACGATGCGCGCGGGCTCCTCGCCGAGCGCAGCAAACTGCAGGTAACGTCCGCGCAGCTCGGCGGCCCGCAAGAGCCACTGGCTGAGCACGGGGTGGCGCTCGAAGCGCAATTGCGCTGCCGTGGCCAGCCGCTGGGTGCTGCCCGGATGACCGGCGACGAACACCGCCTCCCCCGCGGAAGCCCCGCCACGCCGCCAGCGCAGGTACGCCGGAGTGGCAGCCGCTTTGCCATCCTCGTAGACGCGCAGCAGGGCGAAATCCAGATTCCAGCGGGGAAACTCGAAGTTGTCGATATCGCCGCCGAAGAACGCAACGTCCGCCTCGGGAGCGAACACGAGCCGCACGTCGGTGTAGCGCTTGTAGTGATACAGGAAATACTGCCCGCCACCGTACAGTGACACCGCTTCGCAGCTGTGCGGATCGGAGCGGCCGCGATAACCGTCTTCGCACTCCTTCTCCAGGCGGGTGAGCGCGGCTTTGCGCCGCTCGTTCGCCGCGGCACCGGCTCCATCGCCCACGCTCTGCGCGACCACGCCGGTAACATCCTGCATGCGCGTGAGTACCGATACCTGCTCGGCCGCGCACCGCTCCTCCGCGGCAGAGGACGCGGCCATGAATCCTGCTCCCAGCACATCGCGGTCCGGCCTGGAAATGCGGCCCAGGCAGTCGGTCACGCAATGGTGGTTGGTCAGCACCAGGCCGTTTGCAGAGACGAACGACCCGGTGCAGCCGCCCTCGATCCGCACGCTGGCGCGTTGCAGCCGTTCGAGCCACCCGCTATCGATGTTGACGCCGTAGCGCTCGCGCACGAACGTGCCCGGAAAATGATCGAAGGTCCACATGCCTTCGTCCGCCGCGACTGGCGCAACGAAAGCGGTGACGACCACCAGGGCCAGGACCTGTCGCATGGGCGCCCTACTCCTCAATGAATGCTCGCGACATTGTCGCATCATCACGAACCGCGGCAACGCCTCGCTCGCGGCGGAATGCGCCCGTCACACAATCGCTGCGCGGCCAGCGTGGCATTCGAAGCACGATCCTGCTAGTGTTCGGGCCGCTGCGGCGAACTGTCCGGACCCGAACAGACCCGTTCCAGACCACAAGCCTTCCACACGTGACCCGCTCCCGATTCCCGCATTTCTACCGCATGTCGCCGGCCGAACGCATTCGGGCCGTGCACGAACGCGGCCTGCTGACCGATGGCGACGTCGAGCAACTCGCGCGCGGCGAGGCCACTCTCGACATCAACGCCGCCGACAAGATGATCGAGAACGTCATCAGCGTGCTCGGTCTGCCGATCGGCCTCGGTTTGAACTTCCTGATCAACGGCCGTGACTACGTCGTGCCGCTGGTCGTCGAGGAACCCTCCATCGTCGCTGCACTGAGCGCCGCCGCGAAACTTGCCCGCGGGAGCGGCGGCTATTCGGCGACGACGACGCCTCCCATCCTCATCGGCCAGATCCAGGTGATCGACGTACCCGACATGGACCGCGCGAGTACCGCGATACTCGCGCGACGCCAGGAGATCATCGATCTCGCCAACAGCTTCCACCCGCGCATGGTCGCACGTGGCGGTGGCGCGGTCGATGTCGAAGTCCGCACTTATCCCCTGACCAACACGGAAGGGGAAATGCTGGTCGTGCACCTGCTCGTCGACACCCGCGATGCCATGGGCGCGAACCTCGTCAACGGCATGTGCGAGGGCGTCGCCTCGCTGGTGGAGTCCATCACCGAGGGCACGGTCTTCCTGCGGATCCTCTCCAATCTGGCGGACCGCGCCCTGGCGCGGGCCGAGGTCACGCTGCCGCCCGCGGCGCTCGCCGGCAAGGGCTTTTCCGGTGAGCGCGTGCGCGACGGCATCATCATCGCCTCGGATTTCGCCTACGTCGATCCCTACCGGGCCGCGACGCACAACAAGGGCATCATGAACGGGGTGGATGCGGTGGCGCTGGCGACCGGCAACGACTGGCGCGCCCTGGAAGCCGGCGCCCACGCCTACGCGGCACGGCATGGCCGATACAGTTCGCTCTCCCAGTGGTGGCGCGACGAGCAGGGCAACCTGCGGGGTCGGCTGGAGATGCCGCTGAAAGTCGGGACCGTCGGCGGGCCGCTGGAAAGCAACCCCGGCGTGGCAATGAACCTGCGACTGCTCGGAGTGAAGTCGGCACAGGAACTCGCCCAGGTCATGGCGGCAGTCGGCCTCGCACAGAATTTCGCGGCGCTGCGTGCCCTGGCGACCGAGGGCATCCAGACGGGACACATGACGCTGCACGCACGCAGCGTGGTGAAGGCGGCCGGAACGACGCCGGAACTGTTCGACGAGGTACTCGAGCAACTGCTGCGCGACGGTGACATCAAGGTGTGGAAGGCGCGGCAGATCGCGGCGCAACTCGTCGAGCAACGCCGGGGGGCGCCGCCCGATGCCCGCCAGGTCGAGGCGGATCGCGAGCTCGGTGTCGGCTACGGCAAGGTGATCCTGCTCGGGGAGCACGCCGTGGTGTACGGGCGTCATGCCATCGCCGTGCCGCTGCCGCTCACCACCCGCGCGGTGGTCACGGATGCCGGCCACGGCGTGGAGCTGCTGATCCCGCGCTGGGGCGTCGAATACCAGCTCGCGAAACCCGCGGACCAGCGCCGTTCCTTCGAGAAGGCGGCCGGCGCCATCCTCGACCGCCTCGGCCTCACCCGGCGCGACCTGCGTATCGAGGTGTTTCCGGATGTGCCGCGGGGCATGGGGCTCGGCGGCTCGGCCGCGATCGCGGTCGCCATCATCCGGGCACTGGACCGGCATTTCCACCTGCAGCTGACCGACAGCCAGGTCAACGAGCTGGCCCTGCTCTCGGAAGAGATTGCCCACGGTCAACCGAGCGGCATCGACAACACCCTGGCGACATTCGGCCGGCCGCTGGTATTTCGCCGCGGCACACCGCCGCTGGTGGAGCCACTCAACATCACCGCGCCACTGCACCTGGTCGTCGGCATGACTCACTCCGAGGGGCTGACCGCAAAAACCGTGGGGCATGTGCGTGAAGCGCGCGAGCGCAACCCGCGCCTCTACGAGAAGATCTTCGATGACATCGACGCGCTCGTCCTGCAGGGAGTGGCCGCCGTGCAGGACAGCGATACCGCGACGCTCGGCGAACTCATGAACGTCTGCCAGGGCCTGCTCAACGCGCTCCAGGTATCGACGCCGGAGCTCGAGCGGCTGATCGGGATCGCGCGCGGCGCCGGTGCAGTGGGCGCCAAGCTCACGGGCGGCGGTGGCGGCGGCGCCATGATCGCGCTCTGCGACGGGGACAGCACGCCGGTTCAGTCCGCGATCGAGCGACAGGGCTACCGGGCGATTGCCGTGACCATCGGCGGCGCCTCGTGAGCGCGCTGAGCGAGCCTGCAAACGATCCGTCCGACGTGCTGATCCGGGTCGATGCCGCGGATCGCGACATCGGCTACGCCTCCAAGGAACAATGCCACAGCGGCGCGGGCCTCCTGCATCGCGCCTTCTCCGTATTCGTGTTCAACCCCGCGGGCGAGGTGCTCCTGCAACAACGCAGCGCCGCCAAGCCGCTCTGGCCGCTGCACTGGGCCAACAGCTGCTGCAGCCACCCGCGGCGCGGGGAATCCGTGGAGGCCGCCGCGCGCCGACGCCTGCGCGAGGAGCTTGCGCTCGCCTGTGAGCTGACGTTCCTGTACAAGTTCGAGTACCGGGCGAGCTTCCAGGACGTCGGCACGGAACACGAGTTGTGCTGGGTGTTCGCGGGCTTGAGCAGCGAGATACCGGCGCCCAACCCGGCCGAAATCGCCGCCTGGCGCTATCTCCCGCCAGCGGATCTGACGGCGGAAATCGCGGCCAGGCCGGAGCGTTTTACGCCGTGGCTGCTGCTCGAGTGGGCGGAAATCCGTGCCCGTCACCTGCCGGGCATTCTCGCCCGGGCCGGGATGCCGGCGCGGCGCGCGCGCTGACCGGAACGGCTGTTTTCACGCTCTTCTCGCGTCTGCCGGGGGCGCGGTCCGGTGCCGGCAGGTGGGACGCTGGTCTCGCCCCGGACGAACGGGGCAGCGTCATGCCCGGGAAAGCGCTAAGAAAATCCCGATTAACCGCTTCCAGTAGCGGCAGCCGTAGGCATTCGGCGACATCTCACCTCCGGATCATGGCAACGCTTCCAAACATAGGCGGTTGCTTCCGCAGGTCGAGCGCTTCCCCGTTGCTGAGAAAAAACAAACCCGGGGCGATTTCATCGACGACCCTGTACCTACCGAAGTAAAGATACCCGTTCTCGACATGCAGATTGACGGTATCAACGACCTTGCCCCACTGGGGGATATCGTAATCACCCAGAAAAACGCCCCACTCCTTCTTATCCGGGCCCTCGGGATCGTAAGGGCCGCCGTTGTAAGCCAACGTCCCTGAAATGCGCATGACTCCGACGTCCACCGTGCAATCCGCCCATGCCGGATCTCGCTGCCCGTCTGAGTGGAAACGACAGGATAACGTCATGGAGGGCGTCTTCACCTCCATCTCGTCGGTGCTGAAGAACGTCGCCGGATAGAATCCTGATTGAGCATTCATCCCCAGACGCGGGCCCCGAAACGCAAGTTCGACATCCGGGGGGCCGACGTAAAGACCCGCGAGCTGTCTAAGCCGCGCTTCGTCGATTGATGCCGGCTGACGGGCTCTTCGAGAATCGTCGTTCGTCACGCCCTTCTTGCCGAGGAAAACCTCGAATATCTCCTGGGACAGGGCGCTGCAGAGCGTGACCTGCATCCGATGATTGTCGCTATTCGTGAGGACCACCACGCCAACGCCAAGCTCGGAGAACCAGTACATATCCGACAGGAAGCCGAGCCCGCCGCCACTGTGCCCGTGCGACATGACCAGCGTATCCCCGAACCGCCTCCCCGCCGCCGCGACGCCCAGCCCATATGCACTGTCCTCTACTCCGCAGCAGGGAATGTACATGGTGGCCAGGACATCTCTGTTGATCACAGTTTTCCTGCCCACTTTCCCACCGTTCATATGGAACTGCATGAAGCGTGCCATGTCCCGGACGTTGGTATAGACGCCCCCGGCCGGGATCATCGCTATACGCACCGGTACCTGATCGTGGTTCTTCGTGTGCCCAATGGCCCTGTCCTTTGACTTCTCAATGGCGTCCTGATCGACCGTTGTGTTCCCGAGACGAAGCGGCCGGAAGACTTTCTGCGACATCACTTGCGCGAACGGTCGGCGATAGACGATTTCCAGAATATGGCCCGCGAGATCAATACCGAGATTGGAGTATTCATATCTCTGGCCGACGGGGAATTTCAGCCAGGTATCACTGATGCTCCTGATATGGGCGTCAAAGGATCGCGTGTCATCGTCGTGGTTGTTGCCGATGGGTGCCTCATGCGTAAACCCGGCATGATGGCTGAGCAGTAGGCGCAAGGTCATTTTCTTCTGAGGGTCGTCTTCGAAGCGGCTGTGAACGGTGAATGAGGGCAAATAGGACGTGATGGGCTCATCCAGCGCCACCATCCCCTCATCGACAGCGGCCATCACGGCCGTAGCCGTGTAGGTCTTCGATATCGACTGAACGCTGAACGTCGTGTCGGGCGTGACCGGGCGGTTCGACTGGGCATCGGTTACGCCGAAACCCTCCGCCCAGACCAGCTTGCCCCCAAACAACAATGCGATGGCAAGTCCCGGCACCTTCTGTTCGTCCATCATCCGGGGAATTGACGCACGATACTTGTCGACGATGGCTACAACCTTCGGATCCAGGCCCTTGGCGAGGACGATGGTCCCATTGCTGATCTCTGCGGTCGAAGGAGACGCAGAGAGCAACAGCCAGACAAGGCCGGCGAGACGCGTTGATAACTTATGTACGGGCGTCATGACTCACTTCCTTGGGCACGACGGCCCATCGGACCGTCGGTCGGTTGGTGGCTCAGTGACAGCGACACTATAGGGTTACGATAGGTACCTTGCAATACATGATAGCTAGCAATATCATCCATCCCGACAGGTAATCGAGAGCCCATGACAGAGTCGGCCCAGGTTCAATGGAAAAAAGGCGTGCTGGATCTCTGCGTTCTGGCAATGCTTTCCCGCCAGGACAGCTACGCCTACGAAATCGCCAGCCGCCTCGCGGAGGACATCGGTATGGGTGAGGGCACGATCTACCCCCTGATGCGGCGCATGCAGGCGGACGGCCTGGTGAAGACCTATCTCGTGGAGTCGGCGAGCGGCCCGCCGCGCAAGTACTACAAGCTCACTGCCGCGGGTCGGGCTGCATTCGCGGCGCAGAAGGCCGAGTGGGAGGTCTTCGCGCGTTCCATCGCAAAAATCGTCGGAGACAAGGCATGAACTGCGAACAGTTTCTGGCCGAGCTGCGCGCCACCCTGCGCGGCCTGCGCCCACAGGAAGTCGAAGACATCGTTGCCGATTATGCTGCCCACTTCGCCGAAGCATATGCTGCGGGACGTAGTGAACAGGAAGTCGCCGGTGCACTCGGGGATCCGAAGCGGCTCGCGAGGGAGCTGCGCGCGGAAACGGGACTGCGGCGCTGGCAAAGCAGCCGCACGCCGGGAAATTTCTTCGGCGCCATTGTTGCCCTTTGTGGCCTGGCGGCGCTCGACCTGATCATCCTGTTGCCTCTCCTGTGCGTGCTCGGCCTGATCGCATTCGTCATCGGCGTGGTGCTTTTCGCCCTGATCATCGCCGGCTTTGGTGTGCTGGCGAGCCTGCCCTGGGCGAGGCCATCCGGCTCGAGCGATGCAGTCAGCTTCGTCCTGGCTGGTGTCGGCCTGATCGCCGCCGGCATCGGTTGGGGAGCACTACTGCTGCTGGCGATGGAAGGCCTGCTGCTGCTGCTGAGCAAATACGCCCGGCTCCACTATCAGGTATTGAGGCCAACCGATGGAACCGCCTGACCCACCCGACGGCGACGCCATTGAGCCGGGCGTCGCGGCAGACAAGGAGACCAACAATGGCTAGATCACTGGTTATCGTCGCCGCCACGGGCATCGCGGCTTCGATCATTTGCCTGTCGCTGGCCAGCGCGCTCAGTCCCTATCGCGGATTTTCGTTTCCGTTCTCATCCGGGACGCCCTACCAACCGGGATGGTGGAGCCTTCGCCCGTGGGCGGGGCAGACGCCCTTCGTCGAGTCCGGCGAGATCGTCACGCGCGAATTCGCCTGGAACGGCGGCGAGAGCGCGGAGATCTACATTCCCGGCGTCGTGTATTACGAATCCGGGCCCGAGTGGCGCGTGAGCGTCAAGGGCCAGGCTTCGAGTGTTGAGCATCTGCGCATCGACCAAGGGGCGATCCTGTTCGACGCGCCACCGGCCTACCCACGCACCTCCTCGCTGGAGGTCCGGATCCGAGGGCCCTCGCTGGAAGCGATCGGCCTCAACGGCAGCGGCAAGCTGGTACTGCAGAACGTGTCCCAGCGGGAAATCAGTATCGACATCCGCGGCAGCGGATCCGTGGAAGGTGGCGGCACGGTCGAAAGGATGGGGTTGCGGATCTTCGGCTCGGGCAGCGCCAGACTCGGCGAGCTCACGACGAGGGACCTCGATGCCAGCATATTCGGCAGCGGCGATGCCGATGTCGCGCCCAATGGCGATGTCGAGGTCTCCATTTTCGGCTCGGGCGACGTGCGGCTTCACAGGCAACCCGAACACGTCTCCTCAAAGGTGTTCGGCTCCGGACGTGTCATCCAGCTGGAGCCAGGACCGGACAAATCGCCGGTCGCCGCTCCACGCGAAGCCGTTCGTCCCGAACAGAGGCCGTGATCTCGATCTGAACGTGCCCCAGGGACGTCCCATGACCTGGAAGCGGCTCATGCGCACTGTCCTCATCACGCTCACCTTGGTGATGGTGAGCCTGGCCACGACCGTCGTCCTCTATCTACGCTTGCCCTGGATCCGCACCGAGAGCGTTCGCTTCCACAACGACGACGTGACGCTGGCTGGAACTCTGGCGCTGCCGCGCTGGCGTGATGAGCCTTTTCCCGCGGCGGTAGTCGTTCAGGGTTCCGGCACCACTTCCCGCTGGATGTATTGGCTGTACGTGAGGCGCCTGGTGCCATACGGCATGGCCGTGATGATCTACGACAAACGCGGCGTGGGTGACTCCACCGGCACTTATCTCCAGGGCACGACGTGGAGCGCCGAGAGCATCGCAAACTGCGGCCAGATGTTCGCCCTTCTGGCCGGCGATGCACTGGCTGGCATCCAGGCGCTGAGGGCACGTGACGACATCGACCCGCGACGAATTGGCTTCGTGGGCGTCAGCCAGGCGGGCTGGATCATGCCGCTGGCGGCCAGCCGGAGCGCTGATGTCGCCTTCATCGTCAACATTTCGGGGCCAGCGGTGACCTGCGGGATGGAAGATTGGTACAGCCAGCTCACCGGCGAGTATCGTGCCTATCCCGAGGCCCATGCCCCCGCAGCTTTCGCCGACGGGGAACTCTCCGACGAAGAGATCGAGCGGCGGCTCGATGAATACCAGGGTCCTCAGGGATATGACCCCGTGCCGATCCTCGGGACACTGAGGGTGCCGACCTTGTGGGTCCTTGGTGGCCGCGATCGAAGCGTGCCCACGTCGCGATCTGTCGCAAATCTCAATCGGCTCATCGCTGCTGGGGCGCCCTTCGACGTGAAGATCTATCCGGAAGGCGATCACAGCCTTTTCCGCAGATACCCTGGCGACCCTAGTTTCGCCATGAGCATGAAACTCATGTTCCGGCATATCGACTACTGGTCAGACGTGCGTGCATGGCTCGCCGGCAAGGGAATGCTGCCTTAGCCGCGGCCAGGCCACTGGACACCAGCGCCGGCGTAACCCATAGCGACGAGCACATGGACGTGCGAGGACCGGTAGGAGTTGCCGAAAGCAAGCTCTCGGCCGATGCGAGACAAACTTTAAGAAGAAAAGACGACCCGCCGGAATCAGCGGAACTGCATGTTGAATTCGAGGAGGTACTGGTCGTCGCCGGTCGGATCCATGACGAGGTGCCAGCCGCTGTCGTCACCGTCCAGCAAAAAGTCCGTCAGCCAGCCCGCCGGCTCGGACTGGTCGGTGACCCAGTTCACCGCGCGCTGCCGGAAACGTCGGCGCTTGCGCTCGACCTGCAACCCGAGTCCGGAGGCGAGTTCATAGGCCGGTGCGGCAGTGGTGTGAGCCGCTTGCGCCAGCTGCGCGTCTGGCAGGATGAAAGACATTGGCGCGAATTCCCAGGCACCGGGCACGAGCCGCAAGCCCGCGGCGGTTGCGGCAGGCGGCGACTGGGCCGTGTTCGATGCAGGGGTGCTCGTATCCGCACTCCAGGCCGCATGGCAAATGAGGAGCAGTCCGATTGCGGGGAGCGGCAACCGCATGCCGGGGACCGGAAGCCTGCGACGAAAATCGCGTCGAGCCATGGACCGCGTGGCGTAGTGAGTACGGGTCCACGATACGTGTCATGGACATGCGGAACGGTGAACGTGGTCACCGTTCCCACGCGTGTTGATATGTTGAACGCCAGCCGGCCTACAGCAAGGGAAAACCGGCTGCAATTGACATATTGCCCTGCTGTGCCGCCGACCAGGTCGAACATCGACGGGGCAGCGCTACCCGCCTGCCCCGCCGATGTCTGCTGCGTAACGCCTATTTGACCTGGATCTCGACGGCCTTCGGCTTCGTCACTTCGGATTTCGGGATGTGCACCTTCAGCACGCCGTCCTTCGACTCGGCGTAGATCTTCGCCTCGTCGGCATCCGCCGGCAGCGAAAAGCTGCGTTCGAAGCGGCCGTAGAACGATTCCACGCGATGCTGCCTCTCGGCATCGTCCGTGCGCTCGAAGCGTCGCTCGCCCTTGATGGTGATGACTCCCTCGTGCACCGTCACCTCGACGTCCTTCTTCTGCACTTCCGGGAGTTCCGCCTTGATCAGGTACTCGTTGCGGGTCTCGGAGATATTCGCCGCGGGACGCCAGTGCACCAGCGCACCCTGCTCGCCCTCACCGGCCGCGGGCAGCGAACCCCCGAGTGCGCGGTTGTATCGATCGAACAAATCCTCGAATTCCCGAAACGGGCTCCAGCTCACCAGTGCCATGTGTCTGCCTCCTCTGATCGGTCTCTTGTTGCCAGGCCGGCACAGCGCCGGCGGTGACCTATTAATGGGGCCTGCCGGCGATTTTTCAACGACCCGGCGGCTTGACGGCGAGCACGTCACAGGGCAGGCGATCGAGGACCGCCTCGGTGGTGCTGCCGATGAGGAGGCGCTTGAGGCGACTGCGCGACACAGCGCCCATGACTACCAGGTCGGTGCCGAGGCGCCCGGCCATGTCCAGAATGCCTTCGCGCGCGTCGCCTGGCTCCAGGTACACGTTGTCGGCAGCGATCCCGTGTCGTTGTGCCAGTTGCTGCAAGGCAAGACGCAGGACCTCCAGCGGCCGGTCCTCGGGATGCAGGGCACCGCGCGCACCCGCGCCGGGAGCGCGCATCGGCACGTACTGCGGCGGCAGATGACAGTGCAGCAGATGCAACTGGCCACCGGCGGGGTCGACCAGGGCCTGAGCCGCCCCGACCAGCGCGTCGTCGAGCGCCGCCGGCTTGTCATGCGCGTGCAGCGGATCGACCGCGGCGAGCGCCTGGCGATAACCGGACGGCGGCGCACCCTGCGTGAACAGCACCGGGCATGGCGCATCGCGCACGATGCGCCAGTCGGCGTCAGCGAAACGCCGCCCGCGGGCCGTCCCGTGCACGAGCAGATCGGCGCCGAAATCAGCGGCCGCATCGAGCAGTGCATCGGCTGTGGGCGCATCACGCGCCGCCGTGCTCACGTCGAGGCCAGCGGCGCGCAGCGGCTGTGCCAGCCCTTCGAGCTCGCCGGCGCCAGCTTCGAGCAGTCCAACCGGTTCATGCGACTCCGCCGCGTGTGCCCTGGGCCGAGCGGCCACCAGCCGCAACGAGGCGCCTGACCGCTGCGCCACGGCCGCCGCGGTCGCAACAGCCGCTGGCCCAGAATCGGCGACCACGAGAATCCGGCGCACCGCCACCACCCGTTCCCCAGCGCCCGCGCTCAGCCGCCGGTTGCGGCGAGCGCCTGATCGAGCGCGCCGATCAGATCGGCGGCATCCTCCAGACCGACCGACAGACGCACGAGCCCGTCCGTGATACCGACGCGGCGCCGCTCCGCCTCCTCGACGTCGGCATGGGTCATCGTGACCGGATGGGTGATCAGTGATTCGACCGAGCCGAGATTCTCCGCGAGGCTCCAGAGCCGGACGCGATCCATCAGCGTCTTGCCGGCCTTCACCCCGCCTTTCACCTCGAACCACAGCATCGCGCCAAAACCCGACGCCTGGCGCAGCGCGAGTTCGCGTTGCGGAAAGGACTCCAGACCCGGATAGCGAACCTGCGCGACCTTCGGATGCGCTTCGAGGAACCGCGCCACCGCGAGCGCATTCGCCGACTGCCGATCGAGCCGCACCGAGAGTGTCTTGCAGCCCTGCAGGGTGAGGAAAGCGCTCTGCGGCGCCATGATCAGGCCGGCGGCATTCTGCATGAAGCGCAGCGCCTCGTCCTGCTCGCGGGTGCGGGCGACGACCGCACCGCCGACCGTCGCGTTGTGGCCGTCGAAGTATTTCGTGGTGCTGTGTACGACGAGGTCCGCGCCGAGTTCCAGCGGACGCTGGTAGTAGGGCGTGAGAAACGTGTTGTCCACCGCGTGCGGGATGCCCGCCCCACGGGCGATCTCGGAAATCGCGGCGATGTCCGTGAGCTTCAGCGTCGGGTTGGCCGGGGTTTCGGTGAGGATCAGGCGCGTGTCCGCACGCACGGCCTTGCGCACCTCCTCCGGCCGCGAAGTATCGACGAAGGTGAAACTCACGCCGAAGCGACTGAACACCTTGGTGGACAGCCGGTAGGTGCCGCCGTAGGCCACGTCCGAGACGATCACGTGGTCGCCGGCCTTCAGGAACGCGAGGTACAGCGCCTGCAGCGCCGCCATGCCGGTGCCGTAGCAGGTGCAGTCTGCGCCGCCCTCGAGATCGGCGAGCTTCTTCTCGAGAGCCCGCACGGTTGGATTCCCGGACCGCGAGTACGAGTACCCCTTGGCGAGATACTTGTCCACCGACTCCTGGACGTAGGTGGTGGTCTGGTAGATCGGGGTGAGGATCGATCCGGTGACCGGGTCGGGTTCGACGCCCGCGTGAACCTGTCTGGTATTGAAGCCCATGGGACTGCCTTCTCGTGAGTTCTGTATCCGCCTGCGCCCGAACCCCTGGCGGGCCCGGAGGCGGGGGCGGAGCTTAACATCCGGGGCAGTGCCCGCGTGAGCCGCCAGGGCCGCTGCCGGGGTGCGGCGAAGTTGCACGGGCAGGCGCTATTCACGATCATGGCAGCATGAGCGCACGCAGCTGGCAGATCTTCGAGGTGGAGGACCTGAAGTCACGGGTGCAGGGCCCGGAGCCGCGCTTTTTCGAGTTCTTCGGTGGCGAGCGGCTCTCCGGCGCCGTTTACCGGCTGCCTGCCGGAGCCCACGACCTGCAGGGGCCACACCTCGAAGACGAGGTCTACGTCGTCCTCAGCGGCCGCGCCCGGCTGCACATCGGCGGCGAGGAGCGCGACATACGACCCGGGCTCGTGGTGTTCATACCGGCCAGGGTTCCCCACTCGTTCGTCGGCATCGAGGAAGACCTGACGCTGCTCGCCATGTTCAGCGTCGCGCCGAAACCCTACGCCTAGACGTCCGGCTAGAACTGCTCGTCCGGCATCGTCAGCAACGGCTCGCAACCCGCCTCGATGGCGCGGCGATAAGCGAGTGCGGCCGGCATCAACTGCCCGGCGTAGAACTGTGCCGTAAGGATCTTCGCCCGCAGGAACCCGGCATCGGCCGGCTGGGCCTCCAGCTCGTCGCAGGCTGCAGCCGCGGCGCGCGCGAGCTGCCAGCCGCCGAGCACGACTCCGGTCAGCATCAGCAGCGAACAGGACACCGCGCCGGGCACGCCCGGTGCCTTGTCGAAATTCGCGGCGAGCCAGCGACCGGCCGCTGCGAGATTGTCAGTGCCCTCTTTCAGCGCGGCACGCACCGTACCCAGGCGCTCCTCGTGGCGTTCGAGCGCAGCCACCGTCGCCAGCATGTCGGCGACGAGCGCCTGCAGTGCCTTGCCGCCGTCGCGCAGGATCTTCCGTCCCACGAAATCCGCGGCCTGGATGCCGGTGGTGCCTTCGTAGATCGTGGTGATGCGGGCATCGCGGTAGTGCTGCGCGGCGCCGGTCTCCTCGACATAGCCCATGCCACCCTGCACCTGCAGCGCAATGGACGTCAGGTACTGGCCGGTCTCGGTACACCAGCCCTTGATGACGGGCGTGAGCAGATCCACCCGCGCCTGGCGCGCGGCGCGCTCGGTCGCATCCGGCGCGCGGTACGCGAAGTCGAGATCCGCCGCAACCGCGTAGGCGGCGCCGCGCATGGCCTCGATCTGCGCCTTCATGGTGAGCAGCATCCGCCGCACATCCGGGTGGCGCAGGATGGTGGCGCGCCCCGCCACGCCGGGCACCCTGCCCTGCACGCGCTCGCGCGCGTAGGCCCGGGCCTGCTGGTAGGCGCGCTCGGCGATCGCCACGCCCTCGAGGCCGACGCCGAGCCTGGCGTGATTCATCATGGTGAACATGCAGGCGAGGCCGTTGTTCAGTTCGCCGATGAGATAGCCGACCGCGTTCTCGAACGCCATCACGCAGGTGGGGCTCCCGTGAATGCCGAGCTTGTGCTCGACGGAGACCGGCACGACGGAATTGCGCTCACCCGGTTCGCCTTCGGCGCCGACCAGGAACTTCGGCACCAGGAACAGCGATGTGCCCTTCGTGCCGGGCGGCGCGTCCGGCAAACGGGCCAGCACCAGGTGCACGACGTTCGCCGCCATGTTGTGGTCGCCCCAGGTAATGAAGATCTTCTGCCCGCTCACGCGGAAGTGATCGCCCTCGGGTACTGCCTGCGTGCGAATCGCGGCGAGATCGGAGCCTGCCTGCGGCTCGGTGAGGTTCATGGTCCCCATCCACTCGCCGCTGGTCATCTTCGGCAGGAACCGTGCGCGCAGGGCCTCGTCGCCGTGCTCCCGGATCGCGCGCACGGCGCCCTGGGTCAGCAGCGGCCCGAGTGACCAGGCGAGATTGGCGGCCTGCCAGATTTCCTCGACGGCCACGCCCACCGCGTAGGGCAAGCCCTGGCCGCCGTAGTCCGGGTCGAGCGACAGGCCGGACCAGCCGCCCTCGGTGAACTGGCGGTAGGCCGCGATGAACTCCGGCGGCACGACCACGCCGCCGTGCTCGATCCGCGTCCCCTGGCTGTCACCGATGCGGTTGGTAGGAGCCAGCACGTCACTGGCGAGCTGCGCGGCCTCGCCGAGCACCGCCTCGACCAGGTCGGTGGTCGCCTCCTCGCAACCGGGCAGGCGGCTGATGGCGTCGAGCCCCGCCAGGTGCCGGAGGGCGAACATCATGTCCTTGACCGGTGCGTGATAGTCCGTCATGGCCGCGTTGTCTCTAAATCCGTCGTGCAGGGGGCGCGTATTCTAGGGGAAAAGCGGCCAGTACCGCGACGACGGGCGCCTCAGATCGCAGCCAGGTACCAGTCGTAGTCGAGCGTGGGCACCTGCGCGTGGAACTGCTCCGCCTCCCAGCGGCGCGCCGTGGCGAATACGCCGCAGAACTCGGTACCGAGGTACTCGGGCAGGATCCGGCCACGCTCGAACAGATCAAGGGCCTGCTCCCAGCGGTGAACGAGACGTACTTCGTCCCCGGTCGCCTCCCCTTCGCGCACCATCGGCGCCGGCTCCAGTTGGCGGCTGATGCCGTGGTGCACCCCGGCGAGAATCGCGGCCACCGCGAGATACGGGTTGCAATCGGCCCCGGCCGAGCGGTGCTCGACGCGCACATTGGCGTCGTCGGACATGGGAATGCGCAGAGCCACGCCGCGATGGTTCGGCCCCCAGTTCGGCGCGATCGGCGCGAAGCAACCGGGGCGGATCCGGCGGTAGGAGTTCGCGTTCGGGCAGAAGATCGCGAGTGACTCCGGCAACGCGGCCAGCAGGCCGCCGATCGCGTGGCGCAGGAGCGGTGCGTACCGACTCGGCTCCTGCGCTGGCGGCACCGGCCCGAACACGTTACGACCCTCGCGGTCGAGCAGGCTGAGGTGCACGTGCATCCCCGAACCGTCGCGGTCCGCGAAAGGCTTCGCCATGAAGGTTGCGGCGAGGTCGTGCCTCGCGCTCACGCCACGGATGAGGCGGCGCAGGAGTATGGCGTGGTCGCAGGCCGCGAGCGCATCGTTGACATGGTGCAGGTTGACCTCGTACTGGCCGGCACCGTACTCCGACACGATGCTGCCCGCCGGCACATGCTGCAGTTCGCAGGCCGCGGCTGCGTCGGCGAAGAACTCGTCGAGTTCGTGCAGGTCCTCCACGCTGTACGCGCGCGGCCCCGCCGCGCGCCGCTCGCTGCCCGGCACGCGCGCGTGGCGCGCGCGCGGCGTCTCACCGCGCGTATCGTCGAGCAGAAAGAATTCATACTCGACGGCCACGACCGGGGTCAGCCCCAGTTCGCCGAACCGCGCCAGTACGCCGCTGACCAGGCCGCGACTGTCGGCGAAGTGCGCCCGGCCATCGCGGTGTTCCATCCCGAGGAGACCCTGCGCCAGTGGCGTCTTCGCCCAGGGCACCGGGACGAGCGAACCGGGCACCAGGCGGCACGTGTAGTCCGGGTCGCCATCGGCACTGCCGTGGGGCAGTCCGTCGATCAGCGCGCCACGACTGTCGAGGAGATAACCGGTGGCGGGAAAGGCAAGCCCGTTGCGGGCGACACCTTCGAGCTCCTTCAGGGTGCAGCGCTTGCCGCGCAGAATGCCGTTGATATCCGGCAACAGCAGCTCGACATGGCGCAGCCCGGGTTGCTGGCGGCGCAGACGCGCGATTTCCTGGGCGAGTTGCTGCTGCATGGATGTCGTGCTCCGCGCATGATGGCCCGCTCAACCCGGCGCGAGGGCCTGCTACCATGCGGCTTGCCGGACGGATATTAACCGTAACGGATGCCGGCGCTTCGGCAATCCGTCAACATCCCTGCCGGGTCGAACTGCTACTCTTGATCGACGAAGTTACCGTAATTACTGCAACACCGGCATCCTGTTGACAACCGCGACCGGCAACCAGATTCTCACCATCGTCTGCCCGGACACCACCGGCATCGTCGCGGCGGTCGCCGGGTACCTGAGCGCGCAAGGTTTCTTCATCGACGAATCGTCGCACTTCGGCGACCCGGACACACGGCGCTTTTTCATGCGCACGCGCTTCACGCCGCAGCCGGCGTTCTCGCGCGCAGCGTTCACCGCCGGATTCGAGCCGATTGCGGCCCGCTTCGCGATGCAGTGGCAGGTACACGACCTCGCGGTGCTGCCGCGCGTGCTGGTGATGGTGTCGCGCCACGAGCACTGCCTGAACGATCTGCTGTATCGCTATCGCACCGGTGCTCTGCCGATGCAGATCCCGGCAATCGTCTCCAACCACATGGGGTTGTCGGCGCTGGCGCAATGGCACCGCGTGCCGTTCTTCCACGTTCCCGTGAGCGCCGGAACGAAGCCACAGGCCGAGGCCCGGCTGCTGGAACTCATCGACGACACGAAGGCCGACCTGATCGTGCTCGCCCGCTACATGCAGATCCTGTCGCCGGCGGTCTGCGAGCGGTTTGCCGGGCGGATCATCAACATCCACCACTCCTTCCTGCCGGGCTTTAAGGGCGCCCGCCCCTATCACGAAGCCCACGCGCGCGGCGTGAAACTCATCGGTGCGACCGCGCACTATGTCACGCCCGATCTCGACGAAGGGCCGATCATCGAGCAGACGGTCGAACGTGCCGACCACACGCAATCGCCGGACGATCTTGCCGCCATCGGGCGCGACGTCGAGTGCATCACGCTCGCGCGTGCCGTGAAGCTACACCTGGAACACCGCGTATTCCTCAACGGGCGCCGCACGGTAGTACTGCGTTAGCCGGGGTTGCTGCGAGAGCGTGCAGCGAACGCAGGAATCTGCGTCGCCCGCCAATGCGTCGGTTCAGAATCGATGTTGATTTTTATGGGTTGGGCGTCAGGTCAGCTCCGATGCGGCACTGCGCTGAAACCGAGCCACAGCGCGAGCAGGCCGACGGCGATGCTGAGGAGAACATAGCCGCCAGCAACCAGCAGTTCAGCGCGGCGCAGCAGATAAAAGGTTTCGAGACCAAACGCGGAAAAGGTGGTGAAGCCCCCAGGAATTCCGACGAACAGAAACAGACGGGTTTCCGGAGAAAAGAAGTCTTCCTTGACAGTGAGGCCAGCCAAGACGCCAATGAGCAGGCACCCGAAGACATTCACCAGGAACGTGCCCAGCGGAAACCGCCAGGACACGGTGTGATGAAGCACCCACCCGGACAGCAGATAACGGGAGACTGATCCCAGTGCGCCACCAGCGGCAACGACTACGAGCGGGTGCACTCCCCACGGCATTCAGGGTACTCCGGCGTCTCGTTAGGATTCCCCCGTGTACGACACTCGGCCAGACCGCAAACCAGATGAGACTCCGGTGCGCCAGGGGGTTGCGTGACGCGATGATGAGGAACACGCCGAGCGTCGCATGGAACCGCTTGCTAGGCGCGCCAAAGTGTCCATGCGCCGATGACAATGAATCCGATCCCCGCTACGTAGCTGAGGTGCCTGGGATTGACGAAGTTGGACAAGGCCGCGCCCGCCAACACGCCGATGGCAGTCGCTGTCAACAGCGCCAGGGACGCCCCAACGAAAACGGTCACCAGACTGGACCCCGGGCGCGACGAGAAGAGCACAGTGGCGAGCTGCGTCTTGTCACCGAGCTCGGCGAGGAAGACCGTACCGAAGACCGTCAGAGCAAGCTTTGGATCCATCATCCCTCCTTGAGGTGGGCATACCAGGCAAACGTCATGAATGGGATACTTGCCGGGCCGTCGCCAACGGAGTCGACGTCCCCCCGCTTTTGAGTAGCAGAAGGCTTTAGAGTCTAACCCCGGCGCGAGGAGGTTGGACATGAAGAAGCGATACACGGACGAGCAGATCATCGGGTTCCTGCGGGAGGCCGATAAGGGCGTCGGGGTGAAGGAGCTCTGCCGCAAGCACGGGTTCTCGGAGGGGAGCTACTACCTCTGGCGGGGGAAGTTTGGCGGGATGGACGTGTCGGATGCCAAGCGGCTGAAGGCCCTGGAAGCCGAGAACGCCCGGCTGAAGAAGCTCCTGGCCCATGCCATGCTCGAGCAGGAGGTGACGCGTGAGGCGCTTCGAAAAAAATGGTAGCCGCCCCAGCGCGTCGCGAGCTGGTGCGGTGGATGCAGACGAAGGGGTTGTCAGAACGGCACGGTCTGCGGGTGGTGCGCATGAGTGCCAGCGCCCTGCGCTATGAGCCGCGTCCAGATCGTAACCCCGTGCTGCGCCAGCAGATCGTGGCCCTGGCTCAGCGGCACCGACGGTATGGAGTCGGCATGATTTACCTGAAGCTGAGGCAGGCTGGCGAGCTGGTCAACTACAAGCGGGTGGAGCGGCTGTATCGCCTGGAGAAGCTGCACATCCGCCGCCGGCGGCGCAAGAAGATCCCGGTGGCGGAGCGCCAGCCGCTGATCCGCCCAGGGCAGGCCAACGAGATCTGGTCGATGGACTTCGTCTTTGACCGAATCGCCTCGGGCCGAACACCGGACCCGTCGGCACAGCCACCTCGGAGGGGTCAGTCCCGAGGCCTTTGAACGGGCCTCACAACGAGGCGTGGCGGTGTCCTGAATACCGTGGGAAGTCCAACGATTCCCTTGATGAACACGCGAATCAGGTGCAATCCCCTTCCGGATGTCTCGGCAGTCTGCAACCAGGAACTACGACAACACTGCAATTAGGGAACCTGCCTGCGCCTCACCAAGCCGAGCACCCCGAGGCCGCCGGCGAAGAGCCAGGCAGCGGCGGGGATTGGCACTGGAGCGATGTCACCGTCACGCACAGCCCAAACGTAAGCGAGTTCGCCTTTCCCGGCACCGTCTTGGCCGCCGTGCACAAAGTCGAAATCCCATGCATCGCTAGGCACTGGAGCGTAGGTAGTACCCGACCAGTAGGAACCGCGGCCTTGGAGGTTCGAAAATGGGGCAGTACTGGAAAGGCCCCAACCCGGTTGCACGGAACAACTAAGCGCCGTGCTCAATATGGGATCGCAGTATCCTTTGTTGTTAAGGGTGTTGTAGAACATGTGAGCCATCTCGCTGCCCGTACTCCCGGCATAAAGAGTGCCTTGCTCGCTCACATTGTAAAAACGGTCAGTACTTCCGTTGTAACTCACCGAATAGTTGAAACCGCTACCATTGGCCGGCCCTACCACCGGGAGTCGCCAGTCGCCTGCCCCGAGATAACTTGCTGCGCTCAACGCTGCGACCCATTCCTGCGCCGTGTACCACGTCATCGTGCCGTTAGGATTTATGCCCACGACATCAAAAGCAGTAATCGCGGCCAGATTCGCATTCGCCAGCCATGTGACATCGAGGACTGTGTCGTAATAGGCCTGATAATCGACGCCCCCCGGTGTGAGGGGCAGACGCCCGAGCAGCGCGGCATGGGTCGAGGAAATCGAGAACGCGCCGAGAACGAGCGCGATGCTGGTCCTGATACGGTTCATTGCACATCTCCCAGTGTTGGTTCTGTCCCTCCCGTTCTTGTTGTTGTGCCACAGCAGAGTGTAGCACCCGGTGGGAGACAGGACTTTCGAAGCACACGTTCGGGCGAGCGAAGCTGCCGGCCAGCTCGCTCGTGAGGCGGGGGGCAGAAGTGATGCTGGCCGTTGCGCCCGCCGTCGCCCCGCGGAGGGCAGGTGCTGGCACCCGCCATCGACAACGCCGTGGGCGTGCGCATCCGCGAGCTGCCGATCACGCCCGAGAAAATCCTCGCCGCGCTCGGCAAGCTCTGAACACACACCTCTGGTGCCGATACTTTGGTTTCCGAAGGTCCCGCACCGCTGCGCCCCAGCTACGGCGGGCAACGGCGAAATCAGAATCGATTGCGCCAGTATGAAGGTCGACGTCGCTGATGAGCGACGGCGACAATCAGGACGTCACCGCGGTCGATTCCATACAGGATGGCATAGGGAAATCGTCGCATCAGGCGGCGCCGGATCCCAGGCCTGATCTCGACGCCAGCAAACGGCGACTCCAGAATCCGCGAACAAAGCCGTCTGGCCTCGCGTGCCAGATCCTGCCCGAGGCCCGGTGATTCCGCTTCGTAAAAGGCAATAGCAGCCGCCAGTTCCTCCCGCGCCTGCGGGAGGAAGCGGAAGCGCGCCATCAGACCGTCTTCAGCAGTTCGCCGAAAACTTCATCGCCCGGGACCGCAGCGATTTCGCCGCGCCGGTACGCGGCGAGACGTTTCTCCGCCTCATCGAGCCAGATCTGTTCGGCATCGATGTCCTCACCGACGTCCAGGCTCGCAATCAGGCGGCGGACCAGCCGTGCGCGATCGCGAGGCGCCAACGTGCGGGCATCGGCTTCGATCTGACGGACGTCTCTGCTCATGAGCACGACTCTACGCCGACAGTGCCAGGCCGGCAAACGCGAAAACCGGGCTTTTGACGCAGTTTTGAAGGGGGAATAGGACGTTCAAAGCCCATGTTGGTGGCAGCGTAGCCGCCCGCCACGAAGCCGGCGACGCGCAGTCGCGGTGAGCGACTGGTGCGGCGGCCGGTTGCGCTGCGGGAAATGTCTGCGCGAGGCCGCGATTCTCGCGCTGCGGGTGGCTGAGCGCACAGGCGACCGGGCCGCGCCCGTGAGCCGGGCACGCGCTGAGCGTCGTCAACCAGGATTGAGCGCGCCCTGCCAGGGCGGGCCACGGGGGCGGTGCGCCCGGTGCCGCGTGCACTGCGAGAATCCCGCCCTCATGCCGACATTTCCCGCAGCGCAACGGGTCGCCGGCCGGGTCGGCTGCCGTCACTGCAGCTCCCCGGCTCCCCGACAGGCGGCTACATTGTCCGAAAGAGAGGCTTTGAAAAGACTATCCGCTGATCTGGCCTGTCACGCGGCCTTAATCAACTAATCAATTGCTCCGGCACCATTTCCCGCGCTAGGCCGCTGCGCGCCGCCTCACGCGCCACGCCACAGCGGCAAATGCGGTTGGGAGCAGCAGGGCAGTTGGCAGCAAGGGAATAGCGGTCAGGCTCATAACGTTCGCTGAGGACTTTGCCAAGATGGCGGACTCATTCGGTAGATCGTTAATGGAATATGCGATTTCCGCACTGGTGTACGGCCATGTTGGAGGAACAAGCGCGTCTGACGTCAACGGGCAGGAGCCGCCCTCTGGGGCACAGGCGCCATGCAACCGCATATAGAACGTTTCCAACCTGTTGTCTGCATGTACGGAGAAGGTTTCCGCTCGCCACGTATCTCCCCCGACACCGGGTTCTGAAAGATGGAGTATGTAAATGCGTTGTACCCCCAATGGCGGAAATAGTTCATCACCGATGGTGAGGCTAATCGAGCCAATAGCATAGAAACCCTGATAGAAGTCACCGGCGTCAGGATTCATATCGGGCGCGGTGCTTTCGTAGGTGAATTCCAGTGTGAAGGTCGTTCCCGGCGTCGGCTCGGAGAACGGCAGGAGGCCGTCGGGATCGTAGTGGGAGGCGAATTCCCCAACCGCGACGACGCTGATGCTTTCCGCGTAGGCGCGAGCGCAGCTCAACAGTGCTGACGCGCCGACAAACGCCAACGCCACGGCCGCCGTGATTGGTCGGAGCAAGGGAGCCTCCCGTTCTTTAGTTCTGTGTTATCGGCTCCCATGTTACCGCCGAACCGATTTTCCGAGGGAATAGGACGTTCAAAGCCCATGTTGGTGGCAGTGTAGCCGCCCGCCGCGATTCTCGCGCTGGCATCCCAGTTCACACAGGTCCAGTCGAGTTCGAGACCCTGCACCTGAAACTCGGTGGCGCAATCCTCGAGGTAGTAGCTAGACCGCGTGTCGTGACGGTCGTTGCGGTCCAGAGTGCCGCGAAGGCATCGAGGATGTCGTCATCAGCTACCTGTTCCGGCTCGGCAGGTAAGGCGGTCTTACACTCCGGGTCTAAGCCGCGCTCGCCGCCGCGCCTCGCGTCGACGTTCGCGCAATGTCGGGCGAAAAGGATTGGCTTGGTTGTGGTTCAGGTTTAGCGGGGGCGTGAACAACTCGATGATCTGCTGCTCAATCGCTGATGGAACCTCACACTCAACCCACATGACGCGCGCATGCTCTGCCATCCAGCCGGAAAGAAGACCTTCACTGCCCCAGGTTATACCCCGACCGGCCGGCTGGGGATCCAAGGGAAGCGCGTCCATGAGGAGGCTGCCGAGCGAAAAACGCAGGGTCGATCCCCGGGCATTACCACTCAGGTGCGCGCGGAGACGTTCCCGCAGTGTCGCTTTACCTTCGGCCGTGGACGGCGAGATACCCACGTATCCGACTCTCGGCTTCTGAATGCCCCAACCGTTGGGTAGGCCCGGAAGATTCAGAAAGTACCAAGCATAGAGCCCAGCGTTATCTGGAACCAGCGCAGGGTGATCCGTTAACGCCCTCGGTTCCCACAGTGGCTTGGGCTTGCCTAGCTGCGACATGATGTCGCGCAACCGGCTGTCACCATCAGGCACAAACAGTCTCCGTAGTCGCCAACTACCACGACCGCGGCAGCGCTTACGACAGGACCCTATCGATCGTCGCGACGGCGCGGACGGGGTCATGGACGACCTGCCAGTGCGGCGTCACGCCGAGCGCTTCGAATACCGCATTACTCTCCAGCACAATGGTCTGCCGACTCAACAATTCCAGACACGAATAGCAAGTGTGCAGCAGCGTTCGGTCAAGAAAGCCCAACTGACCGTTGACGACGGAAGGCAGATCGAGCGCCAGCAGGTTACGCGCCGCTGCGTTGACGGCCAGGCCCATGGCAAGGCGCTCGCCATGGGCCTGGAAGCAGTCGTCCAGATCGCTGCCATCGATATCCCGCACCTTTACCGCACCGCAATCGTTAACGGTCACGCGGAGATTCGCGGCTGAGGACACGCGACCGGAGAACTTCGACGGGTTGTCGTCAATCTTGACCCGCAGCAGCCGGTGGAGGTGCCGCTCCAGGTCGCGCTCAAACCACCGTCGGCGACTTCGAAAAACCGGCCAACTGCTCATCAGCCTCGAAAGCGGCTCCCATGACTCACCGCCACCCGGCAGCCCAAGGTAATCCTCGATATTGACCGCATCCTCCCAGAAGACCATCCAACGCGGAATCCCCCGCTTCTGACTGGCCGGCACGGCGTCCCATTGACGATGGAGCGCCTTGCAGATGGCCGAGAGGCCGCTCCCCTCCCCGGCGATCAAGTTGCGCTCACTCGGGAGCTGCGGCAATGGCCCACTCCCGAAGGATCCGACACTGGACACATCAATATCCGCAAACCGAAACATGATCACGCCGGGTGCCGGGCGGTGGACTCTCTCAGAGAATCCAGGGTTTCTTGTTCCACGGCTCGCCGAGTGACGCAAGCAAGCGCCTCTTGAAGCTGCCACGCCCGGGGAAGCCGACTTAGTGCCGGAACGGACATCCGCGCTCACTCATACTTCGCGGCCTCCTCGGCTGCCAATGCCGTCTGCGGCATCGTCACGAGAAGAGACCGCCATCCGGAACCGAGCCGCTCGAACTGCTGCCGGCCTGCCCAAACGAGAACTTGGGCGCCCTCGGCCTGCTCGTACGCCCACCTGGCCACAGTCAACGCGCGATGCGGGTCACCGGGCAATCCACGACTCAGCAGCACCTCGCTCAACGCCTGCCCATCGTCGATGTTGGCGTCCTTCCACCTTGAAAGGACACTCGTGCCGGCAAGGTGATCGCTTTTGCTCTCGTTACATGCCCTGCATGCCAAGACAAAATTGTGGCCAAGATCAATTGGGTATCTCGACCATGGAATGAAGTGATCCACATGCAGGTCGCCGCGCGGCCTGGAATCACAATAGAAGCACCGCGATTTGTGCACCTGTAGCAAGGCGTCACGGTAAGCATCGAGCGGTCGCCGATCAGATCCGAATAGAAACCCCCCGATATCATTGCCTTCGCTCACCATCAATGCATTTGACCGGATTGACAGCACACGTCGCACCCACGCCGCCTCGAGAAGGGAAAGGATCAAAGGATAAAATTGCCGGAACGCTCGCACTGCACCAGCCCTGAGCAGGATCGTGACCTCCGCGGGTGGTGTGCCCGCGCCACGTTCAGCAGGCTGCTCGTACAAGAAATGTGCTGGGCCGGACGGCAACGTCTGCAAGCGACGAAGAGGATCTCTTTCGACGTTACGGGCCACGCGCGTCACTAATCTTCGCCAGATTGCAGGCTTTGAGCGAACTTCGGCGAGAGAGTGTGAGTACTTGCCCTGGATCTCGACCACCGCAGTCACGACTTCAGCCTGGCCCTTTCCGCTTTGACTCAGGATCGCATCGCGAAACGGTCGTGCCTGGCGCCAGTAGTATTCGATGAATTTCTCGGCAATATCCCCAACCGACAGTTCCAAGCCGACAGCGTAGGCGACGGCTCGCTCGACCGAAAGGTCCGCGAGCGCCCGAAGCAGTGCAAACTTGTACGTCGCGGAAAAGTCGCCCTCGCTCAGCAGTCGCTGGAAGTTCCTGAGGAATTGCAGATCGGCATCAGCAGACACCTCAGTACGCTCCCTTTCCGGGTATTACCCCGCGCACCCCGCCTCGTGGCTCCGGGGTGTCGCCCGCGTAGCGCGGGATTACGTGGACGTGGAGGTGAAAGACGGTCTGGCCGGCGGCTTCACCTGCATTGAAACCAACGTTGTACCCGTCGGGCCGATGAGTCTTCTCGATTTCGCGTTTCACCTCGGCGATCGCTGAGGTCAGTGCCTGCTGTTCGTCAGTCGTCGCTTCGAACCAGTTGGCAACATGCCGGCGCGTCACGAGTAATGCGTGACCCCGCGAAACAGGAAATCCGTCCCACAAGCCGAGGACCAAGTCTGATCGAAAAAATACCCGCCGCTCGTCTGGTTGGCAGAACGGACAGGCTTCGACGCTCATGCCTCCGAGTCTATGCGAATTTTCGGCCCGTCTACGAGTGGGGCCGGGTTGATGACCACCGTCTCCTCGACCGGCCAGCCCATGGTCCAGTGCTTGTACTCGTCGAGCGCCCAGTAGACGTGACGTATCCGGTAGCAGAAGTCCGCGTAGCCGAAGCGCAGGATGCAGGTGATGAAGCGGTCGAAGGCCGCCTGCCCCTGGGCGTCGCTCTCCCCTTTCGACCGACATATTCGTGCGGTGCCCCGGCGCCACGCTCGCCCTGACCGGTCTCTACTGGGATTCTGCACGATCATTTAATCGGTGGCGACAATTTCGATGTCACGCACGCTCTTCGTTACTCCTCCTTAGTTGCGCTTGACCTGCTTGAGAAGGCACAGAAACAGAGTGAACTCGATCGACTCTAATAGCCGCCGTCATTGCTCAGAGATCGCACATGCCCCGTCGTAAATCTCCTTCCAGCGAACCTTTGGCGAAACTGAGTCCAGAACAGAAAGCAGAGATGGATCGGATTGAGCAAGATGCCATTCGCCACTTCCAGGGCCAATTTGACGACCTCGAACGCGTAATCGGAATGCTGCGGATTGGGCATCACGTCGGCTGGAAACCACTAGTGCTCATCCATAGCAAACGGACGGTTGCGAAGTGCCCAGCAACGCTTTGACGTCAAAGCGACGCCGAGAGCCCGCTGGCGCAAAAAGCCCACCCCGACGCCAGACATTTCCCACAGCGCAACCGGCTGTTGCATCAGCCGACTCGTGCCACCACAGGTCGCCGGCTTCGCGCCGGACGGCCAACACGGGGCCGAACAGGGGCTTTGAACGTCCTATCCGCGCATTCGCCCCGGTAAGGCGCAAAATTGCCGCGCTGCAATATGTCAAAAGACCAAACCCGGCACCGATGACTGCGCAATAATCGGCTGCATGACAACAACGCGGGAACCGCGGGCGGGACCGGGTGCCTGGTCGCCGCAGAAGCGGTCACCCGGGTAGGGATCGCCATGTCACAGCGACCGTCTTCAGTTCGTGTGCTGCTCCTCCTCGTCGTGCTCGGCTTGCCGATCAGCCCCCACGCCGAGGATCGCAGCGTCAGCTACAGGTTTGGCGAATCGCCGGTGCCGGGGCTGCCGCAGACCGGCGGCTGGGCCACCGGTGAGAACTGGTCACCGATGATCTGCCTGCAGTACGACGGCGAAGATCACTGCATCCAGAAAGGCTATCCGGGCCAGCAACCGGCGGACGCCACCGAGTATGTCTTCTACAAAGTCTCCGTCAGCCCGACGCCGACGGTGCCGCCGGGCCCCACGCCCGTGAACGCAACGCTGGATGTCAACGTTCCGGCGAGCGTGGCGGAGTTGAGCGTCGGCACCCAGACCACGCTCACCGTCAGCAGCGCACTCGGGCTCAACTGGTGGAACCTGCCTGCCGTCGAACCGACGCCGGACTGGAAGACGGCAACCCTCAGCGTCACCGGCCAGGTCGATGTCATCGGCAAGATCTACAGCAACGGTATCGCTGCTTTCGACGGCCTGGGAACGATCAACCTGCTGGGCGGCAGCATCGAGTATGTCCGCCTGAGCAATGCCACGAAGATCACCGGCGGCGGTACGATCAAATACACCAGCGGCAGCGGCGTGGCGTTCAGCAACAGCGGCA
Source organism: Nevskiales bacterium (assembly GCA_011526045.1). Taxonomy (GTDB): domain Bacteria; phylum Pseudomonadota; class Gammaproteobacteria; order Steroidobacterales; genus QUBU01. The sequence goes on along the minus strand of WYBE01000068.1, from coordinate 52,184 downwards.
CGATCGATGCAAACCTCAATAGCCTGCCCATCGTTCTCGACATGCTCCCTCCCGGACACACGACTTACAACGGCGGGATCCTGCGTGCGAGCAATGGCGGCAAGCTGCGCCTCCAGGGCGGCGCCTCGACGAGCGGACCCACCGGGACGCTGAACAATGGTTCCGGGACGATCGCAGCCCTCGACGGCTCGCTGGTCGAGCTGTACTCGGTGGACATTGCCGGCGGCACGCTCACCAGCAGCGGCTCCGGCCGCATCGAGGTGACGGATACGAACGTGCGGATTGGGAACGTGACCGTCGAGGGGCTGCTCAAGGTCAATAATGGCCAGTGGCTGACACTTGACTCGTCGATCGTGAACAACGGCACCCTCCGTCTCGATTCGACGACGACCGCGACCGAGTTGCACTTGACCGGCCCTGGCAGCGACAACTACGCGCTCGACGGCACCGGCGTGCTGGAACTCACCCACGCCACGCGGAGCATAGTCAGCGGGGCCGGCAGCGCTTTGGGCCTGATCAACGGGCCCACGCATACCATGCGCGGCACCGGACAAATCCGGCAGCTCCCTCGCCTGTTCAACCACGGCCTCGTCGATGCCGACGTAGCCGCGAGCGCGCTGAAAATTACCTCGGTCAATGCCGGCACCATCACCAACACCGGCGTCATGCGTGCCCGCAACGGCGCCACGCTCGACGTCACCGGTGCGGATTCCTCGAGCCCCGTTCTCATCAACAACGCCGGTGGCGTGCTGCAGGCGCAGGACGGCTCGCTGGTGCAGGTGAGCTACGCGACCCTGACAGGTGGCACGCTGACCACGGGCGGCAGCGGCATCATCAGACTGCCGACCAGCGTGACTTCGATCGGCGGCCTGGAGAACCTCGGCACGCTCGATATCCGTGGCAGCACCACGCTGCTCGGGGGCACGCTGACCAACCACGGCAGCATGCTGCTCGGCGCGGGCAGCAGCGCTGCCAGCCTGAACATCCAGCCGGGCGTGGTCCTCACCGGAGGCGGCTCCCTGACCCTGTCCAACAGCTCATCGAACCAGATCGCCTCGGCAGGCGTGGGCACTGGTACGCTGACCAACGAGTCCGGCCACACCATCCAGGGCGCGGGCAAGATCGGCTCCTACGGCATGACGCTCATCAATCGCGGCCTCATCCAGGCCAACCAGAGCAACGCCCTGGTTCTTGCCGAATCGGGTGTCGCCGCCAAGGTCACCAACGAGGGCACGCTGCGCGCAGCGGCCGGCAGCACCCTGCAGGTCAACCAGAACCTGACGAACTTCAACGGCACGACCCACACGCTCACCGGCGGCCGTTACGAGGTCCTCGGCACCATGCGTCTGCCCGTAACCGGAGGCATCTCCCGCAACGCGGCCGACATCGTGATGGACGGCGCTGGCTCGCGTCTCTATGACGGCAACAGCGGCACCACGGACGCTCTGTCCGGCTTCACGGCCAACCTGGACACGGGCCGCTTCGAGGTTCGCAACGGGCGCAGCTTTGCGGTCGGTCTTTTCAGCAACGCCGGCAGCATCGATGTCGGGGCGGGCAGCACCCTGACCGCGACCACCTACACGCAAACTGCGGGGGTGACCGACGTGGATGGCTCGCTGCTGGTGGCCGGCAACATCGCGCTCGACGGCGGCACGCTCACCGGCAGCGGCACCGTCGCCGGCAATCTCCTGAACAACGGCAACATTTCACCGGGCAATTCACCCGGCATCCTGCAGGTCAACGGCAGCTACTCACAGGCCGCCGGTACGCTCGGCATCGAGCTGGGCCCGCTCGCCCACGACCAGCTCCTGGTGAGCGGTAGCGCTACGCTGGGCGGCACGCTCGATGTCAGCCTCTGGTCGGCGCCGGGTGATCCGGCGTTCCTGCCGGCACCGGGCTCCTCTTTCGACATCCTGCTGGCGCAGGTACTCACCGGTGAGTTCAGCAACGTGAACCTGCCGGAGGTGGCCGGCATCGTCTGGGACCTGCAGTATCTGATCGACGCCAGCGGCGCGACGGATATCGTGCGCCTGACCGCAAGTCCCGTGCCGCTGCCGGCGGCGGCGTGGCTCGCGGCGACCGCCTTCGCTGCGGCGGGCCTGCGCGCGCGCAGGCGAAGCGGGGTGCCGGGTCGAAGGTTTCGAAGTGTCTACCGATCCGGGCCGGGCACCGGCGGGTAGCGCGCCATGACCTGACGCATCGCGGCCTCGCTGCGCTCCAGGCGTCGGGCCTGCTCCGATACGCTGCCAATACCCTGCTCGATAGACGCCGTACTGCGACGGCACCACGCACACCCTGTTGATCCAGGCATCCCGCCCTGCGCCCTGCGGGGCAGCCTGTAGCTGTGCCAATCGGCAATCCTGCCGAGCCGGTATCCGAATATCAGCCCGCCTTCGGCCAGGCGCTCGCGTCGATCGTTTCCTCGTAGCCGTGCCAGGTGGCATAGCCGAGCAGCGGAATCATCACGATGAAGCCGAGGAACGCAGTCGCGAACCCGAGCAACACCGACACGACAATCACCGCCGCCCAGTTCACCATCGCGCGCTTGTTGCGCAGCACGGCATTCACGCTGGTCACCACGGCGGTGATCGTGTCCGTCTCCCGGTCGTCGATCATCGGCAGCGAGAAGGCGCTCACGGCGAAAATGACCGTCGCGAAAACGCAGCCGACCATGGAGCCGATCAGCAGGTAGGGCCAGAGATCGGCGAGCGCAGGCTCGGCATCCATCGGCAGGAAGATGCTGATCATCGAGACGGCGCGCGCCCACACCAGGAACACGATCAGCAGGGTGAGCCCGAAGATCATGGCGTTGCTGAATACCCGGCGTATGCCCCGCAGCGTCACGATCATCATCGGGCTCTTTCCCGCCTCCACCTGGCGGCTCACTTCGTACAAGCCGATCGCGGCCACGGGCGCGATGAAGACGAACCCGGACATCGCGGCCAGCAACAGCACGTAGCTGCCGAGGCGAAACGCCAACCAGGACGCGAGATAGCTCAGGGCGACGATGGTGATGCCGTAACTCAGCGTCGGTCGCCAGGCCTGGCGCAGGTCGTGCCAGCCCAGGCGCAGCCAGCGATATGGCGCGCGCGGGTCGAGCTTGCGACAGGGAGCGACGAACGGCAGGCCCCGCGCGGGCCCGCCCTGCGCCCGGCCGGTGGTCACGTTCGCGTCGTCCGTCATGACTCCCCTCGCTGCCCGCGGCACGCCAGCGCAACGCCCCGGCGCCACGGGCTCCGTCAGGCAGTCTTGTTGGCCTTCACTACCGGGCGCAGCAGCGCCGCAGCGTCCTTCAGCGTGCTCTCGGTGGTCTCCCAGTCGATGCAGGCATCGGTGACGGACACACCATAGCGCAGCTGCGTACGGTCGGCCGGGATCTCCTGGTTGCCAGCGCCGAGATTGCTCTCCAGCATCAGGCCGATGATGGAGCGGTTGCCGTTCACCACCTGCTCCACGCAGTCTTTCGCCACCAGCGGCTGCAGCGACGGATCCTTGTTGGAATTGCCGTGGCTGCAGTCGATGACGATGCGCGCGGGCAGGCTGGCGCCCTTCAGCGCCTTCTCGCACAGGGCGACGCATACCGAGTCGTAGTTCGGCCGCCCGCCGCCCCCGCGCAGCACCACGTGCCCGTAGGGATTGCCCCCGGTATGGATCACGGCGGGTCGGCCGTCCTGGTTGATGCCGAGGAAATGATGCGGCTGTCTTGCCGACTTCAGCGCATTGACCGCCACCTGCAGCCCGCCATCGGTACCGTTCTTGAAGCCGACGGGCGTGGACAGGCCGCTCGCCATCTCGCGATGGGTCTGCGATTCGGTGGTCCGTGCGCCGATGGCGGTCCAGCTGATGAGGTCGCCGAGATACTGCGGCATCACCGGGTCGAGCGCCTCGGTGGCGGTCGGCATGCCCATGCCGGCGAGATCGAGCAGGAGCCGACGCGCCGTGCGGATGCCCTTCTCCATGTCGCAGGAGTCGTCCATGTCGGGGTCGTTGATCAACCCCTTCCAGCCGACCGTCGTGCGCGGCTTCTCGAAATAGACCCGCATGACGACCAGCAGCACGTCTTCCACCGCCGCAGCCAGGCTGCGCAGGCGGCTCGCGTACTCCATGGCAGCGCCGATGTCGTGGATGGAACAGGGCCCGACTACGACGAACAGGCGCGGGTCGATGCCGTCGATGACGTTCTGCAATGCCCGCCGGTTGCGAACGACGGTCTCGACCGCGGCCCGGCCCGCAGGCAGTTCGGCCTTGAGCGCCGCGGGCGGCGGCAGATCGGTCTCGGACAGGACGTTGAGGTTGTAGATGCGGTCTGACATGTGGCTAGGATACCGCAGGCCGGACGGTGACGGGACGGCACCCGCGCTAGAATGGCCGCCCCAGCCGATCCGGAGAACAGGACAATGGCCCAGGCGTCAACGATGCAGCCCTTTGCCGCAGGCGACATATTCGCCGGCGCCACGCTCCTCAACAACAAGGAAGACGATCACTCCGGCGACGGGCGCATCATCCAGTACGACCGGAACCTGAAGGAAAAGGGCGTGCTCTGGACGCAGGGCACCACGCACCTGATCGGGGGCCTGGCATTCGCACCGGACAGGACGCTGTGGGCCTTCGACAGCAACAGCTTCACCGTCATCCGCGTGAGCCCCGACGGCAAGCAGTTGCCGCGGATCAGGTTCGCCGATCGCGCCTTCTCCAACATCAATTTCGCGAAGGACGGCACGATTTACCTTGGCGAACACCTGGTGGGCAACACCATCCGCACCCGCCCCGGCACCCAGCTCGGCACGAAGCTGCCGAAGGTGCCCGGCACGGATCTCTTCGGCTACGGCCACCTCTACCAGTTCACCCGGGAAGGCAAGCTGCTGAAAGAATTCAAGACCCCGGTGCACGGCGGCATGCCCGCCTTCCTCGGGCTGACGGGAGCGGCGCTTCGAGCCGATGGCAAGACCATCCTGTACGTCTCGGAACTCTCCGACAGCGTGCGCTGCTATGACCTCGTCAACGACAAGCCCCTGCCGCATCTCGTGACCTACGCACCGGACAGCGGCAACATGGCCATGACCATCATGTACGCACGCGACGGCCGGCTGCTGCACATCAGGGCCAACTTCAAGCAGGGCTTCTTCCTGGAACAGCTGAGCGAGAAGGGCGAGGTGATCCGCTCCTATCCGCTGCCCGGCCCGGGCTGGGCCGCCGTCGGCCAGTCGGAAGAACCCGACACTGCGCTGATCGGCAATTTCTTCACGGGCACGGTTGCCAGATTCAGTCTCGCGACCGGGCAGATCCTGGCGCAGGCCGAAACCGGCGTGCAGCGCTCCCTGGCTGGCGTCGCGCAGTACCCCGGGTAGCCTGCCGGCGGAAACCGCTGCCGGCGGGTGTCAGCCGGGCCGTGCCGCAACCGGAGCCGCGGCGTAGCGGCGGCTCACCATGGCAGCGGCTGGCCGGTGAAGTCCCAGAAGGTGCCGCTGTTCTCCAGCGTCAGCGCGTCGGTGATGCGGATCAGGTCCGCCACTGCCTGCTCCTTCGAGCGCAGCATCTTCTTCGGCATCCCCGCCATCAGGTCGGTGTCCACCGGGCCGGGGTTGATCAATGCCACGGCGATGCCGCGCCCTTTCACCGCCAGCGCGATGTTGCGCATCCCCATGTTGAGCCCCGCCTTGCTGGTGCGGTAGAAATACATGCGCGGAGCGTTGACGCCCGCGATCGAGCCCTCGCTGCTCGATACGTTGACCAGCTTTTTCTGCTGGCTCGCCTCCAGCTGCGGCAGGAAGGCTTCCGCGATCTTCAGCGGCGCGATGGTGTTGGTCCGCAATACCAGCTCGAACACCTGCCAGTCGGAGTGCTTGCCGAAGTACTGGTCACGAGCCGCGCCGGCAATACCGGCGTTGTTGACGAGGATGTCGATCGGTTTGCCCTGGTAACGCGCCGCGAGCGCATCCACCGCGGCGAAATCGGTGACATCGAGCTTCTCGACGGTGATCCGCGGATTCGCTGCCGCCAGCGCCTCGAGATCCACTGCTTCCTCCGGGTGCCGGGCGGTCGCGATGACATTCCAGCCCCGCGCCGCGTACTGGCGCACGTACTCGAGGCCGATGCCGCGATTCGCTCCCGTCACCAGTACCGTGGGCACGTAGCCGCCCGCCGCGGTGTCCGCGGCCTGCACGCCCGACACCAGCAGGATCAGCGCTGCCGCAATGACCCCGAGTCGTCCTGTCCGCCTGTTCATCGTCGATGCTCCTGTCGTCAGTTGCTCGCTTGCGACCCCGTCACCACCCGTGCGCCGGGCCTCACCAGGGCAACACGTCGCCCTTGAACCCCAGAAACTGTCCGGTCCTCGAGAGGTCGAGGCCGTCGATTTCGCGCATCATGTCGGTCACTGCGTCCGCGACCGGTCGCAGCATCTTCTTCGGCAGACCGGCCATGAAGTCGGTGTCGGTCGGCCCGGGAGTCACGAGCCCCACCACGATGCCGCGGCCCTTCAGCTCGAAGGCGAGGTTGCGCATCAGCATGTTCACGGCCGCCTTGCTCGATCGATACCAGTAGAGCATGGGCATCGTCACGCGCCCGATCGACCCCTGGCTGCTGGAGACCGTGATCATTTTCTTCTGCCCGCTCGCCGCGACCTGCGCCAGGAACGCCTCGCACATCTTGATCGGTCCCTCGGCGTTTACTTTCATCAGCTGTGGAAAGACGTCGTAACGCAGCCGGCCAAACGCCTGGTTGTCGCTGCCGCCACCAATGCCGGCGTTGTTCAGCAGGACGTCGATCGGCTGCCCGGCGTATTTCGCAGCGAGCGCATCCACCGTGGCGTGATCGGCGACATCGAGGGCCTCGACCACCACGCGCGGCTGCCCGGCCGTGAGCTCATGCAGTGCGGCGGCAGCGGCCGGATGCCGGCAGGTCGCAATCACCCGCCAGCCACGTGCGGCATAGCGGCGGGCAAACTCCAGTCCGATGCCGCGATTCGAGCCTGTGATCAGCACGGTGGGCGCGGCTTCGCCCGCGGGCTTCGTCCTGTCGTCCGCGGCCTCGACGGCGAGCGTGTTCGCCCCGGGCACCGCCAGCGCGATGGATGCCGCGATGAACTCGCGCCGGTCGGCGGAACCTTGTGCCCGCCTTGTCTCGTTCCCGTCAGTCATGTTGCCTCCCCGGGTCCGCGTGTGGGCGTTTGAGCGTGTGCGCGAATCCATGTTGCAGCAGCGCCTCGACGCCGGCCGCGGGCACTGCCTTGCTCCAGTAGAACCCCTGCCCGTAGTCGACGCCGACTGCCCGCAGGAAGAACGCTTCCTCCCAGGTCTCCACGCCTTCGGCCACGGTTCGCATCCGCAACGCTGCCGCCAGCCCGACGATGCCGCGCATCATGCGTTGCGCGGAGCGGTTCTCCAGGATCGGGACCAGCAGGCTGCGATCGATCTTGATGACGTCGAGATCCAGGCCGACGATCTGCGACAGGCCGCTATGGCCAGTGCCGAAATCGTCCACGGCCACCGCGATACCGATGGATCGCGCGTAGTCGATCGAGGAACGTCCAAGCTCGGTGAGCGCCTGCCGCTCGGTCAGCTCCATCATGAACCGCGGCAGCCACTTCGCCAGGCCCAGATCGGCCAGCATCGGCGCAATGCGCCCGGTGCCGATCACGGATGGCGGGATGTTGATGCTGACGTAGAAGTCAGGGCGGCGGTCGAACATCGGGACGATGTCGCGCTGGATGGTATCGAGCAGCCGGCGAATCAGTGCATATTGCGCTGCGGGGTCGCGCTCGATCTCGTTCATCAGTGCGCCGGCCGAGGCGACGGAGCCATCGTCTGCACGCAGCCGGCTCAGCACCTCCAGGCCCGCAACCCGGCCGGTGTTCAGGTCTACGATCGGCTGGTACCACGCAACGAGACGATCGATCCGCGGGTCGCTCATGGCACGCTCCACACGCCGTCAGTGGCCGGGCCGGGTCGCGCCTCAGCCCGCCGCCTTCCGACCCGCCTCGCCGGCTTTGGCAGGTTTCACCAGCGGCACCGGGTCGAGCACCCAGCCCTTCGCCTCGCGGCGGGCAGGGCTCGGGATCGCGAAAGCCGCCTTGCTACGGCCGGCATTGACGGCGTCGACATCGATGCGCCAGCCCTTCTGCTCCCACTCCTTCTGCGATTCGCGGTAGAGCAGGATGCAGCGGTCGGACGGCACCATGAACTCCCTGGTGTTGGTGTCCGGCGTCATCACGGGATGAAGACTCTCGATGATCTTCAGGTCCTGGTTGGCCACGTACTGGTTGCGCTCGATGACGTAGGCGTCGCTCTTTTCCTCCAGCGCAAAGTTGCGCTCGCACACGAGGTACAGGTGCGTGCGCTCCTCGTCGATCGGCCGCTCGTAGAGATACTGGTGAATGAGGTAGTTGGGCGCGGGATGGATGAACGTCCAGACGTGATTGGTGCCGTGGTAGCCCGTGCCCGCTTCCAGCGTGCCTTCGCCCGGCCGGTACTGCTTGAGCTCACCCTGCAACGGTGGCGCCTTGAACGTATGCCAGAAGCCGCGGCCCCACTGCGTCTGCTCCATGCGCATGTCGCCGACCTTGTACTCCTCTTCGCGCTCACCGCTGAAACCGTGCGTGTCGTGCACGTACTCGTTGTGCGCCGGGTCGATACCGTTCTCGATCGAGCGCTCGTAATTGCCCTTGATCTCGAAGTGCTGCAGGGTTGCGCGCCAGCCCGTCTCGCCCCACTCCTTCACGTCGAGTATCGGCGGGCGTTCGGCCTCGGGCAGATCCCCGAGGAACGCAAATACGAGGCCGTAGCGTTCATCCACCGGGTACGCGTCCACCCGCGTACGCCCGGGAATGCTGGCGTTGGCGCCGAGCGAGGGGATACGCCTGCAATGGCCACCGCCGTCGAACTGCCAGCCGTGGTACGGACACTGGACGTGGTCGCCGACGATCTTGCCGCCGGCGAGCGAGCCGCCGCGATGCGTGCAGGTATTCGCCAGGCAGTGCGCCTTGCCCTGCGAATCACGATAGACGACAAAATCCTGCTGCAGTGCCCGGACCCGCAGTGGCTTGCCTGCGAGCTCTTCGCTGGTCGCCATCGGATACCAGAAATTGATATACATCGCCCTTCACCCTCATTCCATGTCGGCCAGTCGCAGCATGCCATGACGCCGGATTATAGGTGCTTCAGGCAGGCCAGGCGGTCACCCCGCGGCCAGCTCAGCGGTCACCGGCCAGCCGCAATGCGAGCGTCGCGGGCCATGATCGTGGCGAGCAACGCGATACAGGGCAGCATGATCAGGGCGCCGACGGCCAGCGGACTCTGCGCGCCGATCTCATTGAACAAAACCCCGGACAAGGCCGGGCCGACGGACCGGCCGGCCCAGCTGGCCGACTGGTAGGTGCCGAGCACGAGGCCACGCTCGTGGGCACCGGCGCATTTCGACACGAAACTCGACATGGCGGTCAGGAACGCGCCCCCTCCGCCACCGGTCAGCGTCACGCCGATGAGCATCAGCTCCCAGCCTGGCGCCTGCGTCATCCACGCCAGACCGAGTGCATAGGCGGCCAGCCCGCCCATGGCGAGACGCCCTTCGCCGATCACCGGGGCCAGGCGGCCGACGACCAGGCCCTGCGTGATGCCGACGACGACCGCGAGCCACGTGAAACTCAGTCCGACCTCGCGCGGTCCCCATGCGAACCGTGCCTTGGTCCAGAACGGAAAAATCGTCTCGAACATCGCCATCGCGATGTAGACGAAGAACCCCAGGATCAGCAGCCGCATCATGAGCGGGCGGCCGAGCAGTTCCCGCAGGCCTGGACGATGCACTGGCGCATCCGGCCGCATGGCCGACACGCGCTTCTCCGGCGGCAGGCTCTCTTTCAGAAAGAACACCGTCCCGATCGCAGCCACCGTGGCAATGCAGAACGCGACCAGTCCCGGCACGAGCAGGCTGGCGGTCGCCGCGTCCCGGCCGCCCAGTACGCCACCGATCGCCGGGCCGATCACGAAACCGAGGCTCATCGCCGCACCGACCGAGCCCATGCCCTGCGCGCGCCGCTCCGGCGGCGTCACGTCGGATACATACGCCATCGCCGGCGCGAGTCCGCCCATCAGCCCGCTCAGGGCACGCCCGGCCGCCAGGATCCAGACGTTGGACGCAAACGCCATCAGCAGGTAGGCGAACGCCGTGCCGCCGATGGTGATGATCAGGACCGGTTTGCGCCCGACGCGATCGGACAACCGGCCCCAGACCGTGGTGGAAATGAACTGCCCCCAGGCGTAGAGGCCGAGGATGAACGTGGCGAGCGCCGGCGATGCGCCGAGGTTCTCGGCCACGAACGGCATGCCCGGCAGGACGAGCCCGAAGCCGAGACCGGACAGGACGATGGTGATCAGCAGGATTGGCATGGGGACCGGAGCAGCGCGGGCCCGGGCCGGCGTGCGGGCATCACTGCGCGGCTTTCGGCCTGGTCTTCCTCTGCCCTGCGGCGCTCTCTTCGTCGTGGCTGTGGCCTGGGTGGTGGCCGTGCAAATCGCGCAGATGCGCGTCGTCGTGGTAGTGCGGGTGCTGGAAATCCGGCGGGCCGTGCGGGTGGTTGTGGCCGTCGGTCGCCTGCCAGCGATACAGCTGCGGGCGCTGGCGGTACACCTGCGCGGCGGCGCGCCGCAGGTTCTCCGCAGGGTTGGTCCACGGATTGAAGTGGAAGTAGTTGTGCAGTCGCGAGTTCGTCCGGCCGAGCGCAATGGTGCCGTACCTGCAGCGGAACGAGCCGTGGTTGATATACGCCGGGCGCCAGAAATAGCCGCCCGTCGGCAGGTCACCGAACTGCAGCATCCACGAGGTGCCCCAGATGTGGTAACTCTCTTCGGCGCAATCGTGGTACGAGATGTTGTCCTGCACGAACCGCGGAGTCATGCAGTAAAGAAAGGTGTAGCCCTCGGTCAGCGGATCCATCCGCAGTATCTTGCTAAGGCAGCCGGTGGCGACACTCGGCTGGACGCGCCCGATGCCCTGCCACGGCCGGTCCTCGTAACCGTTCAGCGAAACGTAGCCCTCGGTCAGCGCGAGCTCATGGTTCTCGGCAGACTCCTCGAAGTTGGGCTCCGAGTCGTTGAACATGACCAGCGCCTCGGCGCCCTGCGGCACGTCGATCGCACCGATCGCCATGCCGGCGGGCACGTAGGCAAAATGCCCCTCGCGCCAGGTCTCCCCGCCGACGCGGATCTCGCCGTTCAGCACGAAGATCTCGACATCGGAGTAGGACAGCCCCGGCTTGCGCCGGTAACCGCCGTTGAAGCGGACCTTGAGCGTGCAGGCGCCGGTGTCCACGTCGAGCGACAGGAGTTTGTAGAGGCTGCCCCGGAAGCCCGCGATGTCGAACTTCCTGAACGGGTCGTTCAGTTCGACGTAAGGCTCGATGTGTGGACGGGCCACCGCCGGCGTTCCATCAGGACCGGGAAACCACGCGCGCTGGCATCGATCAGCGCTTCGCTTTCGCTTTCCTGCCCGCCTTCTTCGGCCGCGGCTGCTCGTGGTCGTGGTCGTGACCGGGATGGTGGCCGTGCAGGTCCCGCAGATGGGCATCGTCGTGGTAGTGCGGGAGCTGGAAGTCGGGCGGACCGTGCGGGTGATTGTGGCCGTCGGACGCCGACCAGTTGTAGAGCATCGGCCGTTGCCGGTAGACATGGGCCGCGGCCCGCAGCAGGTTCTGCTTCGGGTTGGTCCATGGGTTGTAATGAAAATAGTTGTGCAGCCTCGAGTCGGTACGGCCGAAGGCGATCGTCCCGTACTTGCAGCGGAACGAGCCGTGATTGATGTAGGGCGGGCGCCAGAAATAGCCGCCGGTCGGCAGGTCACCGAACTGCAGCATCCACGAGGTGCCCCAGATGTGGTAGCTCTCCTCCGCGCAGTCGTGGTAGGAGATGTTGTCCTGCGCAAAGCGCGGCGTCATGCAGTAGAGGAACGACAGCGCTTCGGTCAGGGGGTCGAAGTGCAGAACCTTGATCAGGCAGCCGCTCGCAACCGACGGGGATACCAGGTTGCCGGGCGCCCAGGGCGCATCCTCGTAGGTGTTCATGGACGAGTACGCTTCGCGCAATGCCAGCTCGTGGCTCTCGCCGGATTCCTCGAAGTGCGGCTCCGAATCGTTGTACATCACGAGGGCCTCGGCGCCCTGCGGCACGCTGAGCGCCTCGACCGCCATGCCGGCCGGGATGTAGGCATAGTGGCCCTCGCGCCAGTTCTCCTTGCCGACCCGGATCTCGCCGGTGAGGACGAAGATCTCGACATCCGAGTACGACAGGCCCGGCTTGCGCTTGTAGCCGCCGTCATAGCGGACTTTCAGCGTGCACGCGCCGGTGTCCACATCGAGGGACAGCACCTTGTAGTGACTGCCCTTGAAGCCGGCAATGTCGAATTTTCTGAAGGAATCGTTGAGCTCCACGTAGGGCTCGATATGGGGACGGGCCACTGCTGATCTCCTGGTTATCCTTGGTCGTCAACTGCGGCTGATGCCGCTCCTGCGTGTGCCACCCGGGCACACCACTCAGAACACGACCTTGCTTTTTCCCTTGGGCTTCTTCGGCAGGTTGCGTGCCGGCACGACGACACGCTGGTCGCCGTTCACGTTCCAGCCTTTCGTCGAGACGATGCGCAGAAACTCCGTGTACCACTTCTGCCGGTCACGCTCGAGGCCGTCCATCTCCTTGACTATCGCGGCGTAGCGCTTCTTCTGCTCGGCGACGTTTTCCTTGAACCAGACGGCCGCATCGGGCTTGCGCGCCGGTTTCACGTCCTGGACTCGTTTTGCCATGTGTGCTGTTTCCTGTCGTCAGATCGCGGCCGGAGCCGCTTTTACATGAAGCTCTTGCGGTACCAGTCGTTGACTTCATCGCCCGTCGTGAACCACACGTCGTCGTGGCTGGCGATGTGGGCGAAGGCACGCTTGAGGTGCTTGAACTTGTTCGGCTGGCCGACCCAGAAGGTGTGCAGGCAGATCGGCATGCAGCGCGCGTTGTCTGCGCCCTCGTCGTAGAGCACGTCGAACTGGTCGACGATCGCGTCGCCAAACGCCTCGGAACTGATCCCGACGTTCTGGAAGGCCGGGATGTCGTTCAGCTCGACGGTGTAGGGCACGGCAATCAGGGAACCCTTGCGGACGTTGAAGGGAAACGGATGATCGTCGGCCGTGTAGTCGCAGAGATACTCCACCCCGAACTCCGTGAGGATGTTCGGCGTGTTGTTCGTGTGCGTGAGAAACGGCGACAGCCAACCCTTGGTCTTGCGCCCGAGCGCCTTCTCCATGGCCCGCAGCACGCCGCCGACGATCTCGCGCTCCTTCTTCTCGTCGATTCCGGAGAGGAAATTTGCCGGCGCGTTATTGACACCGTGGCCGATGAAGGCCCATTTGCGCTTCAGCGTCTCCTCGATGATGCGCGGGTACTCGCGGATGATCTCCGAGTTCAGGCACACCGTGCCGCGCATGCCGATCTTGTCCATCAGCTCGATCATGCGCCACAGCCCGACGCGGTTGCCGTAGTCGCGCCAGCCGTAGTTCAGCGGGTCCGGGTTGAAGCGCTGCGTGCCCGGAATGATGGCCGTCCCCGGAATATCGTGCGGAAAATGCTCGATGTTGATATAGGGAATGACTGCAACCCGCGCGCCTTTCGGCAGCCGGAATTTCGGGCGATCGATAATCGGCACGAAGTCGTAGTGCGGGCTCTGGGTCAGGTCGCCGCGGCGCTTCGCCGGCGCCGCTGCCTTTTTGCTGCCCTTGTCCTTCTTTGCCATCTCGTGACCTTCCGCTCAGCGCAGCGAGTTCATGTAGCTGATTGCTTCGGCCCGGCTCACCACGTCACCGTACTTTGCATTGATATCGAAGAGGTTCGCCTCGTGGGGCCCGTCGTGGCGGTCGCCGACGCACTCGCGCACGACGATCGGCCGGAACCCGTGCTGCACGGCGTCCACCGCGGAGGCGCGAATGCAGCCGGACGTGGTGCAGCCGGCGATGATCAGCGTGTCCACGCCCATCGCCGTCAGGGTTGCGGCGAGCGAGGTGCCGAAGAAGCAACTCGCGTAGTTCTTGACGATCACCGTTTCGCCCTTCGCGGGTTTGACCTGCGGGCAGAACTCGGCGTACTTGTTGCCGGGCACCAGCGACTTCAGTACCGGCGCCTTCTTGATCCACACGCCTCCGTCCTCGAAGGTCGCCGGGTTGTAGAGCACCCGGGTGTGGATCACGGGCACCTTGTTCTTGCGCGCGGCCTTCAGCAGCTCCGGCACTTCCCGAACGCACTTGACCACGCCGGGGGCGTACAGCGGCGCACCGGGCAGCGTGTAGCCCTGCAGAAGATCGATGGCCACCACCGCGGGCTTGCGGCCGAAACCCATGCGATTGCCCCAGACGCCGGCGTAGTTCTGCGTCGCCGAACCGGCGGCGGGAGCCTTGCGGGAAGCGGGTTTCCTGGGCATCTCTCGGTCTCCCCAATGGGCACGACTGCCGGCATTCACCGCCCGGTCCGCCCAAAGCCGTGCACGCGAGCGACCGCAGGGTACGTCGGAAAGAAACGCAACAACCGGGCAGGCAGTTCGATTCTTGGTCTGCGGCAATACTTCCACGGACTGGTGCGATCTGCAACTGGCCGACCACGGGGTTCACCCCTCGCCCGACCTGCAGCACTCTGGTGTTCGCCGGATGGTGCCTGTTGCGGGGCAGTATCCCCGCCACCAGTTCAACCGCAGCGCGGGTGCCGGCCCTGACGGTATTTGCACGTGCGCGATCGGTGCGGTATAGCGTTGCGCTGTCTACTCCAGCGCAACAGGTGCACTCATGGCACAGGCCCAGGCAACGACCACGGTCGCCGAGGTGCCGCCACACGCGGCAAAGACGGCGAAATCCGACGCCGACCGGTTCAAGTCACTGAGCGGCTTCGAAGGACGCGAGGAAGAACTCGGCCGCTCGGTCTCCGTCCTGCTCAAGATGCTCGGCAACCATGCGGGCTATGCCCACGAGATGAACGACCCGCTGGTCAAGGCGCACCTGCTCGCCATCCAGTACGCGAAGAACCACGGTGGCATCGCCGCGTACGTCGAGCACGACATCAGGACCATGATGCCGATCAACCTGCGCATGAAGCAGATCATCGAAAAGACAGGTAACCGGGAGATCGCGCT
Source organism: Nevskiales bacterium (assembly GCA_011526045.1). Lineage (GTDB taxonomy): Bacteria > Pseudomonadota > Gammaproteobacteria > Steroidobacterales > QUBU01. Next base: position 37,037 of record WYBE01000068.1, on the reverse strand, counting down.
GATCGGCCTGTTCGATCGCACCGCCTGCCACTACGCCCTGGCACTGACCTCCACCGGCGACGGCCGCCAGCGCAGCTGGCAGGAACCGTTCGGTCACGTCCTGAAAGAGTGCCGCAGGCTCGGTCAGTTCGACCTGACCGAGCAGGAAATCCACGAACAGTGGACCCGGCCGCGGCTGCTCGGTTATGCGCGCAGCATGGGAGTCGGGATCACCGTCTCCGACATCGGCCCGGACGGCATCATTACAGTGGAACTGATCGACTGAGGGCGTGCGGTCTCGCAGCCGCTGGACGATCGTGCCTGTCCGCAGGCAGGTCAGCCGGCGCCCGCGCCCGCGGAGACTGCGGGTAAAACTTGTTACCATCGCGCCGCAGCAAGTCGTACGCTGGCGGCAGGTCGTTTGACAGGGGGTTGGCGATGAAGAGTGTGGGCAAAGCGGTGTTGCTGGCGGTTGCGGCCGTGGCGGGTGCCGGTCCGGCGCTCGCGGTGGACGAAATCATCGTGACTGCGCAGCGACGCGAGGAACGGCTGCAGGATGTGCCGCTCGCGGTGAGCGCGTTCGACGCCGCTGCCATCACGAGTCGCCAGATCGATGTCGTGAAGAACATCGGCCAGAACGTGCCGAACCTCCAGACCTACACGGTGACCGCCGGCAACCAGGCCATGCAGGTGCACAGCCGCGGCGCGAGCGTGCAGAACCCGGGATTCAATGCGTCGGAGTCCCCGGTCGGCATCTACCAGGACGACGTCTACTTCGGGCGACTCGCCAGCGCCAACCTCGACCTCGCGGACATCGAACGCATCGAGGTCCTGCGCGGCCCGCAGGGCACGCTCTACGGGCGCAACACCATCGCGGGCGCGATCAAGATCATCAGCCGCACGCCCGGCAACGATTCCTGGCTGAACGCCTCGGCCGGCTATGGCAACTACGACACCTGGCAACTGGCCGGATCGGCCGGCGGCCCGATCGAGCCCGATGCGCTGGCCGGGTCCGTGGCGATGGTCTACAACAAGCGCGACCGCGGCTGGCAGGAGAACTCCAACACCGGGGACCGCCCCGGCGAACACGAGAACCTCGTCGTGCGCAGCAAGCTGCACTGGTACGGCAGCGAGAATTTCGACGGAGTGCTGTCCGTCTGGGCTGCCGATCTCGAGAACGATGGCTGGAACGGCGTTCCCTACGCCTCGCCACCCGATGCGAACGGCCGGGAAACCGGCGGACCGCTGGGAATCAGCTTCTACGACAGCCCGTCCGCTGCGGGCGTGAATTACGGCGATTCGAACCAGGCCGGCGTCTCGCTCAAGCTCGAGTTCGACCTCGGCGAAGTGACGCTGCGGTCGATCTCCGCCTTCAACAGCATCGACGACAAGTTCGGCTTCGATCTGTCCGGCGGCGGCGGCATCGGTGTCGACAAGGGAAACAACGGCCTGTTGACCGCGTCCGATTCGACGATGGACACCATCAGCCAGGAACTGCAACTGCTGGGAACGGCCTTCGGTGGCCGCCTCGACTGGCTGGCCGGCCTTTATTACCAGAACGAGGACGGCGAGCAGACTTACTCCGGCAACCTGACCATACCGAACTTCGGCCCCCCTCCGCCGGCGACGATCACGCTCTTCGATTTCACCGAGAACATCGCTACGGACACCGACAGCTACGCCGCCTTCGCCGAGGGCACCTGGCACTTCAACGACCGGCTCTCGGTGGTGGCCGGCGGGCGCTGGACCGAGGACAAGAAGGACTATGACAATGCGTGCACCGGGCCGACCTGCCTCGGCGGGCCCGTGACGCTCGATGAGTCCTTCGACGAGTTCACCGGCAAGCTGGGCGTGAATTACAGGCTGAGCGATGCCGCACTGATCTACCTGACCTATGCCCAGGGCTTCCAGGCCGGCGGCTTCCAGACACTGTGCTTCGGCGACCTGACCACCGACTGCGCCGGCACGTTCTACGACCCTCAGACCGTCGATTCGGTCGAGTTCGGGCTGAAAAGCGACTGGCTGGACCGGACCGTGCAGCTGAACGTGGCCGGCTTCTACGCGATGTACGACGACATCCAGCAGACCGGACTGGTGGGCGGCAAGTTTCCGATCGTCAACGTCGGCGAGGTCGATGTGTATGGCGCGGAGGCCGAGCTGAACTGGACGCCCATCGAGAGCATCAACGTCTACGGCTTCCTCGGCTGGCAGGAGAGCGACTACGGCACGCTCAATCCCGACGCCACGGCAACCCTGACGGGCGCCGACGAACTGCCCTCGAATCCGAAGTACAACGGCAAACTCGGTTTCAACTACACGCTGGACGTCTCGCAAATGGTCGAGACGTTCTACGGCCTGGAGCTGTATTTCACCGACGAGTACTACTCGACCGTGGACAACTCCCTGTTGATCGGCAGCTACAGCCGGGTGAACGGCTTCATTGGCATCGGCGATCCCGACAAGAGCTGGCAGCTCGTGCTGACGGGCCGCAACATCACGGATCAGGAAGACAACGTCTCGGGCATCTACTACGCGAACGTCACCAACGTGCGCACCGTGCAGCCCCCCGCGGAGTTCATGCTGACCTTCAAGGTCAATTACTGAGCGCGAGTGATGGCGGCCCGGTGCCCGCCGGGCGCCGCTCCGCGGCCGTCCCTGGCCGCCTCGCCACGGGTTACGCCGGCTGCTGCCTGACGATAGCGGCGGATCCGGACGGCCTGTAACGGGCGTGTGAGGCCGGCGCAGCGCCCCTGCCGGCCGGCGATGCGCGCCAGCTATGGCCCACTGCCACATCCGTCGATACCATAGCGGCCCGGACCGGCGCCCAAGGTCTGGACTGAACCGCATCGCACTCGGTCACCTGAAGAAAACTGGGAGTACTCCATGGATCGGTCACGGACGTACAACGACGTCGTGGTCAGGCAGTTCACCATCGCGACGGTCGTGTGGGCGGTCGTCGGCATGATCGTGGGAGTCCTGATCGCCGCACAACTGATGTGGCCGGAACTGAATTTCGACATCCCCTGGCTGACCTACAGCCGCCTGCGCCCGCTGCACACCAACGCGGTCATCTTCGCCTTCGGCGGCTGCGCGCTGTTCGCGTCTTCCTACTACGTGGTGCAGCGAACCTCGCACGTGCGGCTGTTCAGCGACGGGCTGGCGGCGTTCACGTTCTGGGGCTGGCAGGCCGTCATCGTGCTCGCCATCGCGACCCTGCCGCTCGGCCTCACCCAGAGCAAGGAGTACGCGGAACTCATCTGGCCGATCGACGTGCTCATTGCCGTCGTGTGGATCTCCTACGGGGTCGTGTTCTTCGGCACGATCGCCAAACGGCGGGTCAACCACATCTACGTGGCGAACTGGTTCTTCGCCGCCTACATCATCACCATCGCCGTCCTGCACATCGTCAACTCGCTCGCCATTCCCGTCAGCCTCACCGTCTCCTATCCCGTCTACGCCGGCATCGTGGATGCGATGGTGCAATGGTGGTACGGCCACAACGCCGTGGGCTTCTTCCTGACCGCCGGCTTCCTGGGGATGATGTATTACTTCATTCCGAAGCGCGCGCAGCGGCCCGTGTACTCGTACCGGCTCTCGGTGGTGCATTTCTGGGCGCTCATCGCCACCTACATGTGGGCCGGCCCCCATCACCTGCACTACTCCTCGGTGCCGGACTGGGCGCAGTCGCTCGGCATGGTGTTTTCGCTAATCCTGTTCGCGCCGTCATGGGGCGGCATGATCAACGGCATCATGACGCTGTCGGGTGCGTGGGACAAACTGCGGACCGACCCGGTGCTCAAGTTCATGATCGTGGCACTCTCCTTCTACGGCATGTCCACCTTCGAAGGCCCGATGATGTCCATCAAGACCGTCAATGCCCTGTCGCACTACACGGACTGGACCATCGGCCACGTGCACTCCGGGGCGCTCGGCTGGGTGGCGCTGATCTCGTTCGGCTGCGTCTACGCGCTGCTGCCGCGCGTATGCGGCCGCGAGGAGATGTACAGCCTGCGCGCGGTGGAACTGCATTTCTGGGTCTCCACGATCGGCATCGTGCTGTACGTCACTTCGATGTGGATCGGCGGCGTCATGCAGGGGCTGATGTGGCGCGCCACCAACGATGACGGCACGCTCACGTACAGCTTCGTCGAGAGCCTGAAGGCCACCTACCCGTATTACGCCGTGCGGCTCGTCGGGGGCATCCTGTTCCTCGCCGGTGCCGTGATCATGGCCTGGAACACGTGGATGACGGTCGCCACCGGCGACCGCCGTGCCCTGCGGCCCGTCCTCGAGCCGGCCTGAGGAGTCAGCCCATGCGTCACGAGCAGATCGAGAAATCCATCGGCCTGATGGGCGTGCTCACGGCGATCGCGATCAGCATCGGCGGCATCGCCGAGATCGTGCCGCTGATGATGTCCACCGAGGCCGTCGAGCCCGCGCCCGGCGTCATGCCCTACACCGCCCTGCAACTGGAGGGGCGCGACGTGTACATCCGCGAGGGCTGCCACGTGTGCCATTCGCAGATGATCCGCCCGTTCAGGGCAGAGACGGAACGCTACGGCCATTTCTCGCTCGCCGGCGAGAGCGTCTACGACCGCCCGTTCCTGTTCGGCTCGAAGCGCACCGGCCCGGACCTGGCGCGCGTGGGCGGACGCTACTCCGACGAGTGGCAACGACTGCACCTGATCAACCCGCGCGACCTCGTGCCCGAATCGAATATGCCCGGTTTCCCCTGGCTCTCCGACCGCGAAGTCGACAGCGCGCTCACGCCCGTGAAGCTGCAGCGGCTGCGTGCGCTTGGCGTTCCCTACACCGACGCGGACATCGCCGGCGCGTCCGAAGCCGTCGCGGGCAGCTCCGAGATGGACGCGTTGATCGCCTACCTGCAGAACCTCGGCACGACGGTCAAGGGTCGTTGACGGTGGACGCAGGCACCTGGCGCGGCATATTCACCGTCGTGATGCTGCTGCTGTTCGTCGGCATCTGGGCCTGGGCCTGGAGCGGCCGGCGCCGCAAGACCTTCGATGCGGCGGCCCGGCTGCCGCTCGAAGCGGATGACGCGATGGCCGGCGGCAACCGCGACAAGCTGGAGTAACGACAAACATGAGCGCCTTCTGGAGCTGGTTCGTCATCGTCCTCACGGTCGGGACCATCATCGGTTGCGTGTGGCTGCTGCAGGCCCAGAGCCGGCGGCCGGCGGGCACCTCGCCGGAGGACACCACCGGGCATGTCTGGGACGGGGACCTGACCGAATACAACAAGCCAATGCCGCGCTGGTGGCTGATCCTCTTCTGGGGAACGGCGGTGTTCGGTGCCATCTACCTGGCCCTGTTTCCCGGCCTCGGAACATTTCCCGGCCTGCGCGGCTGGACGCAGACCGGGCAGTACGACCACGAGCGCGCCGACGCCGAGGCACGCTTCGGCGACGTCTTTCGCGCCTTCGCCGATGTGCCGATGACCGAGCTGATGCACAACGCCGACGCGCTGCGACTCGGCCGCAACCTGTTCCTCAACAATTGCGCAACCTGCCACGGCTCGGATGCACGCGGCGCGCGTGGCTTTCCCAACCTGACGGACGGTGCCTGGCTCTACGGCGGCACGCCGGAGGCCATCGAGGCGACCATCTCGCACGGGCGCACCGGCGTGATGCCCGCACTCGGCGCCGCGGTCGGCGAGCAGGGCGTGGGAGAACTCGCCGCCTACGTGCTCAGCCTGTCGCACCCGGGCGAAGGCGATGCCGGGGCCGTCGCCGCGGGCGCCCAGAAGTTCCAGATCTTCTGCAGCGCCTGCCATGGCACCAATGCCCGCGGCAACCCGGCCGTGGGCGCACCGAATCTCGCCGACGATGACTGGCTGCACGGCGCGACCGCAGCCACCATCAGCGACGTCATCACCAAGGGCCGGACGAACCAGATGCCGGCGCAGATCGATCTGCTCGGCCCCGACCGGATCCGCGTGCTGGTCGCCTACGTGATGAGCCTCGGTAGCGCAGCGCGCGGCCAGGAGAGTGCGCAGCGGTGAACGGCGAACCCCCAGAGGATCTCGGCGAACCCGAACTCGGTGGCGCGCGGCCCCCGCCGCCGCAACCCTGGAGCGATACGGCGCAGACCGCAGCGGCCGTGCTCTGGCCCTCGTTCCTCGCGGCCGCGATGGCCACCATGCTCTTCTTCGCGTTCGTAGACCCCGAACTCGTCTACGAGGCCACCTCTCCTCCGCTGGAAGTCAGCCGCATGACCGGCTATGCGATCGGATTTTTCTTCTTCTGGTTCATGACCGCCATCTCGAGCGCGGTGTCCGTATACCTGCTGCGAACCAGTCATCCGTCGCGGAGCAGCTGACACCGGGCGTAACCGGCAGGCATCATGAACGACAGCGCCAACGCATCCGAATCGCTCTACGCGAAGCGGGTGAAAATCCACGCCCGCGAGGTCAAGGGCACGTTCCAGCGCCTGCGCCATGCGGCCATGTTCGTGCTGCTCGGCCTGTACTATGTCGGCCCGTGGCTGCGCTGGGACGAACGCCAGGCGGTGCTCTTCGACCTGCCCGCGCGCAAGTTCTACATTTTCGGCCTCACGCTCTGGCCGCACGATTTCATTTACCTCGCCTGGCTGCTGGTCATGGCGGCGCTACTGCTGTTCTTCGCCACCGCCATCGCCGGCCGCGTCTGGTGCGGCTACGCCTGTCCGCAGACGGTGTGGACCGAGGCCTTCGTCTGGATGGAGCGGCTCGCCGAGGGCGGCTTCACGCGGCGGCTGAAGCTCGACAAGGCCCCATGGACGCTGGAGAAAATCCTGCGACGCGGCGCCAAGCAGGCGATGTGGCTTTCGTTCGCCGCCTGGACGGGGTTCACCTTCGTCGGTTACTTCACGCCGATCACCGACCTGGGGGCACGACTGATCAGCCTCTCGCTGGGACCGTGGGAGACATTCTGGATCGCCTTCTACAGCCTCGCGACCTACGGCAACGCGGGTCGGCTGCGCGAGCAGGTGTGCCTGTATATGTGCCCCTACGCGCGCTTCCAGAGCGCGATGTTCGACAGCAACACGCTCATCGTGTCCTACGATCCGGCACGCGGCGAGCCGCGTGGCAGCCGCCAGCGCGGGCTCGCGCCGGCGACGCTCGGGCTCGGCGACTGTGTGGACTGCAACATGTGCGTACAGGCCTGCCCGACCGGCATCGACATCCGCGATGGCCTGCAATACGAGTGCATCACCTGCGCCGCCTGCATCGATGCCTGCAAACCGGTGATGGCGCGCATGGGCTATCCGTCCGGGCTCATTCGTTACACGACCCAGAACGCGCTGGAAGGCAAGCCGACCCACATCAATCGCCCGCGCACCCGCATCTACGGGTTGCTGCTGGTGGTGATGTTCGGTGGTTTCGTCTACGCCCTGATCAACCGCTCGCCGCTGCAGATGGACGTCATCCGCGACCGCAACCAGCTGTTCCGGGAAACCCCCGGCGGGGACATCGAGAACGTCTACGAGGTCAAGCTGCTGAACAAATCCGATCAGGCGCGCCAACTCGTGGTGCGTGTCGACGGCTTGCCCGGGGTCCGTATCACCACCATGCCGGCGATCGCCGAACTCAGCGCCGGCGAACAGGCCACGATCGTCGCCCGGGTGAGCGTCAACGCAGACGAGGCGCCGCCCGGCGGCCACGACATCGTGCTCAGTGCGGTGGCGACCGACGACGGCATGTTCCGGGCAGAACGCAAGGCGCGCTTCATGGCGCCCGTGCCGCGACGCTGAGGGTACGCGGTGAACAGCAACGGCAAGCCCTGGTACCGCGAGTTCTGGCTGTGGTTCGTGCTCACTCCACCGATTGCCACCGTGATCGCCGCTTTCGCCACGCTCATCATTGCCGGTGCGCCACCGGCCATGGTCGTCGATGACTACAGCCAGATCGCCCTTGCCGTCGAGCGCGACCGTGCGCGCGACCAGCGGGCACGGACCCTCGGCCTGGTGGCGGACCTGGCCATCGATGAGGCGACAGGCCTGGTGTCGGTACAACTCACGGGCGCTGCGCCGGAGCGGCTGCGGCTCGATCTGGTGCACCCGACGCTCGCCGACCGCGATGTCCGGGCGTGGCTCGAGCACGCCGGTAACTCGTATCGTGGCGCGATCCAGCGGAACAGCGGCCGGTTGTACCTGCAACTCGCCGACGAATCAGGATCCTGGCGCCTGACCGGCGAACTCGGCGCCGGGCGCAGCACCGTGCGCCTCCAGCCCCGCGCGGCACCCTGAGCGACAGAGCCATGGCCGCCAGCTGCTTTCATTGCGGCGCGACACTGCCGGGCGACCCCCCCCACGCACTGGAGATCGACGGCGAACGCCGGCAGTTCTGCAGCACCGCCTGCCAGGAAGTCGCCAGCCGCATTCGCGACGGCAGGTTGACGCAGTTCTACCGCTTCCGCGCGGGGCCGGCCGCACCCGAGCCCGGCGCCGTTCCCGCCCTGGAGCGCTGGCTCGGCTATGACCGGCCGGCGCTGCAGGAGGAACTCGTGGTTACGCAGGCAGACGGCAGTCATGAGGCGCTGCTGCTGGTGCAGGGCGTACGCTGCGCCGCCTGTTCCTGGCTGATCGAGCGCGCCATGGCCGCGATACCCGGAGTGCGCGCAATCCAGGTCGATCCGCTCACGACGCGCATGCGGCTGGCCTGGGATCCCGCGACCGTCCGTCTGAGCGAACTGCTGGCGCGCATCGCCGCCCTCGGTTACGAGCCGCAGCCCTGCGGCGAGGATGCCGGCGAGCGCGCCGCGCTCGTCGAGCGCCGCACCGCGCTGCGCCGCCTGATCGTGGCCGGCCTCGGCATGTCCGCGACGATGAGCTATGCCGTGGCCCTGTACGCGGGCGCATTCAGCCACGCGGAGCCCGCATTCGGGCAGTTCCTCCGTCTCGTCAGCATGCTGGTCGCAACACCGGTCGTGTTCTACTCCGGTGTGCCATTCTTCCAGGGTGCATGGCGCGGGCTGCGGGGCGGCCGGCCGGGCATGGACCTGCCGGTGGCACTCGCCATCGCGGCGGCCTACGCTGCCAGTGTGTGGAACGGGCTGCGCGGCACGGGTGCGGTCTATTTCGACTCGGCGGTGATGTTCGTCTTCTTCCTCTCCAGTGCGCGCTTCCTCGAAATGGCGGGACGCCATCGCGCCCTCGGCCTCACCAACGCGCTGGCCCGTCACCTGCCGCGGATTGCCACCCGCCTCGCGGACGGGCGGTTGGAAACCGTCGGCGTGACAGAACTGCGGGCCGGCGACCTCGTGCTGGTTCAGCCCGGACAGTCGATGCCGGTGGACGGATCGCTCGCCAGCGATGCGGCGCGGGTCGATGAGTCGCTGCTCACCGGTGAGTCCCGGCCGGTGCACAAGCGCTGCGGCGACGCGGTCATCGCCGGCAGCGTCAACCTGCTCGGCGCCGTGACGCTGCGGGTCGAGCGCGCGGGTGCCGGCACCCTGCTGGCGCAGATCAGCCGCCTGGTCGGCGTGGCGCGCGCCGAACGGCCGCCCTTCGTGGATCTCACCGAGCGCGTGGCGCACTGGTTCGTCGTCGGCGTCCTGGTGCTCGCCGCGACAGTCGGCGCAGCATGGCTGGCAATCGACCCGTCACGCGCGTTCGAAGTGGTGCTGGCGCTGCTGGTGGTGACCTGCCCCTGCGCCCTGGCGCTGGCGACACCGGCGGCCTTCACGGTGGCCATGAGTGCGCTGGCCCGTCGCGGCGTGTTGCTGCGCGATGCGGGCGCTCTCGAAACGCTGAACCGCGTGACCGATCTCGTGTTCGACAAGACGGGCACCCTGACCGAACACACCGCCGGCATTGCCCGTGTCGCGCCACTGGGGCGGATCAGCGCAGATGAGGCGTTGGCGCTCGCCGCTGCGCTCGAGTCGCGCTCGGAGCACCCGCTGGCGCGGGCCTTCCCGGTGCCGCGGGGAGCGCCCGTGGTGGACGAGGTGCTGGCGGCGCCCGGCCAGGGCCTGACCGGGCGCGTGAACGGCAGGACCTTGCGGATCGGCACCCGGGCGTACGCCCTCGAACTCGCGGGCGCGGCAGGGCCTGCGGTAACGCCCGACGACTCCGATGACGCGGGTCCGGCCGCGTGGCAACGCGTGTACCTCGGCGGGAGCGAGGGACTCCTCGCCCGTTTCGACATCGCCGAGCGCGTGCACCCCGACGCTGCCGCAGCGCTGGCCGGGCTGCGTGCCGCGGGCCTGCGTGTCGCCATCGCAAGCGGCGACCAGCCGGAACCGGTGAAAGCCGTCGCCGATCAGCTCGGCATCGCCGAGTGGCACGCCCCGCTTCAGCCGGCTGCCAAGTTGTCGCTCATCCGCGCGATGCAGTCACGCGGCGGCGTGATCGGCATGGTGGGCGACGGGATCAACGATTCGCCGGTGCTGGCCGGCGCCGACGTTTCGATCGCCGTGGGCAGCGGCACCGCACTCGCGCAGCACAGCGCCGACTGCGTACTGATCGGCAGCCGCCTCGATGTACTGCCGGAGGCAGTTGCGCTCGCACACCGCACCATGCACATCGTGCGGCAGAACCTCGGCTGGGCGATTGGCTACAACGCGCTGGCGGTGCCGCTCGCCGCCGCCGGAATGCTCCCGCCCTGGCTGGCTGCGCTCGGCATGTCGGCGAGTTCCCTGCTGGTGACCTTCAACGCCCTGCGGCTCGGCCGCTCCATGCGCCCGGATCGCGACGGCATCGCAACCGAACGCCTCGCGCCGGGGAAGGCAACACCATGAGCATTCTTTTCATCCTGATCCCGCTCGGCCTGGTGCTGCTCATCGCTGCGGTACTGGCCTTCTTCTGGGCTGCCCGCGGCGGGCAGTTCGACGACCTGGAGTCGCCGGCCTGGCGCATCCTCATGGACGACGATCAGAAGCCACCCCGGTCGGACGAAAACCGGCAATAGGCAGGCGCCGAACGCGCTGGCCGGTCGCGGCGAAAATCGCGTTGGCGAGCGCCGGCGCCACCGCGGGCAACCCCGGCTCGCCCACCCCGCCGGGTCGCCCGCCCTGGGGCAACAGGTGGACGTCAATCGACGGCGTATCGCTGAGGCGCAGGAAGCGGCAGTCATCGAAGTTGCCCTGCTCTACCGCGCCACCACGAATGGTGATTCCGCCGTACAGCGCCGCCGCCAATCCGTCGACGATGGCACCCTGCATTTGTGCGATGACCGTGTCAGGGTGAATCACCGTACGCGGGTCGATCACGCAGGTGACACGCTCCACGCTGATCTCGCCGCGCTCCTGCGCGACGACCTCCACCACCTGGGCGACGATGCTGTCATGGCTTTCGATCAAGGCCACGCCGCGACCGCGGCCGGCAGCGATCTGCCCGCCCCAGCCGGCGCGCCGCGCAACCTCGCGCAGCACGGCCTGGTGCGCGGGCCGCCCCTCGAGGTGCGCCAGACGAAATGCGACCGGATCCTGGCCGGCCAGCGCCGCGAGCTCATCCATGAACGACTCCACGGCGAAGCAATTGTGCGAACTGCCGACACTGCGCCAGTACCCGACCGGGACGCCCGGGTCGCGCGGCAGGAAGGCAATGCGCAGGTTCGCAACGCCGCCGTAGATGAAGCCAAGGGCACCGGCAAGCGCACCGGCATCCTTGCGCGGGTCTCCGCCGCGCGGCGTCGGCGTACGCCTGAAGAAGCTGGCCATTACGGACTGTGACACCAGCTGGTAGTCGAGCGTGTGGATGCGCCCGCGCTCATCGAGCGCGCCGCGCACGCGCGCGAAAGCAGCCGGCCGGTACATGTCGGCACGCACGTCTTCCTCGCGCGAAAAGACCAGCTTGACGGGGCGCCCCGGGAAGGCCATCGCCGCCCCGACCGCGTGGGCGACGAAATCCACCTCGGCGCGCCGGCCAAAGCCACCGCCGAGAAACGTGCGATGCACGGTCACGCGGTCGGCTGCGACGCCCGCCACCTCCGCGGCGACATCCCGCGCGAGGCTCAGCGCCTGCGTCGGCGCCCACACCGTCACCTCGTCGCGCCCGACCCGCGCGGCGCAACTCATCGGCTCCATGCACAGGTGCGCGAGGTACGGCAGTTCGAAGGCCGCCTCCGCATGAAGGCCGGTCGTTGCGAGCCCTGCGGCCGCATCGCCCTCGTCGCGAAAGACCACCGCATCGTCCTGCGCCTCGCGCCACTCCGCCATGATGGATTCACTGTCCGGCACCCGCCGGTCGGAGGGCTCGCTCCGGAGGGACAGGCGCGCGGCTCCGCGCAGCGCCGACCAGGTGTCGCGCGCCACCACCGCGACCGCCCGGTCGCCGAGGCGCACGACGCCCTCGACGCCGCGCATGCCGGACACTTCTGCCAGGTTGTCGATGCCCGCGACGCGGGTGTTGAGCAGCGGACTGTGTCGTACGGTGGCGAAGAGCTGATCGGGCAGTACAGCGTCGACCCCGAAAGCCGCGCTGCCGGTCACCTTCGCCGGCAGATCCAACCGCGGTGGCGAACGGCCGAGCAGCCGAAAAGCCGCCGGATCCTTCGGCCTGACTGCGGCGGGCGGAGTCCCGGTGGCGGCGGCCGCCACGAGCTCGCCATAACCGGCACTGCGGCCACCGGCACGGTCCAGCACCTGGCCGTGCAGCGTCTCGAGCCGCTCCGCCGGCACGCCCCAGCGACGGGCAGCCGCGGCAAGGAGCAGCGCGCGTGCCTGCGCCGCCGCAAGGCGTACGGTGTCCCAGGCATCCACCACGCTCGCGCTGCTGATGGTGATCGACATGCCGATGGCGTGCAGTGCCGCGCGCGCGGCCCGCTCGCCGAGTTGCGCCAGCGGCCGTCCTGCGGTGTCGCCGAAAGGCTGCCCGCGCATCAGGACCCCGAAATTGTAGTAGTCCCGATCGACCGGAGTGAACTCGAAGCGCACCTGCTCCCAGTCCACATCGAGTTCCTCCGCGATCAGCATCGGCACGGCGGTGCTGATGCCCTGGCCCATCTCGGCACGATGCACGCCGCAGACCACCACGCCGTTCGGCTCGATCTTCACCCAGCCGTTCAGCGCGACGGCGTCCGGTGTGCTGCGCGCGAACTTCCGGGCCGCCTGGCCGTCATCGAGGCCGCGCCAGAATGCCCAGACGACGAGGCCGCCACCGGTCGCAAGACCGCTGACGAGGATTGCTCTGCGGGAAATCGCCATGATGCGGCCGCTAGTATACTGGCCACCGGTCAGCGCCCCGGTCCAGGCAACCGCTATTGTCACGCCCACGCCAATGTCGTCACTTCAGCCATGTCGCGCGCGGTGCACTTGCGCTGCTCGCGCTCGCTCTCACCGCCTGCGAACCGCCGCCGCTGTCCGGTAACGACGCCGATGTGATCGTCATCGGTGCCGGCATTGCCGGCCTTGCGGCCGCGCTGGAAGCGGAAAGCCACGGCGCGCGCGTCCTGCTGATCGACGGCAACTCGGTCGCCGGTGGCCACGCCGTGATGGCTGAAGGCATTGCACTGGTGGACACGCCGCTGCAACGACTGAAGGGGTTCCGCGACGCACCCGAGATCGCCTTTCGCGATTTCATGGCCCGGGGGGAAGACGCGGATGCATGGTGGGTGCGGGCCTATGCGGAGAACTCGCGCGAACAGGTCTACGACTGGCTCACCAGCCTGGGCGTGAAGTTCACGGCGCTGCGCGATGCCCCGGAGGACACCGTGCCGCGCCTCCACTTCACGCGGGCCGGCGCATCCCATGCGGTGATACCGCTGATCCGCGCCGTCCTGCAACGCGAGCGCATCGAACTCCTGCCGAACACCGAAGTCACCGGCATCCTGCGCCGGGACGGGCAGATCGCCGGCGTGCGTACCGTGCGCACGCGCAGCCGCGGCGAGCGGCTCTACCGCGCGCCCGCCGTCATCATCGCTACCGGCGGTTACCAGGGAAGCCTCGCGATGGTGCGCAGCGCCTGGGACGAGACCTTGCCCCTGCCAACGCGCATTCTGATCGGCGCCGGCGCCTTCGCGACCGGAGGCGGCCTGAAGCTCGCCGAGCCTTTTGGCGCCGCCCTCGGGCGCCTCGATCACCAGGTGACTGTCGTCAACGGGCTGCCCGATCCACGCCAGCAGACCGCAGACCGTGGCTTGTTGCTCGACAACCCTGCCGCCATCTGGGTCGATTCGACGGGCCGGCGCTTCACCAATGAAGCCGCCCCGGGCAAGGTCACGACGCTCGCGGTACTGCGCGGCGCCCCGGGTGGCACGCACTGGCTCGTGTTCGACGCGCAGGGCGTGCAGCAACTGTCGATCCGCGGTGCCGCCTGGCTCACGCCGCAGACGATACGCAGCGAGATTCTCGACAACCCGGCGCTCGTCAAGCGGAGCGACAGCATCGAGGCGCTGGCGGAGGCTGCGGGCCTGCCCCCCGATGCGCTCACGGAGACCGTGCGTCGCTTCAACCGCTTCGTCGAGCAGGGAATGGACACCGATTTCGGCCGCATGGGGCCCGGCACCTCCGGCCCGGGCCCGCCCCCGATCCGCCAGCCGCCGTTCTACGCGATTCAACTCTTCCCGATGTCCGCCAGGAGCCTGGGCGGCCTCGTCGTGGACCACGAGGCGCGCGTGCTGGGTGGCGCCGGACAACTCATCCGCGGCCTGTTCGCCGCCGGTGAAGTCACGGGCGCAGCGGGCATCAATGGCCGCAACGACGGATCCGGCACCTTCCTCGGTCCGGCCGTCATGATGGGTCGCATTGCCGGACGCGGCGCTGCCATCCTGGCCCTCGGCGCCCCGCAGCCCGGTCAGCCACCGCTCGCCGCATCGGCCACGCCAGAGGTCCGGGCGACTGGCGAGGCAGCGGCCGCCCTGCGTCGCGCGGCCGCCGGCCTGCCGGACCTGCTCCGGCGCAAGCGCGCCGGGTACTGGCATTTCGAGGTCTCGCACCAACTGGTCGTGGAGCGCGACGCGACCTGCGAGAGTTGCCACACCGCATCCTGGCCGCCGGCGCCCACGACGAGCCGGGAGCAGCGGCTCGCACGACTCGAGAGCTGCACGCGCTGCCATTGATCGGGGCGGGCGGCCCGCCACGCGGCCGCACCGGGGAGAACGCCAACGATGAACGACACCGAAGCGGCGCACCGCGCCGGGGAGAACCGTTACCCGCACCCGGCCTACGGCTGGTACGTCGTGGTCGTGCTGACCCTCGGCTACGTCGTGTCTTTTCTCGACCGGCAGATATTTGCGCTCCTGATCGAGCCGATCCGCGCCGATCTCGCGCTCAGCGACACGCAGGTCAGCCTCGTCGGCGGCCTTGCCTTTGCGCTGTTCTACACCGTGCTCGGCATTCCCATCGGTCGACTGGTCGACCGGCGCAGCCGTCGCGCGATCATCGCCTGGGGCGTAACGATCTGGTGCTTCATGACCGCCGCGTGCGGGCTCGCCCGCAACTACTGGCAGCTGTTCCTCGCCCGCGTCGGGGTCGGCGTCGGTGAGGCGACGCTCAATCCGAGTGCGCTGTCGCTCATCAGCGATTACTTCCCGCGGCGCAAGCGCGGGCGTGCAATCAGCTTCTACACCATGGGTGTGTCGCTCGGCGTCGGCATCGCCAACATCGTGGGTGCATGGGCGATCGCCTTCGCCACCGACGCTCCAGCACTGGTGCTGCCGGTGGTCGGCGAACTGCGCCCCTGGCAGATGGTGTTCCTGTTCGTCGGCCTGCCGGGACTGGTCGTCGCTGCGCTCATGGCAACGGTGCGCGAGCCCGCGCGCCGCGACCGCATCCGCATGGAAACACCCGACGGTACGACGAGCGAGGAGCTGCCGGTCGCCGCGACGCTGCGCTTCCTCGGGCAACGCTGGAAGACCTACGCCACGCACTTCCTCGGCATGTCGGTGGTGACCGTGATCGGCTACGCTTTTTTCTTCTGGATTCCGACCATGTTCGTGCGCTCCTGGGACTGGAGCATCCCGCAGGCGGGCTATGCCTACGGCCTCGTGACGCTGATCTTCGGCCCGATCGGCGTGAACTTCGGCGGCTGGGCCGCCGACTGGCTGTACGCGCGTGGCTACAAGGACGGCCTGATGCGCACCTGCCTGGTTACCGCAGTGGCAGTGTTCGTACCGGCCTCCATCCTCGCGCCGCTGATGCCGGGGCCCACCCTGGCGCTGGCGCTCCTCATTCCCGCCACGCTGGGGGGTGCCATCATCACGGCGACCGGCTCGGCTGCACTCATGATGATCACGCCGAACCAGATGCGCGGCCAGATCACCGCGATCTATTACTTCGTGATCAACGCGCTCGGCCTGACGCTCGGTCCCACCGCGGTCGCGCTCGTCACCGATTACGGCTTCGGCGACGCGGCTTCGTTGCGATATTCAATCGCGGTCGTCAGCAGCGCGGCAGGCGTGGCGGCACTCGGCTTTCTCGGCGCCAACCTGTCTTTGTATCGGGCCGGCGTGATCGAGGCGGAGGAGTGGAGCGACGAAACCGCGGACCGGTAGCAGCGCGGCCCGCTCCTACACCCCGAGCGTGCGAAAACGGCTGAGCAGCGCAGCCTCGCGTGTTCGCGCCTCGCTCGCCGCCGCGGCCTTCACCGGGCCGTAGCCGCGTATCGCGTCGGGCAGCGAGGCAATCTCGACCGCGAGCGCATGATTGCCGGGCCGCAGCCCCGGGACGATTTCCTCCAGGAGCGACTCGTACCAGGCGATCAGCTCGCGTTCCAGGCGCCGGTCAGCGCTCCAGCGGAACGGGTCGAGCGCCGATCCACGCAGGAATCTCAATCGGGCCAGCAGGCCGAGGAGCGGCAGCACCCAGGCGCCGAACTCGCGCTTGCGGGGGCGACCCGACACCGGATCGCGTCGCGCGAGCAGCGGTGGTGCAAAATGGAAACGAAGGCGCGGGCGGCCCTGCATGCGGCCACGCAGCTCGTCGAGGAACCCGCTCTGCATGTACAGGCGTGCCACCTCGTACTCGTCCTTGTACGCGAGCACGCGAAAGTAATTGCGCGCCACCGCCTCGGCGAGCGGCAACGGCGCCTCGCCCACGAGGCCGCGTTCCGCGCGCTCCACGAGTTGCACGAGGTTCTCGTAGCGATGCGCGTAGCCTTCGTCCTGGTAGGCCTGCAGATATCCGGCGCGGCGCGCCACTGTCGCCTTCAGGCTGGAGCGGCCCCGCACCGCCGGCACGGTGCCGGCCTGCACGGCGACGGCCGATGCGTCGTGGGCCGCACACCGTCCCCAGCCGAAGGCTTCGCGGTTGCGCTCGACCGCCACGTCGTTCAGCGTGATGGCCGCGAGGATCGCGCGCTCGCTGACGGGCAGCAGGCTACGCTGCCAGGCGTAACCGAGCAGGAAACAATTGGTCGCGATGCTGTCACCGAGCAGCGCCCTGGCGAGAGCCGAGGCCGGCACGAACCAGGCCTGGTCGGGGCGTACTGCCTCCTCGATCGCCTCGCGCATCGCGCAGTCCGGCAGCTCGAAGTCGCGCTCGCGGATGAATGTCGCCGGCATGGCGATGTCCGTATTCACGACCGCGGCGCTGCGCGTCACCGAGAGCTTGCCAAGCGCCTCGGCGCCGGCACCGACCAGCAGGTCTGCGGCAATGAGCAGGTCCGCCTTGCCGGCAGGTATGCGAGGCGTGTGCAGGGATTCCGCCCCCGCTGCGATACGCACGTAGCTCAGCACGGCGCCAAACTTCTGCGCGAGACCGGTCTGGTCGATGGTGGTGGCACAGCGGCCATCCATGTGCGCGGCCATACCGAGTATGGCGCTCATGGTGACGACTCCGGTGCCGCCGATACCGGCGATCACGATGCCGTAGGGACCGTCGGGTTCCCGCAGCGTCGGCGCGGGCAGGTCGGCGACCGGGGCGGCGCCGAGGGCGGTGCGCCGCAGCTGCGCCCCTCGCACCGTCACGAAGCTCGGACAGAATCCCTCGACGCAGGAGAAATCCTGGTTGCAGCTGTCCTGGTCGATGGTTCGCTTGCGGCCGAACTCAGTCTCCAGCGGCACGACCGAGAGGCAGTTCGAAGCACGGTTGCAGTCGCCGCAACCCTCGCACACCCACTCATTGATGAACACCCGCGCCGGCGCGTCCGGCAGCCGCCCGCGCTTGCGTTGCCGGCGCTTCTCGGCCGCGCACATCTGGTCGTAGATCAGCACCGACACGCCGCGCGTCTCCCGCAACTCGCGTTGCAGGGCCTCCAGATCGCGACGCAGGTGGAAGCTCACGCCTCGCGGAAAGCCGGAGCGCTCGCCGCGCCTCAACCGCCGGTCACTCGCCACCGCGATCCGGTCCACGCCCTCGGCGCGCAGCTGCTGCGCGACATGCCTTGCAGTCAGCGCACCATCGAGCGGCTGGCCGCCGGTCATGGCGACCGCGTGGTTCAGGAGCAGCTTGTAGGTGATGTTGACGCCAGCCGCGATCGCGGCCCGGATCGCGAGCAGCCCGGAGTGAAAGTAAGTCCCGTCGCCAAGGTTCTGGAATACGTGGCCTGTCGCGGTGAACGGCGCCTGCCCGATCCAGGCTGCGCCCTCGCCCCCCATCTGGGTGAAGGTGGCGGTGGAACGGTCCATCCACAGCGCCATGTAGTGGCAGCCGATGCCGGCCAGCGCCCGGCTGCCTTCCGGCACCCGCGTCGATGTGTTGTGCGGGCAACCCGAACAGAAATACGGCAAGCGCCGCAGGTCACTGGCAATGAACACCGGCGGCGCCTCCGGCTGCACGAGCGAGCCCAGGCGCTGCCCGACGAGATCGCTACCGGCGATGCGTTGCAACCGCGCGGCGATCACGCGGGCAATATGCGCCGCGGTCAGCTCACCAGCGGCGGGCAGCAGCCAGTTGCCCTCCTCGTCGAACTTGCCCACCACCCGGGGGCGGACCTGCGGATCCCAGTTGTAGAGCTGTGCGCGGAGCTGGTTCTCGATGATCCCCCGCTTCTCCTCGACCACGAGCACCTCTTCGAGGCCGCGTGCAAAGGCCCGCGCTCCCTTCTCCTCGAGCGGCCAGGGCATGCCCACCTTGTAGAGCCGCAGGCCGACATCCGCGGCCATACCTGCGTCGATGCCGAGATCGGCGAGCGCCTGTCGCACGTCGAGGTAGCTCTTGCCGGTGGTGATGATTCCGAAACGCGGCCGCGGGCTGTCGAGGATGACGTGGTCGAGACGGTTGGCGGCGGCAAACGCGAGCGCAGCGTAGACTTTGTGCCGCTGCAGTCGCAGCTCCTGCTCCAGCGGCCAGTCGGGCCATCGCACGCCGAGGCCGCCTTCCGGCAGTTGCAGGCCGGCGGGTTCGACGGTCACCACCCGTTGCGGATCGGCATCCACCGTCGCCGCCGAATCCAGCAGCTCGGCGGTGGCCTTGAGCGCGACCCAGCACCCGCTGAAGCGCGACATCGCCCAGCCGATGACGCCAAAATCGAGCAGTTCCTGCACGCCGGCCGGGTGCAGCACGGGAATCATCGCGGCGATGAAGCTGTGCTCGCTCTGGTGCGGCAAGGTCGAGGAACGGGCCGCATGATCGTCGCCTGCCACCACGAGCACGCCGCCGTGGCGCGAGGTGCCCGCGGCATTGGCGTGGCGGAACACGTCGCCGCTGCGGTCCACGCCCGGCCCCTTGCCATACCACAGCGCGAAGACTCCGTCGTAACGGGCCTCCGGGAAAAGATTGAGCTGCTGGCTGCCCCAGATCGCGGTCGCGGCCAGGTCCTCGTTGATGCCGGGCTGGAAGCGGACATGGTGCGCCTGCAGGTGTGCACCGGCGCGCCACAGTTCCCGATCGAGTCCTCCGAGCGGCGAACCGCGGTAACCGGATACGTAGCCTGCGGTGTTGAGTCCGGCGGCGATGTCGCGCCGGCGTTGCACGAGCAGCAGGCGCACCAGCGCCTGCAGGCCCGAGAGGTAAACGCGACCCGCGGTACAGGTATACCGGTCCTCGAGTGATACCTCCCCCAGCGGCATTTCCGCACCCCGCGTTCCGGGAAGTCCGCGCACTGGCGGCGCCGGACCGCCCGCTACCGGCTCGTGATCGACGCCCGCCTGCTAGGTTACCTCAGGCACAGGCAACCCGGCGCAGTACCCGCTCCAGCGCCGGGCGCTGCGCGAGCAGTGAGCGGGCCGCGTTGAGCTGGCTCTCGGCGCGAACCTGGTTGTGCTCGCTGCGGCTTGCGAACGCCTGCGGGTTCCAGCCGAAGTAACTCTCGTTCAGGGCATCCGCACAGAAGCGCGCGGCGAGTTCCACGTAGATGGTCAGCGTGCCGCCGAGGATGTGCTCCCACTCATCGGCGCTGACGAAGCCGCCGGCCCCGGATGCGTAGCCGCCGATTGCGGCTTCGAACAGCTCCGGCGAGAACCGTGCGAGCGCGCTGTCCTCGCCGGCGGGATTGCACCACGAGCGAAATGCGTCGCCGAGTTCGAGCGGGAGTGCCATGCGACCGAGGGTGTCGAGGTCGATGAGACAGAGGGCCTGCGTGCCGTCCGGCGAGAAGAGGATGTTGTTGAGCTTGGGATCGCCGTGCACGACTCTTGCCGGCAGCGTCGGCAGCGGCTCGAGGCCGTCGGCTGCCTCGAGCACCTGCCCGGCCAGCGCGGCGATGGTTGCGAAGCGCGGGTGATCGCGGTGCGTTTCCAGCGCGGCGCGCAGGTTCGCAAGGTGACGCGCGGTGTCGTGCACCCCGGGACGTACGCTGCGGAACTCGTAGCGCAGGCCGCTCACCGCCCGGTGAAAGACCGCCAGGATCCGGCCCGCCTCGCGGGCCTGTTCGGTATCGCGCAGCCGGTCGAGACCGATGCCATCCACCCAGGTGAGCGCACGCCACACCGCGCCCTCGTGGGTAACCCACAGATCGCCGGTACGGGTCGCCATCAGCCGCGGTGTCACCAGGCCGGCTGCCTGCAGATGTTTCGTAACGGCGTCGATATCCTCGTTGACCTGTGGCGGGAATACCGGGTGCAGGCGCTGCAGCACGAAACGGCTATGAGGACCGCCGTCCACCAGGTAGGTCTGGTTGATCAGCCCGGCGCCGAGCGGCCGCACTTCGACCGCAGAGGCGTCATAAGCGGCCAGCACGGGAGCGGGAACGCCGGTCATGAGCTGGCCTGCGGCATCGTCATATAGTAGCGGGGCGAAACTTCCTTGACACGGCGGGTGGCCGACCGCGACACTATTTTCATGGAAAACAGCACCGAGTTCACCGGCATTCCCGGCCTGCTCTTCACCGACGCGGCTGCGAGCAAGGTCTCGCAGCTCATTCGCGAAGAAGGCAACCCGAACCTCAAGCTGCGCGTGTTCATCTCCGGCGGCGGCTGCTCGGGGTTCCAGTACGGCTTCACCTTCGACGAGCAGCTCGAAGACGGCGACACGCAGGTGGAGAACCGGGGCGTCACGCTGCTCGTGGATCCCATGAGCGTCCAGTACCTCGCCGGCGCGGAAATCGACTACAAGGAAGACCTCGAAGGCGCGCGCTTCGTCATCCGCAATCCGAACGCGGCGACGACCTGCGGCTGCGGTTCATCCTTCTCCGTCTGACGGCCCGCCCGTCGGGCCATCAGGCCCGGTGGTGACGACAATCCTCGCAATGCACGCATAGCTGGCCGAGCTCCGTGGCCGTGAGCGGCTCACGCATGAGGCGGCAGCGATAGCTGCCCGGGCCCACCGTGGCCAGGTGGCCACAACGCGTGCAGACCCCGGGAACGGCCCGTTCGCGATCCACCGCGAGCCGGCGCAGGATGCCGCGCAGGCTGGCGGCAGTGCGGTCCCGCTGGGCAGGGCTGAGCCCGGCCGCCGCGCGCACGACGGCCTCGAACGGATCGTCCTCGAGTATGCGTCGGGCCTTGGCGGTGAGATCCACCGTCGCGCTGCGCCCGTCGCGCTCCGAGCGGGTGCGGGTCAGGTAACCGCGCTGCACGAGGCTCTTCACCGTCTGCGACGCGGTGCCCCGGGTCGTGGAGTGGAACTCCGCAAACGCGGAAACCGTGCGCGAGAAACGGTTCGCCCGGCCGAAGAAACGCAACGCCATCCACTGCGCCGGCGTGAGGCTGTCTGCCGGGCTGTCGCCGTAGGCCGCCCTGCCGAGTTGCAGCGCAAGTTCCGCGACCGTCCGCTCGCTGCCGGGCTTCGTCCTGATCATGCGCGGATGGTATCGGAGGCCAAAATCGTTGACAATTTCGCCGGCCGTCCCCATATACCCCGATAGTTTGGTATCGAAACCAGGATTCCCGCCCATGTCGATCAGCCTGACCGAGAAAGCCGCCGCCCGGGTCCGCGATTATCTTGGCCGCAACCGCGACGCGGTTGGCCTGCGCCTTGGTGTGCGCAAGAGCGGCTGCTCGGGTCTTGCCTACACGGTGGATTTCGCCGATGCGATCGGCCCCGACGATGTCGTGGTCGAGGCACAGGGCATCAGGCTGATCGTCGCGGCCGACAGCCTGCCGATCTTCCAGGGCGCGCGGATAGATTTCGTCCGCGACGGGCTCAACGAGAAATTCGACTTCGAAAACCCGAACGTGACGGGCCAGTGCGGCTGCGGCGGAAGCTTCAGCGTGCAGTAGTCGCGCCACCACCACCCGAGAGAGATGCAAGATGACGCTTGATACCCAGGTCCGGGAAATCATCGACGACGTACTGCGCAACAACCGCGTCGTGCTGTTCATGAAGGGCAACCGGCAGCAACCGCAATGCGGGTTCTCGGCCAAGACCGTTGCGGCGCTGGACATGCTGCTGCCGGACTACCTCGACATCAACGTGCTCGACCACCCCGAGATCCGCGACGGGATCAAGCTCTACGGCAACTGGCCGACTATTCCGCAGCTGTATGTCGCAGGCGAACTCGTCGGCGGCAGCGACATCGTGACGGAGATGTTCGCCACGGGCGAACTGGCCCAGGTGCTCGGTGTCGAGCGAGGCCATGGCGGCGTGCCCGCGGTGGCGATCAGCGAGAACGCGCTCGCGCTCATGCGTGGGGCAGTCGAGCAACGCGCGGATATGGCGATTCACCTGCGCATCGACGCCGGCTGGCAACACACGCTCACGCTCGCGCCTCCAACCGGGCAGGAGGTGCGCGTCGGCCTGCCTGGCATCGAACTGTACCTGGACCCCTGGAGCGCGGGCCGCGCCGATGGCCTGAAAATCGACGTGGAGGACACCCTGCAGGGGTCGCGTTTCCGCTTCGACAATCCCAACGCGCCGCCGCCGGTACAGGCCTTGAGCGCGATGGATCTCAGGAACCGCCTGCAGGCCGGCGACCGCATCGAACTGATCGACGTGCGTGGTCCGGACGAGCGCGCCATCGCGGTGATTGCCGGCGCCTGCGCCTGGGACGAAGAGACCGACCGGCGGATTGCAGCCCTGCCGAAGGACACCGTGATCGTCTTCCACTGCCACCGGGGATCGCGCAGCCAGCACGCCGCCGAATACCTGCGGCGCAAGGGCTTTCGTAACGTGCACAACCTGACCGGCGGCATCGACGCCTGGTCGCTGGAAGTCGATTCGCAGGTACCGCGTTACTGAGCGACCCGCGGCGCGATCAGGGGCTGTCCTCGAGGGACAGCACCTGCAACGGCAGCACCCCACCCAGGCTGTCGGCGATGACCAGCGTGTACAGGCCACCCCCGGTGAGCGTCAGCTCCCGCGTGTAGAGCACCTCGGGCACGGCTCCGGACACGGCCGTGTCGCGCCGGGCGAGCGCGAGCTGGTATCCACCCGCGGCCAGTGACAGGTAATTGGTATCCCCGCCGATCTGGAAATTGACGAAGTCGGGGTTTTCGGCCGCGAGATCCGCTCCCGGAGCCGTGATGTACAGCTCGAGGCGATCGGTAGCCGGGTCGCCTGCAATCGCAGCGTCTGCCGCGAGCGAGGCACTGACGACCCGTAGCTGCGCGGCCACGGCGTTACGCCGCGTGCCTCCCAGGGTAAGCATTCCCTGCCCGGTTTGCGTGGCAGCCTCGTCCGTGATGCCCGTCAGCACGAGGCTCTCCGGTACTCCGGCGCGGAAGCTGCCGCCGAGCGTCTGAGCAGCCACCGCGTCAGCGCCGGTCTTCTGGATGTTCACGTTGTAGCTGCCGGCCGCGATGGCCGCGAAGCTGCCGATGGACGTGAACGACGTGGCGCAGAACTCGAGCACGGTCCCGCTCTCCGTCGTCCCCGGATCGCACTCCTGGCGGACGCCACCGGGCACTGAAGTCTGGTTGACGATGACATCCAGCCCGTAGGCAACAGGTGCCGCGTTCACCACCCGCACCTGCGACCCGGTGTTGCGGTCGGGCACAGCGACCGAGGCCGTCCCGCTCATGACCACCAGCGAGAACGGGCTCGTACTGCCGGCAACCGCCGTATCCGGCACCAGCGCGAGCAGCAGCGAACTCTCCAGGTTCAGGAAGATCGGCCCGGAGTCATACAGCACCGTCGTGGGGTCGTTGACTGCGGTCAGGGCCACCCGGGCGCCACCGCCGCTCATCTCGAGCTGCTCCGTCGCTGCCTTGTAACCGAGCGCCGGCGCCACCGGGGCCACCGCGCTCAGCACCGTGTCGAGCGCCGTGATATAGACATCCACTGCGGGACCGCCGGCCGCGGCGTGCACGACCTGCACCCGGGCCTTGCCAAACGGCACGCCCCGCGTGCGGTTGCGCACCTCGATGACTTCCTCGCTGCCGGAAGCAGCCATGCCCGCCACGATGAGCGTCAACTCGTCGTTTACCGCGAGGGAGAGGGTCTGGTCGAAGATGGTGTCGGTGGTCGCGGCACCGGAGGCCGGCAATACCTCCTCGATCCGCACCCGGCGGTCGCCGGCAGAGCTGGTGACGAACGCCGAGCCACCGGAAAACTCGATGCCGGCGAGCCTGAGCTCCTCGTCGATCAGCAGATTCATGCGCGGGCCATCCGCGACCGCGTGCAGCATGCGCACGGCGCCATTGCTCGGGTCAGAACCGCTGACGCAGGCGGCAGCGAACACGGACCACGCCACGAGTATGGCGGCGCGCCACGGCATCGCACGCCACCCCGCCAGCCAGCGAACCTGCACTGCAATGCTCATATCGTCAGACCCCGGATCAGCAGGTTCGGCAGGCGTGCTTCGTCCCAGTCGGGATGTTCACTGCCGGTACGCACCACCACCAGGTCCTTCGAGGGCACGATCCACACTCTCTGCAACTGCGCTCCGTCGAGGAAGAACGTGGGCGCGGCGAACGGCTCCGACTGGTGACGGCCGGAAACGAACGTCGCCTGCTCCTGCTGGTGATTGGTTTCGTGGAAATTGCCCAGCCATACCATCATCCCGTAGTTCGGGTTGGCGACGGACGGCGTGATCATCTGCCCGACCCAACCGGCCGGGATCACCCGCTCGCCATTCCACAGGCCGCCGCTGCGCAACGCCTCACCGACCCGCGCCCAGTCCTGGATCACGCTCCACATGCAGCAATCCGTGTGTGCGGTGCCGCCCGGGTGGTCCACGAAGAGCTGGGCGTCACGCGCCCCGATGGGTCGCCAGAGTTTCCCGGAGAGATAGTCGCCGAAGCGGCGACCCGTAGCGCGCTCGATGATGATGCCGAGGATCTGCGCCGGTGGGTTGATGTCCGCGAACGTCACCCCCGGCGGGCCGTTCACCCTGGCAGCCAGGTTCGGCCCAATGATGTCCGTGCCCATGATCCGCTGCATGCGTTGCGACCATGGCGAGAAGTCATCGCTCTCCTGCAGGCCGCTGGTCATGCCGAGGAGGTCGCGGATGGTGATCGCGCGGTGCTGCTCATCGTCCCACTCAGGCAGGAAGTGATACGCAGGCTGGTCCACCGACAGGATGCGCCCGTCGGCAATGGCATGCCCGACGAGGATGGCCGTCAGTGTCTTCGTGAACGCATGGGCCGAGAAAAGACTCTCCGGCTTCTTGGTATTCCAGTACTGCTCGAACGCCAGCTCGCCGCGATACATCACCAGCAGCGAATCGCTGTTATAGAAGCGCGCATACGCAGCCGCCTGCTCCAGCGCCTCCGCGCTGAAGGCCGCGGCGGCGGTCCGCGACACGGACAGCGGCTGCGTGCTGCCGCCCGCGACCGTCTCCAGCGGGCGGTACCAGCGGTAGCCGGGGTTCATCGGGTTGGTGAGGAAGCCGGCCGCGTACCGCTCCCAGAACAGTCCATAGACGCCGAACAGCGCCGGCAGCCATACCGCAAACAGCAGGACCGCAAAGACCAGCCCGAGCGACCTGAAAAGCGCCCTGATCATTCGTGTTCTTGTGCCACGCGCCGGAGAAAGAACGCGCGGCATTATAGCCCGATACCTGCGGCGCCCGCCGCGGCGGTTGCGCGATGCGCCTGCTGCTGGGCATGATTCCGCATCGGGTTGTGTCGCGGGAATCACGGGTTGGACAGGATGAGCCGCTCCTGGGTCGGCATTCTTGCAGCGCTGCTGGGCCTCATGGCGCCGGCCGCATTCGCCGCACCGATGGCCGACTCGCCGCGCCGGGTCGGTGTCGTGTACGTGTTTCACGGCGGTAACGACAGCGAGAGCCTGCGCAGTTCCTGGGAAGCCACGCTGCAGATGTTCGCCTACGACCCGAACAGCGTGGTCTTCCGCAATGTCATCTGGAATCCGCAGATCTGGCCACAGGTGCTGCGGTTCGGCAACGCGCCGAAGGAAATCGAGAAGTACGCCTTCGAGTTCGCCCGCATCGGCGGCACCGACCCGGCGCAACGACTCACGCTCTCGCATCTCGGGGAACTGCGCCGGTCGCTGGCCGAACGTCAGGCCGAACTCGGCGTTGAATTCCTGGTGGATTACGCCTCATGGATTTCCGACGATCCCGCCCACCTGGCCTACCCGCGGGCCATCTTCCGGCCGGGCGTGCCCGAGGGCGTGCCGATGCGTTATTGCGGCAGCGCCGCCGATGGCGGCACCGGGGCGCAGCAGCAGTGGGACGGTTGTGACCCGCAGCGCTACGACATCGATGGGCCGATCGAGCGACTGCTCGCGGCCGGGGTTACGGAGATCATCCTGATCGATCTCACCACCGGCGGCGTGCGCTTCTTCAAGAGCTTCGACGTCGTGAATACCGCGCGCCAGGTCGCCGCCGCAGTCGACCGGCGCCGCGGCACGCATACCCCGGTGCGCTGGGCCAACGATCCGGCGGACCTGATGACGCAGTCCTACCCCGCCGACCAGCCGGCATGGACGCTGTCGCTCGGCGCGCCACGCCAGGACCGCAAACTGCCGCTGGCAGGCCATCCGAACCCCGTCGCTGCGGACCCGCAACTGGCGCTGCTGCATGTCGAAGGCATCGAGGCGCGCATGCCGCCGCAACCTGACTGGGCGCGGACCGGCGTATTGCTCGTCAACCACGCGACCCGCGAGTACAACGAATCCTTCGACCCGAAGATCGACGACACGCTGCAACTCAACGCCAATATCCGCCGCATGCTGCTGGAGCGACATCCCGGGCTCGACCAGCGCAACGTGCTCGGTGCCTGGTTCGGCCGCATGGTGCCGAATCCGGCCGCGCCCCCGTCGCGGACCGGCGCGGTTGGCCGTGAACGCAGCCGCGAAATGCGGGGCGAGAACCTCGGCGACGCGCGGCTCTACGAAAGCGATTCGCGACCGACGGGCGACATGGGGTATCTCTACTGGGAAGCACTCGACCGCCTGCGCGCGAACGGCGTGCGCCACATCGTCGTCGCCTTCCCGCAGATCGTCGTCGACTCGGTGCTCAATCTGGTGGAGGTGCCGAACCAGATCGCCAAGGAGATCGGCTACCGGACCTGGGCCGGGTTTCCGCGCGGCGACTTCACCCGGTACCCGGCCGTCGGGCATCCGTTCGCGGACTACTGGGGGATCTGGGTCGAAACGCAGTGCCCGGCGCCGACGGGCAGCGCCACCGTGCCCTGTTGCTTCCAGATGGGCGGCTGCGCCGACGGGCGGCCCTACCCGCCACCGCGAGCCACGCCGGCGAACAAGCTGCGCGACGACCTCGATCCATCGCTGGCCTTCGACGTCTCTGCATTCGGCCACCTCGGCTACGACCCGGCGCTCGGCGCCCCGGACCCCGAGCGGCCCGTGCAGGCGCAGTACCGCGGCACCTGGTCAATGTGGCGACCGCCGAACGACGACCCCCGGGTCGGGCAACTGCTCGCACGCCACGTGGTCGCACTGCTGCGCACCCCGCCGCCCGCAGAGCCGCTGCGGCCGATCGACCTCGGGTTGGTGCGCGAGTAATGCGGCGGCTGATCCAGCAGCGGCAGGCCGGCGCGCTCGCCATGGCGCTCGCCATAGCGCTCGCCGTGGCGCTGGCGGGTTGTGGTGGCGGCAGTGGCGGTGGTGGAACCGGCTTCGCGCCCGCCCCCGGTGCCGAGCTCCAGCCCGCCTTTCCGAACCTGTCCTTCTCAAAGCCGCTCGCGCTGTTGCAGGCGCCCGGCGACGACGATCGCTGGTTCGTGGTCGAGCAGTCCGGCGTGGTTCGCGTGTTCATGAACGATGACCAGGCGGCCACGACGACGACCTTCATCGACATCACGTCACGGGTCGGCGACAGCTCCGGCGAACGCGGCCTGCTCGGCCTGGCGTTCGATCCGGATTTCGCCGTGAACGGCCACGTGTATCTATCCTATACACGCTCGGCGCCCACACTGGTCTCGTACCTGTCGCGATTCACATCGGTCGATGGCGGCCAGACACTCGACCCGTCAAGCGAAGTCGTGATCCTCACGCTGCAGCAACCCTACGCCAACCATAATGGCGGGCATGTCGCCTTCGGCCCGGATGGCCTGCTCTACGCCGCGTTCGGCGACGGCGGCTCGGCCAACGACCCGGGCAACCGCGCGCAGGATACCAGCAACCTCTTCGGCAGCATCATCCGTATCGATGTGGCCACGCTGCCCTACTCGATTCCCGCCGGGAACCCCTTCGTCGGCAACGCGCATTGCGCAGCCGGAAGCGGCAGCGCGCCTTGCCCGGAAATTTTTGCCTGGGGCCTGCGCAATCCCTGGCGCTTCAGCTTCGATCGGGAAACCGGTGTGCTCTGGGCGGGTGACGTCGGCCAGGGTGCATGGGAGGAAGTGAACCGGATCGTTGGCGGACGCAACTACGGCTGGCGCATCCGCGAAGGAGCCCATTGCAACATTCCACCGAGCGACTGCCCGACCATGGGCCTCGAGGACCCGGTGGCCGAATACGATCACGCGGCCGGCAGCTCGATCACCGGCGGCTACGTCTACCGCGGCAGCCGGAATCCGCCGCTGCGCGGGTCGTACGTCTTCGGGGATTTCGTCAGCGGACGGGTCTTCCGGCTGGCGTCCGGGGGGTCCACCGTCGAGGAGATGCTCGATACGGGCCGCAGCATTTCGTCGTTCGCCGAAGCCAACGACGGGGAGATGTTCCTGGTCGACTACGCCGCCGGCACGCTGCACCGGCTGGCGCCACCCTGACGGCCGCGCGGCGCAGCCGCGCTCACTGCACGCAGGAAGAACCCTCGCGCGGTCGCAATGGAAAACCCTCGGGCTGCGTGGTCACCGCGACGTCGGTCGGCAACGCGGCGCCGGGCGGCACGAGGTACAGGCTGCCATCTGGCTCCAGCTGCGCGCGGTAGGCACCGCGCAGCATCCAGTCCGTGCCGCGAAACTCGCCCGGCTTGCGCTCCGGGGCGATATAGGTATGAACGCAACCATGCCAGAACACGATCAGCGGCCGCCCGCTGTCGGTCGGATACTTGAACGTGGCAGTGCGGCCCGGCAGCAGCTCGCTGTTCTCGACGAGAATCGTGCGGCCGCTGTTGTTGTGGAACTGCACGACCGAGCTGCCCGGCGCGCTGCGGAACGTGCCACAGGACGCCAGCACGAGACCGGCCAGCAGGACGATGATCGGGCGAAACGCACAGGACTTCATGATTCATGCTCTCCGGAAGCGGCCGGCGCAGCCCGACTGGCCGCAGTAACCGAGGCGGCTATTGTGCCGGTATGCGCCGCCGCGACAAAGGACGTGATCCCGGTTTTCGAAGGGGCCGCCGGTCCGGCGGCGCTCGCCGCCGCCGGCAGCTTCAGCCGGACCGGGCCGTTGAGGGCCCGAAGCAGCGCGGGATCACGCCCGTAGACGTCGCGGAAGAAACGCGTCACGCCATCGGCGCCGGCGACCGCCGTCAGGTAAACGATCAACACCGGTACGGGTTTCGCCAGCGTGATTCGCTGCGTCGCGCCCCCGGCGATCGCGGCCTCCAGCGTCGCCCGGGTCCATTGCGGCGAATCGAGCACGAGTTCCGCGAGCGCCAGCGGATCCTCCACCCGGATGCAGCCCGAACTGAAACTCCGGTCCTGCCGGCCGAAGAGCTCCCGCGCGGGCGTGTCGTGCAGGTACACGGCGTGCGGGTTGGGAAACATGAACTTGATCCGCCCGAGCGCATTGGCCGGGCCCGGCTCCTGGCGCAGGGCGTAGCGCGCCGCAAAGCCGCTGGCGGACCAGTCGACCGATTGCGGGTCCACCGCCCGTCCACTGCGGTCGAGCACGGTGATGTTCTCACGCCGCAGATAGCCGGGGTCCCGCCGGACCTTGGGCAGCGTGTCCTCGCGCAGAATGGTGGGCGGTACCGTCCAGGTCGGATTCAGCTCGAGGTACGTCATTTCCCCCCGGAAAATCGGCGTCTGCCGCGCAGCACGGCCGACCACGACCCGGCTGGTCCATACCAGCCGCCGGTCGCGTACGAAGCCGGCGTCGAAGGCCGCGACATTGACGACCACGTAGGTCTCCGGGACTCCGCGGGTGAGCCAGCGCAGCCGCTCGAGCGACATGCGCAGCTGGTCGATCCGGCTCCCGACCGGCACGTTGAGCGCAGCCAGCGTGCCGCGCCCGACGGCGCCGTCCGCAGTCAGCCCATGTCGCTCCTGGAAGGCGCGCACCACCTGTGTCAGGGCATCATCGAACAGGTCGGCAGCCGATTCGGGCCGGGCCGCCGGGGACACTGGCTCCAGGCTCAACCGCTCACGCAGGGCCGTCACCCGCTCACCGCGGTCACCGGCCCGCAGGGTCGCTCCCGCCGGCACCTGGGGCCAGCCGCCGCGGTCCTCGATCGCACGGAAACGTGCCAGCGATTCGCGCAATGCCCGGTACAGCGCGCTCTCGGCGAGCACGGTGTCCAGGTGACCGCGCAGCGACGGTGCGCTGACGGTATGTTCCAGCGCCGTGGCGGCATCGGTGCCGGGCGCGAAGCTGCGGGCAAAATTCCAGGCCGGCTCCTGGCTCGACGGATCGACCTTGCCGAAACGGCGCTGATAGCCATAGCGGATCAGGGCTTCCGTGAGCAGCAATTCACGATCTGCCTGCGCTCGCGGGTCGCCCCCGGCCGGTTCCTGGCGCTCGCGCAGCAATCCGCTGAAAAAATCCGCCGGGTCGAGCCCGTGACCGTCCGCGGTCTCGAGCATCGTGATCAGCTCCTCGACCCGTGCCGGATCGCCCCAGGCCGGCCGGAACGCCCGGCGCGCGTAGAACTCGGCCAGTACGTCCCCACCGAGCAGCGTGACGCCGTCGACCGCGCGGTCGCCCGCCTGCAGCCGTTCGACGCGCTCACGCAGCGCGGTGTCGACCGCGGTCTCCCCGGCCGCGGCCACGGAACCCACCGCTGCCAGGACGGACCACGCCAGTGCAGCGGCGAGACCACAGCGGCGTCCACCGGCAGGCTCGCGCCGCGCGCCCAACCAGCCCGCGGGAAAAAATGTGCATCGGGTCATTGCCCGGTACCTCGGCCTCTGCAAGAATTGCCGCGTTTCGAACAAGAACAAGAATAAGACATGCTCGGGAGGCTCGTTTGGATAACCGCTACAGCCGCCGCAGCCTGTTTCGCGCTGCGGGCGCCCTGATTCCGCTGGCATTCGCTCCGGTGCCGCTGCTGGCCCACGCCAGCAGCCCGCGGCGACTGAGTTTCTATCACACGCATACCAGCGAGAAGCTGGATGTGGTCTACCTCGAGAACGGCGCTTACGTCCACGACGCGCTGGACGCGATCAATGTCCTCCTGCGCGACTTCCGCAGCGGCGAGATCCACCGGATCGACCCGCGACTGCTCGACGTGCTGCATGGCGTGCGCGAACAGACCGGCAGCCGGGGTCACTTCGAGGTCATCTCCGGGTTTCGTTCCCCGGCGACCAACGAAATGCTGCGCGACCGCTCCGGGGGCGTGGCGAAGAAGAGCCTGCACCTGTCGGGCCAGGCCATCGATGTGCGCCTCACCGGCGTGCAGACGAAGTCACTGCGTCGCGCCGGGATCGCGATGGGACGCGGCGGCGTCGGCTACTACCCCGAGTCCGATTTCGTGCACCTCGATACCGGGCGCGTTCGTACCTGGTAGGCAATCAGAACAGCGACAGCGGGTCGCGGTGAAATAGCGTCAGGTGCCCGCCGGCCAGCAGATACACGGCCGCCGCGGCACCGAGCAGGCCCCCGGCCAGAGTACGAAGGTCGGTCGGAAAGCGGGCACGTCCGCTGAGGATCGCCAGGAACGGGATGATCGAGGTGCCAGCCGCCAGGGCGCGCCAGCCTTCCTCGCCGAGCACCCTGCGTTTCTTGCGCTCGACGATCAACATGCCGGTAAAGGCAAAGAACGCCAGCCCGCCGAACAGGGTCAGCATGACCGTGTCGCCGTTGGGCGGCACATGCGTTGCTCCCCAGAGCCCGAGACCCCAGAGGATCGGGTGGCGCGTCACGGCAACTGCCCCCGGGCGCTTCGGATCGAGCCCACCCGGCACCAGCGCGATCGACAGGGGGTTCGGCGTCAGCACGCTCGCCCCGAGCAGCGTCAGCGCAACCGGCATCAGGATCACCGGCACCCAGTATGCCCAGAGCGCCGCGGGCCACAGGGCCGTCGTCGGCGCCTGCATCGCGCTGATGATCAGCCAGGTGAAGAGCCCGGTGGACATCACCGAATAGCCGAGCAGAAAGCCGCGCTCCGACCAGCGTGTGGTCAGGTGACGGCGCATCGCCGGCACGGCAACCACGACGTGCGAGACCAGGAAAACGCTCAGGGCCCACTGGAAGATGTTCACGCCGGCCAGTATAGACAAGGGAGCCGGCACGCCCATTTCGGTTTGTCGCAATCGCGCGCTACGCCGGGCCGGGCACAGGCGCCCGGCCCGGCGGCGCTGACTCCGGCTCAGTTACCGCCTGGGGCGGAGCCCGCAGTGACCATCGGCGTGCCCCACTTCGGATCCCAGGGGACCCGCCGTTGCGGCCCGACGTCGAGCGAGGACACGTCCATCACGAAGGTGCGGATATTGCTCATGAACTGCGGACCGGTGGCGCGGCCCCAGTTCATTTTCTTCCCGTCGGGCGAGACGTGCGCCAGGATGTCCAGCTTGTCGTGGAACGTCAGGCGCCGGTGATCACCGCCGGCGAGATCGCCGAGATAGATTTCCCAGTTCGTCCCGGACAAGGCCTTCACATACACGTAGTGGCGGCCGTCTGGCGTCGGCGTCGGATGCCAGTTCATGCCGTTGTCAAAGGTGTGGCGCCGCCAGTCCGAGCCGTCCTTGCGGATCGTGAAGATGGTCATCGGCGTCGGCTTCACGACCTTGTAATCGGCCTTCTTCCAGGCGCGGAAGATGATGTGGTCGTTGTCCGGCATGAAGAACGGCGCGCCCTCCTGCCAGTCGTCTGTCTTCGTGACCTGCCATTCCTTCGAGCCGTCGGCCGCCATGATCCAGATGTCCATCTTGCCGTCGGTCTGCCGGCCGAAGGTGATCCACTGGCCATCCGGCGAAATGGAGACCTCGGCCTCGTAGACCTTGTTGTTGGTCATACGCCGGATGTTCTTGCCTTTCGGGTCGGACACGTAGAGCTCCGCACCCTGGGGATAGTTGTCCGAATCCGACCAGTCGCCGACCGGCATGTCCATGTTGTCGCGCGTGGAAGTCCACACGATGCGCTGTCCGTCCGGAAAGAAGAACGAGCAGGCGTCCTGGCCACGATCGTTGACGCGCCACATCTCCTTGCCGTCCGGGGTAAAAATCCAGGTCAGCGCGCCGGGGCCGCCGCGCGGCGTCTTGAGCGCGTCCGGATCGCGCGTCTGGGCGATGAGGTAACGCGAATCCGGCGACCAGTACGCCTCGGCCGCATCCGGCTTGATCGGCACCTCGAAGGACGGCAGCTCCTTCGCGTCGGCACCGGCTTCGGCCGCAACCGCATTCGCGGCAAACAGGGCGGCCACCACGGCCGGAAACAGCATTGGCGATACGGCAGACATCAGTGGCTTCCTCCTCATTCCGATGATCATGTGTTCTTCCGGCGGACTCAGCTTGCGGCCGCGGTTGTTGCCGCCGCGCGCCGCGCCGGCAGCAGCGGCACCGGCTCCAGCACCCAGCCCTTCGGCTCGGCACGGCGGCCGGGGCTCGGGATCACGTAGGCGCTCTTCTCGCGGCCCGCCTGCACCCCCGCCTCGTCGATGCGCCAGCCGCGCGCTTCCCAGTCGTGCAGTTTCTCGCGGTAGCGCGCCACGCCCTTGTCCGCAGGCATCAGCAGTTCGTGCTGATTCGTCTCCGGTGCCCGCCGCGGCTCGAGGTCGCGCAGCACGACGATGTCCTGGTTGCGAACGGCGGCATTGCGCTCGGCGAAGCGGCCGTCATGCTCCGGCCCGGTGAGGAAGTTGCGCGTCTGCACCAGGAACGAGCGCT
This sequence comes from Nevskiales bacterium, assembly GCA_011526045.1. Lineage (GTDB taxonomy): Bacteria > Pseudomonadota > Gammaproteobacteria > Steroidobacterales > QUBU01. The sequence goes on along the minus strand of WYBE01000068.1, from coordinate 2,504 downwards.
GCCGGTAGCCGTCGATGGGCGTCTTGAACGAGTTCTGGTGGATGCGGCTCTGCCCGGTCGGGCGGATATAGGTGGTGAAATTGGTCGGGCCGTGGTGGAAGGTGCCCGCCTCGATCACCGCGTTCTCTGCACGCCCGGTCGCCTGTTTCATCCGCTCGTCCTTGAGCGGCGGCGCGAAGTACGTGGTGATGAACCCGCTGCCCCAGGGGCGGTCCTCGACCTTGAGTTCGGGCACGAAGTAATCGTCCCGCTCCCCGGAGAAGCCGTGAGTCGGGTGTACGTACTCGTTGTGTGCCGGGTCGAGCGCGTTTTCCACGGCGCGCCGGAAGTCGCCCTCGCTCAGGCTGTCCTCGCAATGCGCGTACCAGCCGGCCTGGCCGAACTCCGGGATCTCCATGATCCCCGGCCGTTCGGCCTCCGGCAGGTCACCGAGGAACACGTGGATGAGGCCGTATCTTTCCTCGACCGGATAGCTGTCCACCCGGGCCCGGCCCGGGATCCGTCCCTGCCCCTGCGGGCCGAGCGACGGGATCTTCAGGCACCTGCCCGTGCCGTCGAACTGCCAGCCGTGATAGGGACACTGGATGCGGTCGTTCCTGACCACGCCGCCCGCCAGCGACCCGCCTCGGTGCACGCAGACATTGGCGAGGCAATGGGCCCGGCCCGCCGAATCGCGGTACAGCACGAAATCCTGACCCAGCATCCGCAGCCTGAGCGGATCCGGCCCGAGCTTATGGCTCCATTCCGCCGCGTACCAGAAGTTGATGAACATCAGTCAACCCTCCTCGCGCCGGCCGGATGCCTTGTCCGGTTACGAGCCGAGCTTGTCGCCGTACTGGGCCAGCCCCGGATCCTCCACCCAGCCCTCGGGTCGCGCCGCACGCGGCGGGATCGAGCCCTTGAAGTTCTCCGGGCCGACGTTCAGCGAGGAGATGTCCATGACGTGCGTGTAGATCCCCGACATGAACTTCTCGCCCGTGCTGCGCCCGAACAGCATCTTCTTGCCGTCCGGCGAAATCGACGGGAAGCCGTCGAAGGTCGGGTTCCAGGTCACCCGCACCGGCTCACCACCGGCGAGGTCGTTCATGACGACCTCCCAGTTGTTGTTCTCGAAGATGCGCACATAGAAGAAATGGCGGCCATCCGGCGCGATGAACGGCGCCCAGTTCATGTCCTTGGTGAAGGTGCGCGGCTGCACGTCGGTGCCGTCGGTCTTCATGGTGAAGATCGTCATCGGCGTCTGGCGGCGCTCGCCGGTCTCCTCGCGAATCTTGTTGTTCGCGAGCAGGTCGCTGCGCTTCCAGGCGCGGAAAATCAGGTGCTCTCCATCCGGAGTCGGATACGGAGCGCCCTCCTGCCAGTCGTCGGTGAAGGTGAGCTGCTGCTCGTCCGTGCCGTCCACCCGCATCTTCCAGATGTCCATCTTGCCGTCGATCTGGCGGCCGAAGAACAGCCACTGGCCGTCGTTCGACATCGTGACTTCCGCCTCGTAGTTGTCGTTGTCCGTCAGCCGCTTGATGTTGCCGCCCTTGAGATCGGAGATGTAGAGCTCTGCGCCCTGCGGATACTTGGTTTCGTCGGACCAGTCGCCGAGCGGCATGTCCATGTTGTCGCGCGTGGACGTGAACACGACGCTCTTGCCGTCGGGAGCGAACCACGAGCAGGCATCCTGGCCGTGATCGTTGATGCGGGTGATCTCCTCGCCGGTGTCGGTGAAGGTGTAGGTGAGCGCACCACCCGCCTTGCCGTCACCGGGATCCTGCGCCGCCGGGTCCTGGGTCTGCGCGATCACGTGCAGGTTGTCCGGGGCGTAATAGGCCTCGGCGTTCTCCGGCACGTTCGGAATCTTGCGTACCGGCAGTTCCTTGCCGGCCCAGTCGGCCGGGGCCGCTGCGGCAGGACTCGCCTGCGAAGTCACGTCCGGCGCAGCCGCGGTGGTCTCCGCGGTGGTTGCCGCGGTGGTCTCCGCCGGTGGGCTCGCAGGCTTGGAGCAACCGCTCACGACAGCGATCGACGCCACGAGCCCCGACGCCACGAGCCGATACTTGCACTGGGTATACATCCGGGAGATCCCCCTTGATTCTGCGGTTATTGATCCTCAGCCGGCGGGGCCGGGCCGAATGCCGTTCCGCCGAAACAGGCGTCGGATGCTACCAAAAGCCATCGTCGCAGTCCCGTGGCAGCGGAAAATCGGGTTCATCGCGGATTTGCGGGGCTGCTGCGAAGTCGCTGCGCTGCTCCCTGCGCCGGGGCTTCTGGCGGGGACGCGGCGCGGCGCAAAAAAATGGTTCTTCGCCGATCTGCGGGAATGTCGTGGATTACTGGTGGAGGATGCGGTGGTCCCGCCCGCCGGCGCGTGCCGCTCCTCGCACGTCCCTGTGCTCGTCGCTATGGGTTGCGCCGGTTGCTGCCCTCCTGGCAACCGGCTCCACACATGCCCGCGCCGGGGCCGTGACCACCGCTGCATCCGCCTCGCCAGGGGCGATGTGTCGCACGACGACCGG